>CAYGXO010000054.1:0-10414 GCA_964353885.1 uncultured Spirochaetaceae bacterium
CATGCCGCCGCCCGGGCCGCCGGCCGGCGCTTCCTTCTTCTCGGGGATGTCCGTCACGATGCACTCGGTGGTCAGGAGCATCGCCGCGATCGAGGCCGCGTTCTGCAGGGCCGAGCGGGTGACCTTGGCGGGATCGATGATCCCCTTCTTCACGAGGTCGGTCCACTCCATGGCCTGCGCGTCGAACCCGAAGCCCTTCTTCTCGCCCTTCGCCTGGTTGACGATCACGGCGCCGTCCATGCCGGCGTTCTGCGCGATCTGGCGCAGGGGCTCCTCGAGGGCGCGCTTCACGATGTCGAAGCCGACCTTCGCGTCCGCGCTCAGGGTCGAGAGGTCCGCCTTCTCGAGGGCCTTGGCCGCCTGGACGAGGGTGACCCCGCCGCCCGGCACGATCCCCTCCTCGATGGCCGCACGGGTCGCCGACAGGGCGTCCTCGACCCGGTGCTTCTTCTCCTTCAGCTCGACCTCTGTGGCCGCGCCGACGTTGATGACCGCCACGCCGCCGGCGAGCTTGGCCAGTCGCTCCTGCAGCTTCTCGCGGTCGTAGTCGGAGGTCGTCTCGTCGATCTGGACCTTGATCTGTGCGATGCGGTCCTTGATGTCCTTCTGCTTGCCCGCCCCCTCGATGATGGTGGTGTTCTCCTTGTCCACCTTCACCTGCTTGGCCCGGCCGAGCATCGAGATCTCGGTGTTTTCGAGCTTCAGTCCCAGCTCCTCGGCGATCACCTGGCCTCCGGTGAGGATCGCGATGTCCTCGAGCATGGACTTCCTGCGGTCGCCGAAGCCCGGTGCCTTCACCGCGCAGGCGGCGAGCGTGCCGCGCAGGTTGTTGACGACGAGCGTCGCGAGGGCCTCTCCCTCGACCTCTTCAGCGATCACCAGCATCGGCTTCCCGCTCTGGGCGATCTTCTCGAGCAGAGGGAGCATGTCCTTCATGCCGCTGATCTTCTTGTCATGAATGAGGATGTACGGATTCTCGAGCACGGCGACCTGGGTGTCGCGGTTGGTGACGAAATACGCGGAGGTGAAGCCGCGGTCGAACTGCATCCCTTCGACGACCTCGAGGTTGGTCTCGAGGGATTTGGACTCTTCAACGGTGATGACGCCGTCCTTGCCGACCTTTTCCATGGCGTCGGCGATGAGGTTGCCGATCTCCATGTCGTTGTTCGCCGAGATGGCCGCGACGTGGGAGATCTCTTCCTTCTCCTTGATGTCCTTGGCGCTCTTCTTGATGTCCTCGACGGCGATCTCGACGGCCTTTGAAATGCCCCTCTTGATGTCCATGGGGTTGATTCCCGCGGCGACCGACTTGAGGCCTTCCTTGATCATCGAGTACGCGAGGACCGTCGCCGTGGTGGTGCCGTCGCCCGCCACATCGTTGGTCTTGGTGGCGACTTCCTTCAGCAGCTGGGCTCCCATGTTCTCGAAGGGATCCTCCAGCTCGATCTCCTTCGCGATGGTGACGCCGTCGTTGGTGACGGTCGGCGAGCCGAACTTCTTGTCCAGGACGACGTTGCGGCCTTTCGGCCCCAGCGTGACCTTGACGGCCGTGGACATCTTTTCCACGCCCCTCAGAAGCTTCTGTCGGGCGTCCTCGTCGAACCGGAGTTGTTTAGCCATGTCTCTCCCCTTTCCCTCTCATATCGTAGTTACGTCACGGGCGAATTGGATGAAGCGTACCGTGCGCTTTTACCGCAAAGATACAAAAAGAGACAGAGATCATCAAGTGAATTTTTCCGATATTGACTTTCAGCATCTATCTGATACAAAAAGGTGGGATGAGCGGGAGAAGCGCGCGGAACATCTTCCTGGGCATCCAGTGGGACGCCTCCTCATGGGACGATGTTCCCCTCTGGTGCGACTTCCTCTTCGGACGGCTCGGCAAGGCCCCCGTGTGCTGGAACTTCCCCGCCCTGCCACAGGATGGTAGGGCGCGGGGGCGGGCGCGGGCGGCTTTCGTGAAGGCTCTGGCCCGCCGGATGGGGGACGCCGGAGATGCCGTTCTGCCGATGGGTTTCGCAGGCGCTTGCCACCCCCTTCTCTCCCTCGACGAGCTGGAAAAGGAGCTCAATTGGGGAAGGAAAAACCCGTGGGCCACGGGGGTCGCGGACGCGTTCGGCGTCCAGCCGTCGATCCTCGTCCCCCGGATGCCCGATCTCCAGCGTCCCCAGGCAATCGAGGCGTACCGCCGGCACGGTTACCATAGGATCGGCATCGCCGGAGCCGGTGCTTTCCGTCTTTTCAAGCACCCGGCTGGAGTCGAGGTGTTCCCGTTCGTCCGTATTGCCGTCGCCGAGGCAAAACCCTGCCGGCGCCTCGTTTCCCAGAGGGGCGACTTCTTTCTCATGCTCGACCTGACCGGGCTCTCCTCCCTCCGACCTCTCGAGGCACTTTTTACGCAGGCCATTGATCTCTTGCTCCCCGTCGTTTCGGCGACTCTCCCCGCCTCCGCCAAGGCGGCGGTGGGGGCGCCCGCGCGGCTGAGCGGCCCGCGCTTCGATTGCGGGCTTTTTCCACCTCCCATGGCAAGGGATGCGCTCGAGGCGGTCGCGCCGCTCGCGCGCAAGCGCAGGAAGAATACCGATGAGTATCGGGAGATCCTTGTGACCCTGTCGCCGGGCGTCCCCCGCGAGTACGAGTGCGAGGGCGCTTCTGAGGACGGCGCGGCGAGGGAGGCGCGCCTGCCGGTAGCGCACATGCTGGGGGAGGTCACGCTCGCGGGGAGCGATTTCGACGTGAAGCTCTCGGGCGGGCGGTTCTGCGGAATCGCGCGCAGGGGCGAGGCGATCCTCCCCGCGCGGCCCGCGCGCTCCTACATCCGCTTCGCGGGGAAAACCCAGCCCTTCCGCACGAAAAGCTCCTTCTCGTTCGAAAGCGACGGCGGCACGGGGCTTCGCGAGGAGCTCGTCCTCGATGGCTCCGCGGGCCAGGGCGCCTCGCTCGACATCGAATACACCTTCCGCGACGACTCGCCGCTGCTCACGATATTCGCCGATATCCGCTATCCGCGGATGAGCGGGGATGGTGTCGTCGAGGAGCTCACCCCCTTCTCGATCGCTCTGGCCGAGAGTCGCGCAGCCTCCGCCTCCGTCGAGACCTCGGCCCCCGACGGCTCGACCGCCGTGTACACGGTGAGCGACCGTGACGGTTGGGTGGCGGTGCCCGGCGCCGCGCACGCCGTCGCACTGCGCGGCGGAGGCCGGCTCGTGCTGCGGTTCGCGCGCGAGGATGCCCGGCAATGGGGCCTGCCCTTCTTCCGCGTCGCCCGCTCCTTTGGCGGGAAGGCGATCCTCGAGGTGAACCCGTTCGGCTGCCCGGCGCCGATTCCCGCGCGCTGGGTGAGCGGCAGGAGGCGGACCTTCGCGCTCCTCCTCGGCATAGAGGGCCGCTGACCGTGGCGGGGATCGATTTTTTCGACGTCGACCACACCATCACCCGTCGATCGTCTGGCTCCCGCTACGTGTTCCTCGGCATCCGCAGGGGTCTGCTCCCGCCGCGGCTGCTCCTCGTCCTGCCCTTCTATTCCCTCACGTACAAGCTCGGGATCTTCAAGCCTCGCGAATACCCCGAGGGCTTCCCGTACCTCGCGGGCATGACCCGCGCGTCCCTCGAAGTGATCGCGCGGGAGAGCTTCGAGTCCAAGCTGAAGGGAGACGTGTACGGGGGTGCCGTGACCCTGATCGCAGAAAGACGGAAGGCGGGCAGGAGAGTCGCCCTGGCCACCTCGTCGATGGACATCATCGTCGAGCCGCTTGCCCGTCACCTCGGGGTGGACGACATCCTCGCAACCACCCTGGAGTTCCGCGACGGCATCTGCACGGGGAAAATCGTCGGCCTGCCGATGTTCCGAGCCGAGAAGAGCGCGCGGGTGATGGAGTTCATCGCGCGCGCGGGAGAGTCGCCCAAGGACTGCGGGTTCTACTCCGACAGCATCTACGACCTGCCGCTGCTGGAGGCCATCGGTCACCCCGTCGCGGTGAACCCGGACTTTCGGCTGCGGAGGATCGCCGCACGCAGGGGCTGGCCCATCATCGATCTCGCCTGAGGAGTCTCTCGACGACCTTTGCTCGCCAAAGCTCGTCCGCCAGCGAGGCTTTCAACCGGGCCAGAACGATCGGGAGAAGCGCGAGGGGGGAGATGTCCCGGCCGCAGGCCTGGCGCAGCGAGCAGGCGCTCCGCGCGATCTCGGGCGGGAAGGAGATCTGGAGGCAGTTGACCCCGATCCCGACCAGCAGGATGCCTCCGCGCGATTCGCACAGAATGCCGGCGAGCTTTCGCCCCTCCCACAGGATGTCGTTCGGCCGCTTGATCGCCACTGGTATGCCAGCCGCCTCCTCGATGGCGAGCGAGACCGCAAGGCCCGCGCGCAGCGGAAGCTGGGACGGAGGCGGCGAGTCGGCCCGGCAAAGGACGACGGTGGCCAGGAGGCTCTCCCACGCCCCCGATACCCATGATCGGCCCGGTGCCCGGCCTCTCCCTCGCTCCTGGCACCCCGCGACCACGGTCGTGCCCGCGGGCGTGCCGGCGCGCGCAAGGGCGAGGGCGTCGTCCATCGTCGAGCCCGTGCGTTCCTTCAGATAGACCGGGGCGCCCTCCCACGGGGTCGTGATCCTGAGGCTTGTCTCCATGCGCATTCCTCTGTACCATTTTCCGTGATGCTGGAAAACCCTCTCGCGGCCGGCCTCGGTCTTCCGCGCGAGCCGCCGCCGCTCTCCTTGGTGATCTTCGGCGCGAGCGGCGACCTCACCCGCCGCAAGCTCATTCCCGCACTCTTCTCCCTGCACCTGAAGGGCAGCGCCGCGCGGACGAGGATCACGGGCTTCGCGCGCAGGGAGTGGACCACCCAAAGCTTCCGCGCCCAGGTGCGCGCGATGCTCGACACGCAGGATGCCCCTCCGGCGAGCGCGGCTGAGAAGGACTCCTTCGTGGCGCGGGTCGATTTCGTGCGCTCCGCCTTCGATTCCCCTGAGGGGTACGCGGCGCTCGCGGCCGCCGCCCCCGACCACCCCAACCGGCTGTTCTATCTCGCCACCCCTCCCGATGAGTACTCGACTATCGCACGGCGGATCCGAGAAGCAGGCATCGCGGACCAGTCCCGGGGCTACGCCCGTATAATAGTAGAGAAGCCCTTCGGCAGGGATCTCGCGAGCGCGCGCGCGTTGAACGAGAGCTTCGCCCGCGCCTTCCCCGAGGACCAGATCTACCGCATCGACCACTACCTCGGCAAGGAAACGGTGCAGAACATCATGCTGCTGCGCTTCGGCAACGAGATCTTCGAGCCGGTGTGGAACAACAGGTATGTCGATCACGTGCAGATCACTATGGCGGAGACGATCGGCGTGGAGACCCGGGGCCGCTACTACGAGGGGGCGGGCGCCCTGCGCGACATGATCCAGAACCACATGCTCCAGCTGCTCTCCCTGGTCGCCATGGAGCCGCCGGTCGACCTGGCCCCCGACAGCGTCCGCGACGAAAAGGTCAAGGTGTTGAAATCGATCAAGCCCATCCGGGCGGATGCCGTGGGATCCGAGACTGTTCGCGGCCAGTACGCGGCGGGGATCGCCGAGGGCGCGGAGGCGCCGGGCTACCGCCAGGAGACGGACGTCGCCCCGGACTCCGGCACGGAGACCTACGCGGCCCTGCGCGTATCGCTGGACTCATGGCGGTGGGCGGGCGTGCCCTTCCTGCTCCGAACGGGCAAGAGGCTCTCGCGCCGGGCGACGGAGATCTCCGTCCACTTCCACAGGCCGCCTCTGAACCTGTTCGCCGACCGGGCGCAGCCTTCCGCGCAGCCCAATGTCCTCGTTCTGCGCATGCAGCCGCAGGAGGGGATCACGATGAGCTTCAATGCGAAGATCCCCGGCCACGCGACGGACATGCGCACGGTCGCGATGGACTTTGCGTACGGCTCGGCGTTCGCCGAGGAGCTGCCCGAGGCGTACGAGAGACTCCTGCTGGACGCGATGGTCGGGGACTCCACTCTCTTCATGCGCAAGGACGAGGTGGACTCCGCATGGAGGTTCGTGACGGGCATCCTCGAGGGTTGGGGCGAGACCGGCAGTCCCCGTCTCGCGTTCTACAGGGTGGGCAGCTCGGGACCCGAGGAGGCCTCGCGCCTGCTCGGATCTCCCGAGAGGCGGTGGCGGAGACTATGAGCGCGACCCTGGACCCGCGAGCGATCGAGCGGGAGATCGGCAGGATCCGGGAGCGGGAGTCCAACCCCTACTCCTCCGGCGTCAAGACGAACCTCTTCAACCTCGTCATCTTCGCTGGCCAGGGGGAGGCCGGGGCTCAGGCCGCAGCCCTAGCGCTCCAGCACCTGCTGGGAAAGCGCGCCGCGCGCATCATCACGATCGACGGGGAGGGAGCTGGCCAGAGCGCGGGAGCCGTGGTGTCGGGACGCTGCTTCCCCGATGCGCGAAGCCGGGGGGTCTGCTTCGAGGAGATCGGCATCTCAGGCGGGGCGCCGGGGACGAACATCGGCGCATGGGCGCCGCTTCTGATCCGCGACATACCCGTGTATGCGTGGAGGCTCGGCCGAACGACGCGGGAGTCTCTGGCGCCGGTCCTGGAAGCGGCCGAGTTCATCGACAAGCTCATCGTCGACTCCTCGGTCGGCCTCTCCCACACTTCCGCGCGCGAAGCGATCCAAGCGCTGGGGGCATTCAGGTCAGCCGCGCGCAGGTCGGTCGTGGTCGCGGACTTTGCCTGGCAGCGCACCCGTGCGCTTCGCGTGCAGGCGGCCAGGGCATTCGATCCTCTCGAGACACGGGCGCGGCTCGGGGAGATCCGGGAGGTCGCGGTAGCGGGACTTCCTCCCGCCGAAGGGGCGCTGTTCTTCCTCTGGCTCGCCTCGCGGCTGGGCTGGGCGTCGGGAAAGGGCCCGACAATGCGCGGACCGGCGACCGAGCATTACCCGCCGGCCCGCCGATTCGCGGCCGAGCTGCATTTCCGCAATGGCGAGCCCCTGGTTCTCGACGCGAAGCCGGTCAACGACGGCGAGATCCTCCTGGCTGAGGTGGACAGCCTCCATCAAGACGCGCTGCTCGAGGATGCGCTCGCGCAGGCGGGCGCACTCACGCTGGCGGATGCGCTCTCGCTGGCGGATGGGTCCGCGCCCCCGGAAGGCGCCACGTGAAACAGGTCCGGGTCTACGCGGACCTCGAGGCCGCGAGCGAGGCCGCGAGCGGGTTGATCCTCGAATCGGTTCGGGAAGCGATCGCCGCGGGGCGCGACGCGGTGGTGGCGCTCTCGGGCGGCGGGACCCCGCGCGAAACCTACCGTGTGCTCGCCCGCGGCATGCTCGAGATGGCCATCCCCGTGGACAGGATCCTGTGGCTGTTCGGCGACGAGCGCTGGGTGCCGCGCGGGCACGCGCGCAGCAACGAGGGCATGGCAAGGGAGACGCTTCTGGAGCATATTCGCGCTCCCGATTGCTCGATCGCCTCGTGGGAGGCCGGCTCGGGGGACCCGGTCGATGCTGCCCGGCGCTACGGGGAGTGGACCTCCCGCGCGCGGGCACGCGCGGCGGGTCGTCCTGACCTCGTCCTGCTCGGCCTGGGCGCCGACGGCCATACGGCCTCGCTCTTTCCCGGAGCCATTGCCTACATCGCCGGCCGGGGGCCCTTGCCCGTGGCCGCCGACCTTCTCAGCGAAACCGCCGCGGTGCGTCTTTCAGCCGATGGGGAATGGCGCTTGACGCTCTGCCCCCTTTTCATGAACGATGCGCGGCGCGTGCTTTTCCTCGTGGCCGGGGCGGAGAAAGCCGCGGCGCTGCGCCGGGTGCTGGACGGGGACCCTGCCCTTCCTGGCTCGTGGATCCGGGGAGGCGAGACGCTGTTCCTCGCGACCCAGGATGCGCTGGGTCGTGGGAGGAAGGACCTCCTCGGGGAGGCGCGCCTCGCGTGAGACCACGGGAGATCGAGGACGAGAGAGGAGATCGAGGAATGGAGAGCCGGCTGGTTGCCTTCGTGCACTCCCTGTACTTCGAGCTGCAGACGATCGAGGGGGTGCGGCCGCTCGAGATCTGGAACGGTGTGCGCGAGATCTTCGACCCCTACGAGAAGACTCTCCTGATAAAAAACCTCTACAAGATCGTGATCCCCCTCGTGAACGAGCAAACCTTCGGCAGGCCCTTCGAAGCCCATTCCGCCCGGGTCCGTGACGCGGTCGCGGCGCTGCTCTCCTACCTCGCCGAGAACCCCGATTCGCGCGTGTTCGACAGGTTCCCCTACCCGCCCGTAGGCGATGGGGACCAAAAGGAGCTCTACCGGCTGATAAAGGAACGGGCGGCGGCGATCCTGCGGCAGCTGGCCGAGGCGGAAGGGCCGCGGTCCGCGGTGAGCGCGAGGAGCCTGGCCGACGGCGCCTTCCCCGACGGCCTCTTCGATTTCCGCGAAATGCGGATCGTCGACAATGAGCTGCCCTATATCATCTTCACCGACAAGGAGTTTCGGGTCATCCACGGCCTGGCGATCGTCTACCTCTGGCTGATCGACCTCGACGGGATCTTCGCGCAGACCCTCGTGGCGAACGGCGTGGACCCCGGGATCATCGCCGAGTACAGGCAGTTCACCCGGAAAGTGCACAGGGAGAACCCACTCACGATCCGAGGGAGGAAGATGGACACGGGGGAGCTGATCGGGCTGATCCACGAGAAGCTGCGCGAGGAGGACTACCTCGACGTGTTCGAGAACGTGTACACGTGGTTCGAACAGACCAAGCGGAAGCTCGCGCCGTCATGAATCACGAGGAGGGGAAGCTCTCGCTCCCCCTCTTTCGAGCTCTCCGTCAACCCACCTTCGGCAGGTCTTTCTCGGCCCTCAGGATCGCCGCCTCGGGGTACTCGTAGTCCTCCAGCTTGCCCGAGAGGTATTGCTCGTAGGCCGCCATGTCGAAGTGGCCATGGCCCGAGAGGTTGAAGAGAATCACCTTCTTCTCGCCCGTTTCCTTGCACTTCTTTGCGGCCCGGATCGCCGAGGCGATGGCATGCGCCGATTCGGGGGCCGGGATGATGCCCTCGGTGCGGGCGAACAGGACTGCGGCTTCGAAGGTCTCCTTCTGCCGCAGCGCCTCGGCCCTCATGAGGCCCAGGTGGTTCAGCAGCGACACGATCGGCGATGCGCCGTGGTAGCGCAGGCCGCCTGCATGCACCGACGGCGGAATGAAGCCATGGCCGAGGGTATACATCTTGACCAGGGGGATAAGCTTTCCGGCGTCGCCGAAATCGTACGCATAGAGGCCCTTGCTCAGCGAAGGACAGGCGAGGGGCTCGGAGGCAATGAACTCGATGTTCTTCCTGCCCGCGATCTTCTCCTCCATGAACGGGATGATGATCCCGCCGAAGTTGCTCCCGCCGCCGTGGCAGCCGATGACGATGTCGGGCGAGATGCCCAAATCGTCCAGCACGGCCTTTGCCTCGAGGCCGATCACGGTCTGGTGCAGGAGCACGTGGTTGAGCACCGACCCCAGCGAGTATTTCGTCGTGCCGCCCGAGGTCCCCGCAACCTCGACCGCCTCGCTGATTGCGATGCCCAGCGAGCCGGGGAGGTTGCGTTTGTCCTCGCGCATCTTCCGTCCAATCGCCGTCTCGTTGGAGGGGCTTGCGTGCACCTTCGCGCCATAGCTTTCCATCATGATCTTGCGGTAGGGCTTCTGCTCATAGGAGGCTCGGACCATGAAAACGTTCACATTGACGTTGAAGTGCGCACCGGCAAAAGCGAGAGCGCTCCCCCACTGACCCGCGCCCGTCTCCGTAACGATCTTCTTGACGCCCTCTTTCTGATTGTAGTAGGCCTGCGGGATCGCCGTGTTGGGCTTGTGGCTGCCGGTCGGCGTCACGCTCTCGTTCTTGAAGAAAATTATCGCAGGCGTGCCGAGCGCCTCCTCGAGGAACTTCGCCCGGATAAGGGGGGTGGGACGGAACATCGAGTAGACCTTGAGCACCTCGTCGGGGATCGTGATCTCTCGTTGGGTCGACATCTCCTGCTCGAGAAGGCCCATCGGGAACAGAGGCGTGAAAGCCTCCAGGGGCACGGGCTTGCCGTCGGCGGGGCTGAGGCTCGGCGGCACGGGCTCGGGCAGAAACGCCTGGATGTTCAGCCACTTCTTGGGGATCTCGCGAGTGGGAAGCTGGAAAATCCTGTTGTCGGTCATGGAAGGCTCCTTTCTCTCGATTCTCTCGATCTCCGCCGTCTCCGCGGCGGACCGCCCCGACGGGGCGGAAAAATAAAAACCCGGGCTCACCTTTGCCCGGGTTTTCGCGCATAAAAAAACCGCGGGCGGCTTCACTCCACGGGGAGGGAAACCGCCTGCGGTCTGCCCGTCATCTCACGACGTGATCAGGCAGACCCGGGTTTCCTCCCCGAGATCCACCACCACCAGTTGAGGGTTCCGCGAATGTCCACGGTCGAAC
>CAYGXO010000055.1:0-65656 GCA_964353885.1 uncultured Spirochaetaceae bacterium
GTCCAGATGTCGATCAGCTCTGCCGATGCCCCCGCGCCGATGATCGAGGCTGTGAAGTCCGAGCCGTTCCTTCCCAGGGTCGTCGTGACGCCCCGGGAGGTGGCGCCGATGAAGCCGGGGATGACGGGGATGCCGGGGATGGCCGCGAGGTGCGCTGCGATGCGGGGGTAGCTCGCATCGAAGTCCACGGCCGCGGAGCCGAAATGGTCGTCGGTCAGGATCATCTCCCGCGCGTCCACCGTGACGGCATCCAGGCCCCGGGTGCGCATGTGCGCCGAGGCGAGGGTGCAGGAGAGCCTCTCGCCAAAGCTCATGACGAGGTCCATTGTCCTGGGCGAGCATTCCCGGATCAGCTCCACGCCGTGGAGGATCTCCTCCAGATCGTTCAGCATGATCGTGACGGGGGTAATGACGGCCGCCTGGTCGGGCGCGGAGAACAGGAAGCGGATGGCGGCAAGGTGCTGCGCGCGGATTTTCTCCAGCGCATCCCTGCTTCCTTCCGATCCCTCCTCCGCCTTCCGCGCCGCCGAGATGAGAAGGTCCGTGACGCCCTTCATGGCCGAGAGAACGACGGCGATCCGCCCTCCCGCCGCCGCATCCGCGACGATCGCGGTCACCGCGGCGATCCTTTTTCCATCCGCGAGCGAGCTCCCGCCGAACTTGAGAACTTTCACGGAGCCTACTCCCCCATCACCTTGATGATGACCCGTTTGGGCCTGCGGCCGTCGAACTCCGCGTAGTAGACCTGCTGCCAGGGGCCAAGGTCGAGCCTGCCCTTCGTGATGGGCAGAATGACCTCGTGCCCGATGAGGAGGTTCTTCAGGTGGCTGTCACCGTTGTCCTCGCCCGTGCGGTGATGGCGGTAGTCGGGTCTGCGGGGAGCGAGGGCCTCCAGCCAGTCGTCGATGTCCTGGATGAGGCCGGCCTCGGCGTCGTTCACGTACACGCCGGCCGTGATGTGCATTGCGGAGACGAGCGCCATGCCCTCGGCGCAGCCGCTCTTCGCGACCGCCTCCTCGACCGCGGCGGTCATGTTGACGTACTCCCGCTCTTTGCGGGTGTTGAATGTCACGTACTCGGTATGGAATTTCATCTCGGGTCTCCGATGGGGAGCACCATACACCGACTGCGCGGGGCTGTTCAACCTTCGCTCATGCAGCCTTCATCGCGCTCCACTTCTTCCACTGGTACCACTGTTCGGGGTTCGCCTGGACATACCTCTCCCACAGCTCCAGGCAGTCGCGGGCCGTGCTCGCGCTTTCGCGCTGGACCGACACGTCCTCGCAGAACAACGTGTAGCGGTTCTTCCCCGTCCTCTTCAGGAACGCTGCGACCACGGGCGCGCCCGAGCGGTGCGAGAGCACGTCGATCGTGTTGTCGAAGAACAGCTGCTTGCCGAAAAGCGAGATGGTCTGGCTCTTGCGCTTCCTCCACGCGTCCACCTCGTCGCACTGTGTCATGAGGACCCTGTTCGCCTTCAGCGACTGCATGGCGCGGAGGAAGATCGAGCCCCCGTATGCCGAGGTGATGAGCTCGGCGTCCCTGTTGGCGATCTTCTCCTGCAGGCTCTTTGCCAGGCGGGCGGTGGCGCACTCGAGGATGACGCTGGTCGGGAAGCCCTTCATGTGCAGGACCCACGGGATGAACTCGACCGCGCCCCAGTGGGCGGTGACCAGGACGCAGCCCTTGCCCTGCTCGAGAGCGCGGGTGATGATCTCCCCGCCCTTCACCTCGAAGCGCTGATCCACGTACTTCTTCACGGTGTCGTAGTCGAGGAAGGCGGAGAACATCTTCTCGAAGTAGTGGGTGAAGATGCCCTTGAAGGTCTCCCGGATCACCCGGCGCACGTACCTCTCCTGCTGGCCCGCGAGCACCTCCCTCACGTTCTTCTCGATCACCCTTTTCTCGTGGGGATTGATGAGATAGTAGAGGAACCCGATGCCGTGCAGGAATTTCTGCGCGAGGCTCGGGCTCATGTGGCGGAACAGGAAGACATTGATGGGCGATTGAAAGAAGACAGAGATCTTCAGTTTCATATAGACCTCCTGGAGTGGTGGTATTAGAGCTAAATTCCATCACAGGAGGAATGGAGATGCAAGTCTTTTTTTATTTATTTTACTTTTTCGTGATCCAGGCTTTCCTCTCGGGAAAGCTTCTCCTCGAAGACTTTAAGGAAGGCCTCGGCGACCGGATACGAGAACTGCGTGCCCATGTTCTTCTGAATTTCCTTTGCCGCCTGCTTGGGAGGCATTCCCTTGCGGTACGGCCGGGACGACGTCATGGCGTCGAAGGCATCCGCAACAGCCACGATCTGCGCCCCAAGGGGGATGGCGTCTTCCGCGAGCTTGTCCGGATACCCTCGGCCGTCCCATCGCTCGTGATGGCTGCGAATCAGGTACATGTGGTTGCGGATGAAGGAGATGGGCTGCAGGATTTCCACGCCCTTGAGGGGGTGCTTCTGGATGATCCTGAACTCCGCGCTCGTGAGAGCCTTCGGACTGCGCACAATGGACTCAGGAATGCCGATTTTGCCCACATCGTGCAGGATGCTGCCAAAGCGCAAGTACTCGATCTCGCCTTCAGGCATGCCGAGCGTCCGGGCCACCTCGATCGCGATCGTCGACACGCGCTCGGAATGGCCGCGCGTATAGGTGTCCTTCTCTTCAATGGCCTGCACAAGGGCGCGCACCGAGCTCACGTAGCTCGTCTTCAGCTCCTCGTCCATGCGCGCCCTCTGGAGGGCCGTGGCGATGTTGTTGGCGAAGATCGAGAGGAACTCCGCGTCGTTGGTGGTGAGCCGCGCCTTCTCCTCCCGCCGGTCAGCCCCCAGGATGCCGATGGTCTTTTCCTCGGCGATCAGGGGGCAGATGATGAACGAGCTGGGCCGGAAATCGGCGAGGATCCGGTTCGCGGGGTTCAGCCCCGAGGCGCGCACGTCTCGGATGAGCACGGGCCGCTTCTTGCGCAGGACGCGGATCATCAGGTTCTGCTCGCGATCCAGGGGGATCTTGTAGTCGCGGATCTTCTTCATTGCGTCTGGCGATTCCCCCACTCCGTAGCGGTACTCGAGGTACTCCCGTTTCTCGTCCACGAGCATGATGAGCGCCCTGTCGAACCCCAGGACCCCCACGATGGGCTTCATGGTTTGCTCGAGGACCTCCTGTGTGTCCGTTGTGGAGACCAGAGTCCGCGTCGCGCTATTGATCGCCTTCAACACGGTCACCTTGTGGCTCATGTCGAGGTTCAGGCGCGCAACCTCGTTGAACCTCTGCTTCAGCAGGGTTTTGTCGCTCTCCACCTCCTCGAGGGCGCGGAGGATGGCCGACTTGCGCGTGAAGATCCGCGAGAGGACATTGCGGAACCTGCCCTTCGACAGGCTCCATGTGAGCCTGTTCTCGCAGTACCCCCCGGTAGCGAAGTGGCACGTAGTCTCCTCGAGCTTCGCGGGCGGCAAGCCCCACAGCGTGGGAATGGCGCTGTAGATCCCCTTGTTGTACTCGCAGAGGTCCTTGGAGATCGCGATCCCGCTCTTCCAGTGCCATCGGACCACGGCCCGGCCGGGAGTGTTGTTCTTGAGCAGCTGGATGGTCTTCGTCGTGTTCAGCTTGGTGTTGAGACGATTCAAGATCCTCAAGATGCCGCGGGGGGAGGAGAAGAAGGTGAGGAAGAGCTTCTGGAAGTAGGCGAACTCCCGCTTGATGATGGACTCGTAGCCGATGTCGAATGCGACGCTTGGATTCGCGGTGATCCTCTTCACGTTTTCGAACATTTTCACGACTACCGTGCTGGGGACCCAGTTGTTCTCGTCCGAAAGGTAGGCCTCCAGCGCCGTCATCGTCGACCAGGGCTCGGGGAGTCCGATGAAAAGCTCGCCCAGCCGGTCGGGGAACCGTCTTCGCGTGTATTCGATGATCGCCCGAGTGTTCAGGCAACTATTCGTGTTCTCAGCCTGTTCCAATGGACAGAGTATTCCCTTCACTTCGATTATCGGCGTGGAATGCTATAATCTTTTATTCCGCACAGCGATGCGTCAGGCGTGGCTTGATGATTGCCGCTCGCAGCGATACCATGGGCGCCTCCGAGGCACACACATGAGAATCGAGCGCGCAGAGCTTCATTTCCTCGAGATTCCCTTCCGTTTGAGCGTCACCCATGGCGCCAGGGCCGATCGTACGTTTTCCGACTCTCTCGTGATTCGGGTCGAGGCCGATGGGAAGGTCGGATTCGGCGAAGCCGTGGTAAGGGATTATGTCTCGGGCTCCCTAGGCAGCGGGGCCGATTTCCGCACCCAGGCTGCCCAGGCCGCTCGCAGGATCCTCTCGACTCTGCGGGCGAACGGCATGTCCTGGCGCGAGGCCGTCGCGGCCCTTGCCGCGCTCGACTGCGACGCCTCCGAGCTTCCCCTTCTGTGCGCCGTAGAAACGGCCGTCCTCGACCTGGGCTGCGGGCTGGAAGGCGCGGATATCTATGAGATCCTCGGCAGGAAGCCCGCGAGGACCACGGTGGCCTATGGCGGGGTCATGCCGATTCTCCCCCTCGAGCAGGCACGAGCCTTCATTGCACTGTATGCGGGCTTCGGCTTTCCCGACTTCAAGGTGAAGGTGAGCGGCGACCTAGCCTACAACTCCGCCATTCTCGGTTTGTGCAGGCAGGCGCTTGGGGGCGCCGCCGACATCCGAGTGGACGCCAACGCTTCCTGGAAGGTGAGCGACGCTGATGCCCACCTCACCGTTTGCGAGCGCTTCGGCGTGAGGGTGGTCGAGCAGCCCTTTGCCGTGGACGCCCTGGGGGTGACGGCGGCGGCGGCGCGCGCGCGCGCCCGCGGGTTCGATTTCATGGCGGACGAGGGGTTCCTCTCCGCCGGTGATGTCGCTTCGGTCGCGGCGGCAGGCACCTACAATGCGCTGAACCTGCGGCTGTCGAAAAACGGCGGGCTCTCGCGGGTGCTCGCGATCGCGGAGGACGCGCGGGCAAACGGGCTCACCTACCAGCTGGGGTGCATGGTCGGGGAGACGGGCATCCTGTCCGGCCTCGGCAGGGTGGCCGCCTCGCTCCTGCCCGCCCCTCGCTACCTGGAGGGTTCCTACGACGACATCCTCCTCACCGAGAACATCACGAGAGAGAGCTTCCGATTCGGGCATGGCGGCAAGGCCGAGGTGGTGCGGGGCCGGGGGATCGGCTTCGAGGTGGACGAGAAAACACTCGCGGCGCTGAGCGTCTGGAGCGGGCCCTGCCTCTGATCCCCGGCAGCCGTGGCTCCGTCCGTTACGCTGCCCGGATTGCCTTCTTGGGAGCGCCCGATCCGAGGTGCGCGCGCTCCTTCTTGCGGGCCTGGGACAGGACGATGCCCTGGATGGCGGAGGCGAGCGCCGAGAAGAAGGCCCCTGGTACGGCGGACATGAACATCCGGACGGGCCGGCTGCCGCTGAAGTGGAGGAAGGCCTCCACGGCGGAGCTTCTCCCCTTTGTGGCGAGGCGGAGGAAACGGGTCAGCAGGATGAGGACGGTCTCCCAGTTGCGCTGGTAGCGCAGGCTTGTGCGCGCCCAGAACTTGTAGATTTCCCGGCTCGTCGGCGTGATGATGCCGTCGGCGAGGGCCCGTTCGTACAGGGGCGTGCCGGGGAAATAGGCGAGCGAGAAGACATTGAGCTGGACCCTCGGGGGGAGCTCGAGGATGTAGCGGAATGTCTTGTTGGCATCCTCACGCGTCTCGTAGGGATTGTCGATGATGAAGTCCAGGCCGAGGTCCATGCCGCGACCGCGGATCGATCGCGCGAGGTCCAGCCCCGCGGCCCGCGTCTTCTCCACGCTCAGCGTCCTGTTGAACACCTCATCCAGCACGCGCTGGCTTCCCGACTGCACCCCCATCTGCACGATCTTCAGACCCGCATCGAGCAGGATGTCCAGCTTCTCGCGCCTGTAGGTGCGGGCGCTCACCGCCACGCCGAAGGGCAGGCCGATGCGCTTCCTATAGGCGGCGGCGAACTCGGCGAGCTCGCCGCTGGGGCGCACGAAGAAGTCGTCGTCTCCGAAGCCGACGAACTCGATGAAACCCAACCGGGCGAGCTGGAACTCCAGCTCCCGGATCACGCGCTCCACGCTGTGCATGCGGATCGGCACCTTCCCCCACAGGGCGAGGTAGCGGCAGTTGTTGCAGTAGGCGCAGTTGTGGGGGCACCCGCGCGAGGTCATGAAGTAGAAAATGGGGATCCGGTAAGGATAACTGGCCAGACGCGCCTTGAGCAGCTCGGGAGTCATCGGGATGAGCTCCCGGTCCAGCATGAACTGCCCGTCGAGGTCGTAGTCGTAGTACGGGAGGCTGTCCAGGTCGCGGAAGGGGGGCAGGACACGGTTGGTGACCATCTTTCCGTCCACGCTGAAAGAGAAGTTCGGCGTCGCCGTCCAGTCCCCGCCTTTCGCGAGCCTGTCGGCGAGATCCACAACAGCTTCGTCGCCCTCGGAGAAGCAGAGGCCATCCGCGTGCGCGAGGCCGACCTCGGGCACCGAGATGCAGTGGGGGCCGCCCCAGAAGACCCTGCACCGGGGGTGTCGGCGGTGGATGAAATCGGTGATCTGCGCGGCGCGCGCCGCGTAGCTGGAGTACACGGAGACCATGACCGCTTCGGTGTCTGAGAAGATGCCGTCCAGGAGCTCGAGCTCCCGCTCGCTGTAGAGCATGGGGGAGCGGCGGGAGAGGAAGATCCCCCGCACCGCGTGGCCCGCCCGTTTGAGCAGCGCGGAGACCAGGCGGGAGCCGTCGGTGGACATCCGTCCCGAGACATTGACGAGGGCAATGTTCATGGTTGCCCCAGAGTACCTCCCGCCATTGGACGCTGTCAAGAAAGCGTTTGGGAAGAAGGGGAGGAGTCGGGCCGGGCGGCGAAACCCGTGCCCACGAAGTAGGTCTCCATCGAGTCGCGCCTGCTCGCCTTCGGCTTGAAGGCCCGAGCCAAAGCGAACCGGCCGCGCATCCAGTCCAGGATCTCCTTCTCCTCGCCGCCCTGGAAGATCTTGAGCGCGAGGCTGCCCCCCGGCTTCAGGGCCTTCTCCGCGATGGCGAGCACCTGCCGGGCGAGACCGAGCGAGCGCGCCGTGTCCATTGTCCTGTTGCCCGTTGTCGAGGGAGCGGCGTCCGACACCACGACGTCGAAGGGGGAGGAGGCGAGGATCGAGGCCAGCGTCTCCCCTGAAGTGAAGTCGCCCTGGATGAAGCGGAACCCCCGACGGGACAGGAGCTTGCGGTCGGGAGACTTGAGGTCGGCGCCTGTTACGCTCCCGCTGCCGGCGAGGAGATCCAGGATGTACAGGCTCCAGCTCCCCGGAGAGGCGCCGAGGTCGAGGACCGCGTTCCCCGGCCTGATCAACCGGTACTTCTCCTGGATTTCCTGCAGCTTGAACACTGACCGGGCGGGATAGCCCTCCTCCTTGGATTTGCGCCAGTAGTAGTCGGGCTTCCCTTTCATACGCCCTCCTAGAGTATCAGGGGCCGGGGGCCGCTGCAACCCGCGGCTCTGGCTCCCCGGTTGACTCCGAGCGGAGCGATTCGTACCTTCACCTCATGCCGGGAATCCTCCAGCGGCCCCTGCGCTACCGCTTCTACAATGCGACGATCTTCCTGATCGCGGTGAACGTTCTCGCCTTTGTCGTCACGTGGCTCGCTCCCCGCGCGGGCGCGTACCTCGCCCTCATTCCGGTCTACGTGGTGCGGGGAGGAGCGTGGTGGCAGGTGGTCACCTACATGTTCGTCCACGGCGGGTTCCAGCACATTTTTTTCAACATGCTCGCCCTTTTCCTCTTCGGAATCCAGCTCGAGCAGCGCATGGGCTCCACAGAGTTCCTCCTGTACTATTTTTTCTCGGGCATCGGCGCCGGCCTCGCGACGGTGCTGGTGAACAATGCCACCGGCATCGGCAGCGTGCCCGTCGTGGGAGCCTCCGGCGCGATCTTCGGCCTGTTGCTCGCCTTCGCCTCCTTCTTCCCCGATGCGCGGATCTTCATCTTCGGCATCCTCCCCATCCGCGCCCCTGTGGCCGTGCTCCTGTACGCGGGCATCGAGATCGTGCTGCAGTTCTGGAACTCCCGCTCGGGGGTGGCGCACCTCACGCACCTCGCGGGCCTCGCATTCGGCTACCTGTACCTCCTGGTCCGTTTCCGCATCAATCCCATCTCGATCTTCTTCCGCAGGCGATAGCGCCCGATACTAGAAGTATCGCAGCGCGCCGGCTCCTCGTCCCCATTCTCCTTCTCCCCCTCTGCGGGCTTTTGGCCCGGGCCGACGATCGGCTTTTCATCAGGCCGTGGATCGAGCTGGAGCCCCTGGTCCGCATCGAGGCCGAATACCCCATCCCCCTCGAAAAGGCGGAGCTTCGGCTCCTCGAGGAAGCGCGCGTGCTTTTCTCGGGCATGGTGTATGGCTGGACCTTCGTGTACACCCCGGGCGATAAGGAGCGCAGGGTCGAGGAGACCTTCCTCCTCACCCCAATCGCCGAGATCCCTTGGGGCAGCCCCCGCCTGTCCGTGCACGAGACCGAGGTGGTCGACCTGAGGCTGTTCGCCCGCGTCTCGTACAGCTTGAACAGCGACGAGCGCGCCCGGCGCGACTCCTGGGCCGGCAATTCCGCGGCGCTCTCGATGGGCCGGGGCACGGCGAACGTTTTCAAGGGGCCGGCGGAGAAGATCGCATCCCTTCGGGAGGCGATGCGGGATGCCGTGCGGGCCCATCTGGCCGCCCGGGTGTTGAACAAGCCGCGCGAGATCCGGGGATCGCTCGTCCTGTGGGAGGACCCCCGGACGATTGTGCGCGCGGGGACCTACACGACCACGGCCCGGGTGAAGCTGCAGGTGAGTGAAATCGTTCCATATAGAATTTTCTGATCGGTATGGCTATCTTGTCTCCATGACATCCCTATTCTCGCGGTCATTCTCCCGGGCGCTCCTCGTCCCCGCTCTCCTACTCGCCGCATCGGCCGCGATGGCGGCGGCCGGGCCCAATCCCGCGGACGCCGCGGTCCGCGAGCTCGTGGTCGCCTACTCGCCGAAGAGGGTCAATCTGGATCCCCTGCACACCTTCACGGCCATGGAATCCCAGTTCTTCACGGCCCTCTACGAGGGTCTCCTGGTGAACGATCCCTCCACCCTGGAGCCCGTGGCCGGTGTGGCGGAAAGCTGGGAGGCGAGCGAGAAGGGCAGGATCTGGCGGTTCACCCTGCGGGCTGATGCCGCCTACTCGAACGGCGACCCGGTACGCGCGGGGGACTTCGTCAATTCATGGCTGCGCATGCTCGATCCGGACAACAAGGCCGAGTACTCGTTTCTTTTCGACGTGATCAAGGGAGCCCGGGCATACCGCAGCGGCTTGGTCCGGGATGCGAAGACGGTCGGCGTGCGCGCCGTCTCGGACAGGCTCCTCGAGGTCGAGCTCGAGAAGCCCGCCGCTCACTTCCTGAAGCTGCTCTGCCACATCAGCTTCCTTCCCCTGCACCCCTCGCTTCTGAAGGGGACGGATTGGAACGACGCGGCAACCGTGATCGGGAATGGCCCCTTCACGCTGGCGAAGAGGACCGACGCCGAGATCGTGCTGGACAAAAACGCGCGCTACTGGGATGCAAAGAACCTGGGGCTGGACAGGATCCGCATCCGTTTCATGGAGGATGCCTCGCTCGCCACCGACCAGTATTTCATGGGCAGGATCCAATGGTCGACGATCGGGCAGTACGACAAGCTCGAAACCCGGGACAGGTTCGAGGCCTTCCCCATGTTCGCCACCAGTTTCTTCTACTTCACCTGCGACGCGGCCCCCTGGAGCGACTGGCGCGTGCGCCGCGGCCTCGCCCTGCTCCTGCCCTGGAGCGAGATCCGCACCTCCGACTTCCTTTTCGCAACGGACAGGCTGATCCCCGCCATCCCGAACTACCCCGAGGTGAAGGGGATCGCGGGGCAGCAGATCGAGGAGGGGAAGCGCCTGCTTGCCGAGGCGGGATTCCCCGACGGCCGGGGGCTGCCCCGGCTCGTCATCAAGGTGGCGAGCGATTCCACGGGCGCCGAGCTTGCCGCGAAGTTCGCAGACACGTGGAAGAAGCTCATCGGGCTCGATGCCGTCGTGCGCCAGCTCCCCCCCGACGACTTCTACCCCGAGATGAAGAAGCCGGACTACGCGATTGGCATGTCGACGTGGATCGGAGACTATGCGGATCCCCTCACCTTCCTCCAGTTGTGGACGACCGGGAGCAACCTCAATGACGCCCGGTTCTCGGACCGCGACTACGACGCCGCGGTCGCCGACTCCCAGACCATGGCGGACGGCGCCCTGCGCTACCGCAGGCAGGCCGACGCCGAGGAGATGCTCCTCAGCCGGGCTGTCGTGCTTCCCTTGAGCCACTCCGCGGCCGTCCACCTCATCGACCTCGACCGGATCGACGGGTGGTTCCCCAACCCGCTGGACATCCACCCCTTCAAGTTCATCAAGTTCAAGGAGAAGCGCAACCCGACGGGGATCGCCATGGGAGGAAGATGAGATGCCGTCAGTCGAGATCAGACCCGGGGTGCACTGGATCGGCCTGAACGACAGGACGACCGACCTGTTCGAGGGGATCTGGCCCATCGCCGACAGGGGCGTCACCTACAACTCCTACCTCGTGACCGACGAAAAGAACGTCCTGATCGACCTGGCCAAGGGCTTCAAGACCGACGAGTACTTCGAGCGCATCGAGGAGCTGGTTCCGCTCTCGCAGATCGACTACCTGGTGGTGAACCACATGGAGCCCGACCACACCGGCGCGATCCGCGCGCTCCTGCGCATCCCCCGCAGGCTCACGATCCTGGCCACGGCAAAGGCGAAGGAGATGCTGGAGGCCTTCTATGGAGTCACGGAGAACGTGCGCGTGGTCGCCGACGGGGAGGAGCTTCCCCTGGGGAAGCGGACGCTGAAGTTCATCCACGCCCCGTTCGTCCACTGGCCCGAGACCATGGTCACCTACGACCCGGCCGACAAGATCCTGTTCTCCTGCGACGCTTTCGGCGGCTACGGCGCGCTGCCCGGCGCGATCTTCGACGACCAGTGCGCCGAGCTCCCCGTCTACGAGCGGGAGGCGCTGCGCTACTACGTGAACATCGTGGCGAAATTCAGCGGGCCCACGCTGAAGGCGATCGAGAAGCTGCGGGATGTCCCCATCGAGATCATCGCACCGTCGCACGGGCTGGTCTGGCGCCGTGACCCGGGGCGCATCGTCGAGCTGTACCGAAAGTGGGCCCAGCTGGCCCAGGGCGGAGGAGAGGCCGGGGTGACCCTGGTCTACGGCTCGATGTACGGCAACACCGAGAAGATGATGAACGCCGTGGCGCACGGGATCTCCCGAGCCGGCGTGCCCGTCGAGATCTTCGATGCGGCGCGCGTGCACCCGAGCTACATCCTGCCCGCCCTCTGGACCTACAGGGGAGTCATGGTCGGCGCGCCCACCTACGAGGGCGCCTTGTTTCCCCCGGTCGCGCAGCTCATCGACATGGCATCGCTCAAGAGGATCGTGAACAAGAAGGCGGCAATCTTCGGCAGCTACGGCTGGAGCAGGGGCGGCATGGCCGCTTTCCAGGAGAAGGCTGCGGCGCTGAAGTGGGAGCTTGCCGAGGTGCTGGAGTTCCGCGGCAGCCCGACGGCCGATCTGCTGAAAAAGGGCGAGGAGTTCGGCGAGCGCTTCGCGGCCTCGCTCAGGACGCCGTAGGGGGCGAGGGCGGTCCGCCGCGCCGCCTCTCCGCGATCTTCTCCAGCCCAGCCTGGATCCGGGGCCGCAGGAGGAGTCCTGCCCCGAAAAGCAGAACCGCGGCAAGGGCGACGATACCCATCAGAACCCACCTTTCGGCGGCGGCCGCGCTGCCGATGATCGCGCTTCCGATGATGCCGGGCAGCCTGCCGAGGGTCGAGGCGGCAGCGAAGAAGGGGAAGCCCATCGGCGTGATGCCCGCCACGTAGCACAGGATGTCCTTGGGGATGCCGGGGATCAAGAACAGAAGGAAGAATACGATTCGCGCGCCCGGGGTGGCAAGCAGCTTCTCGATCCGCTCGACCTGCGGCTTGGGGAAGAGCGCGCCCACAAACGGCCGGCCCAACAGCCGCGCGAGGAAGAAGCTCGCCGCGGAGCCGACGAGGATGCCCGCCACTGACAGCAACGAGCCCAGAGGCGCGCCGAAGAGGTAGCCGGCCGCGATCTGGGGCACCTCACCGGGGATGACGAAGACGACGACCTGCAGCGCCTGCACCGCCATGAAGACGAGCGGCGCGACGGCGCCCCAGCCCGACACCCATTCCCGCAGCCTCCGGGTTGACGAGAAAAGCCCCCACAGCTCCCGATGCCAGATCACCACAGGCACTGCAAGGGCAATGAGGAGCAGGGGGAATCCGATGAGGGCGAGCGTCCGCCCGCGGCTGCTTTTCTCCATGGCGGCACTATAACGGATCTTGAAACCTTTGACTGCGCGGCGAAACTGCGGTACAATGGGGGGTATGAAATCCCCCCGAAAAACCGCGCGCCATGCTCCGACAAAGTACAAGGTCGGACAGGAGATCGTGTATCCCCTCCAGGGCGTCGGGCACATCCGTGCCATCGAGGAAAAGCCCTTCAGGGACAATAAGATCCTCTACTATATCGTCTACCTTGAAGTCTCCGACATGACCATCATGGTCCCCGTGAACAAGGCCGACGATCTGGGCATCCGCGCGATCGTGGGCAAGAAGGAGGCGCAGAAGGCGCTGCGTCTGATCGCCGAGGAGTTCGAGCCGATCCCCGCGGACTGGAAGCTGCGCTACCAGATGAACCTCGACCTGTTGAAGAAAGGGAGCATCCTCGACATCGCGAACGTCGTGCGCGCCCTGTACCACAGGAGCAGGATCAAGGAGCTTCCCATTCTCGAGCGCAAGCTGTACGACAGCGCCCTGAAGCTCCTCATCGACGAGGTCTCCTTCTCCCTGCTCAAGAGCAAGGACGACGTCGAGGAGCTGGTCTTCACCAGGCTCAAAGTCAATGTGAAGTGATCCCCCGGCGCTGCGCGGCGATCGTGACGGCTGCCGGGGCGAGCCGGCGGATGGGCGGCCAGACGAAGAAGGAGTACCGGCTGATCGCCGGCATGCCGGTGCTCGCCCGCTCCATCCTGCCCTTCCTCGCTGCCGGGTTCTCCCCCGTCGTCGTCACCGTTCCCGCCGGCCATGCCGAGGAGGCGGCCATCCTACTCAAACCCCACATTTCCCTCGATGCCGTTCGATTCGTTCAGGGAGGCGAGACTCGACAGGAATCGGTTTTCCTCGGCTTGAGCTCCCTCGAGGGCGATGCGCCCCGGATCGTTCTGATCCACGACGGCGCCCGGCCGTGGGTGAGCGCGGAGCTCGCCCTCCGCGTGGCCGGCGAGGCGGAGATCCATGGGGCCTGCGTGCCCGTGACGGAAGTGACCGAAGCGGTGAAGGAGATCGGCCAATCGGGAATGATCCTCCGGCACCTGCCGAGGCAGACGATCCGCTTCGCGCAGACGCCGCAGGGCTTCCGCTTCGATCGGATCCTCGACGCGCACAAAAAGGCGTGGGAGGCGGGCGCCCGCTGCGTGGACGACGGGGAAGTGTTCGAGCTGTTCGCGGGGCCCGTCGCATGGGTGCCAGGCGATCCCGACAACCGCAAGATCACTCGGGAACGCGACCTGGAGGAGGCATGAGGGTCGGACTGGGCTACGACATCCACCGTCTCGTGCCGGGCAGGCCGCTTCTTCTGGGCGGGGTCCAGATCCCGAGCGACAAGGGCGAGGAGGGATTCTCGGACGGCGACGCCCTCATCCATGCCCTGATCGACGCTCTGCTCGGCCCCGCGGGACTCGGCGACATCGGGAGCAACTTCCCTCCCGGCAGGGAGGATCTGCGGGGCATTTCGAGCAGGGTGCTGCTCGAGCGGACCCGGGCGATGGTTCGGGAGGCCGGGTGGTCCGTCGCGAACGTGGACTGCGTGGTCGTGCTCGAGTCCCCGCGGATCCTGCCGCACGTCGCCGAGATCCGCGGGGCCCTCGCGCGCGACCTGGGCATTCCCGTGCAGCGCGTCTCCGTGAAGGGCAAGACCGGGGAGGGGCTGGGACCTGTTGGTGAAGGCAGGGCCGTGGAGGCGCACGTCGTCGCCCTGATCGAGGAGATCGGGGGATGAGGGCCAGCGTCCCGATGGGCGCACCTGCGCGCGTCCCGTGGGCCCGCATTCTTGGCGCCCTGGCCGCCGCGCTCTCGGAACGCTACCCCGACCGACCGATCCCCTCGGTCAGCGCGGTCGCCCGGCGCGCCCGCGATCCCTTCCGAATCCTAGTGGCCACGATCATCTCGGCGCGCACGAAGGACGAGGTCACGGGCCCAGCCGCCGAGCGGCTCCTGGCCGCCGCCCGGTCTCCCGCGGCTCTCGCCTCTCTCAGCGAGAACCGAATCGCACGCCTGATCTACCCGGCGGGCTTTTTCCGAACAAAGGCGGGCAACCTCCGGGCGGCAGCGCGGCTGCTCGTCGAGCGGCACGGCTCGCGCGTGCCCGAGACGATGGAGGACCTGCTCGCGCTCCCCGGCGTCGGAAGGAAAACGGCGAACCTCGTGCGGAACCTCGGCTTTGGTCTCGACGGGATCTGCGTGGACACGCATGTCCACCGCATCTCCAACCGCATGGGGTGGGTCGCGACCGGGAGTCCTGCGCAGACCGAGCGCGCGCTCATGGCCCTGCTTCCCCGGAGGTACTGGATCCCGATCAACGAGCTTCTCGTGCGCTGGGGTCAGGCGGTCTGCGCGCCGCTCGCTCCGCGGTGCAGCGAATGCGCAGTCGCTCGCTGGTGTCGGCGCACTGGCGTGGGGAGGTCGCGGTGAGCGGCAGGGTGCGCGTGACGGCAGCGCTCATCGAGGAAGGCGGAAGGATCCTCCTCGCCCGGAGGAAGCCGGGGAAGCACATGGGGGGACGGTGGGAGCTGCCGGGGGGCAAGATCGAGCCCGGCGAATCCCCCGAGCAGTCCCTGGCGCGCGAGCTGGCCGAAGAGCTCGCAATCGAGGTGCGGGTCGGCGAGTTCCTCTGCGGCGCCTCCTTCGACGGCGACGCGGTGCGCCTCGAGCTGCTCGTCTACAGGGTCGAACTGCTCGCGGGGGAACCGCAGCTGCTCGAGCACGAGGAGATCCGCTGGGTCGCGCCGAAGGACATCAAGGGGTACGACCTGGCGGATTCCGACAGGTCGGCGGTGGAAAGACTTTTTCCCTGAGGGGCGGGTGAGTCTCCTCCCCGCCCCCCGGTGCAGAGGCCTACTTCTTCACCTTCGACTTCAGCGCGGCTTCCTTGAAGGCCTTGCTGAAGGTGAAGCGGGGGACCCTGGTCGCGGGCTTCGCCGCGATCATGATCGTCTCGCCGGTGCTCGGGTTGCGCCCCGGGTGGGCCGCGCGGGCCGGGCGGACCCTGATGAACATCTTGCCGATTTTCCCCATCGCGACGCGCTCGCCCCTCATGACGCCGGTGGCGACCGCCTCGAAAAGGTCCTCGACGACCTTCTTCACGTCCTTTCTCGCGAGTCCGTTCCCTTCCGCGAGATAGCCGACGAGTGAGCTCCCCGTCAGCTTGTCCGGCATCTTCACTGCTTTCTTCGCTGGTGTTTTTGCCACAGCTCTGCCCCTCCCAATTGGAACTTTCCTGCGCGGCTCACGGCCGCGTCATCCCATTCGATAGCCGTATGATATACACGGCGCGGTGGATTGTCTATAGGCCAGCACAGTCGCGCCCTTGGCGCGGCTGTGCGAACCTGCGAGAGCCCCAGCGCGCGGCCCCCTTGACATCACCCCCCTCGAACAGTAGCATAGCTGCTTCTGGAAATGATCAACATGAGCATTGACCGCTGTTTCGAGGAAGGGACCGTCGTGCCCGACCTCGAGAGCACCGATAAATACGACGCGATCAAGGAGCTGATCCAACGTGCGCCCGTGTTCCGGGAGCTTTCAGATGTCGCCGCCTTCGAGTCGTCCGTTGTCGAGCGCGAACAGCTGCAGACCACCGGCTTCGGCCACGGGGTGGCAGTCGCGCACGGCCGGATCGAGGGCCTCGCGCGCGTGCTGATCGGCCTGGGCCTCGCGCGCGAGGGGATCGCCTTCGATTCCCCCGACGGAAGGCCCGTGCACCTCCTGTTCGTCATCGCCTCGCCGCCCCACATGGGCCTCGACTACCTGCGGGCCCTTTCGACTCTCGTGCGCGTGATCAGGAACCGGGCGATCCGCGAGGCCATCCTCGCGGGGACGGGGGCGCGCGAGATCGAACGGCGCATTCGCGGCGAGTTCTTCAGCTGCCTCGACCAGCGCTCCCCCGCTCCCGGCGGGCCTCTCCCCTGCGGCAGCCCTTAGGCTCGACGCATGCTTCTCATCCCCGCGATCGACCTTCTCGACGGCCGCTGCGTGCGGCTGCTGCGGGGCAGCTTCTCCGAGGCGACCCGCTATGACGCCGATCCCGTCGAGATAGCGCGCTCGTTCGCCGGCCTCGGCGCGCGGTGGCTGCACGTGGTCGACCTCGATGCGGCCGAGGGCAGGGGCAAGGACAACAGGGACGTCATCGGCGGCATCCGCGCGGCAGTGGGCTGCCGTCTCGAAGTGGGGGGCGGGGTGCGCGCCGAACAGGACGCCCGTCGGCTGCTCTCACTCGGCGTGGACAGGATCGTGCTGGGCACCGCGCTCGTGCGCTCCCCGAAGCTCGCCGCCGAATGGATCGCTCGACTCGGTCCGCGATTCGTGGGAGGCATCGACGCGCGCGACGGCCGCGTGAAGATCGCGGGATGGTCGGCCGACGCGGAGCTCTCCGATGTCGAAGCGGCGGCGGGGCTCGCCGGGCTGGGCATCAGCGGTTTGGTCTACACGAGCATCGCAAGGGATGGAACCCTCGGCGGACCCGACATTGCCCGCACAAACGCGGCCGCGCGCGCCGCGGGGCTCCCCACGATCCTGTCGGGTGGAATCGGCTCGGCCGCGGACGTCGAGACCGCGACGGCGGAGGCGGACCCGCTCGTCGCGGGCATTATAATCGGCAAGGCTTTGTATGAGGGGCGCGTGGATCTTGGAGCGCTCATCCGCCGCTTTCCCCAGGAGAGCCGTTCGCCGTGGGACGGCCCAGCAGGCTGAGGATCTCAGCCGCGACTTCTTGCGGCGCCTTCGCTTCCGTATCCACTTCCTGGCCGAACGATCGATACAGCGGGAGCCGTTCCTCGTACAGCAGGCGCACGGCCTGGGCATTGCGCTGCAGGAGCGGCCTGTCGGCGCCGCCCCGCGTCCTCTGCCGCGCGGTCTCGAGGGTCACTCGCAAGTAGAAAGTCCTTGCGCACCGAAGGAAGAACTCGCGATTGCGCTCATCGATGGGGGCTCCGCCGCCGGCGGCGATCACGATCCCCTCGCTCGTCGCGAGCGACGCGAGCGCTTCGGCTTCCCTGTCTCGGAAGGCCTGCTCCCCCTGCTGGGCGAAGATCCGCGCGAGGCTCGATCCAGCCCGCTCTTCGATCATGCGGTCGAGGTCGACGGGCTTGAAGCCGAGCGCTCGGGCGAGGATCCGCGCGACTGTCGTCTTGCCCGAGCCCATGAAGCCGATGAGCGCGATGCGCGCGGGAATCTCAGGGGCGAGGGGCATGGCAGCGGCGTCTCTCAGTTTAGGGGCTTCCGCGACGCGATGATGCGGTCAAGCGCCCTGGCGAGCTCAGGCACCGTGTCGGCGTAGCGCACGATCGCCTCCAGGTAGCCCGCGGGCTCGCCCGTGTCCAGCCTTTCCCCCTCGACCCGTCTGAAGACGACCCGGCCGCGACGGGCGAGCGCGAGCACGGCGGGGGTATGGAAGAACTCCCCCTCACCGTGGCGTTTCCATTGCGTTTCGAGCTCGTCGAGGAAGTCGGGAGTGTAGAGGAACCGGCCGATTGACGCCTCCCTGCTCGGCTCCTTCCCCTTCGGGGGCTTCTCGATGATGTCCGTCACGTGCAGCCCGTCGGGAGCTATTGCGATAATGCCGTACCTGTTGATGTCGGGCGGCTCGTGCAGCGTGGCGAGCACGGTGCAGCCGGTCCGCTCCCAGGTCTCGATGAGCTGACGGGCGAGCGGCGTGCGCCCGAAGTGGAGGTCATCCGGATACGCGGCGACGAACGGCTCCTCCCCGACGAACGAGCGGGCGAGGAGCAGGGCGTGGCCCGTGCCTCGCATCTCGGGCTGGCGCACGAAGTAGCAGGTCGCCTTCGGCGGCTCGATCGCCGCGGCCTTGGCGCCGTCGCCCGCCGCGCGGAAGGCCGACTCCAGCTCGATCTCCCTGTCGAAGTAGTCCTCGAGGGCCTTCTTCCGCCGGGAGGTGACAAAGAGGATCTCCGTGATGCCCGAGGCGACGAACTCGTCGACGATGAAGCCGATGGACGGCCGGGTGACCAGGGGGAGCATCTCCTTGGGAATGGTCTTGGTCACGGGGAGGAAACGGGTCCCGTAGCCCGCAGTCACGATCACGCCCTTCATGGTCCCGCAGTATACAGGAATTCCCGCCCTCTGCCCAGAATTGACGCATGGAGGCGAATCCGCTACTCTCGTCCCGGGGGGATCATGAAGATCTGGATCAAGCTGCTCGTCGGCTCCGTCATCGGCGTCATCGCCGGCATTTTCATCCCCGCTCAGGCGCAGGGATTCTTCGACTCCCTGGCGGGCCTGCTGGTCGGGATCGGCCGCTACGTCCTTTTCCCCTTCGTCTTTTTTTCGCTCGGCATCGGCACCTCCGAGCTGCGCCAGGAGAAGCGCCTCGCGCGCGTATACCTCTCGGGTTTGAAGTATCTCGTCCTCTCCGCGGGCCTGCTCGTCCTCATCGGCACGCTGTCCGTGCTCGTGTTCCCGCCCGAGCGCATCCCCATCACCGTCGAAGCGGAGAAGGCCTTCGCTTCGGTGAGCATCATGGACGGCCTGCGGGCGACCTTCCCCCGCAACCTGTTCTCGGTGTTCTGGGGCAGCGGTGATTTCCTGCTCCCGCTCATCGTGCTCGCGTTCCTCCTCGGCGTGAACATGGACTTCGACAGGCAGCTCACCCGCCCCATCGTGCAGATCTTCGACTCGCTCTCGCGGATCTTCTATCACCTGAACTCCCTCATCGTGGAGCTGTTCGGCCTCGCGATGATCGTGATCACGGCGGCGTGGATGATGCGGATCTCCCATGCCGACCTCGCGATGTACAAGCAGATCCTCATCATCCTGGGCGTTGACGTGGGCATCGTCGTCTTCGGCGTGTTCCCCGGATGCCTGTTCCTGCTCGGGGTGAAGGAGAATCCCTACCGCTGGCTGTATGCCGCGATGGGACCCGCGATCGCGGGGCTGTTCACCGGCGACGCCTACCTCTCACTCGGCGTTCTCTCGAAGCACGGCAAGGAGAGCCTCGGCGTGCCCCGCATGGTCGGCTCGGCGGTCTACCCCCTGTTCGCCGTTCTGGGGAGGGCCGGCACGGCGATGATCACGAGCGTCTCCTTCATCCTGATCCTTCGCTCCTACTCCAGCCTCGAGATCACCTTCCTGCAGACACTCTGGGTGATGCTGTTTTCCTTCATCGTCTCGTTCGCGCTCGGAGCGATGCCGGGCAACGGCGCGTTCTTCTCGATCTTCATGCTCTGCGGGATCTACGCGAAGGGGCTGCAGGAAGGCTACCTTATCCTCCGCACGATCGCGCCGCTCCTCGTCAGTCTTGGAGCCTTCGTCGACGTGGTCGCCTCCGCGCTCGTCTCCCTCTTGATCGCGCGCGAGGAAAACGTGTGGACGGAGGTGGAGACGGAGAACTTTATTTGAGGGAGTACGTAAACCCCAGCCCGCCCCCGAGGACGAGCTGGTCGAGGTAGGCGAGGCCTTCTCCATCCCACATGTGGAAGACGGGGTGAAGGGCGCGCAGCGAGAAGGCGAGGCCGAACCTCTCCGATATCCGCCATTTGCAGAAGAGGCTCGTCTCGGGGTACAGGAACCGGCCCCTGCCATAGAAGTACCCGTAGCTCGCGCGTGTGGCGTCCTTTCGCGCAGCGGCGCCGGTTTCGAAATCGATGGGGAATCGCAGCAGGAAATCCAGGCCGAGGGAAGCCCCCAGCACGACGCGGGTGGACACGGGAAAAGCCGCGCCCGCACGCACCCCGAGCAGCGTCCCCAGGACGAAGAAGCTCGTCCCCCATTCGCGCGCGCCCGGTACGGCCCGCGTTCCCGTGTACTCGTACCAGGTGCCGAACAGTTCCAGCGATGGCTCCATGAAGAAGGGTCCCGCGATCGCGAGGGGAACCGAGGCGCCCAGGGACTGCGCCATCACGATCGGGGTCGGGCCGCTCGAGGGCTCATCGGTGTTCCCGATCAGCATCAGCGTGGTGGTGAGGTCCACTTCGGTTGGGGAGAGCGGGAAGGCCGGCAGCGGCGCGAGGGTCGCGATGGTCGCGAGCAGGAGCGCCCCGAGGGCCAGTCTCTTCATGCGGAGAAGTATAGCACACGCGGGGAAAAACGTGTACGGTACGCAGCACAGGGGGTGACGCGATGAAACGGGCGACTTTTGTCGTTCTCACAATTGTGATCCTTTTCGCCGCGGGAGCAGCGGCGCATGCCGAGGGGAGCCGCAGCCCCTGGGTCTACGACGTGGGTCTCCGGCTGTGGGGCCTCGACCTCGGCGTGGGGTATCGCGGGCTCGCCCTCCTCGACGGCGTGGACACGACCTTCTGGGCTTACGGCGGCGGGGCCTGGGAGAAGATGACCTACTACCGGGTGGCAGAGACGATCATCAGCGGCAAGTACACGGGAGGCGATCCCGTCTTCCATAGGGCCGACGCGAACTGGCAGCTGGGCATCGGGCAGGGCTTTCTCTGGAACGACAGGATCGACGCGAACAGGCTGGAGGCGTTCCTGTTCTACAGGGGCCGCTACAACGCAAACCTGACAGAGGCCGGCGATCTCATTCTCGGCTCAGGGCTGCCCGACTCTGCCGGGATGCTCCTCAACACCTTCTTCCTCGGCCTGGCCTACGACGACGTGCTCTTCGACAAGGCGCACAAGATGAAGAGCGGGACCTCGGCGGAGATCTCGGCCGAGTACGGCCCCGGCTTCATGTTCAACGCGGTGTTCGGCAACGCGGACTTCCTCCGGCTGAACCTCACGGGTCGCGGGTTCTACCCGCTGTACGACGCGGAGCCCAACAGACGGGGCAACCTCTTCAGCATGTACATCGCCCAGTTCGCCGCGGCGGACTGGGCCGTCGGCCTGAACGGCGCGCCCGTCCCCTACGTCGTGCGGCGGAGCTTCGGCGGCAGGGACGCGCCGCGGACAGGGCTGGGGTACGCCGTGCGCGGCGTCGACTCAGGCTCGCTGGACACCAACCTGAAGCTGGTCCACAACATCGAGCTGCGGATGAACCTGCCCGCGATCGGGCTGCCCGACATCGTCCCGGGGGTCCTGGTGCACTGGGATGCCGGGTACTTCTCGCAGGTCGGCGAACCATCGATCACCTCGCCGCTGAGCGGCTTCGTGAGCACGATCGGCGCGGGGCTCTACGTGAATCTCTTCGACATCGCCACGCTCGCGGCCTACATGCACTACCGCCTGGACGGCATGAACGCCGACGGGAGCGCGCTCGTGCCCTTCGACCTGCAGTTCGGGCTGCACTTCTAGAGCTTCGCGGCCCGCCTCTCGGCGCCCCCTGGGCGAAGACATGCTCAATGACCTCCTCGCTCGGGGCAGTGGCGAGCCCTGTGTTGCATGCGGCGCGCGGCCGCGAACGGCCGTGCGCCTACTTCGGCAGCATGGTTGCGTGGTCCAGAACATAGACCCAGCGGCCGTCGATCTTCCGCTCGAGGTCTGTCCACCTTTCCACGATCTGCATCGGCTCGCTCGCGATCCCGGTCGTCAAATCATAGGTCGCGGTGCCCACCGCCATGATCATCTCCCCCATGCGAACGTAGGAGATCTCGTTCACCGTGAGCTTTACGGTTTCGTTCTGGGCAAGCATCTGGGCGATGCCCGCGCGGACCGCATCGTAGCCCCGCTCGACGTTCCCGAAGAGAACTACGACCAGCTCGGGGCTCTTCCAGAAGCAGCTCATGGCGCCGTCCAGGTCCTTGCTGCTCATTGCAGCAGTGAAGGTGTTGACAAGCGCCTTGACCTCGGCCATGTCGGCTGGGCTGATGGGCCCGCCCGCGGACGCCCCCGTGCTGGCGCATCCCGCAAGAGCGAGGGTGCCGGCCAGCGCGGCGACCATGACTAGGAATCCAAGAAATCTCGTCTTCATGTGTGTGCCTCCGGTCGCGATCATGGAAGAGCACCGTTGCGCCACCGTTGCGCGAACGGACTGTGGGAGCTACTCTTCGGTGAGAGGTGAAAAATGTCACGGCTGGCCCTGTATCTCCTCGGGCCGCCCCGCGTGTACCGAGACGGCGCAGCTGTTGCCTTTGACCGCCGCAAAGTGCTGGCGTTGCTGGCCTATCTTGCGGTGAGCTCACGTCCGCACAGCCGCGACGAGCTGTCCGAGCTGCTCTTCTGCGGTGAGCCGCGGGACCGTGCGCGGGCCAACCTGCGTCAGACCCTCTCGCTCCTGAACAGTGCCATCGGCGAGGAGCGCCTCCTCGCAGACCGCATCAGCGTCGAGCTTGCCGGCGGCCGCGGCCTTTGGATCGACGTGGCGACATATCGCCGGAGCCTGGACAGAGGGCGCACCGCGGACAGGCAGGGAGATGTGTCCGGGGTGGAATCGCAAATGGCGGAAGCCGTGAGACTCGTGCGGGGGGAGTTCCTTTCCGGCTTCTATCTGAAGGACAGCGCGCCGTTCGAGCAGTGGCAGGGGCAGATACAGGAGAGCCTGCGGGGAGAGCAGGCCGCGGCCCTCGAGCGGCTGGTGGAGTTCCACGGGGCACGGGGAGAGCACGAGCAGGCTATCCTGTACGCGCAACAGTGGCTGAGCCTCGATCCGCTGGAAGAGATCGTCCACCGGAGGCTCATGCGGCTGTTCGCGCTGGCGGGGCAACGCTCGGAGGCGCTGCGGCAGTACGAGAAATGCCGGGCTGTCCTGGAGCGGGAGCTCGGCGAAAAGCCCGATGCGCCGACGGAGCATCTGCGCGAGCGTATTGCATCACGCACGCTTCTGCCGGCAGGACAAGAGGAAGCGGCACTCGCCGGCCGGGGCCCGACGCGACCCCGCCAACGTGTTCCCCGGGAATCGCCGATGCTGCTGTTTGCCCGCATCGCGGAGGAGGCGAGGGGGGCGGCGCCCCTCCCGGAGACCCGGCTGCGGGAGGCTATCGGGACTGCCCGCGGAGAGATCCTCTCCGCGGCAGGGCAGACGATCAGCGCGGTCTTCTCCACGGCGCAGTCGGCGGTGCGCGCGGCGCTTCTTACGCAGGACACGGCAGCCGGCGCAGACAGCGGGATTCGAATCGTGCTCCTGCCCCAGGAGGGGCCACGGCGGGAGGAAGGCCCGTCCCCCGCGGTTTCCCGCCGGGCCGACCTTCTCCTGGAGAGTTCCCATCCTGGCCAGATCCTGCTCAGCGAGGCTTCCGCGGCGCTTGTCAGGGTCGCTGGCCTTCCAGAGGGCGCGGTGCTGCGGAATCTCGGTTCTCACCGCCTGCAGGACCTGGGGCCGGCGCGGCTCGTTTACCAGCTCTCCCCTCCGGGATGGGCACGGGATTTCCCGCCCCTCCGCAGCTTGGACAGGATGCCGAACAACCTTCAAGTCCAGCCCACGCGTTTCATTGGCCGCGAACATGAGGTGGAGGCTGTCCGTCGAGCCCTCTGCTCGGAAGAGATCCGCCTGCTGACCCTCGTTGGTGCCGCAGGCACCGGCAAGACGAGGCTCGCGCTGCAAGCTGCCGCATGCGTGGTCGATCGGTTTGAGCAGGGAGTCTTTTTCGTGGACCTTTCAGCTCTGCACGAGCCCGCGCAGATTGCAGAAGCCATCGCAGCGGCGCTGGTCTTTCAGGAAGCAAGGGGGGACGGCCGTTCCCTGATGCAGTCTCTCAAGGACTACCTGGCCAGGAGACAAGTGCTCCTGATCCTCGACAACTTCGAGCATCTCCTGCCTGCCGCCCGCCATGTGGCAACCCTCCTTGCCGGCTGCCCCCGGCTGAAGCTGCTTGCCACCAGCAGGGAGGCCCTGTGCGTGCGTGCCGAGCAGGAGTTTCCGGTCCCGCCGATGGACCTTCCGGATCCCGCGCGGGGAGAACAAGATGCGGCGCAGTTCGATGCGGTGAGGCTTTTTGCGGAACGGGCCGAAGCGAGCACGCCGGATTTCGTCCTGAACCGGGAGAACCTGAAGACGGTAGCCGCGATTTGTGCCAGGCTGGATGGCATACCCCTGGCGATCGAGCTCGCCGCCGCCCACATCAGGACGCTCGCTCCAAGGGCGCTCCTCGCAGCGCTTCGCAGCAGGCTGGACCTGCTGCGGGATGGCCCCCGCGATCTGCCGGCGCGTCAGCGCACGATGGAGGGAGAGATCGACTGGAGCCATCAGCTGCTCTCGCGGAATGAGCAGCTGGTCTTCCGGCGGGTTTCCGTGTTCGCAGGTGGCTGCACCCGCGAAGCCGCTGCAGCCGTTTGCACAGCCGCCGGCGAAGCCGTGGATGTTCCCGCAGCGCTCACCTCACTCGCGCACAAGAGCCTCCTCAGGACCGTGTCTGACGGAGAGCCTCGCTTCCGGATGCTCGAGACGATTCGTGAATTCGCCCGCGAGCGGCTTGCAGAGAGCAAGGAGACAGGGCAGGTCGAGTCCCGCTTCTCGTCGTACTTCCTTCATCTCGCGGAGTCGGCGGAACCCCACCTGTTCACCCGCGACCAGACGTCGTGGTTTGACACGATCGAGACCGAGTACGACAACCTCAGGGCAGCACTCGCATGGGCGCGCGACCAGGGAGCGCGCGAAGAAGGGCTTCGTCTGGCGGGGGCGCTGGGCTGGTTCTGGTTTCGCAGGGCTCGCTTCTCCGAGGGGCAGTACTGGCTGGAGCACTTCCGCAACGCGGCGACGCTGGATGACCCGCCGGGGCCGCGGGCAAAAGCCGCACACTGGCTGGGCTGGATGAAGCTCTGCGTCGGCAGCGCATTCTGGGGGAACCCGGAGGGGAAGCGCTATTTCGCCGAGAGTCACGAGCTCTTCCGTCAAGCCGGAGACACGAAGGGCGCCGCGCTTTCCCTGGTCTGGCTGGGGTGGAAAGAGGGGGACATCGAGGACGATGAGGGACGGGCCAAGGCAGACGAAGGTGTCGCTCTGGCTCGCCAGAGCGGCGACCCGTGGGCCATTTCCTGGTGTCTCAAGGTCGCCTATTCGCACCTGCGCAGACCGGACAAGGACGTGGAATCGAGGGTTGCTGCCCTCGAGGAAGCCATCGCCCTTGCACGAATCACGGGAGATCCATTCCTGCTGTCTCAGGCCCTCTGCGGCGTGGGCAACATCTTCGCCTGGATCGGAGAGCTGGCCCGCTCCCTTCCGTGGTACCTGGACTCGCTGCGGATTTCACGGGAAATCGACGACAAATGGTCGACCCTGGACACCATGAACTGCCTGGCGGACGCTCATCTTGGCCTTGGACATCTCAGGGAGGCCAGGGAAAACTTTTCCCTGGGGCTGCGCACGGCCGACGAGCTGGGCGCAAAAGGGTATCTCGTCTTCTTCATGCAGGGATTCGCGGGGGTGGCGCGCTGTGAGGGCAGGATGAGAAGGGCGGCGCGCCTCTGGGCTGCCGAGGCGTCCATCCTGGACCCGGGAATGCGTTTCGATCCAAAGTTCTCGAGAAAGTTTGGCCTTGAAGAAGAAGCTGCCCGGACGGAGTGGATCGCGGGACACTCCCTGACCCTGGAGCAAGCGGTCGCGTACGCGCTTGCAGACGAGTGAGCCAGCTTCTGCGCGGCTTTACTGCGTGGGCACAACCGTCGTGTGATCGAGCACGTACACCCAACGCCCGTCGATCTTTCGCCGGAGGTCAGACCAGCGCTCGACCATCAGGTGCGGTTGGCCATCCGTGGGTGTGAGGTCAAAGGTGGCGGTGCCGACCCCGATGACCCCATCGCCTGACTGCAGATACGTAACCTCGTTGATCTCCAGCCTGACCGATTGGTTCTGGTCGAAGATCTGCTTGATTCCGCTGCGAACAGCTCGAGGCCCCTTCTGGACGACCCCGCCGATGACTGCGACCAGGTCTGGGCTGTGCCAGAAGCATGCCATCACTGCGTCCAGGTCCTTGCGGCTCATCGCATCACAGAGCCGCCTGTCAAGATCCTTCGCCTCCGCGAGTTCGTCGGTCGTAAGCGATGCGGCAGGAACGGATTTCGCCATATCCACCTCCTCACTTTTCGCGATCTCCTTGAATGTTAGACGGTTCGGCGCACGCGTCAAGGACGCATCGTGGGGAATTCCCTCCGAGCTTGTGGAAGAGACGGGCCGGTCCTGAGCAGAAGCGGCGGGAGTGGGGCGGAGCGCCGACTCAAGGGGCGGATCTATCCCATGAGTAGGGGACGGCGGAGAATCCTCCGGACCCGCATCTGTGAACCGCCGCGGTTCGTGCCTTTCCCCGATTTCCGTGCGCTTCGGGCAAGGGCGTTTGCATTGACAATAGAATATCGACAGTATTGACAATAGGTTGACAATGACCGATTATGACCATGGATGACAAAGGCGATCGTCGCGGAGCGGATTCTCAGAATCGTCAGAGAGCGAGGCAGCGCCTCTGGGGCGACCATCGCCGCGGCCCTCGGAATATCCCGCCAGGCGGTGCACGCGCACCTGGGACGTCTTCTCGATGCCGGCACGCTCGAGCGGAAAGGCAGGACACGGGGCGTGCAGTACATGCTGCCATCGGCCGGCAAGGGACTGGCTGCACGATCGACCCCCGAGTACCGCAGGTCATTCGGCCTCGAGGGCTTGCAGGAGGACGCGGTTTTCGCCGAGCTCTCGCTGTTCCTCGGCCTGAAGGCAGGCCTTTTGAAAACCTCCTACAAGGTCTTCAACTATGCCTTCACGGAAATGCTGAACAATGCCATCGAACACTCCCGTTCCGCCGCCTGCGCCGTGCAGGCGACCCTGGCCGCGCGAGAGATCCGGGCCGTCATTCGTGACCAGGGGGTCGGGGTGTTCCATTCCATCGCAAAGCGTATGGGCCTGCGGGACGAGAACGACGCGATCGGCGAGCTGCTGAAGGGAAAAGCGACGACGATGCCCGACCGGCACGCCGGGGAGGGCATCTTCTTCACGTCCAAGGCGTGCGACCGGCTCGCGCTGCGCTCGCATCGCATTGAGTGTGTCTTCGATGGCCGTAGAGGGGACGTCATCGTGAACGTCAGGAGGCCGATCCGCGGAACGGAGGTGGCGGTGAGCGTCTCCCGATCGGCGCGACGCCGGCTCGAGGACGTGTTCGCCGATTTCGCACCGGAGGAATACGACTTTCGTTTCGAGCGGAGCATCGTGACGGTGCGGTTCGTCGCACGGGACTACGTCTCCCGTTCCGAGGCGAAGCGGCTGCTCGCGAGGCTGGATTCATTCAAGGAGGTGGTGCTCGATTTCCAGGGGGTGCGGTCGATCGGGCAGGGTTTTGCCGACGAGATCTTTCGAGTTTTTCCCTCCTCCCACCCCCACATCCTGCTGAAGCGGGTGAACGTCGAGCCGGCCCTCGAGGCGGTCATCAGGCACGTCATTGACAATACGGAAACGACCCGGTTGACAATCGATTGACAACACCTCCAAGGGCGTTGATTCTCCCTCACGCGGGACCCGTGGCATAACCCATTGGCCCGGGGTTGCGCTGATCTCCCGCGCGTCGGAATCGGGGCAGGCCGACCTGAGGCCCTACTCGCTGTGCTTCCTCCACATCGTGGCCAGCCGCCACTCCATGCTCCTCATCGCGAGGGACACGCGCGGCAAACGGCGCGGAACATCGCCGAGCGCAGACACTGCGCCCAGAATTTCATCCCGCACAGGCGGCGGTTCCCGAAGAACTTCGTGACCCTCGGCTTCCCCGGCGAGACCACCGAGGAGAAGGGGATGCGGAGATGTGCTCGAATCGAGGACCGCCGCGGCGAAATCGGCTCTCGCTCAGACCGGTTGAGAGCTCGGCCCCACCCCCGACCCCGGCCGCTAGAGGATGTTCGAGGCCAGCTCGGCCAGTCGCGAGCGTTCGCCCTTCTCCAGGGTGACGTGCGCGTACAGCGGCTCGCCCTTCATCCTGTCGATGAGGCAGGACAGGCCGTTTGAGCGCGAGTCGAGGTACGGCGTGTCGATCTGGTAGGGGTCTCCCGTGAACACGACTTTCGTTCCCTCTCCCGCCCGGGTGATGATCGTCTTCACCTCATGCGGCGTGAGGTTCTGCGCCTCGTCGATGATGAAGAAAATTTTCGACAGATGCCGCCCTCGAATGTAGGCGAGAGGCGTGATGACGAGCTTCCCGTTCTCCACGAGGTCGTGGATCCTCTTCGACTCAGGCGAGGCCTCGTCGAACTGATTCTGAATCAGGGTGAGGTTGTCGAACAGCGGCTGCATGAAGGGGTCGAGCTTGCTCTTGATGTCCCCGGGAAGGAAGCCGATGTCCCTGTTCGACAGCGGCACGATGGGCCGAGCCAGATAGATCTGCTTGTAGCTCGAGCGCTTCTCGAGGGCCGCGGCCAGCGCCATGAGGGTCTTGCCCGTGCCCGCCTTGCCCGCCATGGTCACCAGAGGGATGTCGTCATTGAACAGCGCGTCAAGCGAGAAGGTCTGCTCGGCATTGCGCGGCTCGATGCCGTACGCGCGCCGCTTCTGGATGTGGCGGAAGCCCTTCAGCCCCCCGTCATAGACCGCAAGGGTGCTCTTGCTCTGGTTCCTGATGATGAAGTACTCGTTGGGCAGGGGATCGCGCTCGAGGGGGACGCTCTCGCGGGGCACGAAACCCTCCTGGAACAGGGCGTCGATCAGCGCGCTGTCGGCGTGCTCGAGGATGTCCTTGCCCTTGTACAGCTCGTCGATGTTCCGGATCTTGCCCGTCTCGTAGTCTTCGGCCTTGATCCCGATGCTCTTGGCCTTCATGCGGATGTTGATGTCCTTCGACACCAGGATCACCCGCTCCTTGCCGTACTCTTTTGCCAGGTTGAAGGCCAGGGAGATGATGCGGTGGTCGGGCTTGTCTTCCCAGAAGATCTCGTTCAGCAGCTCATCGCGCTTCACGTTGGATTCCACCACGACGATGCCGCCGCTCGCCAATCGGATGCCCTCGTTCAGGAGCTTGTCCCCGCCCATGCCATCGAGCTTGCGCGAGAACTCGCGGGCATTGAAGTTGATGATCTCGTTGCCCTTCTTGAACTTGTCGATCTCCTCCAGCACCGTGATCGGGATCACGACATTGTGCTCCTCGAACGAGGAGATCGCGTCGTGGTCGTGCAGGATCACGTTCGTGTCGAGGACAAAGATCTTGTTCGAGCCCGTGAGCAGCGCCATGGCCTCACTGTACGGCGTGGAGCGGCTCAGTTCAAGTGACGCGTCCGCGGGTGGGCAGTCGTGCGCGCACCCGGACACAAAAAAAGGGGGGGCCGACCTGCCCCCCCTTGAGAAATCAAATCCCGATTCGATCTAGTAGCGATCCCTGTAGCCGCCGCCGCCACCGCCGCCCGAACCTCGGTCCTCCCGGGGCTTCGAAATGTTCACCGTGAGGCTCCGCCCTTCGTGCTGGGTGCCGTTGAGGGCCTGGATCGCCTTCTCGGCCTCCTCCTGCGTGCTCATCTCGACGAAACCGAAGCCGCGCGAGCGGTTCGTGTCCCTATCGGTGATCACCTTCGCGGACTCGACGGTCCCCTGTCCCGCGAAAATCTGGCGCAGCTGCTCGTCCGTAACGGAATACGACAGGCCCCCCACATACAGTTTCTTGTTCAAGTTCTCCTCCTTCGAGAGAGTTCGTCATCATCGCCCTTTGAACCCCACTGTGAAAGGAGCAGAACATGGCAGGACGTTCGTCGAACACCGCTGTTCGGTCGGAAGTTCCTTCGGGGTACGTTCTGAAAGGTCCGAATGATCCGGCTTCCTTTTCTGTGTATTCGACCCCACGAAGCCCGGTTCTTGAGGCCGTGCGGGAAAGGTACACGATTCCCGCACGATGGTCAAGCACCGGTTTCGGCAGAATCCCGTATAAGACAGGAGGGTGCTTGACGGGCGCATCAAGCCCAGATATACTTCAATACATATTGAATTGATTCGGATGGGGGACCGGTGACACGAACGCAACCTTTGTCCAAAGAGCTTCCCTCTGTTTACCAGGCGTGCCGAATCCTTGCGGACCCTACCCGGCTCGCAATCCTCGATCTTCTGAGGCAGGGGGTTCAGTGCAACTGCGTTTTCGGAGACCGCCTGGGGCTGCCGATGAATCTGGTCTCACATCACCTCAAGGTCCTTCGCAGGGCAGGGCTGGTGAGCATCGCCCGAAATCCTGAGGATGCGCGCTGGATCTGCTATTCGCTCAATCCCGGAAGGATTGCCGAGCTACGGGGATTGATTGACTCATTCCTCGGGAAGGAGATCGTGGCCATTGCTTCGACGTGAGGAGTGTGCGGCCGCGAGAGCTTCCCGCCGAATAGGCATGCTGCAGACGGGTGGCTGCCGCGAGCGGGGACAGATCATCCGGGCCTTGAAAGGGGGTACCGACAGTGGCAGGTAAGTCATGGTCGCCGAACCGCAAGCTTCTGCTCGTTCTCGGCGTTTTCATCGCGGCCTACTTCGTGCCCTTTGAGGCCCCCCGGATCTCTGGTGCGCTCAGCGAGGCATTCCTCATGCTCGGGGATTACGCGCGGCAGCACGTCATCCTCTGCCTCATCCCTGCGATGTTCATCGCGGGCGCCATCACGGTTTTTCTCAACCAGCAGGCGGTGATGCGCTACTTGGGACCTGATGCGAAAAAGCCGATCGCCTACGGGGTCGCCGCCTTGTCCGGTGCCATACTCGCAGTTTGCTCTTGCACGGTGCTGCCGCTCTTCAAGGGTATCTATAAGAAGGGAGCTGGGATCGGCCCCGCGGTCGCCTTCCTCTATTCGGGTCCGGCGATCAACATCCTGGCCATCGTTCTCTCGGCCAAGGTCTTCGGCGTCAAGCTCGGCGCCGCTCGTGCCATCGGCGCCATCGTCTTCTCCGTGGTGATCGGCCTGCTCATGGCGCTGATCTTCCGCAAGGAGGACAGGAAACGCGCCGCGGATGCTCGCCTTTTCACCGTCCCCGATGAGAAACCGGCCCGCAGCCTCGGCCAGATGTCCGTGTACATGGTTTCCATGATCGGGATCCTCCTGTTTGCCAACTGGGCGAACTCAAAGGGAGGAAGCGCCGCCTGGGATTTTCTTTTCAGGGCCAAGTGGTGGATTACAGGTGGGTTTGCTCTTCTCCTGCTGTATGTGCTGATTCGCTGGTTCAAGAAGGATGAACTCTCGACCTGGGTGGTTGCGACCCGAGACTTCGCCTTGCAGATCCTGCCCCTGCTCTTCGCGGGAGTACTCGTTTCGGGCTTTCTCCTTGGCCGGCCCGGCAAGGACGCCCTCATTCCATCCCAGTGGATCACCGGCCTTCTCGGCGGCAATTCGCTCCTCGCCAATTTCATCGCCTCCCTGGGCGGCGCACTGATGTACTTCGCCACTCTGACTGAGATTCCCATCGTGCAGGGCCTGCTGGGCGCAGGAATGGGGCAGGGCCCCGCACTCGCCCTGCTGCTTGCCGGTCCAAGCCTTTCGCTGCCTTCGATCCTCGTCATCGCCGGGGAGCTGGGTTGGCCGAAGACCCTGACCTATGTCGGTCTTGTCGTGGGGCTGTCCACGGGTGCGGGGATGCTCTTCGGGGCGATCGCGTGAGGAAGGTTGCGGGGCCAGGTCCACGCTGGAGGTGGCAAGCCCCGCGGATCTTTTCGCAGGCGCTGGATCGTCACGCCTTGAACAGGCGCTTCTTCATCCACAACGACACGTTCACCAGGCCGATCAGCACGGGAACCTCCACGAGAGGACCAATGACCGCCGCGAAAGCGGCGCCCGAGCCGATCCCGAACACTGCAACGGATACCGCGATGGCAAGCTCGAAGTTGTTGCTCGCTGCCGTAAAAGAGAGGGTGGCGGTCTTGGGGTAGTCGGTCCCAACAGCCCTGCTCATGAAGAAGCTCACGAAGAACATTAAGGCGAAGTAGATGAGAAGCGGAATCGCGATGCGCACGACATCCAGAGGTATCTGCACGATCAGGCTTCCCTTGAGGCTGAACATGACGATGATCGTGAAAAGGAGCGCGACGAGCGTTAGAGGGCTGATCGCCGGGATGAAGCGCCCGTGGTACCATTCCTTGGTCTTGACGCGGATGAGGATGAAGCGGGTGAGAAACCCGGCGAGGAAGGGGATGCCGAGATAGATGAAGACGCTCTTTGCGATCTCTCCAATGGTGATGTTCACCGCCATTCCCTTCAACCCGAACAGGGGCGGGAGCAGGGTGATGAACACCCACGCGTACACACTGTAGAACAGCACCTGGAAGATGCTGTTGAATGCCACCAGGCCGGCAGCGTATTCCGTGTCACCCTTCGCCAGATCGTTCCACACGAGCACCATCGCGATGCAGCGCGCCAGGCCTATCATGATCAGGCCCGTCATATAGGCGGGGTAGCCGGGAAGAAAGATGATGGCCAGGAAGAACATGAGCACGGGACCCACGATCCAGTTCTGCACCAGCGACAAGCCGAGGACCTTCCAATTTCTGAACACATCGCCCAGCTCCTCGTAGCGCACCTTCGCCAGGGGAGGGTACATCATCAGGATGAGCCCGATGGCAATAGGGATGTTGGTGGTTCCAACAGCGAAGCGGTTGATGAACCCTTCGACGCCGGGGATCCTCCACCCGAGGATGACTCCCACGGCCATGGCAAGGAAAATCCAGAGAGTCAGGAAACGGTCGAGAAACGAAAGCTTCGAGGTCGTCCTTTCTTTCATGAAACGCAACTCCTTTCCTCCGCACAATGATATGATTGTTGCCCCCATCGGGGGGTCGCAACCTCGTCTCCTCTCCGCACTGTCGACGTGCAGAGGTGGACGATCACGTCCTGCTGTTCACCTCTTCCACGAAGGTTTTGATCTTCTGCATCGCCTCCTCTGTGGGAATATTCCTCAGGTCGATCGGAAATATCTGCGCATCGAAATCGCATCCTGCTTCCGCCAGGGCGTCCTTGTACATCTTGCGCTGCATTTTCGGATCGCAGCCCGCCACGATGTACGTTTCCCCCTTTTTCGCATAATCCTTCCAGAATCGATCGCCGTCGTCCACGCACATCTGTGGGTGCGCGATGGCATATTCGACTTCGAGTTCGTTGCGGACGAAGTTGATGAACTTCCAGATGTCCAGTTTTGCGAATCCCGGACAATCCCCACGGCAAACGCAGAGGAGGAATCTCGGTTTGTCTTTCATGAAAGGCCTTCTTCCTTCCGTCATTTCGGAGGGTACTGTTCCCGCAGTTTCTTGATGACCTCTTTCACCCGACCCTTGTCGGGGAAAGAAATGGCGTCCTCGTTGCACTGGAATTGGCAGCTCTGGCAGAAGACTTCGCAGGAATAGGGGTTTGCTGCGAAAGCCTGTTTCCTGGAGCTGTCGTACGCGAATACCTCGTGCTTACAGGCTTTGACGCAGGTGGAGCACCCCTTGCATTTGGCGCCGTCTATGGAGGGAAACCAGGGGATGAGGTTCCTCGGGATGCCCAGGTAATCCTTGAACACGGTCTCCATGCGGTTCACCTTCCCACGCTTTTCAAGACAGTGAGGGGCGGAAATGATATCGCCCCTTCCTTGCAGAGACTCGCGCAGGTGCTGCAGCCGACAACACATCGATACGGTTCGGCGACAAGGGTTTTCTCGTTCTCCGCATCCCAGGCGTAGACTTTCTGACGGCAAAAGTCGTAGCACTCCTTGCACCCCTTGCATTTCGCCGCATCCACCGTGGGATACCAAGGCACCTGTTCTCTCGGCAGGCCTCGCCATGTTCCATAGCTTCCCATAGGGTCATCCTCCCTGTATGAGCTGCCTGATCTGATCCACCGTCGGAATCTTGCCTTGAAGAACCAGTTTCCCGTCGATCACGAGAGCCGGCGTCCACATGACTCCACGCTCGATGATGGCGTCGATGTCGGCAACCTTCACGACCTCTGCTTCACGGTTCAGCTCCTTCAAGGCCTTCAATACATTCTGCTCGGTGCTCTGGCACTTGGGACACCCGGGACCGAGGACTTCGATCTTCATTGCATTCACCTCCTTCGCCCCTGAAATATTTTGAGGCACTTGCATTCTCTGAAGAGAGACGACAGACCCCTGTGATCAAGCCCACTTGCCGCCGTCTAGAAAAAAGCGCCCTGACGACGTCAGCGCGGCGCCAGGCTCATCTGCTCTTCGATGATGACCTTGAGCACCGCGTCGGTGCATTTGAAGAAGTTGAGGATGCAGGGCACGCGCAGCGAATAGTAGATGGAGGTCCCGCGTTTGTCGTCCTGCACGACCCCCGCGTTCTTCAAGATGCTCAGGTGCTTCGACACAGTCGACATGTCGCAGCCTATCAGCGCGGTGAGTTCGTTGACGCAGTACTCCCGCTCCGAGAGCTTGTCGACCATATAGAGGCGGCTGGGGTGAGCGAGCGCCTTAATGACCTTGACGCGGCTCTGATAGAATCGGAGAGTTTTTGTATCCATGCTTAATTGGTAATTTTACCATAAAGTGTGTATGTGTCAAGAACCCCTAACGCTCATCGCGAACGCACGCAGGGAAGGAGAGCGTCGGATTCCCCGCTGCTCATGGGGGGGATTGACGGATGGGTTTTTTCTTGTTACTTTTAACATGTCAATAATCGCATATAGACATATAGCAGAGAGAGGGACAGCCGATGACGCAGACACGGTTGATGAAAGCCCTGGCTGATGAAACCAGGCTCCGCATGATGAACCTCCTATTCGCCGCGAAGGTTCCCCTCTGCGTGTGCGAAATAGTGGATGCCCTGGGCCTTCCCCAGTACCTGGTATCCCGGCACCTCATCATCCTAAAAAACGCGGGACTTGTGAAGGCTGAAAGGGAAGGAACCTGGGCGTACCATTCGGTCAATGACGAGAACGATACGAACGCAGCCGTGCTTGCGTTCCTCAAAGCCTTTCTCACGGGTGAGATGTTCGATCAGGATCGAAAGCAGCTCGCGAGGCGGCTCCGCCTCCGCGAGGATGGGAAATGCGTTGTAGGGTTCCCTGCTGAAGGAGAACCACCCCAGAATCGTTTCGAGCGAAGACGAATGCTGGTAAAGGAGAGTGTATGACCAAGGAAGAGATCGCAAGGGCCTTCAAGGCCTTGCCCCGGGACGACAAGCGCGCGGTCGCCGAGGAGATCCTGCGGGAGCACTGCTGAATGGACGGGAGAAGGAACATGAACACAAAGATCCTCATCGAGATTTTCGATCCGCCGATGTGCTGCCCTGGAGGCCTGTGCGGGCCTGTCATCGACCCGGCGCTCCTGGATGTGAGCGAGGCGGTCCTGAAGATGAAGAACGACCACGGAATCGCAGTGAAGCGCTACCTGCTCCAGCAGCAGGGCATGAGGTTTATGCAGAACCCGGAGGTTCTCGCGCTCCTGAAGGAGCACGGCACGGGCGTGCTCCCAGTGACGACTGTCGAAGGCAAGGTGGTGAAAACGAAGGAGTTCCCCACCTATGATGAGCTTCTTCGGTACGCACAGGAACCTGCGGCGACAGTGTAAGACGCAGAGACGAGGAGTTTTACGTGGAAACAAGGAACGCACGCACCCGCTATGTGTTTTTCTCGGGAAAAGGAGGAGTCGGGAAGACGACGATGGCCTGCGCCACCGCGGTCCACTCCGCCGGCCAGGGGAAAAGGACGCTCATCGTCACGACTGATCCGGCGTCGAACCTCGCCGACGTATTCGAGATGGAGATTGGCCACCTCATTCGTCCTCTGGGCCTGCCCAACCTCTGGGGTATGGAGATCGATCCGGACAAGGCCACCGAGGAATACCGCGAGCGGATCCTGGCGCCCATGCGGGCAGTCATGCCGGCTGATGTCATGAAAGTGATGGAGGAGCAGTTCCGCTCTCCCTGCACCACCGAGATTGCCTCCTTCGATCGCTTCGTGGATTTCATGACCGAGGGATCAACCGATGGGGGCGGAGCCTACGATGTGGTGATCTTCGATACCGCGCCGACGGGGCACACGATACGGCTGCTCGAGCTTCCCGTCGATTGGAGCAAGCATATCGAGGAGAGCGCCAAAGGCGGCGGCAATACCTGCATCGGCCCGGTGGCGGCGATACAGGAAAACAAGAAGAAGTACGACGAGGCGATTCGCCTCCTGGGCGACCCGGCCCGCACAGACTTCATTTTCGTGCTTCAGCCTGAGGAGACGTCCCTGTATGAGACGAAGCGTTCCTCGACGGAGCTCGCCACCATCGGCGTCAAGAACGTGAGACTCATCGTGAACGGAATCCTGCCCGAGGAGGTATGCGGGCATCCCTTCTTCAAGAGTCGATTTGACATGCAGCAGAGGTATCTCGCGCGCATCGCCCAGGAGTTCCCCCTTCCAACCCGGCGGATGCTGCAGCGGGACGGCGAGATCAAGGGGATTGCGGGTCTTCTCCATGTCGCCAGCGATCTGTTCTCGGAAAACGGGCATGCGCAGGGCTTCCGGCTTTCGTCGGCGAGGGGAAACGGACGGATCGATGCGGCAGCAGAGCGCGGCGGGAAGCCCGGTCCTCAAGTCCTCGAGACGCTCGACTCGACATCGCTGATGGACCTTTTCCAGCCCGTACGCGGAAAATCAAAGGCGGTGTTCTTTACCGGCAAGGGTGGAGTCGGAAAGACGACCATGGCATGCGCCGCCGCATACGCAACCGCCCAGCGAGGTCTCAGGACGCTTCTCCTCACCACGGATCCGGCATCCCACATCGGACAGGTGCTCAACCAGAACGTCGACGACACAATCCAGTCCGTTGGAGGAGTTGAGAATCTCTGGGCGGTCATGATCGATCAGGAGAAGGCGGCCCAGGAGTACAAGGCGCGCATCATCGAGGAGGCGACGAAGAAGTACTCGTCGGACATGCTTGCGGCGGTGCGCGAAGAGCTTGAGTCGCCCTGCACGCAGGAGATGGCGGCATTCGACAAGTTCATGTGGTACGTGGAGCGGGAGGAGTACGACGTGGTGATATTCGATACGGCGCCGACCGGCCATACGATGCGGCTTCTTCAGCTGCCCTTTGACTACAGTGATCAGGTCGGGCTCATGGTCGCCACGAACAAGTCCTCAGCGGGCGCCAAATCCGAGGTGCAGAAGCGTTTCGACCATATCACCGACCTGATGAAGGATCCCGACCGTTCGGTCTTCGTCTTTGTGGTCTATCCCGAGTCCACCCCTGTGGTGGAAGCGTACCGTGCCATGCTCGACCTTCGGGAGGCCGGCATCGGGACACAGCTCGTCATTGCCAACCAGGTGCTTTCGCCCGAGTATTGCACCAACGAATATTTCATCAAGCGGCGCGCCATGCAGCAGAAGTACCTGGAGGAGATCAAGAGGCGCTTCAGCCTTCCGGTGGCGATCATGCCGTTGCTCGAGACCGAGATCATCGGCCTTGAGATGGTGCGGCGCGCCGCCGAGGTGTTGTTCCAGCTCGCACGAGAGCCGAGCGCTCGCTGAGAACATGCGAAAAGAGAAACAGGAGGGTTGTGCATATGACCTATGAGTATCGGTGCAGGGAGTGCGGTGTGATATTCGATGTCACTGCTTCGGTGGCAGAAAAGGAGGCGGGCCTCCACCCCGCGTGTCCCGCCTGCGGATCGAAAAAGGCAGCGCAGGTTTTTGGTGCGATCGGCATCCTCTCCTCCTCGAGGGCGGGTTCCTCCGGAGGGTTTGGCGGAATGCCAGCCTGCGGTCCCGACAGCGGGGTGGGATGCTGCTGATGGTCGACACGCAGCTGGCGGGCGCGGCTTCCCGGCCGGTAGTGGTGGTGCGAGTGTTCGCACCTCCCCCGGCCTCGGGATGCGCGGGAGGCAAGACATGGGAAAGCGCGGCTGAGGCGATCTTCCAACGCATCGCGGGCCGCTTCGGCGGCCAGGTGGCCTTCGAGTTCATCCAGCTCTTCTCCCCCGGGTTCTTTCAGTTCCCGCAGGTGATGGCACGCGTGCAGGACGGATCCGCGCAAGCGCCAATCATCACCGTGGATGATGAAATCGTCCAAAGCGGAGGGAAAATCTCCGAGCGAACCATCCGCGATGCCCTCGAGGCCCGCGGCCTCATCGTCATACCCACAGCATAGGAAACAGAAGGAGGAAATCATGCAACAGGCGGAACAGAATCGAACCGAAAGCGTCACTGGCCGCGCCGCTCGAGAAGCGGCTGTCGCGCTGGCACGAAAGGTTGCCGAGTCGGAAATCTACAAGGAGTTCGAAGTAGCCTCCGCGGCATTTCGCGGCGACCCAGCGGCACAGAAGCTGTTTCAGGACTACCAGCGTACGAACCGGGAGAATCGGTTGATCATCAGCTGGAGTGGTCGTGACAAGGGCTTCGAGGACCGTTTTCAACGCCTCGAGAAACAGTTGTTCGCGCACCCCACGTATGCGCGCTACATGACAGCGCAGGAGGGACTCCTCGTCGCGCTCAAGGATCTCAACGACTACCTCACCGGGAAGCTCGGCTTTGATTTCGCCGACCTGGCCAAGCCGGCGGGCGGCTGCTGTTAACGGAGGGACTACATGATTGACCCCACGCTTCAAGAATCAGCTGACGAGTTCGTGCGGGTGCTTGCGGCGAACCCTGTCGTTTCCGCATTTCACGAGGCCAAGGCTTTAATGGAGGGTGACGAGAAGCTGTCAGCCATGCGTGACCAGCACGCCAGGATGGTCGAGGAGTTCAGAACCAAGCAGTCCGACGGAACGCTTGTCCAGCAAGACATCTCGAAGCTGCGCTCCCTGTACAACGAGATTGCTGCCTATCCTGCGAACGCCCGGTTCGCCGCGGCTCGGGACCAGGCCCTGGAATTGCTGAGGAGCTGCAACGAGGCCATCAGCGGTCTTCTCGGTTTCGACTTCGCCGCCAACGCGGCTCCGGCGGCGTCCTGCTGAGGACCGCGGAAGGCCGGACACGCGATCCGGCCCCGTGGGGATGATCCCATGCTCGCAGGAAAGCACATCCTTCTCGGCGTGACGGGGGGAATCGCCGCATACCAGGCTGCAGACCTGATCGGCATGCTCCGATCCCGGCTCGCGGACATTCGCGTGATCATGACGGAAGCGGCGACGAGGTTCATTTCTCCGTTGACCCTCGAGACGATCTCGGCGCATCGAGTCACGGTCGGCATGTTCGCGGACGGGGATCACTCCCGGGTGGAGCATATCGCACTCGCTCGATTCGCCGACCTCGCCGTCGTGGCGCCTGCCACGGCGAACTTCATCGGCAAGGTCGCCTGCGGCGTCGCCGATGACATGCTCACCACCTCCATCATGGCCATGAGGGCGCCTGTTGTCATCTGTCCCGCCATGAACGAGAACATGTGGCTGAACCCCATCGTCCAAGAGAATGTTCGAAAGCTGAAGGCGCTCGGCTATCCCTTCGTCGATCCCGAGTATGGGGAAATGGCCTGCGGCGGAGAGGGGTGGGGACGGCTCGCGCGTCTGGACGCCATCCTCAGGACCGTCACCCGGGTTGCCCAGGAGCTGGACGCACGGTCAGAAGCCGATGGGAATTCCGGCGCCGGCGAGGCAGCCTTGGCCGATTCGCTACGCGCAGAGATGGAACATGGTGACGGATAAGACGATGATGCAGCGAGCAGGGCATGCTTCTCTCGTTCGAGACTGAAGAGTGGATGCATCCTAATTTGACGGGTCATCAGCATTCAGATATGCTGTTCTCGACAGAACGCGAAGAAGAATTGCGAGTGTCGACCTGAGGGAGGTGGAGTTGAAATGCTGCCGAACCTCGAAGAGTACTACCGCCCGACTACTTTGAATGCTGCATTGCGGTTGCTCGCGCGCGCTACGCCTCGTACCGTTGCACTCGCCGGCGGCACCGCGCTCATTCCCTCGCGCGACGCGGCGGTGCGCGCGGTTGTCGATCTGTGCGCGTTGAATCTTGCTGCCGTCGAATGGCAGGCGCGGCCGATCCGCCTCGGCGCGATGACGACGCTTCAGGCGCTTGTGTCCGATCCGGTAGCGCGAGTCTTTGCCAACGGCATACTCGCGGAGGCCGCAAGGGTGTGCGCGCCGCGCAACATCCGCAACGTCGCCACCATTGGGGGCACCGTCGTGTCAGGCGGCACAACGTGCGATCTGCTCATTGCGTTCCTAGCACTCGGTGCGCGCGTGACGGTGCGAACAAAACGCCCCCGCATTGCCGCGCTCGATGACCTGTTCGGCGCACCGGACGGATATCTCGGCGCAGGTATTCTCACCTATGTCAGCCTGCCGGTTTCCTCGACGCCTTGCGGCGCGGCACTGGTTCGAGTGGCGCGCACACCGAGTGATGCAGCGATTGTGAACGCGGCGGCGGTGATCGTCCCTGATGGTCTGGTCTGCAAACGCGTGCGGCTCGCCATCGGAGGTGTCAGCACGCGAGCCATCCGGGCGGCGTCGATCGAATCTGAGCTGGAAGGACGCTCATGGGATGAGGCGCGGACGGCTCGCGCCGCGGAGCTTTTTGCCGCGTCGCTTGAACCGCCGGGTGATTTCCGGGCGTCCGGCCAGTACCGGCGGGAGATGGCAGCCGTCGTTGCGCAGCGTGCGCTCGGGCAGGCCTGGGCAAACGCGCAAGGAGCTTCATGATGGACATCCATGTCACTGTGAACGAGGTTCCGCTGACATTGGCTGTCGAGCCTGCTGAAACGCTCCTGCGCGTGCTGCGGCGCGAAGGTTTCTCTGGCGTCAAGCACGGTTGTGAGGACGGCACGTGCGGAGTCTGCGCGGTGATTCTCGACGGCGGGCTGGTCAACAGCTGCATTCTGCTCGCCGTGCAAGCCGATGGAAAACGGATCACGACGATTGAAGGTTTGGGCGCGCGCGGGCGGCTGGATCCGCTGCAAGCCGCCTTCGTCGATACCGGTGCTGTCCAGTGCGGATATTGTACGCCGGCGAGAATCCTCGCCGCGAAGGCATTGCTTGACGAGAATGCGCACCCGACCGAGGCGGATGTCCGCGACGCCCTGGGCGGCGTTCTCTGCCGCTGCACGGGCAATGTCAAACCCGTTGAGGCCGTGATGCGCATCGTGAACGGCCAAGGGGAGGTACGCAATGCACCACCCCTATAATGACCCGGACCGGATGCTGACAATGAGCGAGCACCCCGAAGGCCTCAGCCCCGACCACTATCGCATCGTCGGCAAGTCGGCGCCGCACGTGGACGCAGTGAAGCTCGCGCTCGGCAAGCCCGTTTTTACGGACGATTTCAAGCTGCCCGGAATGCTGCACGCGAAGATCCTGCACAGCCCGCACGCGCACGCGCGGATCAAACGGATTGACGCGTCCAAGGCCCGCGCCTTGCCCGGCGTCCGCGCCGTGCTGACTCACCAGGACATCAAGCCCATTCGATTCACGACGGCGGGGCAATCGCACCCACTGCCCTCGCCGTTGGATTCGCTCGTCCTCGATGCGAAAGTGCGTTTTGTCGGTGACCGCGTCGCCGCAGTGGCGGCGGACACGGAGGATATTGCCGAACGCTCCCTCGCCCTCATTGAGGTCGAATACGACGTCCTGCCCGCGGTGATTCGGCCGCAGGACGCGCTGAAGACTGGCGCACCGATTCTCCACGACGAGCCCGACTGTTCCGGCATCGAGGGAGCATTCATTCCTCAGCGCAACATCGCTGCGCACATGGTGGCGGAGGCAGGCGATCTGGCGGCGGGCTACGCGGAAGCATACCGTGTGTTCGAAGGCGAGTATCGCGTGCCGCAAGTGCAGCACGTCTCCCTGGAGCCGCACGTCTGCATCAGCTACCTGGACGAAGACGACCGCCTGGTGATCCGCTCGGCGACGCAGGTTCCGTTCCACGTCCGACGCATCCTGGCGCCGGTGCTCGGCCTGCCCGAGAAACGCATCCGCGTCCTCAAGCCGCGCCTCGGGGGGGGCTTTGGCGGCAAGCAGGAAATCGTTGTCGAAGACATCTGCGCGTACCTGACAATGGTGACGGGCAAGCCAGTCCGCCTGGAATACTCGCGCGACGAGGAGTTCACCGCCGCGCGCAGCCGTCATCCGCAAATCCTGTACCTCAAGACGGGTGTGAGCAGCGAGGGCACGATCACGGCGATGACGCTGAAACTCCTGGCGTCGACGGGCGCGTACGGCTCGCACGCGCTGACCGTGCAGGCCAATACGGGGTCCAAGTCCCTCGCCTTGTATCGCTGCGGGAATTTACGTTTCGAGATGGATGCGGTGTATACGAATCTTCCTCCTGCAGGCGCGATGCGCGGGTACGGGGCGCCGCAGGGTTTGTTTGCGCTCGAGGTGCACATGGACGAAATCGCCCAGGAAATTGGCCTCGACCCCATCGAGTTTCGCCGGCGCAACTGGGTGCGGGTGGGTGACACGTTCGCGCTCGCCGAAGCATTGGGTGAAGGACGCAAGGGTTTCCCGAACCCCCTCCGTTCGACAGGACTCGCGCAGTGCGTCGAACGCGGCGCGCAGCTCATCGGATGGGAAGGACGGCGCGATCCGGATTGGCACATTCTCCCGGATCGTCCGCACGTTCGGCGCGGCATCGGCATGGCGGCGCTGATCCACGGCAGCGGCATCCCGGGGATTGACATGGGCGGTGCGTATCTCAAGATGAACGACGACGGCTCCTTCAACTTGATGTTCGGCGCAACAGATCTGGGCACCGGCTCGGATACGGTCCTTGCGCAGATCGCCGCCGAGGTGCTGGGTTGCCGCGTGGACGACATCCAGGTGTACGCGGCGGACACCGACCTCACCCCGTTCGACAAGGGCGCCTACGCCTCATCGACGACGTTTGTCTCGGGCGGCGCGGTGAAGAAGACGGCGGAAAAAATGGCGGTCATGATCAAGGAGGTTGCGGGGAGGATGCTGGATCGTGAGCCGGGGAGCCTGCGGCTAGCCGGTGGCCTGGTCACTGCACCTGATGGTGGGAGCGTGTCGCTTCGCGAAGTTGCACTCGAATCCCTGCACGTGCGCGACCAGCACCAGATTCAAGCTGTCGATTCCCACATGTCGCTCATGTACGCGCCGCCATTCGCCGCCCAGTTCGCTGAAGTTGAGGTGGACACGCAGACAGGCGAGGTGCGTGTGGCCAAACTCGTCTTCGGCATTGATTGCGGCCAACCCATCAATCCAGCGGGCGTCGAGGGACAGATCGACGGCGGGCTCGCGATGTCGCTCGGCTACGGTGTGTGCGAGGAAATGGTGTTCGACGAGCAGGGCGTTCTGCTCAATGGCAATCTGCGCGATTACCACGTTTTTCGGGCGAACGAGATGCCGGCCATTGAGAGGTTTCTCGTCCCCGGGAGTGATCCCTCGGGACCGTTTGGCGCAAAAGCCGCGGCAGAAATTCCTACCGACGGTGTCGCGCCAGCGGTTGTGAATGCGATCTACGACGCGACAGGGGTGCGGCTGCACGAAATTCCTGTCACGCCCGAGCGCGTGTGGCACGCTCTCAACACCCACGCTCAGCGGGACGGCTGACCCCGCCTGCATCCCTCACAGCGCAGTTCGCAGGAGGGTTGCGATGCGAGCCATACCTGAACGGAGGGACACATGTCGCCTGAGCTGAGCAGTATCGGTCAGTCGGTGGCGCGTGTTGACGCCGTGGCCAAAGTGACAGGCCTCGCCCTTTATCCAGGCGACCTCGCGATGCCAGGGATGCTGCACATGAAGACTCTGTTTGCTGAACGTCCGCACGCGCGCGTCGTCCGGCTCGAAACTTCCCGCGCGGAAAAATACCCTGGAGTTGTCGCCGTGTTCACCGCGAAGGACGTGCCCGTCAACGAGTTCGGTTTGCAGCAACCCGATCAACCCGTGCTGTGTGGTCCCGGTTCTGGAACGCTGGGCAGCGACATTGTGCGTTTTGTCGGCGACAAGATCGCCCTTGTTGTTGCGGAAACTGAGCAGTCCGCGACCGCCGCGCGCGATTTGATCGGCGTGGAGTTTGAAGACTTGCCCGTCGTGGCCGATCCGCTTGCGGCGATGCGGCCCGGCGCCCAGCTCATCCACCCCGAGCGGAGCGAGAGCAACGTGTGCGCTGCCTACACAATTCGCAAGGGAGATGTCGCGGCAGGATTCGCCCAGGCGGATGTGATCGTCGAGAGCGAGTACCTGCTGCCGTTCCAGGAGCACGCGTACCTGCAGCCCGAAGCGGGTATCGCGTACATTGATGAGGAAGGCCGCGTGACGGTGAAAGTCGGCGGGCAGTGGGTTCACACGGACCAGCGGCAGATCGCGCACGCACTCGGCTTGCCCGACGATCAGGTCCGTGTTGTCTATCCGGCAATCGGAGGAGCATTCGGCGGACGGGAAGACATGTCGGTTCAGATCGTGCTCGCACTCGCGGCGCTGAAGCTTCGGCGTCCTGTGAAGACGGTCTGGAGCCGGCGCGAGTCCATCATCGGGCACGGCAAGCGCCACCCGATGACGCTCCGCGCAAAATGGGGTGCGAGCCGGGCCGGCAAGCTCGTCGCCGCTGAAATCGAGATCATCGCAGACGCAGGCGCGTATCTTTTCACCAGCAATAAAGTGCTCGCCAACACGACGATTGTCTGCACGGGGCCGTATTCCATTCCCCATGTCAAGGTGGACACCTGCGCCGTCTACACGAACAACATCCCGACCTGCGCGCTGCGCGGGTTTGGCGCGCCGCAAGGCATTTTTCTCGCCGAGATGCAGATGAACAAACTCGCCGCGGCACTGGGGATCGACCCTGTTGAATTGCGGATGCGAAACATCCTGACCGAGGGTGAGACGCTCGGCGTCGGCACCCCCCCGCCAGGTCCCCTCAGCATCGACCACGTCATACGCTCGGCGGCGGGACATGCGGGATGGCGTCAGACGCCGAATGGCTGGTGCCGTCCCGACGCGCATGGCCGAAAGACGAAGGAGAATGGTGCCGGCTCTCAGTCGTCTGCCGTTCGTCGGGGGATCGGTTTTGCCGCGGGATTCAAGAACGTCGGTTTCAGTTTCGGTTTTCAGGAAAACTGCTGGGCGCGAATCGAACTCTACGGCCGCGACGACATCGAGCGCGCGGTTGTGTATCACGCGGGCGCGGATGTCGGGCAGGGGGCGCATACGGTTGCCACGCAAATGACGGCAGAGGCGCTTGGCCTGCCGTTTGACAGAGTACAACTCGTCGCAGCGGATACAGCGAACATGGGCAATTCGGGCAGCACCTCCGCGTCACGCCTCACATTCATGGCGGGCAACGCAATTCGCGGCGCGGCGCAGGGCGCGCGGGAGAGGTGGCGCGCGAAGGAACGTCCCGCCATCGCCGAGTACACGTATCTGGCGCCGCCAACGACGCCCTTCGACAACGAGACGGGTCATTCGACGCCGAACTTCGCCTACGCCTACGCGGCACAAGCTGTCGAGGTGGAGGTTGACACGGAGACCGGTTTCGTGCGCCTGCTTCGCGTCGTTGCGGCGGACGATGTCGGAAAAGCCATCAATCCGCAGGCGATCGAGGGACAAATTGAAGGCGCGGTCGTGCAGGCGCAGGGCTACGCATTGCAGGAAGATTTCCAGATGAAGGGCGGTCGTGTGATCACCGACCAGCTCAGCACGTACCTCATCCCGACCGCCCTTGATGCGCCGGAGGCGATCGAAACTGTCATCGTCGAGGTCCCCGACCCGCGCGGACCGTGGGGCGCACGCGGCCTGGGCGAGGTGCCGTTCCTGCCCCTCGCTCCCGCTGTTCTTGCGGCGATTCACGATGCGACTGGGGTCTGGCTCCACGAATTGCCCGCAACGCCCGAGAGAGTCTTCAGGGCGCTTCATACGCAATGACCAGCGGGGAGCATATGTGGGACGAATACCTGCAACCGACATCCATAGACGAGGCGTTGGAGCTCCTGGCAGAACACCGCGAGGAGGCGCGGATCATCAACGGCGGCACTGATCTGCTGATCGAGATGGAACGCGGAGTGCGCACTCCGAAGGTCCTGATCGATGTCAGCTGCATCGAGGGATTGGATGAAATCCGCTTCGCGGGCGGCAGGTTTCATGTGGGTGCGAGCGTCACGCACAACCAGGTCATTGGCTCGCTGCTCCTGCGCGACCGCGCGTATCCGCTCGTCCGTGCCTGCTGGGAAGTGGGCGCTCCGCAGATCCGCAATCGCGGCACGATCGCCGGCAATATCATCACCGCGTCGCCAGCAAATGATGCCATTGCCCCGCTGCAGGCAATGGGGGCTAAGGTCACACTTTCAAGCAAGGCACGCGGCGAGCGGCGGATCCCGCTCACCGAGTTCATCCGAGGGGTGCGCCAGACCACGCTTGCGCCAGACGAAATGCTGACCTGTGTATCCTTCCCGGCACTCAAAGCGAACGAACGCGGCACATACATCAAGTTCGGACTGCGCCGCGCCCAAGCGATTTCAGTCGTGAATGTCGCTGTTGTCCTGCGATTCAGGGGCCCCCACATTGAGAGTGCACGCATCACTCTCGGCTGCGTCGCGCCGACGATCGTCGACGCAAGCGATGCACAACAGTTTTTGTCCGGAAAGACACTCGATGAGGCGACTATCGGCGTTGCGGCGGACCTGACGGCTCGTGCAGCTCGACCGATTGACGACCTTCGTGGCTCGGCGGAGTATCGCTGCGAGATGGTGAGAGTGCTCGCTGCCCGCGCGCTGCGCCAATTGCGCGACGGTGCCGAGGGTGCCGATTTTCCTGCAGACCCCGTGAAGCTGTGGGGGAAGACGGACGGGAAATACACACAGACAGGTCTGAAATCGGGCGGCGCCGATGTCATTCAAACGACAGTCAACGGCAGGCCGTATGCTGTCAAGGGCGCCAGCGTCAAGACGCTGCTGCGGATGCTGCGCGAGGACATCGGTTTGACAGGGACGAAGGAAGGCTGCGCGGAAGGGGAATGCGGGGCATGCACGGTTTTGCTCGACGGCATTGCGGTGATGAGTTGCCTGGTGCCCGCCCCCCGCGCGCACAACGCGACCATCGTGACAATCGAGGGATTGAAGCAGGGGAACGAACTCCATCCCCTGCAGCGTGCTTTCATCGAAGCAGGGGCGGTACAGTGCGGCTACTGTACACCTGGGATGATCATGAGCGGCGCGCAGTTGTTGGAGGAGATTGCCTCTCCGACTCGGCAGCAGATCCAGCAGGCCATCGCGGGCAACCTGTGCCGCTGCACCGGTTATCAGAAAATCGTTGAAGCGATCGAGCGTGCCGCCGCTCTCTTCGGGCTCTGAGGAGAGCAGGGGATCGGGCGCTCATCGACGGTTTCCTCCTTGCCGCCCAGGGTCAGGTGTTGACCGACCGCGCTCACGGAAAACAGTCTCCTCAGCAGCGCGAGCAACATTGGTTACACGAAATCGATCCACCCCAATTTGCACGCCCTTGCGCAGCAGCTCCGGGAATGAGGAGGTGACCTTCTGGGTCGACAGGCACGCTGTGCAGGGAACGCCTCATGTGATCACCATGTATGCCCCGGCCGCAATGACGAGCGCCCCGCAGATCCTCTTGATGATGAGGGTTCCCTTCGATTTCTGGCTCCACCCAAGGTAGCGGCGGACCATGCCTGAGAAGGTTCCTGCAAGGACTATCACCAGACAGTGCCCGGCCGCATAGGCGGCAAAGAGACCTGCGGGAAGGGCAAGATCCGATGCGGCGACTCGGAATGCGACGGCGATCACCGGCGCCATGAACGCGAAGGTGCAAGGCCCAAGGACCGCTCCGAAGACGAGACCGAGGAGCAGCGCTGTCAGCAGCCCGTTGCCCTCGATGCGTGTCGGTGCGGCGGAGCCCTGAAAAGGAAGGGGGATCACGTCCATGAGGACAAGTCCGAAGACCACCATGACCACAGGGGGCGCGTAGCGGGAAACGGCGCCGATGTCCCCCATGATCCTTCCCAGAAGGCCCGTGATCACACCGATGATGGCGATTGTCACCAGGATGCCGATGGCAAAGACGGAGGAGAGGGTGAGCGCCCTCCCCTTCGGCAGGTCGCGGCGGCCGCTGATGAAGCCGATCAGAATGGGAATACCAGCAAGGTGGCAGGGGCTCAGAATGACGCTCGCGACGCCCCAGAGTCCTGCCGCAAGAATGGCGGCACCCGTTGATGATTCGAGGAGGCGCGACAGGCCGGTGAAAACCCCGGTCATTTCACCCCCTTTTGGCGAAGTATCGCGACCAATTCCTCCTTGGGGAAATACCCCTCGTGGCGGAAGAACTCTTTTCCGTCGCTGTCAAGGAACACCTGTGTCGGGATGACGCGAATGCGGAATTCTTCCGCAAAGGGTTTTCCTTTATCGGTCCAGACGTCGTGGAAGACGACTTCGACCTGGTCTCCGAGCTCCCTCTCGATGTCCCGCATCACCGGCTGCATCTTCACGCAGGGGACGCAGCGCACCGATCCCAGCTCGATAAATGTGACTTTCTTTCCGGGGACTGCGGACGAGGCTGTTTTGGCGGCATTCGCCGCTACCCGTGCGCCCTCGTTTGCGCTCTTGGAGCAACCGGCGGCAAGCAGGAAACAGGCACACAGAAGTGCCGCGGCAGGTCCATCAATGCGGCGGGGATTCATTGCTCCCTCCTGGGTAAAGCTTGTTATTTGGCAACATAGCCAATGGTGAGAGCACCGTCAAGGGGTGGGGAGGGCCACTAGAAAGATGAGACTGACGATAGAACAGAGAAGGGCGGTGAGCGCGAAACTAGCCGCCAAGCATCGGGGCTGCAGACTGAGGCGCAATTGTGCGAGTGCGGCAGCCCCTGCTCTACTTCTTCGCGTCGGGCATCGACATCATGCCATCCCAGGTGTTCGAGACCTTCGCCTCCCGCGCCTCCTCCTCCGAGAACCAGTGCGCGGTCACGTTCTTCAGCTCCGTGAAGAACCGCACGGCATCGGTGCCCATGGTGTGAAGGTCGCCGAAGAACGAGTTCTTGTGTCCCGTGAACCCGAAGATCCCCAGAGGGACCGGGATGCCGACGTTGATGCCCACCATGCCGCCGTGGGTGCGCGCCGCGAACTCCCGGGCGTAGTACCCGCTCTGGGTATAGATCACCGAGCCGTTGGCGAACTCGCTTGCGTTCATGAGGGCGAGTCCCTCTTCAAAGTTCTTCACCCTCTTCACGCAGAGCACGGGCCCGAAGACCTCGCGGTCGCCGATGGTCATGCCGGGTTTCACGTGATCGAACAGCGTGGGCCCGAGGTAGAAGCCCTTCTCAAAGCCCTTCACGACAACGCCGCGGCCGTCCAGCACGAGCTTCGCGCCTTCGTCGACGCCCTTCTGGATCCAGTTGACGACCGACTGCCTGTGCTCGGCGTTCACCAGCGGCCCGAGCCGGCTCGCCTTGTCGCAGGCGGGTCCGATCTTCAGCTCCGACATCATCCTCGCCAGGAGCGCAACGAGCCTGTCGGCGATGGGTTCCTCGGCCACGATCACGGGAAGAGCCATGCAGCGTTCACCCGCGCACCCGCATGAGCTGTTGATGATCCCGCTCGCCGTGCGCTCCAGCGCCGCGTCCTTCAGCACCAGGGCGTGGTTTTTCGCCTCGGTGAGGGCCTGCACGCGCTTTCCGTTCGCCGCGGCAGTTGCGTAGATGTGGCGGCCGATGGAGGTAGACCCAACGAATGAAACGCCCTTCACGTCGGGATGCTTCAATAGTATTTCAGCTTCATTCCTCGAGCAGGTGACGAGATTGATCACGCCCTTCGGCAGTCCCGCCTCCTCCCACAGCTCCATGATCCGGATAGCCGACTGGGGGACGAAGCTCGCCAGCTTCAGAACGAGGGTGTTGCCCGTGGCGATGCAGAGGGGCGCCACCCATCCCATGGGGAGCATGGCGGGGAAGTTCCACGGCACGATGCCGGCGAATACTCCCAGAGGCTCCATGTACTGGGTTGTGTCGTAGCCCGCGGTGGCGTTCATGATCGCGGGTCCCTTCATGAGGTGGGGGATGCCGCAGGCAAACTCCACCAGCTCCGTTACCTTGATCGCATCTCCCATCGCCTCGTCGAGCACCTTCCCGTGCTCACGGGCCACCAAAAGGGTGAGCTCGCCCAGATGCTTGTCCAGAAGCCCCTTCATTCGGAAGAGGACCTGCACCCTGCTGCTGGGCGGCGTGGCAGCCCAGGCAGGGAATGCCGCCGCCGCCGCCGCTACCGCCTCATTCACCTCCTCCACGGTGCACTGAGGCGCGAGGGCGATCACCTCTCCCGTTGAGGGGTCGTAGCAGTCCATGTATTTCGCGGTCTTGGACTCTTTCCAGCCCGCCGCGTAGTACTTCAGCTTCCGAGGTTTCTCCGCCATTTCTGTCTCCTTCGTAGGTGAAAAGAATACCATCAACCCCGAAGCCAGTCAACGAAAATGCGCATAACGTAGATTCCCGCAGGCGGGAAAAAGAAATTTCTTGCTTTCCACCTGCAGTCGTTCTATAGTGGGCCGTTATATCCAATCTCAGGGAAGGAGGCACTATGGCAGACGTCGCAGTAACTCCAAAAGGGTATACAGAGAACCCAGATCTGATGCCCACCCCCCGAAGCCAGCAGAAGTACGGCGGATGGACATGGATGCTCATGATGTTCTCCATGAACACGTGCATTCCCATGTTCTTCCTCGGGCCCATCGGCCAAGGGCTCGGCCTGAACTTCTGGCAGGCTCTGTGGGGTTCGCTTATCGGCAACCTTGCGGCAGTCGTCGTCATGTGGCTGAACGGAGTGGTGGGCGTGCGCCACGGCGTCACGTATCCCGTCCAGCTGCGCACGACCTTCGGTTTCCGTGGCACGCACGTGCCGGTCGTGATGAGAGGCCTCGCGGGCCTCGTCTGGTTCGGCATCGAAGCGTGGACCGGTTCGCTCGCCATCACCATGATCATCGTCGTCCTGGCCGGCGTGCCGAAGGACATGGTGACCGCCACGGCGATCAGGTACCTGATCATCGCGCTGGTCGTCTACCTCGGCAGCTTCATCCTCGTCATGCTCTTCGGCCTGCAGGGCATCGGCAAGATGGCCAACTGGGCGGGGCCGGTCATGCTCGTGTACTTCGTCTGGCTGGTGTTCTGGCTGCTCACCCGGGCGGAGTTCAAGCCCAACATCCCCAACCTGTGGATCAGCAAGGCCGGCTACTTCAGCCTGCCGTTCATGCTCTACCTCGCGGTGCAGACGAACTGGTGGGCCACGGTGGCCTTGAACATCTCCGACATCTCCCGGGGCATCAACCCCGCGAAGAAGGGCGCGTTCGGGAGCGGCCTGTTCGTCGGCATCGTGCTCTGCCAGATGCTGGGCACGGCCCTCGGCTTCACGGCCGCCAGCCTCACCGGCACCATCCTGCCCCAGGAGATCATCGTCAAGTATTCCCCCGGCGTGATCCCCGCGCTCATCGGTCTGCTGTTCGCGTTCCTCGCGCCGTGGTCCACGGACATGACCGCGAACTCGATCCCGCTGTTCAACATTTTGATGAGCACCTTCAAGCTGCGGTGGAAACCCGCGGTCATCGTCGGCTCGATCATCGCGTTCTTCGTCACGCCGTGGTGGCTGGTGAGCAAGGGGCAGGGCATCGTCGACGTGGCGACCAGCTATGCCGGCAACTACGGCATCCTACTCGGCCCCATTGCGGGCCTCATGATCGCCAACTACTGGATCGTGCACAAGCAGAAGATCGACATGGCGGGGCTGTACACCAAGGGGTCGGGGCCATACTGGTACAGCAACGGGTGGAGCATCGCCGCCTTCGTCTCGCTGGTGCTCACCTGGGTCCTCTGCTACGTGACCGCGATCGTTCTCCCGGACCTCATGGCAACGATCACGATCGGATCGGTGAAGATCCCCTTCCCCGGAGGAGTCATCTGGTACTTCTCCGTCGTCTACGCGTTCGTTCTCGAAATCATCTTCGCCGGAGTCTTCAAGGAGAAAAAGGCCGCATAGGGCCGCAGTCACTGTCGATGCGAGGCGCCGGACCGTTCCGGCGCCTTTTTCATGTGCCGGGCTATGTTCCTCCCCACGGGTTTATGGTGCCCACTTCGGGATCGTGGAAATCGGCGATATTCCGGCTGACGAGCACGAGTTCGTGCACCCGAGCCGTCGCCGAGAGCAGGCCGTCGACAGCTCCCATCGGGATTCCCCCGAGCCCGAGTTCGGCCTGCACGCGCCCCCAGACGCGCGCGACCTCCGCATCGACCGTCACAAGCCGCCCCTCGAACCTCCCCACCAGGTCTTCACGCAGCCAAAGCTCCAACGCCTTTCGGCGGGGAGATGCCGGCAGCCCGCCGATCCCCTTTTCGATCTCTCCCAGCGTGAGCACGCTGAGATGCAGATCCATCTCGTTCTGCTTCCTCACCCAGGCGACCACCCCGGCATCGGGTTGGGGCCGCACCAGTTCGGAAATGACGCAGGTGTCGAGGAGGTATCTCACAGGGGCGTGTCCCGAAAGGCTGATCGATCACGTTCCAGGGTGATTCCGTCACCGGTGAGCGGCGATCGGGCGAAGAAGCTCACCAGGTCATCGGTCGGGCCGACCAGGCGTTTGAACTCCTCGGGAGAAATGATGACCGCGACTTCTTTTCCTCTCCGTGTCACTTTCTGGGCACCTTCGCTGTGCACTCTCTCGATGAGCTCGCTGAAACGATTCTTTGCCTCCTGCAACTGCCAAGCTCTTTTCATTTCTATCTCCTATCTAGACAGTCTAGATAGTAAAGCATGGAGGCTGGAAGATCAATAGGAGTGATTTGCCTGTCAAGAACAAGCGCCAGCTTCCTTTGTCCCGTTGTATTGAGTAGAATGGAGGTGTGAGGGTGGGACTGCCGGCAAAGAAGGATGATCGACTCTATCTCTATCGGGACTACCGGGCATGGCCTGATGATGAACGGTGGGAGCTGATCGACGGCGTTGCATGGAACATGAGCCCTGCACCGTCGATGGCGCACCAGGCGCTCAGCGTGGAGCTGACCTACGCCATCCGCTCATTCCTCGGCAAAAGCGGGTGCCGGGTGTTCGCCGCGCCGTTCGACGTTCTGCTGCCCGAGTCCCCCGATCAGGCGGACGATGACGTGCCGAACGTCGTCCAGCCCGATCTCGCCGTCATCTGCGATCCCTCACGGCTGCGGCCCTTCGGTTGCGTGGGAGCGCCGGATTGGGTCATAGAGATTCTCTCGCCGTACACCTCTCGCCGCGACATGGTAATGAAGCTTTCCCTGTACGAGAGGCACGGGGTGCGCGAGTACTGGGTGATCGACCCCGGGAACCGCTACGTGCACGTGTATGTGCGGGGCAAGGGCGGGCGGTACCCCGATCCCGAGCTGTTCGTGAGCGCGGCAACGGTCCGGTCGGTCGTCTGTCCAGGGTTCGAGCTGCGCCTGGAGGAGTTGTTCGCGGCGATCCCTGGGTAGCCGTCTCTATGGGAGCTGCTGGGTGATTTCTCCGTACAGCTCGGGCCTGCGGTCCCTGAAGAACTGCCAGCCGTCGCGGACCTCGCGGATCTGGTCGAGGTCGAGGTCAGCGACAACGACCTCGTCCTTGTCTTCGGAGCCCTTCACGAGGATTTTGCCCCGGGGATCGCAGAAGTAGCTGGAGCCGTAGAACCTGCCGAACTCCCACGGCTTCTCCAGGCCGACGCGATTGTTGGCGCCGATGAAAACGCCATTGGCCACTGCCTGCGACGGCTGCTCCAGCTCCCACAGGTACTTGGACTTGCCCTCGGTCGTGGCCGATGGGTTGAACAGAATTTCAGCGCCCTTGAGCGCGAGGATTCGCGCGCACTCGGGGAAGTGCCTGTCGTAGCAGATGTAGACGCCGATCTTCGCGTAGGCGGTCTGAAACACGGGGAAGCCGAGGGTTCCCGGCTTGAAGTAGAACTTCTCCCAAAACGCGGGGTACGTGTGCGGAATGTGGACCTTCCGCATCTTGCCGAGGTACGACCCGTCCGCGTCGAGCACCGCGGCGCAGTTGAAGTACACGCCCTCCTGCTCCTTCTCGTAGATGGGCAGGATCATGGCCATGCGGTGCTTCTTCGCGAGCGGGGCCATGCGTTCGGTGATGGGGCCGGGAACCGGCTCGGCGGTCCTGTACCACTTGATGTCCTGCTCGGCGGCGAAGTAGGGGCCGTGGAAAATTTCCTGCAGGCAGAGGATCTGCACTCCTTTCTTCCCCGCCTCCTCGACGAGGCCGAGGTGCTTGTGCACCATCGCCTCCTTGATCTCCTGGAGCGATCCCTCGTATTTCGGATTTGAGGCCTGGATGTGACCGCAGCGGACGACTCGTGGCATGGTGTGCTCCTTTCGCAAGACGCCGGCATGCAGTATAGGGCAGGTCGTCGGCAGCGGTCAAACATTTTGTGACGAGCCACATTTTCGTTTACAAATCGATGTGCAGCCCTTATACTCGGTGTTTTCCAGGCCCGAGCCCGTGCCCCCACGGGCCTCGGCCTGGACCAAGGAGGCTCTGGGTGAGCGTCACCGAACGGTTCCAGACCATGGAAAAGGGCTTTGGCCTCGTCCAGGCCCTGGCCGAGGCGGAGCGCTGCCTGCTCTGCCACGATCCCCCCTGCTCCAAAGGCTGCCCTGCCGAGACCGATCCGGGCGCCTTCATCCGCAAACTGCGTTTGCGCAACGTCAAGGGCGCCATCCGAACGATCAAGACCAACAACGCGCTCGGCGGGGCATGCGGCGTGCTGTGCCCCACCGCCCGCCTGTGCGAGAAGGAGTGCAGCGCCACCGGCATTGTGCGGCCGATCGCGATAGGGAAGATCCAGCGCTTCCTCGTCGAGCACTCATGGGAGATAGGCTTCGAGCTCCTCGCCAAGAAAGCGCCCCGGTCCGAAAAGGTGGCGGTTGTCGGCTCCGGTCCCGCGGGCCTGTCGTGCGCAGCCGAGCTCGCCCGTGAGGGCTTCGGGGTCACCGTGTTCGAGGAGCGGGCGGAGCCCGGCGGAGTCATCCGCTACGGCGTTCCCGCCTACCGGTTCGACAGGGAGTTCCTGAAGCACGAGCTCGCCGGCCTCGAGCGCCTGGGCGTCTCGTTCAAATGCGGCGCCCGGATCGACGGCGCCGCGGGAGCCCAGACGCTGCTGAAGGAGGGGTTCAAAGCCGTTTTCCTCGCGCCGGGGCTGTGGGCCGCGGAAGACCTGCCCGGGGCAGCGAAGGTGAAGGGCGTGCATGCCTCTGTCGAGTTTCTCGCCGCATTGCGCGACGAGCGCCTGGACGGCCTTGCGAAGGAAGTCGCGGGGAAGGCGGTCGCGGTCATCGGCGGCGGCAGCGTGGCCATGGACTGCGTCGAGTCCGCCCTCAAGCTGGGCGCCCGGGACGCCTACCTCGTCTACCGTCGCTCCTACGCGCAGATGCCGGCCGAGGAGGATGAGCGTCTGGCGGCGCTGCGACTCGGGGTGCACTTTCTCGTGCTGAACCAGCCCGTCGAGTACCTTGCGGACGGCAAGGGCGGGCTGAAAGGGATCAAGCTCATCCGCACCCGGCTCGGCGAGCCGGACGGCTCAGGCCGGCGCAGGCCCGAGCCGGTCAAGGGCTCGGAGTGGACGCTCGAGGCGGAGGTCGTGGTGGAAGCCATCGGCAACCGTGCCGACTCGGCCGACTGGTCCGCCCTCGTGAAGGTCGACAAGGCCGGCCTTGTCATCGCCGACGGGAAAACCGGCCGGACCTCCGCGAAGGTCGTCTTTGCCGGCGGCGACATCGTGCGCGGCCCCGCCCTCGTGGTGGAGGCGGTCCAGGACGGCAAGCTCGCGGCGCGCGCCATCCGCGCGGCGCTGGGTTGAGGGGGAAACCATGAACGCGACAATCGACCTGAGCGTCACGATGTGCGGGGTGCGCTTCCCCAATCCCTTCATCCTGTCCTCCTCGCCGGTGTCCAATAGCGCCGAGATGGTGGAGATGGCCTACGAGCATGGCTGGGCCGGCGTGTGCTACAAGACGCTGAACTCGGGCAGGATCCCCATCGTCCATCCCTCGCCGCGCATGGCCGGATACGACTACGAGGCCAAGCGCCTGGTGGGCCTGCAGAACGTGGAGCAGATCTCCGACAGGCCGCTCGCGGACAACCTCGCGGACTTCCTCTACCTCAAGAAGAAGTACCCCGATCGGCCCATCATCGCGAGCATCATGGGCTTCTCGAACGACGAGTGGGCCTACCTCGCCAAGGCTGCCGAGGACAACGGCGCGGACATGCTGGAGCTGAACTTCTCCTGCCCGCACATGACCGTCGAGGGCTCGGGCCACAAGGTGGGCCAGGCGTTCTCGCTGTGCGAGAAGTTCACGGCCACGGTGAAGAAGGCCGTCGGGATACCGGTGCTGGCAAAGATGACCCCGAACATCACCGACATGACAGAGCCGGCGCTCTTCTCCAAGAAGGGCGGCGCTGACGGCATCTCGGCGGTCAACACCTTCCGCGGCATCTCGAGCGTCGGTCTCGACGATATGGTGCCGCAGCCGAACGTCTTCGGCGTCGGGGCCATGAGCGGCTACTCGGGCGCCGCGATCAAGCCCATCGCCCTCCATTTCATCGCAGAGATGGCCCAGTGCCCCGAGCTCGGCCTGCCCCTGTCCGCCATGGGCGGCGTTGAGACCTGGATCGACGCGCTGGAGTACCTCCTGGTCGGCGCCACCACGGTGCAGGTGACCACGGGCGTCATCAAGTACGGCTACAGGATCGTCGAGGACATGATCGAGGGCCTCGAGGATTACCTCCAGGCGAAGGGGATCCCACGGGCCATGGACCTCGTGGGCATGGCCCTTCCGAACCTCAAGACGACCGACCACTTCGACCTGAAGAGGCAGGGCATCGCGGCCTACGACCTGGACAGGTGCGTGGGCTGCGGCCAGTGCTACATCGTCTGCAGGGATGCCGGCGGCCAGGCCCTGGAATGGGAGGCCGAGAAGCGCCGGCCGAAGCTGACGGAGGAGAAGTGCCTGAGCTGCATGATCTGCAGCTTCATCTGCCCGGTGCCCTCGCTGATCCAGTTCAAGGAGATGCCGAAGGGCTGGGAGCGAAAAGCCACCCGGGTGATGGACACGGAAATGCTCGGCAGGGTGAGGCTGCCGCAAGGAGGGCTGCAATGAGCGTGCTGCTGAAGAACGGGCTGGTCGTCACGTCCACCGGATCGTACACGGCGGATGTCTATATGGAAGGAGACAGGATCAAGGTCATCGGCTCGGGGCTCTCGCCGAAGGCGGATGAGACCGTGGACGCGGCGGGCAAGTACATCCTGCCCGGCGCCATCGATCCCCATACGCACATCGACATGCCCTTCATGGGCACGACATCGGCCGACGACTGGAAGACCGGCTCCATCGCCGCAGCCTGCGGCGGAACCACCACGATCGTGGACTTCAGCCTCCAGGGAAAGGGGGAGATGCTCCGCGACGCGGTGGATAGGCAGAAGGCCAAGGCGGACGGGAAGACTGTCGTCGACTACAGCATCCACCCGGGTGTCACCGATGCCCGGCCCGAGGTGATCGACGAGGTGAAGAAGGCCATCTACGACTACGGCACGCCGAGCTTCAAGATCTTCCTCTTCTATGACTTCCGGGTGGACGACTACACGATGATCCGCCTGCTCGAGGAGACGAAGAAGCACGGCGGGCTCGTGCAGGTGCACGCGGAGAGCTTCGACATGATCCGCCGCCTGAACGAGCAGTACGCCGCGGCCGGCACCCTCACCCCGATCTACCACGCGCGGGCGCATGCGATGCTCGCCGAGGAGGAAGCTGTCGACAGGGCCGCCAAGGCCGTGGAGTTCACCGGCAGCCGCATCTACATCGTGCACCTGTCGTCGAGCAAGGGGCTGTGGAAGATCAAGCAGGCCCGGGACCGCGGGCTGCGCGTGTACGCCGAGACCTGCCCGCAGTACCTCACTCTCACCGAGGACAGGTACAACGAGCCCAACTGGGCCGGAGCCAAGTACGTGATGTCCCCGCCGCTGCGGCCGCAGGAGAGCTGCGACGAGCTGTGGCAGGGCCTTCGCGACGGCGACGTGCAGACCGTGGGCACCGACCACTGCCCGTTCAACTTCAAGGGGCAGAAGGATATGAACGGCAAGGACGACTACAAGAAGATCCCCAACGGCGCGCCCGGCATCGAGACCATGATGATGCTCCTGCACTCCGAGGGGGTGGTCAAGGGCCGCATCACGCTTGAGAGGATGGTGGACGTGCTCTCCACGGCCACGGCGCGGATGTTTGGGCTGGCCGGCAAGGGCGCGGTGGCCGTGGGCAAGGACGCGGACATCGTGGTCTTCGACCCGAAGAGGAAGCTCACGATCACGCAGAAGAAGCTCCACCAGAACGTGGACTACACGCCCTGGGAGGGGCTCGAGGTGACCGGCACTCCGGAGATCGTGTATTCCCGCGGCAAACGGGTGGCCGAGTGGGCAGGCGACCAGATGAAGTTTGTCGGCGAGGTCGGCCGGGGCAGGTTCGTGAAGCGGGAGCCGCTCTCGGCCATCTGACGTCCTGCTGAAGGAGGGTTCATGGACCTGTCGAAACTGAGGGTCGACGGCGCGCGTCTGCGCGCGAGCCTCGAAGAAATGGCGACGATCGGCGCCACGCCCGCGGGCGGCGTGCAGCGTCTCGCTCTTTCCGACGAGGACAGGAGGGCTCGTGACCTGTTCGTGAAATGGCTGAAGGAGTTGGAGCTCTCGGTCAGCATCGACGAGATGGGCAACATCTTCGGCAGGCGCAAGGGGAGGAACGACTCCCTGCCGCCCGTGATGGCCGGATCGCACATCGACTCTCAGCCGAGGGGCGGCCGGTTCGACGGCATCCTCGGCGTTATGGGCGCCCTCGAGGTGATGCGCACGCTGCACCAGAACAGGGTCGAAACCGAGCGGCCGCTCGTCATCGTGGACTGGACGAACGAGGAAGGCTCCCGTTTCGCTCCCGCCATGGTGGCCTCGGGCGTGTGGGCCGGCGCCCTGGAGCGGGACTGGGTGTACGGCCGCGCGGACAAGGACGGCAAGAAGCAGGGCGAGGAGCTCGCCCGCATCGGGTACAAGGGCGCGGCTCCCGCGAAGAAATGGCCGACCCACGCGTACTACGAGTACCACATCGAGCAGGGGCCGATGCTGGAGAAGCAGAAGAAGACCATCGGAGCCCCGAAAGGCATCGTCTGCCTGCATTGGTACGACGTGCACCTCACGGGAGAGGCGAACCAGGTGGGGCCCACGCCCATGGAGGGCAGGCACGATGCGCTCGTCGCCGCGGCCGAGTGCATCCTCGCGGCGAACGCGCTGCCCGACCGGATGAAGGGCAACATGGTTGCGACCGTGGGCGAAATCCAGAACGGACCCAACTCGCGCAACATCATCCCGGACAAGGTGCACTTCACCGTGGACATCCGCTCATGGGACGACGAACACGCGATCGCGGCCTGGGAGCTTCTGAAGAAGGATTTCACCGCGATCGCCGCCCGGCGCGGGACCCCCATCCGCATCGAGGAGACATGGCGCTGCCCTCATGCGCCCTTCGCCGAAAGGCTCGTGCAGAAGGTACTGGACACGGCGAAGGCTTTGGGGTACTCCAACCTGCACATGGTGAGCGGGGCAGGCCACGACGCCAGCTACATGAACCAGGTCTGCCCGACTGCCATGATTTTCGTGCCCAGCATCGGCGGCAGGAGCCATGTAGAGGTCGAGAATACCTCGTGGGAGGACTGCGAGGCGGGAGCCAACGTGCTCCTGCACTGCCTGCTCGCGACGGCGAACGAGAAATAGACCGGCCTTTCGGGCGCATCGAAGGAGAGATCCATGAAGACTCAGGAACTGCAGAAGCTCGACCGCGAGCACGTCATCTACAGCTGGAAGCAGCAGGGCGGGTGGCTGCCGACGATGATCGACCATGCCGAGGGCGTCTTCATGTACGACACCGACGGCCGGAAGATCCTCGACGGCTGCTCGGGCCTGTTGAACATCAACATCGGCCACTCCAACCGCCACGTGCTGGACGCCATGAAGGCCCAGATGGAGAAGCTGTGCTTCGTGTCTCCCGGCTTCGGCACCGAGCCCAAGGCGAGGCTCGCCTCGATGGTGGCCGATCTCACCCCGGGCGATCTCGACTACGTGCTGTTCACCAACGGCGGGGCAGAGGCGAACGAGAATGCGATCAAGGCCGCCCGGTGGTTCACCGGCCGGCACAAGGTCTACGCCGCCTGGAAGAGCTATCACGGGGCGACGGCGGGAGCCATCACGGTGACGGGCGACCCGCGCCGCTGGCCGGCTGAACCCGGCATTCCCGGGGTCGTGCATTTCTTCGGCCCCTACCCGTACCGCTGCCCCTTCGGGTCGAAGGACGACGAGGAGTGCGGCCAGAAGACCCTCGCCGTTTTGAAAGAGCAGCTGATGTACGACAATCCGAAATCGGTGGCTGCCATCATCATCGAGCCCGTGGTCGGCACAAACGGCATCATCGTGCCGCCGAAGAGCTACATGAAAGGGCTGCGTCAGCTCTGCGACGAGAACGGGATCCTTCTGATCGTCGACGAGGTCATGTCGGGCTGGGGACGCGCGGGCAAGTGGTTCGCCATCGAGTGCTTCGACGTCGTGCCCGACATCATCACGACGGCCAAGGGCATCACCTCTGGCTACGTGCAGCTGGGGGCCACGATCTGGAGCAGGAAGATCTGGGAATACTTCCTGGAGCGCAAGTTCACGAGCGGGCTCACGTACTGCGGGCACGCGCTGGCGTGCGCCTGCGGGATCGCCAACATCGAGGTGTACAAGAACGAAAACCTCATTGAGAAGGCGGCCAGGGACGGGGAGTACCTGGCGAAGAGGCTCAAGGACCTCGAGAAGAAGCACCCCTCCGTGGGAGACACCAGGTGCCTGGGCCTGTGGGCCTGCATCGAGCTGGTCGCCGACAAGAAGACCAAGGCGCCTCTGGCGGGTTTCAATGACTCCATCCGCAACGTGTCGGGCCAGCTCGCCAAGATCTTCATGGACAATGGCGTGTACCTGTACTGCAACTGGGACTATATTTTCATCTCCCCGCCGCTCATCATCAGCAGGCAGCAGATCGACGAGATGGCCGCTGTGATCGAGAAGGGCCTGGACTGGACGGACACCCTCGTGAAGAAGGGCTGATGGGCGCGCGCCTCGGCGCCGCGCCCGAGGGCTCTACAGCGCGGAGCCCAGGAAGTCGAAGCTGATCCTCTTCTGAAGCAGGCTGACCTGGGCTGCCGCGTGGCGCAGCATGGCCATGTCGCCGGGCGCGAGGCCGCGCGTGTCCAGGACATCCGACGGCGCGCCCGTCGCCCGAAGCTTCTCTTCCTGGCATCGCAGGCGCAGCTCGCCGAGGAACGTGTATGTTCTCGTGATCTGCTCGTGAAGCTGCACAGAGAGCGCGCCGGCGTCGCGAAGGGCGGCGAGCCGGGCCGCGGTGTTGGTCGCCTCGATCCCCTGGCGGAGCGCGTACAGCCTCGCGAAGCGCACGACGGGGGCCATCGCTTCCTTGAGATCGATCTCGGTGGGCTCGGCGCGCAGAAGCTCCCGCAGCATCCCTGCCGTGAAAAGGGGCGGCAGCCTTCGCCGCAGGCAGTCCTGAGCGAGGTGGAGGAAGAACGGGGGATTCTCGGGCAGGAGCGCGCTGACGGACCGGCGCAACCGGCCGGCGAGTTCCCTATCGCCCGCCACGCACCTGAAATCGAAGAAGATGTTGAAATCCAGCAGCTCCTGCGCGTCGGGCAGCCGGATCCACTGCGCGAAGTAGTTCTCCCATTTCGCCAGGGGCGCGCACCACGCGGTGTTCTTTGCCATGATGCCCCCCGGGCAGTACGGTACGCCCATGCCGGCGAGCCAGGAGCAGACCTTCTCGCCGAGGGCGAGGAAGTATGGCTCCCCCGGCCGGCCTTCGTGGACGATTGCATTGTCCTGGTCGGACCCGAGGGTTTGCTCTTCCCTGCCCCCGCTCCCCAGAGCGAGGAAAGTGAACCCCGCGGGGGGCGCGCCCATCTCCGCCACGGCGAGCGCCACGAGCCTCTCGACGACCATGTCGGAGACCGATGCGAGGATGCGCGCGACGCTCCCGGGCCGGGCGCCTCCCGCGATGAGGCTGCGCACGAGCTCGGGAAGCCGTCGCCTGCACTCGCCCACGTCCTCCGCTGAAGAAGCCTCCTCGATCTCCTTCCTCATGACGGCGAGCGACTGGCGGTGGAGCTGCAGCAGATCCTTTCCCCTGAGGATGCCCGTGATCGATCCCGAGGGGCCGCGCACCGCGAGGTGGCCGATGTCCTTCTCGCGCATGAGCAGCAGCGCCTCGAACAGAAGGGCGGACTCGGGGATCGAAAGCAGGGGGGAGCTCATGATCTCGCGCACCGGGGCTGCGGAGTCCCGGCCTTTTGCGACGAGGCGCTCCCGCACGTCGTGGTCGGTCACGATGCCGAGGATCTCGCCTGAGGGGCCGGTGACAAGGAGGGCGTCGCGCGAGTCGCGGCTCATCCGCGCTGCCGCCGCGCGGATCGGCGAGTTCATGCCGATCGTACCGGCTGCGCGGACGAGCTTCGCCGCGGGCTCGCTCAGGTACAGCGAGGAGGCCTCCATCTCGGCGAGGAGCTCCTGGCTGCGCCGCTCGGCTGCGAGACGCTCCGTGACGTCCACTGCGATCCCCTCCAGGCGCGCCGCCCCCGGCTCCGCCTTGGCCACCGCGGCGGAGAGGCTGACGGTGAGGGACTCGCCGTCCGGCCGTGCGAGGAGCACCTCCCTGTCCGAAATGGACCCGCGCGCTGAAAGCTCGCCGTGCAGCCGCTCCGCTTCGGCCGGATCGCCGAGCAGCGAAAAGAGGTTCACCTGCGTGATGTCGGCATCGGCGCGTATGCCGAAGATCCTCCGCGCGGATGGGTTCGCCTCGAGAAGGTACGCCCGCCTGCCCCACGAGGCGCGGAACATCCCCATCGCCGAGGCCTCTGCCAAAGCTGCGTACGGCCTGCGCTCACGCGCAAGCCCACCGCCTTGCGCTATCCCAGCCTCGGAGCGCCGTAGGGCCCCGAGATCTCTCACGGCGAGGATCCAGCCGTCCCGCCCTGCCAGAGCGAAGCGCGAGGCGGTCAGCAGCGCATCGATGAGCGCGCCGCCCCTTGTGCGCAGCACGCACTCGCAGGGAGGGGGGCTGATGGCAGATCCCACTGCCGGCGCCGAGTCGAGCGCGGCGAGCAGACCGCGCGCGCCGTCGTCCTGTCCCTCGACCGACTGCACGAGCTCGGCGATGCCGAGCAGCGGGAGCTCCGCTTCGGTGTACCCCACCATCTCCAGGAAGGTGGCGTTCGCGTAGGTGCAGACGCCTCCGACCACCGTGACCATCCCTTCTGTCGATGCATCAACGAGCGCCCTGTACTTTTCGTGGGACTCACGCAGCGCGGCCTCCGCGGCGCCCCTGCCGTGCTCGATCGCGAGGCTCTGCTGGGCGACGAAGGCGAGCAGGAGCGAGAGCAGGACGACGATGCCGATCGACAGGATGATGAGCCGGCGTGCCATGCCGTCGATTTCCGCCCGCACGTCGTCGAGGTAGATGCCCGTGCCGACCACCCAGTTCCACTCGGGGAAGCGCTTGACGAAGGAGAGCTTCGGCACGATGCGGTGCGAGTCGTCCTTCCACTGCCACAGGTACTCGACGTAGCCTTCGCTCTTCTCGCGAACGGCGTTCACGAACTCCACGAACACCCGGACCCCGTTCGCATCCGCGTACCCGCTCACGTCCGTGCCGACGAGGTCGGTCCGGTAGGGGTGCATGATCATCGTGGGATGCATGTCCGTGATCCAGAAGTAGTCCTTGCTCTCCTTGCCGTAGCGGATGTCGCGGATCCGCAAGGCGGCATCCCGCTCGGCCTGCTCCAAGCTCGTCCGGCCTGCCTTCTCGTCCGCCGCGTACTCGGCGAGGATGCTGACGGCCGAGTTGGTGAGCTCCCGGATCAATTCCTTCTTCCGCTCGAGGAGGATTCCCTCGAACCGGGGAATGATGATGGCGAAGATTGACACAACGAAGAGCGCGATCGCAAAAAAAGTGGGGAGCACGATGCGCGCGGCGAACCCGCCGGGCTTCCCCCTGCGGCGCGATTCGCGTGAAGGGGCCGGCCCGGGGGAGGAGCCGCGCTTCGGCGCCCGCAGGAGCAGGTCGCGGAAGGCTCTCCACTGCGCGCCGGACAACGAAACGCCGGTGGAATGCCCTGGCACGCCGGCCTCGTGGAAATCGCTGCCTCCGCACACGGCAAGGCCTCGCTCGCGAGCGAGGCCCTCTAGCATCCGCCTCTGTTCGTCCGCGTATGGGCTGTACAAGGCCTCGATGCCGTCAAGACCATCGGCGGCCAGCGCGTCAAGGACCGCCGTGAGACCGGCCGTGTCGAGTCCGTACGAGAGGGGGTGCGCAAGGTAAACCGCGCCCCCCGCTGCGTGCGCGAGCTGGATGGCCTGCGCGGCCGACAGCGCGTCGGCCTGCGGCGCGCGCGACCGGCCCCTAATCCGCTTCATCGAATCCAGGAGGCCCTGCATGCCGGGATCGTTTCGCCTGCGTTCGCCGGCAAGGGCATCCCGCAGAGCAGGGGATCCCCCATCGATGCCGTAGGCCAGAAGGTGGACTTCTCCGCGCGCGGTGGCCGCGGTGATCTCCACGCCGTCGATGCAGCCGATGCCCAGGCGAGCGAGCTCCTGACGGAACCTGCGCGATCCCTCGCACGTGTCGTGATCCGTGAGGCTTGCGTAGGCGACCCCGTCGGCAGCGAGCAGCCGGGCCAGCTCCTCGGGCGTGAGCGTGCCGTCGCTGAAGGCGGAATGGCAGTGGAGGTTGACCCTGACGATCTCGTCGCTCATCGGCCGGCCGAATGGTACTTCTTTGTCGACGCTTGTCCAAGCCGCCTGAGAAACAAGCCGCCCGAGAAACTTGACTTCGCTTGTCGGGTATGGGTACTATGGCTCCGAATTCGATTCGTGTCAGATCATCAGGAGGTGCCGAATGCTCCATGAACCGGCCGCAAAAACGGGAAAGGACCCCGCCTTCGCCTACAAGAGGCGCCTGGGCGTGATCATGTTCATCGTCTACGGGGCGATCTACGCGGCCTTCGTGGCCGTCAACCTCGTGAAGCCCGTTCTCATGGAAACGATCCTTTTTTCGGGGCTGAATCTCGCCGTGATCTACGGCATGGGCCTCATCGTCCTCGCCCTTGTGCTCGCCCTTTTCTACAACAGGGCCTGCGGGCGCAGGGAAGCGGCGATGTCCGGCGCCAGTCCTTCGGGCGCCGGCGCTTCGGGCGCAAAAGGGGAGGGCCGGTAGATGGGTATCCTGCCAGTCGCCCTTTTCGTCTTCTTCGTCGCCCTCGTGCTGGCCCTGTCGTTCTACTTCGCCAGCCGCGCGAAGTCCGCCAGCGGCTACTACGCCGCGGGCAGCCGCATCCACTGGGGGGTGAACGGCGTCGCCTTTGCCGGCGACTATCTGTCCGCAGCCTCGTTCCTCGGCATCTGCGGCATGCTCGCCACGGCGGGCTACGCCGGCTTCATCTACTCGATCGGGTACCTCGCCGGGTGGATCGTCGCCCTGTTTGTGGTGGCCGCGCCGATGAAGCGCCTCG
>CAYGXO010000056.1:0-101445 GCA_964353885.1 uncultured Spirochaetaceae bacterium
GTGTAGTCGATCGCCTTTGCCGGGCAGACCTCCTGGCAGGTTCCGCAGGCCCCGTTGGTGAAGTGCACGCAGTTCTCCCTGTCGATGACCGGCATGTTCGGCAGAGCCTGCGGGAAGGGGATGTAGATCGTCGAGCGCGGACGCATGCCCATGTCGAACTCGGACGGCTGCGGCAGAAGCTTCTCGGGGAACACTCGGTCCCAGCGTTTGGACTGCGTGGGGCAGACGAAGGGGCAGGCGCCGCAGGGGATGCAGGCCTCGCTCTTCCTCTCGTAGGGGGTGTCGACGCGCATGTCCGCTCCACGGCCGACGAAGTCCGCCGCGCCGACGCCCATGCGCTCGCGGCACACGCGCACGCACAGGCCGCAGAGGATGCAGTCGTCCTTCTCCTTCGGGAAGCGCGTCTCCCGGATCCCATAGACCTTCGCCAGGCGAAGGAGGGCGTCCACCTCGGGGCAGCGCGCCAGGAGCAGCTCGATGGTCATCTTCCTGCTCTTCCGCACGCGCTCGGAGCCCGTCGCGACCTCCAGTCCGTCGGCCGCCTCGTAGTTGCACGAGGTCACGAGGCGTTTCCTGCCGCGGACCGTGATCTCCACCATGCACAGCCTGCAGGCGCCGTACGCCTCGACGGTGGGGTGCTGGCAGAGGGCGGGGATGCCGATGCCGGCAGCCTTCGCCGCCTCCAGGATCGTCGCGCCCGGTTCGGCAGTGACGGCCTTGCCGTCGATGATCATGCGAACCGACCCGCTCATCCCGGCACCTCGCTCGTGTGCACCCTGCTGATCGCCGAGAACTTGCACGTGTCGTAGCAGGATCCGCACATGATGCAGGCGTCCTGGCGAATCCAGTGCGACTTCTTCCTCTCCCCGTCGATGGCGTTCACGGGGCAGTGCTTTGCGCAGGCCATGCAGCCATTGCACGCTTCAGGAGTGATGAGGTAGCGAAAGAGCTTCTTGCAGACGCCCGCCGGGCAGTAGCGCTCGCGGATGTGGACCTCGTATTCCGCGCGGAAGTAGCGGATCGTGCTCAGCACGGGGTTGGCCGCGGACTGGCCGAGGGCGCACAGCGCCGTGTCGACCTGGTAGGTGCCGATCTCCTGGAGCGTTTCGACGTCCTCTTCCTTCCCCTCCCCCCGGCAGATCCGCTCGAGGATGGCCAGCATCTGCTTGATGCCCTCCCGGCAGGGGACGCACTTGCCGCAGGACTCGCTCTTCAGGAAATTGAGGAAGTAGCGGGCGACGTCCACCATGCAGGTGTCCTCGTCCATGACGATCATGCCGCCCGAGCCCATCATCGAGCCGGCCTTGGTGAGCGCGTCGTAGTCAACCTTCAGATCGAGCAGGCTCTCGGGGATGCAGCCTCCCGAGGGTCCGCCGGTCTGCACGGCCTTGAACGCCTTGCCCTTGGGGATCCCGCCTCCGATCGTGAAGATGATGTCGCGCAGGCTGATGCCCATCGGCACCTCGACGAGCCCCGTATTGTTGATCTTGCCCACCAGCGAGAAGATCTTCGTGCCCTTGCTGTTCTCCGTGCCGATGCCGGCAAACCAGTCCGCTCCCCTATTGATGATCAAGGGGATGTTCGCCCAGGTCTCCACGTTGTTCAGGTTGCTCGGCTTGTCGTGCAGGCCCTTCTCGGATGTATGCACGTACTTCGCGCGCGGCCTGCCGACCTTGCCTTCGAGCGAGGCCATGAGCGCCGTGGACTCCCCGCACACGAACGCGCCGGCCCCGCGCACGACCTTGAGGGAGAAGTCGTGGCCGCTGCCGAGGATGTTCCGGCCGAGGAAGCCGTACTGCTCCGCCTGCCGGATCGCGGCTGTCAGGTGCTCCACGGCAAGGGGATACTCGGTGCGAACGTACAGGTACCCGTCGTGGGAGCCGATCGCGTACGAGCCGATGACCATGCCCTCGAGAACCGAGTGCGGGTTCGCCTCCAGCACGGCCCGGTCCATGTACGCCCCCGGGTCTCCCTCGTCCGCATTGCAGATCAGGTAGCGCACGCCGTCCTCCGACTCGGCTCTGCGCGTGGTCTCCCACTTTCGCCCGGTCGCGAAGCCAGCGCCTCCGCGGCCGCGCAGGCCCGAGAGCTTGACCTGCTCGATCACCGCTTCGGGCGTCAGGGAGGAGAGCGCCTTCGCGAGGGCGGAATAGCCGCCGTCGGCGATGTAGGATTCGATGTCGGTGGGAACGATCCTCTCGTTGGGCCCCAGCACCAGGCGCATCTGCTTCTGATAAAACGGCACCTCCTCGATATCGGCGATGGCCTGCTTGGTGAGCGGCTCGCGGTAGAGAAGACGCTCGATCACCTCTCCGCCCATGATCGTCTTCTCGACGATCTCGGGCACGTCCTCGGGCCGGACTTTCTGGTAGAGGATCCTCTGCGGAAGGATGACGACCATGGGCTCGATCTCGCAGAACCCGAGGCACCCCGCAAGGCGAAGGCCGACGGCCTCTGCGAGATCATGGGAGACGATCTGAGCCTTGAGAGCATCGGCCACGCCCAGCGATCCGCGCAGGATGCAGCAGGTGGAATCTGCCGAGAGGATGATCTCCCTGTTCTTCGGCCGGCGCGCGGCAGCCGCGGCCTCGCGCAGCCTCTCGAGCTCCGCGCAGGATTGCAGCCTCACGAGGCCGCCTTCTTCGCGTAGGCGTCAAGGAGGTGCGGGACCTTGGCCGCGGTCATGCTCCCGTGAAAGATCCCATCGATCGCAATGATCGGCCCGAGCGCGCAGGCGCCGAGGCAGTTGACCGTCTCGAGAGTGAAGAGGGCGTCCTTCGTGGTCCGACCCGCGGGGATGTCGAGCCTTCGCTCCAGCTCCTCGAGGATCCTCCGCGCTCCCCGCACGTGGCAGGCGGTGCCCATGCAGACCTGGATGATGTGCGCGCCGCGCGGCTCCAGGCTGAAGGCCTTGTAGAAGCTCGCCGCGCCGTACACCTCCGCGTAGGGCGCGCCCAGGCGAGTGGCGATCCTATGCAGGACAGGCTCGGGCAGGTAGTTGAATGCCTTGTTCGCGTCCTGCAGCACCGTGATCATGCTCTCGCGCGCGGCGCCGTACGAGTCGATGATCGCATCGATCCTGGCCGTCTGCTCGTTCAGAGCGTCATCGGGCGGCTCGGGAACGCGCACCGTGTTCCGCACCGGGCAGGCGGCCTGGCAGGCGCCGCATCCGGTGCACTTGGAGGCGTCAACCGAGCGCGCCTTGGTCCGAAGAACGGCGCGGAAGCTGCCCGCCTCGCCCTCGAGGGACTCCACCTCGGCGTAGGTCAGCATGCGGATGTTGGGGTGGCGCGCGCACTCCACGAGCTTCGGCGAGACGATGCACATCGAGCAGTCGTTTGTCGGGAAGGTCTTGTCCAGCTGCGTCATGGTGCCGCCGATCGAGGGGGACTGCTCGACGAGGTAGACCCTGTAGCCCGAGTTGGCCAGGTCCAGCGAAGCCTGGATGCCGGCGATACCGGCGCCGACCACGAGCACGGCGCCGGTCTTGCCGGCGCTCGCGTCCGGACCGCTCATCGTTTCACCGCCTCGCCGACGCCCGCTTCGCCGACGCCCAGAAGCTTGTTGATGCAGTCCCGGCGCATCTCGTGGGCCGCCGTGCTGATCCTGTCGATCCTCTCCTGCATGTCGACGGGGGCGAAGCCCTCCTCGACCGCCATGTCGCGCAGCGCCATCATGATGTTGGAGAAGTCCACGTCCTGCGGGCAGTTGGCCGAGCACACGTAGCAGCGCGCGCACAGCCAGATCACCTTCGAGGAGAGAACCTCCTTCCTCATGCCGAGGAGGATCATGCGGATGAGCTTGCGCGGGTTGTACTCCGTCTCGACCTGGAACACGGGGCACCCCGCCGTGCAGGTTCCGCAGGCGTAGCACTTCCTGATGTTCTGGCCGCCCGGCTTCTTCGCCACTTCGTGCTTGAAGTTCGAGTCCAGCTTCTCGATCGCGATCTTCTTGGTACTGGCGCTCATGGTCGAACCTCCGGGCCGGCGTCGGGCTCGGGCCGGGGCCACAGACCCGCGCCCCTCACGATCTCGGCCACCTTCTCTTCCCACTCGATGGCCATGATGTGGACACCCGCAACGCCCCCGATATCTCGGAGGGCCTGGATCTGCTCGATGCAGATCCTGATCCCCTCTGCAGGCTTGTCCGCGGCCCTGTCCATGCGCTCGATGTAGGAGTCGGGAACCGAAAGCCCTGCCACGCTGTCGCGCATGTATTTCGCCATGCCCGCCGACTTCAGCGGCGTGACCCCCGCGAGGATCTTCACCTTCTCGTGCAGGCCCCTCGCCCTCACCTGGCGCATGAACTCGGCGAAGCGCTCCATGTCGTAGATGCACTGGGTCTGGATGAAGTCCACCCCCGCCTCGACCTTCTTGGCCAGTCGGATCGCACGGAACTCCAGCGGATCGCCGAAGGGATTCTCGGCGCCGCCGATCAGGATGCGCGGCTCCACCACGGGCGCCTTCTTCGAGTTCTTGATCTCATCGCCGCAGGCGAACTTCTTCTGGTCGCGCATGCAGGCGAGCATTGCGATGAGCTGGATGGAGTCCATGTCGAAGACGTTCTTCGAGGTGGGGTGATTGCCGAACTTCTGGTGGTCGCCGGTCAGGCAGAGGATGTTGCGGATGCCGAGGGCGTACGCGCCGAGCACGTCGCTCTGGATCGCGATCCTGTTCCTGTCCCGGCAGGTGATCTGGATGATGGGCTCGATGCCCTCCTTCATCGCGAGAAGGCCCGCCGCGATCGAGGACATGCGAACGATCGCGGTCTGGTTGTCGGTGATGTTCGCTGCGTCGATACTCCCCCGCAGGTGCCCCGCCTTTGCCGCGATCACGGCTGCATCCGCGCTCTTGGGCGGCCCAAGCTCGGCCGTCACCGCAAAGCGGCCGCGCGCGAGGATCCTCTCGAGCCGGCTGCCCGCCTTCAGGCTCTCGATGGCCAGCGTGCTCATAGGAGCGCCTCTTCCTTCACGATCTTCCCCGGCCCGCCGTGCCGGCCCGTGCTCCAGTCCTTGATCGGTTGCACCGCTTCCAAGCGATCGAGCTGGCCCAGCGCCTTCATCCTGTCGTAGATGAGCTGCCAGCCGCAGTCGATGTTCTGCGGGTCCACCTCGCACTTGCCCTTCTGCGAGCCGCCGCAGGGGCCGTTGAGCAGGCTCTTCGAGCACCGGGTGACGGGGCAAACCCCGCCGTAGTCGCCGATCACGCAGGTGCCGCAGCCCGAGCAGCGCTCCGCCCACACTCCCTGCTCGACCGCCGCGCCATAGAACCTCGTGTCCAGCCCCGGCAGCACGGGCTTGTCGGGGAACACTTCACCGAGAAACTGCACGCCGACCCCGCACGCGAGCGACAGAACGACGTCGGCCTCGGCGACCGCGTCGCGCACCGTGTCGAAGAACTCCCTGTCGCACTGGCGCTCGATCGTCGCCTCGGTGACCTGCGTCTCTCGCCCGTCCTTCTTGTTCGCCAGGCGGAGCGTGGAGGCGAGGATCGCGACCTCCTTTTCGCCGCCGGCCATGCAGACGGTGACGCATGTCCCGCAGCCGAGGATGAGCACTTTCCGGCTGCCCTCGAGCATGCCCGCGATCTCGGCGAACGGTTTACGAACGGCTGTGATCATCGATGTACCCCTTCAAGCTCACGACCGCGTCGATGAGCTTTCGGCTGTCCAGCGAGGAAAGGAAATCCAGGCGCACGAGCCCCTCGTCCAGCCCCGCCTCGCGCAGGGCGGCCTTCGCGGCGACGACGCGCTTCTCTGCTCTGTAGTTCCCCCGGATGAACGTGCAGTTGTCCTTCGGACATCCAAGGACGAGCACGCCCGCGCTCCCGTTCTCGAGCAGCCTCAGGATGAGCCCCACCTCGATCTTTCCCGAACAGGGGAGCTTCACGGCATCCAGGCCTTCCAGGACGCGCGAGCATTCCGCACCCGCCGCGGCGGCATCCCTGTACGCCTTCCATGCGGAGTTCTCGCAGAGAAGGGCCGTGATGCGCCCTGGTTTTTTCCGCGCCGTTCCCGGTTTCCCCGCCATGCTATGCCCCCGCCCTCGCGAGCACGATCCTGTCGGCGTACGCGGGGAGCTCGATCGCCTTGGCGGGGCACTCCCCCGCGCAAATGCCGCACCTGCGGCAGGCCTCGGGAGAGCAGTCCGCGCGCTTCTCTTCAGCAAGGATCCGCATGGCCTTGAACGGGCAGGAGCGGATGCAGGTCAGGCACAGAACGCACTTGTCGCCGTCCACGACGGGGTGCGACAGCTCGACCTCGAGCTGTTTCTGAGAGAGGAGCTGGTGCACGGCGAGCGCCGCTGCCCGGGCATCACGGAGGATGGTCTCGCCGTCGAGCTCCCCTCGGCAGGGGCCGACAACGAACACCCCCAGCCTGTTGGTCTGGTCGGGCAGGAGATGGACATTGTTCTCCTGCAGGCGGCCGTAGCCGTCCAAGCCGACGCCGGCCGCTGCCCCGAGCGCTCGATCGAGCGCACGGGCCTCAGGAGCGCGAAGGCCCTGCGGGCTCACTGCGGCGATGCCGACCGAGATCTCCACATCCTCTCCCGCCACGCCGTCCCAGCAGGCGATCGTGATGCCCTGAGCAGAAGCGGCAATCTTCGGGGCTCCGTCGTACTTCACGAAGGTGATTCCGGCCTCCCTCGCTTCGTCGTACAGCTTTTCCAGCCCGAGGCCCGAAACGCGCACGTGGCGAAGGAGGACTGTCGGCTCGATCCGATAGCGCGCGCGCAGGGCGAGGGCGGTCCGCAGTGCTGCCGAGCAGCTTGCCTTTGTCTCGTCGATCTCGAGGTCGAGGATCAGGGCGGCGGACTTCGGCCTGTCCCGGCGCGCGAGTCCCTCGATGCGGCTCTCGAGATCGGCGAGCGGGACGAGTCCGCGGGGGAGAGGGGAGCCAGTGCGGCCGCCCGGCTCCTCCCCCTCGGCGATGATGACCGCGCCGAAAGACCTGGTCGCTGCCCCGCCCTCGCCCGAAAGGCGCGCGCTGAAGTTCCCCACGCCTCCCGTGAGCGATTCGAGAGCCTGCGCATCGATGAGCGTCGTCGGGTAGCCGAATGCAACGACGCGGCGCTCAGCCTCTCTGCCGGCGGGACCTCCGCCGACAACGAGCACCTCGTTTCGAAGCTCGACCCTTCGAGATTCGAAGACGGGCAGGAGCTGGAGCCCGGCCGTCGCCTGCCTGATCATCCGCGCTGCGGCTGCAGGGGAGCACCTGCGGGGGAGGAGGACGGGAAAGATGCTGCCCGAGGCCGTTCCCGCTGCTTTCTCGGCGCTCTTGATGTACGCCTCTGACTGGAGCGCGGCGCAGCCCGCGAGGATGAGCCTTCCCAGCTTGTGCTTCCTCGATTTCTCGTGGATCAGCTTCAAGCCGTCGGGGCTGCACAGACCAGCATGCCCGAAAAAGTTCTTGTCCATGACAGTGTCGCCGACCTTTTCGAGCCAGGCATCGGCGGACCTCCGCCCGCATGAGCAGACGAAAACGCCGATCATGCGCTCGCCCCCTGCGCGGGATTGCCGCGCGCCGGACTCGTGCGAACGAGAAGCTCCTGCGCCGAGGCCCGAGCCGATGCCATGGACTCCACGATGCCCTGCGGCTCGACGCAGGTGCCGGCCGCGATGATGCGCCCTGGCATCGATTCACAGCGCCCAAAGAACCCGAACTCGCCCTCCGTCAGGCCGAAGAGCTTCGCCACCCGGGGGGCGCCCTCCGCGGGGCTCATGCCCACGGACAGAACCACTGTGTCGTGTTGGGCGTTCGTCCGGCTCCCATTGGGGTCCTCGATGAGGAGACTGAGCTTCCCGGTGCCGGCCCGGCTCACGGATGAAGGGATCCCCCGCACGAACCGCACGCCCAGCGCCTCGATTCCTTCGCGGAAGGGAGTGAAGACCTTGTCGAAGTTCTGGATGTCGATGTAGTACACCGTCACATCCGCCCCGGGCTGCCGGGCCTTCAGGAGACGCGCCATCCGCAGCGCGTACGCGCAGCAGACCGCGCTGCAGAAGTTCCTGCACAGGGCGGGGTCGCGCGAGCCCACGCACTGGATGAAGGCCACGCTCGCTGCCGCTCCCCCGTCCGCTCCGGGCAGGGCAGCCTCTCGCGAAAGAGTGCGCTCGGCCTCAAGTCCGGTCATCACGCCGGACAGACGGCCGTACCCGAGCCGCGGCTTGCAGACCGGATCGAAAGTCTCGTGCCCGGTTGCGATCACCACGCCGTCGACGGAGAAATCGAACGCCTGCTCGGCCGCGCCCGCATCGATCGCCGCAAAACCGCAGACATCCGCGCATGCGGTGCACTTTTTTCCTTCTGCGAGAAGGCAGCGCTGGCGGTCGATGGAGTACGTCGTGAGCCCGCCGCGGCTGTAGCGGGAGATGCAGCGGGTCGGGCACGCCGCGGCGCACGCGCCGCAGTCGACGCACAGGGAGTGTTTGAATAGTGGATTCGCGGCGACCCCGCGCACCGCGACGGCCGGTCCGGCCGCGTCGACTGCGTCGATGCGCGCCCCGGTCAGGACGGCGATGCGGGGATGGCGGAGAGCCTCTGCGATGCCCTCGTGCGCGACGCAGACGCCGCACCTGCTGCACGAATCGGTCGCCTTGCAGCAGTACGACAGGACCTTCCCGCCGACCGCCGCGGAGGACTCGAGAATGGTGACGCCGTGCCCCTGTCTGGCGAGCTCGAGGGCCGCCGTGAAGCCCGTCACGCCCGCACCCACCACGAGGAAGCGCTTCATCCGATTTGGAAGGTAGTCCGCATCGCCTTCTCGGTATTGTACGCCTCTTGCTGTTTTTGTACAATCATGCTACTTTCCTACCGTGACAGACCGCCATGCCCGCCTCCCCGCCATCGACGCAGCCGGCGTGGACCTACCGCGCGTGCGGCAGCTCGGCGCGGAGTTCAGGACCTCCACGGGGCTGCCCCTTCTCCTCGTGGACAGGGCGGGACGGGATCTCTGGGCGCTCGGCGGCTGTCCCCTGCGCGGAAGGCTCGCCGGGTCGCGCAAGATGGAGGCGGCCTGCCGGGATCACCATCGCACCGTCATCGAAGAGTCCCTGCGCTGGGGCGAGCCGTACATCTCGGTGTGCCCCTTCGGCCTGGTCACCTTCGGCGTGCCCATCTCCCAGGAAAAGCGGCTGAAGGCGGGGTTGGTGAGCGGGTTTTCCGTGTTCCCCCAGATGGAGAAGGACATCCACGAAGATGTCCTTGCCAGCCTCGCCGGGCATGGGATCCGCTTCGGGCTGGGGCCGAGGACCAAGCTGCGCTTCCGCGTGGTCCCGTCGGAGACTCTGCGCAGGAACGCGGACCTCCTCTTCGAGCTCACGGGAAGCACGGGCGTGAACGACCTCGAGCTGATCAACGAGAGCCGGGAGAAGAGCATCCAGCAGTTCACAATCGCGAACTACCTCGCCGACGCGCGCGCGGGGAAGCAGGACCTGGTCGCCTCCCTGGTGCGGATGCAGAACGAGATCATCGACAAGGTCGTCCTGGGCGACCTGGCTGGCTCGCGCGAGATCATCAACAGGTTCCTCGGCGTCATCTTCCTCGAGAGCGGCATGAACTTCGATGTGCTGAAGGTGAGGCTGCTGGAGTTCATCATCATCATCTCCCGGGCCGCCATCGAGAAGGGCATCAGCGCCGAAGGGCTGCTGGGCCCGCGCTACTCCTTCCTCACCGACATCAACGCGGCGGCGGGCTTCGACGACCTGTTCTGGAAGGTGACCAAGGCGTTGGAGAACTTCAGCGGGACGGTTTCCGAGCAGCTGGGCCGCAGGACGAGGGTCCACGTGACGAGGATGAAGGACCACGTGAAGAAGAACTTCACTTCGAAGATCCTGGCGAGAGAGGTGGCGGCGGCCGCGGGTGTGAGCGTCAGCCGAGCGCTGCACCTCTTCCGCGAGGAGTGCGGGGTGCCCCTCTCGGCCTACATCGCGCGCGAGAGGATCGAATACGCGAAGTACCTCATGGACAACACGGACGACAGCATGGCGACCATCGCCTCGGAATGCGGCTTCTTCGACCAGAGCCATTTCACGAAGACCTTCAACGCGCTGGAGCACATGCCTCCTTCCCGCTACAGACGGAAGGCCAGGGGCGGGTAGCCGCATCGCTTGCTTGCGGGCGGGGGGAGCCGCGCGATATACTCCCCGTGCCCCATGACAGGCAGGTTCTCATTCCCCGGACGCAGGAGCTTCCTGCTGATCTGGGCAGGCCAGATGGTATCGCTGCTCGGCAGCGGGCTCACCTCCTTCGCGCTCGGGGTCTGGATCTACCAGCGAACCGATTCGGTCCTGCTCCTCGGGTTGAACATGTTCGCCTATGCCTTGCCCCAGGTCCTGCTCTCGCCGCTCGCGGGAGCCCTCGTGGACCGATGGGACCGGCGGATGGCCATGATCGTAGGCGATGCGGGGGCGGGCCTGGCTGTCCTGGCTGTTGCGCTTCTCTACCTTTCGGGCGGGCTCGCGCCCTGGAACGTCTACATCTGCACGGCGCTCTTGTCGAGCTTCGTGACACTCCAATGGCCGGCGTGGTCGGCGGCCACGACCCTGCTCGTGCCCAAGCAGCACCTAGGGAGGGCCAGCGGCATGGTGCAGTCCGCGGACGCAGTGGCCACCCTCGCGGCCCCCGCGATCGCCGGTGCCCTGTACACGAGAACCGGCGTGGGCGTCCTCGTGATCGCCGACGCCGCTTCCTACCTGATCGCGATCTTCCTCATGATTTTCCTCGTGCGTGTGCCGCGCCCTCCGCGCAGCGTGGAATCCCGTCAAGCGCCGGGCAGCCTATGGGCCGACATGAAGGTGGGCTGGAGCTTCATCGCGGCCCGGCCCGGCCTCTTGGGGCTTTTGTTGTTCTTCACCGTCGACAACTTTCTCAGCACGATGCTCATGCCGCTGCTCCAGTCGATGATCCTGGACGGCTGGTCGCCGGAGGTTTTCGGCCTCGCAAGCTCCTCCATGGGGTTGGGCATGCTCGCGGGCACCCTGGTGATGAGCGCATGGGGCGGCCCCCGCTGGAAAATCTACGGGCTTCTAGGCGCCGGCGCACTCGGTGGTCTCGCCCTCTCCCTTGCGGGACTTCGGCCCTCGATTCCGCTCATCGCTTCGGCATGCCGACCATGGCTGGGTGCAGCCAGGCTATTTGGCAGGTCAAGGTGCCGCCCGAACTGCAGGGCAGGGTTTTCTCGGTCCGGCGCACCATTGCATGGTCGTGTACTCCCGTGGCATTCGTCATTGCCGGACCGCTCGCCGATGGGGTGTTCAAGCCGCTGCTGGCTGAAGGCGGAAAGCTCGCCCCCTCCCTGGGCGGTGTCCTGGGTGTCGGGCCGGGGAGAGGGATCGGCCTTCAAATCATCGTGCTCGGGATCTTGATGGCAGGAACCTCGATCCTGGCGCTGTTCGTTCCTCGGATCCGCCAAGTCGAGCTCGACCTTACCGATACGATCCCGTGAACTGGCGCGACGCGGTGAGGCGTTCCCTCGACACGAAGCACTTTCCCATGGAGGGATCTCATCATCGAGCGCGCCTGGTCGTCGACCCGTCCCCCCTTCCGGTGCTCAGCGCGAGCGCGGGCGAGCCGACCAGCTCGACGGTGGAAGAGCTGATGGAGCGCACCACCGAGGCCGAGCATGCGAATCGCGAACGCCGCGATCCTCTTCATTCCTTTCATGACGCAGGCTCCGCAGCGCATGCACCGCTCGGCCTGTGCGGCGAGTCGCAGCGAGGGCCAAGAAAAACATTGCGGATCTTTCGCCCGATCACCATGAAGGCCGCCATCCAGCACACCGTATGGCAACCCGCAGGGCGAAGAATGCGATGGCGAGGATCCAGGGCGCCCATATCAGCCACGTGATCCAGGCGATACGCCGCCTGTTCGCGGGCCTGCCGCGCATGAGCGCGACCATCTCCTGCAGCCCTCCGACAGGGCAGGCCCAGCCGCAGAAAATCGTCACGTCCAAATCACGTCCCGCCGCTGATAAAGTAGACCGGAATTCCCACGGCGATAATCCGGTCAAAAATACTGGTATGCGCCCATGGACCAACCGCCTGTGGCAGGTCGCGTGGCGCCTGCCTTGTCGTCGGTGAAGAGAGATGAGAAATTTTTTCCACCGGTCGTGATTGACGGCGGCGTGGAGTCGGTAAGATCCCAGTTCGATCCCATGATATCGACTGCGGGATCGACGAATCCAACGCTCGACACAGAGATGTTAGAAGAAGAGGATTTCCCAAGTCCCGTTAAATGGGCTTCCATCCCAAGTATGCCGCTGGCATCGGCGTTGTACCAGGTCCAGTCAGAAACAGCATTCGGATAATAGCCGTACGAGTACTGTGCGTTGAAAAGGTCGCAGTTGTTCAGGGCGCTGGGGAGGGTCTCCGAACTGGCACCATACATCGTCACGGCGCAGGACAACGTCGCAAGATTGTCGCTCCAGATGAGGCAATTCTCGATTATCGCTCCGTTGGAGTACCCAAAGACCCCATATGCAGCATTCGTGCTGCCCCCGCCGTTGATCGTGCAATTGCGTATCTCGGGCATGGCCGCCCCTGTCAGGAGCACGCCAGTCGAAGTGCTTGTCCCATTGCCGCCATACACGGTCGAGTTACGAATGTACCCCGAGCAATTGTCTGAATACACGCCCATCGTGGTGGGTCCAAGCTTCCCGCCCGCCACGTGGCAGTCCTCCAGCTCGAGGATGCCGTTCCTCCCGTACACTCCGACGGAGGATGTCGCCGCGCTCGCGACGACCCCGACCACTCCACCAGACCGAACGTGGACCTCGCACGCTGTGAAATAGATCCCGTACGAGGAGCCGCTCGAGCTGGATCCTAGGACAATCAGGCAATACTGGAAGCTCACGGTGCTGTAGCCCGCTGCCTGGACAGCGTACGTGTCGCCGTATGACACGCCCCCCTCGATGTAGCAGCCATTGAAGACGGGCTCGCTCCCCTGCGCAAAGCCGCTCTGCGTCAGGACAGCGACCGCGATGGTCCCTCCGACGCCTCCGTTGCCGCTCACGATGCAGTACTTGAAGAGCGGTGATGCGTTCGTCACCATCAGGGTGATCGACTGGTACCCGATGCCGGTTTCGAAGGAGATCCCGGAAATGACCGTGGATAAAGTCACCCCGGGGTCGGTCTGGGCTGTCACGATGGAATCCGATCCGCTCGCGGCATTCCTCCCCCGCACGATGGTCTGCGTGTCCTCGTACACGAGGTCCTGCCGCACCCAGTTGCTGCCATATCCGCCCTCGATGCTGGCCCCTTCCTTGATCACCAGCTTGTCCGTCTGCAGGTACGTGCCGTTCTTCACTTTCACCGTTCCCGTGCCCAGAAATGAAATGACGAAATCTATGCCTGCCTGGATGGTCTTCTTGGGCAGCTCTCGTGTGCCGGGGTTGGAATCATCGCCGGTTGCGGCGTCGACATAGATCGCCCTCTCGTCGTTGATGGAGGAATACGCCTCCGTGAGCGTCTTGATCGTGGTCCGCAGCGGGCTCTCGCAGGATGAGAGCAACAGCGTCGCAACCGCGAGGCAGCACATGATCGACCCGAACGCGCCGCCGCCCGGCCGAGAACGGCAGCCTGACCTTAATCGCCCGATTCCCATGACAGGTCCCCATGGTCGTCAGCCGCCGCGGCCCGGTTTGTTGATGCAGGTCCTGGCGCCAAGGAGCGCGCGAGAGCAGGATTCTGTTTTGCAAGGCGAGCGAGATACTGCGAGGCATTTTCTTCGTCGCCAAGACCGCGCAGGGAGCGGATGAGGCCGGAAAGCGCGGGTTGACTGTTCGGGTCGAGAGCGAGGGCGGTGCGGAACCGGGCAGCGGCCGATGCATAGTCGCCGCGAAGGAAGGACAGGTTGGCCAGGTTGACCGCCGCGGGGGTGTTCGCCGCCGCGGCAAGGGATTCCGTGAACTGACGTTCGGCCTCATCGAACCTGCCGTACTGGCAGTACAGGACTCCGAGCGCATTGCTCGCTTTCGGATCGCGGGGACTGAGTTTTTTCGCAAGGGCATTTGCCAGAGGTGTGAGATCCCGGTCCAGAAGGCGATTCGCCTCTTTTTCGAACGACTGCGCGACGGCACCTGTATCCGCGACCCCCGTGCCGGGGGCGGCGCCGGCCATGTCCGAGGGCGGATACTTTTTCCAGCTCTCCCTGACCGAATACAGCACCGCCTGACCCTCGGCGCTCCAGCGCTTCCATTGCGCGCTGCCGGCTTCCCTGGCAGCGTCGAAGCCCGCGACGACAAGGGTCGTCTCCACAGGCATCCAGGCGACGCTGTCGACGATGATCAGCGAGTCTGCAGAGGCGAGCACCCTCTTCGCCGCGGACTCGCTCAATCCGGTCGAAAAAGCCGTGTAGATATGGCCAGGCACGGTGATGAACCCCGACTCGACGCCCGCCGACTCCAGGAGCGCGCAGTACAGCGCGGTCAGGTCACTGCAGTCTCCCGCCCGATACGCGAGGGTTTGCGCGGGATACTTCAAAAAGTCCACCGTATGGTTCTGCTTCACCGCCACTGAGTATGCCGCGACTGGGGCGGGCACGTATGCGGATCCATATTCTTGGAGCGCGGTGAACAGCGCGCAGGCAATCCGGATGGGGATTGAGGGAAAGCGCGCGCCTGACTTTCGCACCGCGGAGATCGCAGCCCCAGCAAACGCGCGGACCGCCGGATCCTTTTCCGTGACAAAGGCCGCCGCCTTCCGGTCGTCATCCCAGACGATCGCGTTGTTCTCGTTTAGCCTGATCTGCACGGGAAAGCTCTGCGTGAAACGCCTTCCCCCGCACGTGTACGAGACGACGACGTCCCCGCGAGAGGAGCCACCCTGATTCGTCATGCGCGCGGCTTCAGAAAGGAGGATGCCGAACTCCGCGTTCAGCGTCTCTCCTGGCCGAGTGACGGTCCCGCTCTTCATCTCGAGGGGCCGCTCTGTCAGGGTGGGCGCCGTGAGGGTCACGGTCACTTTTTCGACAGGGAACCGCTCACGGTTCCTGAGCCTGGCCGTGCCGACGGGATGATTCGCGTAATACCCCGTGAGCGAAGGAAAGAGCGGCTCGATCTCGATGAGCTCGGGGATCAAGCGCTTTCCGTCGGAGATGTGGAATGCGGCGAAAAGGGAAACGCTCAGAGAGCCCGCCAGGCCGAAATCGTAACGATATCCCGCCTCGATCCCCGCAGAAATCCTCGGCGTGAAGAAGAAGCCTGCCCGAGCCGCTCCGGCTGCCCACGCAAAATCCCCACCAAAAGGTTCCGTCATGAACGCGTTTGCGCCCAGGATGGCGTGCGTCCAGCCCCCGGAACCGCGGAGCTCTATGGAGACGCGGGGAAGCGGGTCGAACTTGAACCCGGCTCCGGCGCCAACTCGATACGCGTCCAGCCGCGCGCCGAGATTGAGCGGCATGAACGCCGCGCCCCCTTCGAGGAAAACCTCGAGGGGGAGGTTGGGAAGGTTCAGGCATGCCTCCCCCCGCGCTCCGTACGATATGACATCCTGCACGAGGTCGAGAGGGACGGCGAACTCGGGGCAAATGACGAAATCCATGAAAGTCGTGCCGAGCTGGACAGGCGCGGCTGCCGGGCTCGCAAGGGCGACAAGAAAAAGCAGGGCAGGAAAGATGAGCCGCTTCTCTGCAATCCTCGAAACTTGCATACATCCACTCTTCGATATTCCGATTTGGCCATAGTAGATCACTACCCCGCACTTGTCAAATCTTTTCACGCGGTACGACAGTTCGAGTCCCGCTGGGCAACTGCTTTCCGATCCTGGACATGCGTCCGCCGGATCATGACATCACCGAGAAACCTGGCATCCAGGGAGACGAGTTCGGCGGCGAGCGTTCGCTCGATGCCCGCCACGCCATGTGGCCCCCTCATTCGATTCATTGGCGCGAATGGGCAAGATGAGGTATCTTCTCTGACGGAGGTCGGGATGCGAGCTGTCGTGATCATGTTGGCTGTGCTCTTTGCTGCTTCCCCTGTCGTATCCGAGACTCGAGAGGTCTCACATGGCGCGAGAGAGTTGGGCCGGATCATCGTGAGGGAACTCACCATAAAGGAAGGAAAGGTCCTGTTTCGGGTCGATTCAAACGGGTGTACGGATCGAAGCAGCTTCAGTGTCGATGTCGTGAAAGAAGAGGGGTTCGCTGCCAGGAGTCCGCACTACCGGTTGACGATCGAGAGAATACGGAGTGACGAATGCAAGGCCATGGTGTGGGACGGCATCCTGATCGAAATCGATCTGGAGAAGGAGCTGGGGCTCACAGGAACCTGCACGGTTTCGGTCGAAAATCCGGTCTTCCCGAAATCCGGCAGCGCGCAATGAACATCATGGCGCGAGCATTCTCGCTCCCCGCCCGGCAGCCTACCCGCCCGCCTTGTCCCTCGCCAGAACCTTGGGCATGATCCGCTCCTCGTAGTATTTCCTCGTGATGGGGTAGAAGGAGAGGATGACGACGCCGACCACGACGAACACGGCGGCGATCGGTCCGACCAGCAGGCGGATGCCCAGCTTCGCCAGCGGCGCTTGCATCACGTTCGGCATGTATCCGAACCAGCCGAGGACCCAGCCGTTCAAGGCCAAGGCAAGGGCGACTCCGATCTGGTTGGTGAAGTTCCACAGGCCGTAGAAGGCCCCTTCGCGCCGGACCCCGTTCTGGGCGTAGTCCAGCTCGACAGTGTCGGGGATGATCGCGTACGGCATCACGTAGTTGGTCGAGTACCCGATTCCGGCGAAAGCCATGACAACGTACAGGAACAGCGGACCGCGATCAGCGGCGAAGAAGAACACCGCCATCACTGCGACCGCGAAAAGACCCATGCCGAGGTTGTAGGCCCACTTCTTGCCGATACGCTTCGAGATGACGGTCCAGAGCGGGATGAAGAGGAGCGCCGGCACGAGGAAGAAGATCAGCGCGAGCTGGAAGGACCCCGCGCCTTCGAAGATGTACTTGAAGTAGTATAGGAGCGCGGCTTGAACCACGGTGGTGCCGGCCATGTGAAGGGCATAGGTGACCAGGGCGAGCACGAACGGCTTGTTCCTCAACGCGGCCAGGTAGGTCTTCAGGAAGCCCTCCTGGTCGGAAGCTTCCTCGGCCGCGCGGGTGGGCTCCTTGATCGTGAAGATCGTGATGAGGGCCGTCGCGCTGATCACGGCGCCCATGGCGGCGCCCATCGCCATCCAGCCCAGGTCCTTGTTCGCGAACGCGCCCACAAGGGGCAGAACGATTCCCGCGCCGATGAACGTGCCGATGACGGCAAAGCTCATCCGGTAGGCGTTCAGCACCGTGCGACCATCGTAGTCGCGGGTGAGCTCGGGGGTGAGGGCGCCGTAGGGGATGTTGATCACCGAATAGGCGGTGACGAGCAGGCAGTAGACCGCGATCACCCACATGAAGAGCCAGAACTGGCTCTGGATGTGGGGGTTGGTGTACATCAGGATCATGAAGAAGAACACCGCGATCGCGCCGCCCAGCATCCACGGCCGGCGCCGGCCAAGCCGGCTTTTCGTCCTGTCGGAGAAGAAGCCGATCGCGGGGTCGATGACGGCGTCCCAGATCTTGCCCACGAGCAGGGCCGTCCCCGCGAGCGTCGCGCCGAGCAGCGCGACGTCGGTGATGAAGTTCAGGACGTAGAATCCCATGACAGTGACGAAGAGATTTCCCCCGACGTCGCACACGCCGAAGCCGAGCTTCGTCTTCAGGCTCAGTCCGTTCGCTTTCATGCTGTCTCCTTCCGTCTCCGCCCGAGGAGCTGGTACACGGTGATGCCGCCCAGCACAACGATGCCGATCAGGTCCGTCACGAGTCCGGGGTCGACCAGGCACAAACCCGCGCCGACCAGGAGGATCCTCTCGACCCAGTTCAGCTTCATCACGAGGAACCCCGTGAGCCCTGAGCTGATCGCCGTCATCCCGATCAGCGAGGTGATGACGGCCTGAACCATGCCCAGCGGGGTCGCGTTCACGAGGAGGAGTTGCGGCGCCATGACGAAGATGTAGGGCAGGATGAACGCCCCAATGGCCAGGCGCGTGGCGATGACACCGGTCTTGAACGGGTTGCCCCGCGCAATCGCCGCTCCGGCGTACGCGGCGAGGGCCACCGGCGGGGTCAGGTCTGCGATGATGCCGAAGTAGAACACGAAAAGGTGCGCGGCGATGGGGATGACGCCGAGGGTGAGCAGGGCAGGGGCCGCGATCGTGGAAGTGATGATGTAGTTGGCCGTGGTCGGCACGCCCATGCCGAGGATCAGCGAGGTGAGCATCGTGAAGAACATTGTCAGCAGGAGGTTGCCCTTCGCGAGGGACACCAGAGCGCTACCGAGCTTCAGGCCGAGGCCAGTCTTCGTCACCACCCCCACGATGATGCCGGCAAGGGCGCAGGCCACCGCCACCCCGAGGGCGCTCTTGGCGCCCTTTTCGAGGGCGCCGAGGAAGCTGCGCACGCCGGTGGGGACCCAGGTGCGGAGCAGCGATCCGCCGGTGCCAAAACGCGTGGAGCCGGGCGCGACGTCGGCCCGGACGAGGCGACCGCTCAGCAGCAGAACGATCATGATGACCACAGGACGGATTAGGGCTGCCAGGATCGCGAGGCCGGCCGCGCCGAGCGCAACCTTGTTGAGCGAGAAACCCGACACGAGCAGCCAGACGATGCCGACCAGCGGCAGCAGCAGCTCGCCTTCTTCGACGAGGATCTTCCAGAACCTCGGCAGCTCTTTCCTGTTCATGCCCCGCAGGCCCAGCTTCTTCGCCTCGAAGTGAACGCCTGCAAAGATGCCGCAGAAATACAGGATCGCGGGGATCGCGGCCGCCTTTGCCACAGCGAGGTAGGGGATGTTCAGGTATTCGGCCATCAGGAAGGCCGCCGCTCCCATGATGGGGGGCATGATCTGCCCTCCGGTGGAGGCGGCTGCCTCGACTGCTCCTGCGAACTCCGCCTTGTAGCCCAGCTTCTTCATCATGGGAATCGTGAAGCTGCCGGACCCGACCACGTTGGACACCGAGCTGCCCTCCACCATGCCCTCGAGAGCGCTGGTGATGACCGCCACCTTCGCGGGGCCGCCGGAGGCCCACCCCGCGATCGCATTGCCGATGTCGATGAACAGCTTCCCGATTCCCGTGATCTCGATGAACGCGGCAAAAATGAGGAAAAGGAACACGAAGGAAGCTGATACGCCCAGCGGGATGCCGAACATGCCCTCGATGGTATAGAAGAGGTGGTTCACGAGCTGGGGGATCGTCACGTTGCGGTGGGCCAGGGCGCCGGGGAAGATCTCGCCGAAACGGGCGTACAGGAGGAAAAAGGCGGCGATGATCACCATGGGCATCCCCACGATCCGCCGTCCCGCCTCGAAGACGAGAAGAATGCAGACGATGCCCACGACGATGTCGAGCGGCGTGAGGATGGCCGCTCGGGTCACGAGCACGCGGTAGTTGAAGATGAGGTAGCCGAGGCAGGCAAGGGAGAGGATCACGAAAAGCAGGTCAACGGGATTCATCCTGTCTCGCCTGAGCCTGCGGGAGGCGGGATACAGGAGGTACACGAGGGTGAGGACGAAGGCGAGGTGGACCGCGCGCTGGAGGTGGGCGTCGAGCTGCCCGAAGAGGCCCGTGTAGATGTGGAAGGAGGAGAAGGCGATTGCGATCACGGAGATTGCGATGGCCTGCCAGCCGCCGAGCTCGCGGTGGGCCGACTCCTTGTCGACCTTCTCGAGGACTTTCTTGAACTCGGGGCTTTCCACGTCGAGGGTGGAGCCGTCCTCATCAATGGTCGGGTCGTTGCTGGGCGGCTCTTTTTTCAAGTCCATCAGACTGTTCCTCCGTCATCGTCGTCCTGCCCGGGCGAGCAGGATCCTCCCGGGCGACTTTCTTTCTATTGAAAAGACCGCGCGGTGCCCTCCGCCAAGCAGCGCGAGGAGGTCGTGCTCCCTGCCGCCGACCGTCAACCGGTGTTCGGTGAGCGGCAGGGCGATGAGATCGACGCGGGTGAAGGTCCTCTTCATGCCGTCGATCACGATCGCCCCGTCACGCAGGCTCACCACGCCGCCCTCGTCCGCGAACGGGAGCCCCGCGCCCAGACCCTTGAACACGGTCCTATACAGCTCGATCGCGCCGCCCTCTCCCTTGCGATAGTACTCGGCGCACGGCTCCTTCGTGACCGAATGCCGCCAGGCTATGACGAACGCCGGCTCCTCCTTCGCAATGGGGAAGAGCGCGGAAATCCTGCCCGAGCCCGTCCGCACGACAAGGCAGTCATGGCGAGGGAGAAGCAACGCGGCAGCCGCGATGAGCGCGGCTGCCGCCGCAAAGAGACCGGCGCGCCGCACGGCGCGCCTCACCTCTTATTTCTCCTTGAAGAACCTTTCGGCGCCGGGATGAACGGGTATCGGAAGACCCTCGAGGGCGGTCGCCCGGGTGATGTTCTTTCCCTGCGCATGGGCCTGGACAAGCCTGTCGAGGTTCGTGAAGATCGCCTTCGTCACGTTGTAGATCAACGCCTCGTCAAGGGAGGCGTTGGCAACGAGGATCGATTTCACGGTCACGGTGTCCACGTCCGCCGTCTGCTTGCTGTAGGTGTCCTTTGGGATCTTCACCCGCACGTAGAAGGGGTACTTCGCGATCAGTCTGTCCGCAATGTCCTTGGGCACAGAGACGATCACCACGTCCTTCTGGGCTGCCACGTCGCGGACAGCCGCTGTCGGCGCTCCGGCGGTGAGGAAGGCGACGTCCGTGTTGCCGTCGCGGAGGCCATTGGCCGCCTCGGCGAATGAGAGGTACTGGGGTGAAATGTCCTTGTAGGTGATGCCCGCCGCCTCGAGGACCTGCCGGGCGTTGACCTCCGCCCCGCTCCCCGCCGCGCCCACCGCTACCCTCTTGCCCCTGAGATTGGCCAGGCTCTTCACGCCGGAGGTGGCCAGAGTGACGACCTGGATCGTCTCGTTGTACAGCGTCGCCACCGCGCGCACATTCGCCTGCTGCTTGTCCTTGAACATCTCGACGCCATTGGAAGCGTAGAAGGCGATATCGTTCTGGACGAACGCCATTTGGACCTCGTCGGTAGCCATCATGTTGATGTTGGCGACGGATGCGCCCGATGTGACCGCCGTGGCGTTCACGTCGGCGACGTTGTTATTGATGATCTCCGCCATCGCGCCGCCGAGGGGGAAGTACGTCCCCGCCGTGCCGCCGGTGGCGATGTTGAGGAACACCTTGCCAGCTCCGGCAAGGCTCGTGCAAAGAGCAGCCAGGATGAGAAGCGCCAGAACAACCCTCTTCATGAAAATACCTCCCTTGCAAATTTATGCCGAATTATGCGGGAGCCGGGACGAATTGTCAACGTTTTTGTTATACTTGAAGCCTATGATCCTCGCAGCGATACGCGACAGACGTTCCTGCCGCACGTTCGACCCGCGTCCCCTAGAGCCGCGCCTCCTCACAGCAGTGCGGAATATCATCAGATCCCCGCTCACGGGCCCCTTCGGCGGCGCAGCGCGGTTCAGTCTGGTCGATGCGGGCCGCCGGAGCGAAAAAATGCGGCGGCTGGGCACCTACGGATTTGTGCGGGGAGCCCCCGCGTTTCTCGTCGGCGCGATCGCTTCAGGCGAGCATGCCCTGGAAGACTATGGCTGGTGCATGGAGAAGGTCGTGCTCGAGCTCACCCGGCTCGGTCTGGGCACCTGCTGGCTCGGGGGGACCTTCCGCAGATCGGCATTCGCCCGCGCCGCAGGGCTGGCCGAAGGCGAGATCATTCCCGCAGTGAGCCCGGTCGGGCTGCCGGCAGGAACAAAGTCGGCGATCGACTCACTCGCCTCCGCGGTTTCGGGCGCCCGGGGGCGCAGGCGCTGGGAGGAGCTGTTCCTCCTGCCCCGCGAAGATGCCGGCGAATGGGCGGCATGCCTCGATGCCGTGCGCGCGGCCCCCTCGGCGGTGAACGGCCAGCCCTGGCGGGTCGCGATGGACGCCGCATCTCCCGTCCTCCATTTCTTCCGAGTGTCGCGCGCGCTGACAGTGCGGCGCGTCCTGCAAAAAGTGGACATGGGCATTGCGATGTGCCACTTCGAGCTTGCGGCTCGTGAGCTAGGTCTCGGCGGCTCATGGAAAGTGATCGGGGAGGTTCCCGGCAGGCCTGGCCTCGTGTACCTTGCGAGCTGGGATGGACGCTCAGGCCATTGAGGGTGACGTGGTCCATGTTTCCAGATATCCTCATCCTCGAAGGGAGTCCATCATGCGCAAGGTTCCCGCTGTCCTGATCGTCGTCTTCCTCGTATTCCCGCTTTTTTGCGCGGCGCTGCTCACGATATCGGTCAGCACCTGGGCGCTCGACCGCAGATTCTACGCCGGGCTGCTGAGCGACGAGCGCCTGTACGAAATTCCCACGCTCCTCGACACTACACAGTGGAGCGGCGGCACTGGGCTCGCGGGCCTTTCCCTGTTCAGGGACCCGGCGGCGCTGCGCGAGATCGCGACCAGGCCGTACATGCGCTCGCAGGCCCTCGCCATACTGAACGAGGGGTTCGATTTCCTCGACGGCCGCTCGCGCACCTTCGACCCCGCGATCGATCTGGCGCCCCTCAAGAAGGCCCTCGCCACGGAGGCGGGAAAGCGCTTCGCGCTTGCAGCAGCTAGGGGCCTGCCGGTCTGCTCCTCTTCGGAAGTGTTCTCGCTGAAGGACGGGACGATGCCGCGGTGCCGGCCCTCATCGATTTCGGTCGAGAAAGCGGCCGCTCTCATCACGGCCGCGCTTCCGAGCCTCGCGGCGAGAATCCCCGACACTCTCCGTCTGAGCGAGCTCCCCGAAGCGCGCTACATGCCGCCGCGCTGGTGGGGCCAATCCGGGTTCTCCACCCTGGGGGCGCTCATCCTAGCGGACGTCGTGCTGCTGGCGCTCACCTGCGGCTTCTGGGTCGCGGGCGCCTTTGTCGGAGGCGCGACGCTCAGGGAGCGGCTGCTCTGGCTGGGATGGTCGCTGTTCGCCCCGTCAGTTCTCGTGCTTCTGTGCGGCATCGGCGCCTTGGTCCCGCTCACGGGGGGTTGGGTATGGGACGGGATCCGGTCCGCCGGGCCCGGGTCTGTCGGCTTCAGCGCGGGATTCTCCGCGGCGGTTATCGAGACCGCGCGCCACGCCGTCTCGCGCGTCGCTACGGCCTTCCTCGCCACGGGGGGGATTGCACTCGGCATCTCGATCGGCCTGGTCGTATGGGCCATGACGCTCGGCAATGAACCGAAAAACGAACCGAGAATGGAGGGAGCATGAAGAAGGAATCGGTCAAGGTATCGGCGCTCATCCCCGCCTCGGCGAAAGAGATCTACTCGGCGTGGCTGAGCGCAAAGGGTCACGCGGCCATGACAGGCAGCCCCGCGAAGGGCACCCCCCGGGTCGGGTGCAGGTTCACCGCCTGGGAGGGATACATCGAGGGGAAGAACCTCGAGCTGGTTCCCCACTCCCTCATCGTTCAAGCATGGCGCACGAGCGATTTCCCCGACGGTGCTCCTGACTCCCAGCTAAAAATCGCACTCTCGGAAGTAAGGGGGGGCACGCGCGTCACGCTGACGCACATTGACATCCCCGCGGGGCAGGCGAAGGGGTACAAGCAGGGCTGGATCGACTACTACTTCAAACCGATGAGGGAGTACTTCTCGAAGAAGTAGGAGATGAGGCGCGCCCCTATAGGACTCCGACTCGCCTTTGCCACGGCCCTCGCCCTCGTCATGCTCCTCTCCTCATGCGCGAGTGCGCCGCACAGGGGCACTGACCAGAAGCCGCCGGCCCGGGCCACCGAAGATCCCGCGATCGTCTCCCTGCGCGGGACGCTTGCTGAAGGCGCGCGGTCCGTCATCGGGAAGAAAGAGCTTGTCGTCCGGGGCAGGCGCTTCACCATGGACTGCACGGGAGTGGTGCTGGCCGTGTACTGGTACGCGGGGATCGATCTTGCGCGCGACTTCGATAGGTACGGCGGCAACGGGGTCACCCGTATCTTCAGGACCCTCGAGAGCGAGGGCCTGCTGTACGACAGCTCCCACCCCCTTGTCGGCGATGTCGTATTCTGGGACAACACCTACGATCGCGACGGCGACGGCAAGTGGGACGACGCCTTAACGCACGTGGGCATGGTGTCTGAGGTCTCGGACGATGGGACCGTCGGCTACGTGCACTACAATGTGAGGACCGGGATCGTGATCGAAAACATGAACTTGCTCAGCTCCAATGTGCAGACCAGGATGGAATGGGGGCGCCTTCGGATCCTGAACTCTCCGCTGCGGCTCGCACAGCGGGGGAAGCCCCATCCCCCGCGGTGGCTCGCAGGGCAGCTGTACCGCATCCTGGGGATGGGGTACCTGCTATCGGTCAGGTGATTGGATTCCAAGTATCCTGCAAATGCCCCTAGCTGTACCCTTTTTCACATCAGAATGTCGAGGGACGGGCGCATGCGCCTGGGTCCTTGGATTCACCCAGATATCGTGTCGCGCCCCGTGATAGTTGAGAAAGCATCCGCAGTCTCGAAGGTGCCTTTCGAGCGCCCGCCGGTTCATCGAGCAGGCTCAATGCATCGGCACGAGTTGAAGCTTCTTCAGGAGCTTCTTCCTGGAGGCCGAGAGCGACTTGAGCGCGTCGCGTGCGTTCCTGAACGCTTCCTGTATCGTGTCGGCTTCTGTAATGAGTTCGGGATCGAAGGGACTCGAGACGATGTACCCCCCCTCCTCGGCTTCTTGGAGGTTCAGGACAATTTTCCCATCGCTCACAGTATAGTGTTTCATCACGATGATTGTAGCGGCGACAACTCTTTCCCGTCAACCCAGAGAATGCCTCGCCCAGAATTGGGAGGAAGCGAGGTACGCGGGGGTTAGGCAAGGGGGAGGTGCATTTCGAAGCAGGCGCCCCCGCCGGGAAGATTTGAGGCCGTTACCGTGCCGCCCCTGCTCTCCACGATCGACTTCACGATCGCGAGACCCAGCCCCGCGTGGGCCCCGCCGTCATCCCCCGGCCGGTAGCTGAAGAAACGGTCGAAGATCCGGCTCCTGTGCTGCTCGGGGATGCCCGGCCCACAGTCGGCCACACGCACCGTCAATGCAGCGCCGTCACGCTGGACGGTAACCTCTACGCGGCCGGCATCCGGCGAGAAGCTGGAAGCATTGTCGATGAGGTTTTCGAGGGCCTGGGCGAGGCGCTCGGGAGCCATGAGGGTGAACGCCGGCTCGCCCGCAACGAAGAACGTGATCCGCTTTTCACCGGCCGCGCTCCTCAGGCGGAAGCCTTCCAGCACCCGCTCGGCAAAGCCCTTCACCTCGATGCGCTGCACTTCTTCTTGAGTGTCCCCGGCGTCGATTCGGGAGATCTCCCGCACACCGGAGAGCAGCCGTTCCATGCGTGCGACGTCCTCGAGGACCATCACGAGCAGGGATCGCCGGTCGGATTCCTCCGGCGTCGAGAGTGCAAGCTCGGCCGCCGAGCGGATCGCGGCAAGGGGATTCTTGAACTCGTGCGAGACGTCCGAGGCGAAGGACTCCACGAAACGGATGTGCTTCTCGAGGCGGAGGGTGAGCTCGCCGAGGCTGCGCGAGAGGTCGCCGATTTCGTCGCGCCGTCTCGCGGAGGCGAATCTGCCCCTCAGCCTGCCGTGGGGGTCGAGGATCTCCCGCGCCTGGTCCCTGAGCCTGCGCACGGGGATCGAAATTGTCGCCGAGACGAGGAGGCTCAGCACCGCCGCCGTCACCACGGCGGCGAGAAACAGCGTGAAGATATCCAGGCGCAGAGCGTACAGGTCGCTCAGGATCCGGTAGGTCGATTGAGTGACGAGAACGGCTCCCGCCACCTGGTCGTCGTTCCAGATCGGGATCGCGCTGTACAGCGTTACCGACAGTTGACCGCCGGCTGAGATCCTCGTTGCCGCGCCGTAGCGACCCGCCAGGGCCTCCAAGACTTCGGGGCCCGCGATCCGGTTCGCCCCGGAGTAGAACTCATCGCCCTCGCGCGGCGGCACGGGCGGGCGAAAAAACCTGCGCCACACACGGATGGGGAAGGAGGCGAGTCTGTACAGGAAGGTTTCCTCCGCCCTCCTGGCTTGGTCGAGAGTGATCTCGGCGGACCCGGTCTCGGCAGCCCCGGCTCCCGCTTCCCCGGCCTCCGCTGCACCACCCTCCCGGGCCGCAAGCGTGCTCGAGTCGGCGAGGAGGGCGCCCTGGGCGTCCAGCACGCGCAAGCGCGCGTCGTGCCTCTGGCGCAGCCTCAGCAAGTCGCGCACCGCCTCCTGGGCGAGCCGCGGCCCCGCATCTCCCAGCGCCGCGGCGAGGACCCGACCCTGCTGAACCAACGCGTGCTCGAGGGAACGGAGGAGCTGCTTCTCGTAGGTCGGCAGGAGGAGCAGTCCGCCGATGGGGAGAAAGACGATCAGGAGATTGAAAGCGAGGATGCGAACCGAGATGCGCGAGAGGGCTGCGCGCAGCCTGCCGCGCACCCTACCCCTCCTCGCGCCAGCGGTAGCCCAGGCCGTAGAGAGTCTCGATCGCATCGAAGCCGGGCTTCGTCTCGGCCAACTTCTTCCTGATGCGCTTGATGTGGCAGTCCACCGTCCTGTCGCTCATGTACGCATCCTGTGGGAAGGCCTCGGCGAGGAGCTGCTCGCGGGAGCGCACGACCCCGGGCTCCCGGGCGAGGCTGGCGAGGATGCGGTACTCCGTCACCGTGAGACGGACCGGCCGGCCGTCGTACTCGGCCGTGAACTTGCGCGTGTCCAGGCTGAGCAGACCCGTCGAGACGGGGTCGCTCGCGGGAAGCTCCCGCCCGACGGAGCGCAGGCCCGCGCGACGGAAGAGCACCTTCACCCGCGCGACGAGCTCCCGCAGCGAGAACGGCTTGCACAGGTAGTCGTCCGCGCCGAGCTCGAGGCCCAGCACACGATCGAACTCCTCGTCTCGGGAGGTCAGGAACATCACCGGCAGCTCACGCGAGATCGCGCGGATCCGGCGGCAGAGCTCGAGGCCGTCCATGCGGGGCATGATGATGTCGAGAATCAGCAGGTCGGGCAGCGACCGCTCGAGCCCCTCCCACGCCTCGGCGCCATCGGCGTAGAGGCTTGTCCGGTACCCCTCCCGGCGCAGGGCTTTCGAGACCGTCGCCCGCAGGTGCTCCTCGTCGTCGACGACCGCCACGAGGGGCGGAACTGGTTCGGCCACGGGGAGAAGTGTAGCACGCGGCGCGACGGCGGTGGAATGCCGGCCGGCTCATGACACAAAAAAGACACAATCCCCACGCGGTTTCTCCACACCCCCCGGGTAGACTCCCGGACAGATTCGACAAAAGGAGGAACGCGGCATGGCAACTCTCGGGCGCATCACGCGGCAGGCGGGTAGGTTCTCCTCGCTGATTAAGGCGGCATTCATCGGGTGCCTCGTGCTGGTCCTTCTCGTGCCCCTGTTCATGATCCAGGCCCTGGTGAGCGAACGGCAGGCGAGGAGGAGCGAGGCGGAGGCGGAAATGTTCGGCTCGTGGGGAGGGGAACAGACCATCGGGGGGCCTGTCCTCACTGTCCCGTTCATCGAGCGGCTGATCGACTCTGCCGGAAAGAGGGTGGAGACGGTCGCCTTCGCGCACTTCCTGCCCGAGGAGCTTTCGATTCGCGGGACGATGGCGCCCGAGAAGCGCAGGCGGGGCATGTACGAGGCGACCCTGTACACGAGCCGGCTCTCGCTGAAGGGGAGCTTCGCCCAGCCCGACTTCTCGGGCTGGCGCGTGGACCCCGCAGATATCCTGTGGGCGGATGCCTACCTATCGGTCGAGCTGCCCGACATGCGCGCCCTGCAGGACAGGGTCTCACTCGCATGGGGATCGTGGACCACGGAGTTCAGGCCGGGCAAAGGGAGCGCAGGGCTCTTCGCTGGTGAGATCCGGGCGCCGCTGCGCGGCCTTTCGGCCGCGGGCCGGGGGAGGCCTCTGCCCTTCTCGTTCGAGCTCGGCCTTCGGGGTGGGGGCTCCCTCAGCTTCCTTCCGCTGGGCAACGAGACCTCCGTGAGGGTCATCTCTCCCTGGAAGAGCCCGACCTTCGACGGCTCCTTCCTCCCCACCGAGCGCACGCTCTCGGAGCAGGGCTTCGATGCGGCCTGGAAGGTCATCTCCCTCGCGCGCGCCTATCCCCAGCGATGGCGCGGCGGGGAGATCGAGCCGGGGGCGATCCTCTCCTCGGGATTCGGCGTGAGCCTCATGACTCCCGTTGATTCCTACCTGAAGGTGACGCGCGCGCTCAAGTACGGGGTCCTCTTCCTGTTTCTTCCGTTTCTGACGCTTTTCCTCTTCGAGGTCTTCTCCGGCCGCAGGATCCATCCGCTGCAATACCTGTTCGTCGGCATTGCAGACTGCGTGTTCTACCTTTTGCTGCTCTCGCTCTCCGAGCACGCGGGCTTCGACCTCTCCTACTGGCTGGCAGCCTCGGCCGCGGCCGCGCTGATCACGGCGTACACGTGCGCGATCGTGAAGAGCTTGAAAAAGGGCATCCTCATCCTCCCCGTCCTGGCGGCAGCCGACGCGTTCCTGTTCGTCGTGCTTCGCTCGGAAGACTACGCGCTGCTGATCGGAGCCCTGGGCCTTTTCCTGATCCTCGCCGCTGTCATGATGATGACGCGCAAGGTGGACTGGTACAGGGTCGGCCAGCGCCCGGACGGGGACGTGGTACAATCTCAGTGATGGTCGCGCTGAGGTGGCTGGGTGCGGGCGGGTTCACCTTCCGCGTGGGCAAAAGGATGCTCGCGGTGGACCCGTACCTCACCCTGCCCTGGTGCGACTGCATCCTGGTCACGCACAGCCATTTCGATCACCTCTCGGATGTGCCGGCGATCGCGCGGCGCACGGGCGCCGTGGTCGCCGGTTCGGCGAACACCTGCAGGCTTCTCGCGCTCCTGGGTGTGCCTGCCCGGCAGATCCGCGAAGTGCGGGCCGGAGATACGTTGTCCGTCTCGGGCTTCGCTATCGAGGTGATGCCGGCAGCGCACCGCAAGGAAGCCTGTCTGAGCTTCCGCGTGCGCGCGGGCTTGATCAGCATGCTGACAGACACGGGCGGGGAATGCGCCGCGGGGGCTCGCGCGGACATCCTCCTTGCGAGCCCTCGGCATCCTCGCGCCGCTCTCACGCTTCTCCTTCGCCAGATCCGACCCCGGCTTGTCGTGCCCTGCCGCTGGGAGAACATCTGGAGACCCCTGTCGAGACCCATCCGCCCGATGCTCTCAGCGCCCGCGCTCGCCTTCCCGCCCTCGCGGCTCATGGATCCCGAGAGATTCGCCCTCGTCGTGCGGGAGACAGGGGTCGACACGAGGGTCTTCATTCCCGAAATCCTTCGCGAGAACGACATCCGCGCCCTGCTGTAGGGCCCGCGCTGCCTCGTGCACACACCGCTCGACACCCCGTCACTCCCTTTTCAGCAGCAGCCCGGACCACTCCAGGAAGACCTCCCCTCCCTCTTCGCGCGCCGTGATCGTGTCGCCAAGACCGGTCCCCTTGCCCGCGATAACGGCATTGCCGTCGTCCGGCGTGAGAAGGGGGAGAAAGGCGCGCATACCGGGAAACACGTAGGAGAAGAGGAGCATGCCCGAACGCCTGTCGAATCGAAGCGCGATATCCCGCGGCCAGCGGTAGTTGGTGTTCTCTTCGCTCGGGACGATCTCGTAGCTCCCTGCCCGGGCTCTCCACGCGCCCGAGACCTCTCCCTGCGGCATGCGCTCGGCGACACCAGCAAGGATCCCCAGGGCGGAGATCCTCAGGCAGGTGCGCCCGTCAACGTCGAATGGCGTGAAACGGATAGACTTCAAAGGCCGCAGGGGAACAGATAGCAGTCCAAGCAGGCTCAGCTCAGCCGTGAAGGTCCCATCAGCGCGAGGGACGAGCTCCAGGGGGAGACTGAGGGCGCGAGCCAGCAGCCTGCCGCCCTTCGGTCGCACCTCGATGAGACCCATCGGGCTCGCGTACCGGCCGGCAAGCCGGTCAAGAGCGGCCTTGTCGAGTGCCACCCTGGGCGGCACAGGCGGGTCCATGACCGGCTTGCCCGTCTGCCAGGAGTAGACCGTGCGGGCGATCTCGACGGCCAGCGGAATGAGAGCAGAAGGATCTTTCGACGAGTTTGCCGCGAGAAAGATGCCGATCCGTCTGTCCGGAATCGTCACGAGGATTGTGTGGAACGGCGGCTGGTCCCCGGCGTGGCTCACAAAGGCATCCTCAACGGGAAACGGCTTGATGAGCCAATACCCGAGACCGATCGAGAAGTCCCCATCGAGAACGGTTCCCGCGTTCTGCCGGCTCGTCATCTCGTCGAACGCCGCCCGGCCGAGAACCCCGTCCCGGCCGCGATCGAACACGAAGCCCATGAACTTTTCCATGTCCTCACCGCTGCTCATGAGCGCGCCAGCAGCGATGTCGCGCATGGGGTAGACCGGCACCTGCCGCCTCCCCTCGTAGCCCATCGCAATACCCTCGGAGTCTCCCGGCGACAGGAAGAACCTCGTGCGGGACATGCCGAGCGGTCCGAGGATGCCGCGGGTCACGCGGTCGGCGTACCCGGTCCCGCTCACCCTCTCCACGAGGCACCCGAGCAGGCTGTAGCCTGCGTTGCAGTAGGCGAACACGGTATCGGGAGCGCTGGCGGGAGGAATGGCCCCGAGCAGGCGTGGAACCTCCTGGAACCGGGTCGGGTCAGGCCTCAAGAGCTCGAAGCCTTCCATGATATTCCCGGGGAGGCCGCTGTGGTGGGTCAGGAGCTGCCGCACGGTGGGGCGAGCCGCCGCACCGCCTGCCGCTGTCGTCTCCGTCCGGGCCATCTCCGGCAGGTATCGCGAAACCGGAGCGTCCAGGTCGATGCGCCCCTGCTCCGCGAGCTGCATGACCGCTGTGGCAGTGAACAGCTTTGTCACCGATGCCAGCGGGAAGAGCGTCTCTGACGTGACGGGTATCCTGCGCGACCTGTCGGCGAATCCGTAGCCCGCCCTGAGCAGCCATCGGTCTGCCGATAACACGACGGCGCTCATCCCCACGATCCCGTTCCGCCGCATGGCAGTACGAATCATGCCTTCCAACACGCGCGCCTCGCCCGACTCGGCGTAACCCTTCGATGCAGCGAGCGCCGCGAGGCAGACACATGCCTTCATTGCGATTCTCATGACAGACCTCCTTGCTCAGCGTGAGCTGATCAAAGGGTAGAGCGAGGCAAGCGGCCGGGGTATCACCCGTCGGGTGATACCGGCGCGAAAACGAGGGTGAATTACGGGTGAGAAGTGCGTCTCAGAGTCGGCCGAGCAGAACCCGGGCGGCGTGGTGCGCGCCGCGCACCACGCCGTGAGGAAGCCGGGCCTCAGAGCGCGATGAACTGGTACACGGTGTTCGTCAGATACAGACCGCCGGCGATGTCGCTGTATTTAAAATCGATGTCGACCCTGAACTTGAGCAAGATCACATCCCCGGCAACGACATCGCTTGAAGCATCGATCGTCACGGGGATGCCGGTGGATACATAGGCGGTTCTTCCATCTGTAGACCATTCATCCATGCCGCCGAACGAGGCAGGCAGGGCTTTGTCCTGCGTCAGGTTCAGGGCGCTCGCATTCATCGCTCTGTATTTGAAGGAGATGCCACCTTCCTGACTCCCCAGATAGGAGTTTTCCTGAGTTGACGAACAGGGATTGGAGTCGACCTGCGCGAGGAACTCGATCGAGCGGCCCGCCTTCCCCCCTGTATAGCTCACTGTGACAGTAGGTTTGAGAAAGATGATCGGGACTCTCTCGAAAAGGCTGCACTCGAGAAGTGCCCCAAGACACAAAAATAGAAGCGCTGAAAACCTGATCGCTCTTTTCATCTCATCCTCCCTTCCATTCCTCCTGCTAAACGCATTCGTCCCTCAATTGCTCCAATCAGCGCCGCACGACCCTGAATCCCAAGTACTCGCTCTGCCAATCCGTTCCGGAGTATCTGCGATTCGCGCACCGACATCCGGTCTCGAATGTCTCATTCCACCCGCCTCCACGAAACGTCACATTCCGGCTGGAATCATCGACAAAGTAGTACCTGTCGGTGCCGCTTGCGACATCGTCATCTGCCTGCCAGTTGTCGCCGCACCACTCCCACACATTTCCGGTCATGTCCGCGAGGCCCTGGCGAGTGTCGCCCGCCGGGCTCTTGCTGCCCACATCCGCCGGTCCCCTCGCGCTTGACGGCGGCACGTTGCAGACCGCCATGCTCGAATCCCATGAATCCCCGAACGCATAGATCCATTCCGTGAGACCGCTTCCACCCTTTGCTGCCGCGTATTCCCATTCGACCTCTGTTGGAAGCCTGTATCCGGAAGCGTCGAGCGCTGCCAATCCTTTGCTGTCGTAGGCGGGAGTCAGGCCGTCCCTCACCGACCGCCAGTTGCAGAACGCCACCGCCTCGTACCAGCTCACGCCGGTGATGGGCAGGTTGCTGTCGAAATCCTCGTCGGTCCAGCCTGAGGGGCAAACCCATCCCCGCATTTTCTTCCTGTCCCAGCCGCTGGGCGTCCAGTAGCTCTCCGTCCTGTACCCTCCGGCCGCGATGAACTGGCCGAACTGGGCTTTCGTGATCTCGTGCTTGGAGATCTTGTAGTCGTATGAGATGGTCTGCACCAAGTCCGGCCCTACGAAGCCATCGCCCATCGTGAAGGAATCGCCGGCAGCGGCTATGTCGACCAGGGTGATCGGGGAGGTGATCTGTGCATTCCTCACGATGCTCGAGATGTAGTTCCGAAGGTCGGACGACGGGCAGCCGGCCAGGGCAAGAGCAAGCGCCGCTGCTCCGGCAAAAAACCTCCAGCCCATCCTCACTCTTCCCATATCACCGCTCCCTTCGCGCGCCCGACCTCTGCCGCGCGAGATGCCTCCTCGCCCTTCAGGTCGAGGTAGGAGTACTTCTGAGCGAGGTCAGGGTCGATGCTCTTCAGCCTGGCGTACAGCTTCGCCACCAGCCCGTAGTTCTCCATGTCGTGGTTGACCCGGGCCAGGTTCAGGACCACCTTCGCATTCGTGGGATCCTTTCTCGAGGCCCTGTCGAAGAACTCGAGGGCCTTCTCCCTCTCGTTCCTGAGGTAGGAAATGTTCCCCAGGTTCAGCAGAGCGGGCAGGAACTCCTCGCGCCTGATCGCCTTTTTAAACTGGCTCTCGGCGCGATCGAGCAGCCCGTAGCGGGCGTACAGCACGCCGAGCTGGTTGAGCAGCGCGGGGGTCTCCCCTGTTTGCTGCATGTCGGCCTGGATCTTCGCTGCCTTGGGATAAATCTCCCTGTCCACGAACCGGCCCATCTCCTGCGCGTAGGAGGCGACGATCTTCTCAGCGGCCGGGAGGGTAATCAGCTTGCCCTCTCCCGGAAGGCCCACAGGCTCGTACAGCGCCCACGCCTCGTGAACGGGGACCAGGGAGGCCTGATCCCGGGCGAGGTTCTCCCGCCATTCCTTCGCCCCCTCCTGCCAGGCCTGGAGGAAGCCGCCCTTGCGCTGCGTGATTTCGAGGGGAAGCCATGTCCTGTCCTCCCGCAGGATGAGGTCGTCGACCCGGAGGAAACTCTGACGGGCCTCGTCCGGCTTCATGTCGAGGGAGACGGCCATGAAGATGTGGCCCGGGACCGTCACGAAGGCCGTCTCCGCTCCCAAGGCTTCCAGCAGGGCGCAGTAGAGGATGGAGATGTCGTCGCAGTCCCCTCCCTTGTACTCGAGCGTCTGCCGCGGGAACTGCAGGAAATCGATCTCCTGCTTCTTCAGGGAGAGCTCCGCGTACGGACGCCGGGGATCGACGATGTAGCTCAGGCCGTACAGGGAGAGAGCCTCATGGGTCGCGAGGGCCATGGAGAGCCACTGGTTGATCTCCCGGTTGCCCGAATCCTTCATGATGCCTGATACATTCCTCGCGAAGGTCAGGACAGAGGGGTCCCTGGCCGTGACGTACGCCGCCACACGCCGGTCGTCCTCCCATGTCATAGAGTTCCTGTCGAAGATTCGGACGGTCTCGATTTTGGTAAGGTTTCCCTTCTGCCCCGCGTGCACATAGTTGACAGCGATCTCCGCTGAGGCTTTCGTCGCCTCGGTGATCTCGAGGATGGAATCCTTGAAGAGGGCGAGAAGGTCCACAGCGCTCGATTGGCCTGCCTCGAGACGATCAATGGGTTTGCTCTCCTTGGGCGCATCCATGTACTGCCTGATCTGGAAGCTCACCGTCACGTCGCTCAGGGGCGCGCTCCCGATGTTCCTGATCACGACCCTGCCCAGGGGATGATCGTCGTAGTACTTGTGGAAGACCGGGAAGATGTTCGCGAAGGAGACTTCCACCAGCTCGGCGGCCTCGCCCTTCTCGGCCGCGGCCTCGGCCCCTAGGGATTCCGGCCTGCCCGATTCCTGCGTGCCGTCTCCCGGCCCTTCTCCCGGCCTCTCTGGAAGCGGCGGCTGCGCTGCTCCAGACTCCGCGGGCCGGGCCTTTGGCGGAGGGACAGTGTAGGAAGCCTGGAGGCTGATCGACACATCGTTGTACAGCCCAAGGAATGCCCGATAGCAGGCGGCAAGTCCGAGGGCAAATGAAGGAAAGGGCGCCCAAGAGACACCTGCTCCGCCAGAAACGGAAGGGCTCCATCCCGACCTGCTCCCATCGTTGAGAAAGGCGTAGGAGTACCCTCCGGACCCGAAGGCCCGGATGCTCAGGCTCCGCAGGATGTCGAGCCTGACTCCGGCGGCAATCCCTCCGCCCAAAAGCGAGAGGGAGGTGACCTCCTGGAGGGGCACGAACGAGTAGCCAAGGGTACCCGCAATGAATACGGCGGGCAGGAAAGGCAGACGGAACTCGGCGTCGACATTCATGACGCCACCAAGGGAGAACAGCGATGCGTCCTCGCCGAGGGGGACCGTCACGCCGGGGGTGATGGAGAATGAGATCAGCGAAGGCGCCTGCTGGGCATTCACTCGGGGTACCCCAGCCGCCAGCAAAACGATCAAGAGGGCTGTCCGAGACCTATACAATCTTTTCCCTGCCATAACCCCACCTTCGCTCGGCGCCGAATGACCGCGCTTCCGTGCCTGTGGTTCGGGGGTTGCAGCAGCTCGTCAGAGGGATGAAAAAAGGTTCTCGTGCGTCACTTTCTCTGGCTTCCGCGCCGAGCCGGTCAACCGAATATTCAACTAGCGTATCACTTTCCCCTGGCTTGTCAATACGAGCACGCACGCTAGCCGGCGGGAGCGCCCCTCCAGGACCTCGGATGTCCGGCCCCTGCACCCGTCCTTGCGCAAAACGACTCGCGCATCAAAACCGCTGTCAGCAGCGAGGGTGATTCTCGGGTGAAAGCGGCTTCTCAGAGCCGGCCGAGCCGGATCCGGTACAGGAGATCGGTGCGATCCGCAGCCGCGGTCTTTCGGTAGATCCGGGACACGTGGCTCTTCACAGTGTCGAGCGATATGCAGAGCTTCTCCGCGATCTGCTTGTACCGGAGCCCATCCGCGAGCACGAGCAGAACCTCCCGCTCGCGCACGGAAAGGTCGTGCTCCGCGCAGAACGCGTCGATGTCCACGGGTGCGGGCCTGCGCCGGCCGCCCAGCAGGACGAACAATGAGCAGACGAGCGCCCCGCCGGAAAGGACGAGGAAGCCAAGCGCATCGGTGGGCAGGAGGAAAACGCCGATGCCGGTGAACGCGAGAACGTCGTTGGCCAACAGAACCGGCACGCAGAAGCTGAAGGCGAACAGGGTCGCTCGCACGATGCCGCGGGAGAGCCCCGGACGCGCTGCGCTCCTGTACCGGGCGAGGATCACGAAGCACGCGACGTACGCCGTGTAGCCTGGCACGGCGAGGACTGCGGCGAGCACATCCCACGCGCGAGGAAAGAGACCGGCGAGAAAGCAGAAGGAGGTCGCGAGAGCAGCAAGCGCCAGCCCGGCCCCCGCCCACCGGAGGGCTGACGAGGGCTTGCGCCCGAACAGGGAAAGGACGGCGAGGGGCGCTGTCAGAAGGACCCCGACCTGGCAGATTCCCTTGAGCCCCAGCAGGAGGGCGTCAGTCTTCCCGGCCACGGGAATCCCATGGAACCCGAGCCACAATGGACTCTCGGGGGAAGCGAAAATGACGAGACCCAGCGCGTAATCCACGGTGAGGCAGAGCACCGCCGCGGCCAGGAGGAGCACACCCCGAGAGCGCAGATGCGCGTAGAGCACCGCAAGGGCGACGAGCGCGCCGAGGCTCGTGGACACGGACACGACGTTCAAGAGAAGGATTCCGAGAGGCACCCGGGGATTCTATCACTGCTGGGAATCCGCGGCAAACCAATGCTGAGGAACGGGAGCCGCCGTGCGCCGATTGACAAAAGCTCTTCGACGGGAAAAAGTGATCAGATGCCAGTGAAAAAACCCTTCCTGCTCTACCTCCGTTCCCGCCTGAACATCGGCGTATCGATCGTCACCGCGGCGGCCTTCCTCGTCTTCCTGCTCTTCTTCGGCCCCTGGGGGAAGATCGCCGCGCTCGCCGTCCTCGTCGTCTACCTCATCGCCACCGCGCTCCTGTTCTTCTCGCGCAGAGGAGCCGCTGAGGTGGTGGCCGAGAGCGAAGAGGACCGGCTGAAAGCTCTCCGTGCGAAAATTGAGGGGTACTCTCGGATCCGTGACCGGATCGCCGTGCTGCGAATCGGCGACGAGGGCATGCGCAAGGCCGTCGAGCTCTTCCTCCTGGTCTCGGGAGACTACATCCAGAAGTGCCGGGAGCTTTCCCGCTACTCGCCCGAGGCCAACGAGAGGATCGAGCGGGCGCGGGAGGTCTGCCAGGTCTTCCTGGGCGAGATGGACGAGAGCTCGACCGAGCGGAGATACGGCACGGCAGCGCGCGGCGCTGATGAGACCCAGGAAGACTTCGCAGCCCGGTCCATCGAGGCCATGGGAGAATGCGCCGCTGTGATCAAAGACCGGGCCGTGAGGGATCTCGAGGGATCGAGCGGCGCGGAGCGCCTTGCGATCATGAAGGAATTGGAAGACGGAAAATGAAAAGAACATCGATAGCCTGCATCCTGCTCCTCATCCTCTGCTCGGCGGGCGCCTTCGCGCTCCAAGCCGATCTCAAGTCGGTCGAGATCGACCTCGTCGTGCGCACCGACGGCAAGGCGGACGTCTACGAAAGCCTCGACTGGCAGGCCTCGGGCGGCCAGATGCACGGCTTCTACTTCGAGGGGGCTGCGGTTGTTCCCGTGTTCAACAGGGACCAGTGCTTCGCCGACCTCGCCGGCGGGCAGAGGGTCGCCCTTGACATCAAGGACCTCGGGGGAGGCAGGTACGACGTCGTGCTCGCTGGCGGCAGGGGCTTCTCGGGCTCGGCCATGTACTTCCTGAACTACGGCGGTGACCTCGCGGGGCGCGGGCTCATCGGTCTCACGAAATCGAGCGAGTTCGGCGAGCTGTTCTACTTCGACTGGGCCCCCGAGCAATGGGACGAGCCCCTCGAGCACAGGACCGTCCGCATCGTCCTGCCCATCGTCGTGGCGAGCGAGACGGCCGGCGGCGACGAGCTCGCCAGGATCGGCTTCCGCACCGAGAAGCACGTGAACAGCGAGAACAAGATCGACTCGTACGGCACAAAGGGCTCGGACGGGAAGTTTTATCTCACCATCCGGTTCCATCAGGACAACGTCGGGGCTCGGCAGACGCAGAGGCTCCAGTTCTACATCGCAAAGACGGCGATCCCCATGCAGGAAGGGCTGCTGGCCGAGAGCACGACTCCGACAGGGGAGCAGCCGCTCGTGGAGGGAGCGGAAAGCGCGGGCGGCACCGGCGGCGAGACAGCGCCATTCGAGGAGCCTGTCGGCCCGGTCGTCCGCGCGCGCGCAAGCCCTCTCGCCATGTCGATCTCCGCTGCCGTACTCCTCGCCATCGTCATCATCCTGTACGTGTTGAAGAGACGGGGTTTCGGCAAGACCGTCGAGAAGGTGGAGGGCATCCGCTGGGCGGGGGACAACTGGATCCCGCCCAAGCTCTTCGCGGGCACCTACCAGGTGAAGGGCAAGATCGTGAAAGACCTTCACCCCATCGAGGTCGCCCTGCTGCTCGAGATGCCCTTGCAGAGGGTGGTGGTGATCATGCTGGAGGCACTGAAGCGCCAGGGGATCATCGAGGTCGTGAAGGAAGACCCCCTGCAGATTAAAATCCTGACCGCGCGCAAGGCCGAGACCGAGTTCGAGGAGCTGTTCCTCCAGGCGTTCGACACAAAGGGGCTCGTGCTCTCGGGTCTGCTCTCCGACTTCTTCGAGAAGGTGCTCGCGAAGCTGCAGGAGAAGGTCTGGGACTGCGACGTCGAGGCCACGAAGGAATACTATAGAAAGAAGCTCGAGCAGAAGGAGGAGACGCCGGAGGACCGGCAGGAGCCCCACTACTGGTACTGGTCGTCGTACAGGTGGGTGTACTGGAACGCCGCTGTCTATTCGCACGTCCACCTGCCGCCCGAGTTCTCGGCGGGCTACCAGAACTTCATGTCCTCCGCCTCCTGCTTCAAGGGCTGCTTCGCCCCCGCGCAGGCCAAGACGGGAGGCGTGGGCGCCTGCTACTCGGCCTGCCACAACGCCTGTCATTCCGCCTGCCACTCGGCCTGTCACTCCGCCTGCCACTCGGCCTGCCACTCCGCATGCCATTCCGCCTGCGTGTCGGGAGGCGCGCATTGAAAACCGCCGAGGCTCGCGGTCGCCCGTCCCGCGACCCGCCCGCGAGAACCTTGTCATGGGTCGAAGAGTTCTTCAGCCGCGCGCGCGAACACATTTTCGCGCGGGAGGAAGACGGGGTGGTGATCCTGCCGCCCAATCAGGTCTACAAGGCGAACGAGACGGGCATCGCGATCATCCGCCACCTCCTGCGAGGAGGCAGGATCGGAGAGCTCGCGGGTCTCGGGGAGGGGGACCGCGCGCGCGAAGTGGGCGATTTCCTCGCTGATGTGCGGGACCTGTACACGGGGCAGGCCAGTCGCACCCTCGAGCAAGTGCCCTACTCCTTCGCGTACACGACTCTTCCGATCCTCGGTGAGATCGCGGTCACCTACAGGTGCAACAATTCCTGCCTCTTCTGCTACGCGGGCTGCGGCACGGGGGGATGCAGGGGAGGCGTTTCCTCTGGGCCTGGCTCCGAGGAAATGTCGCTCGGCGAGATCGAGCGCATCATCCGAGTTTTCAAGGATGACGCGCAGATACCGTTCTTCTCGTTCACGGGCGGGGAACCGTTGCTGCGCGGCGACCTCGAGAAGATGATCGGGATCGCCCGGCGCATCGGGCTGCAGGTGAACCTGATCACGAACGCCACCCTCGCCGACCGCGCGCGCGCGCGAAGCCTCTTCAGGGCGGGGCTGCGAACAGCGCAGGTGAGCCTCGAAAGCCCCGACGAGGCCTCGCACGATCTGCTCACGGCGAGCCCCGGCTCCTTCCGCCGCACCCTCGAGGGAATCGCGAACCTGCGGGCTGCCGGCATCTCCGTGCAAACCAACACCACCCTCACAGCTCTGAACGCCGCCGATGCGCCGCGTATGCCCGCGTTTCTCGCAGGGCTCGGCGTGAGTAGGTTCGCGATGAACCTCTACATTCCCTCGCGCGCCGCCGGCGCTCGAGCCGCCGAGCTGTTCTTCCCCTACTCAAAGGCAGGGGCGGCGATCGAGGAGGTGCGCAAGGCCGCGCGCGTCCAGAACTTGACCTTCTACTGGTACTCCCCCATCCCCCACTGCCGCTACAATCCCATCGCCCGGGGGTTGGGCAACAAGTCGTGCGCTGCCATGGACGGCCTGCTCTCCGTCTCCCCCTCGGGCGACGTGCTGCCCTGCTCGTCGTACTCGCTGCCCATGGGAAACCTTCTGAAGCAGCCCTTCCGCGAGGTCTGGTTCTCGGACCAGGCCCTGCATTTCAAGAACAAGCTGTACGCTCCCGCCGAGTGCGCGGGCTGCGAGGGATTCACCGCGTGCCAGGCCGCCTGCCCCCTGTACTGGGAGTACGCCGGCACGGAGGAGATACGCTCATGCAGATGACCTACGTCGTTCCCAAGATCGCCTTTCCGGCGCGCCTGGCCGCCTTCGGAGGCTTCGCGGCTCTCGGCCTCGCGGCGCAGATCCTGCTGCCCGGCGGGGGCGGGTTCATCCTGGGGCTGCTGCTCATGGTGCCGGGGCTCGTGCTCATCTCAGCGAAGAACTATCGCAACAAGCCCATGGACATCGGCCTGGAGGACTGGCAGCCGGCATCGGCAGCGGAGTTCAACAGGGTCCGGGCCAACCTGTCGCTCACGCGGCAGAGCAAGTTCTCGATTTTCTACAAGGGAGGCCTCGGCGTCGCCGCGATCATCGTCCTCGGCGTGATCTCATTCTTCCTGTTCGGGAGCGGACGGGGCTTCGCCGCAACCCTGTGCATCGATGCCCTCGTGCTCCTCATTCCCCTGCTGTTCACCGGCAATGTCTCGCTGTGGACCCCGAAGGAGCTGGCCCGCAAGATGAGCGCCTTCGAGGCGATCGTCGCTTCGGAGCCGACGGAGGGCGGCCCCATCATCATCACCCCCTACCTTCGGCTGGACAAGGACAAGGAGGGCCGACAGATCCCCGAGGATATCCGGCTCATGGTGGAGCCGCGCAGGAAGCCCGCGGACTTCCTCGGCGTGCAGCTGCAGGTGGCGATCAACAACGGCGAGCACGGCCCGGTCCCGTACATGTACGCGGTCTTCCTCTGCAAGGGAAAGGGCGAGACCTACCAAGCATTCGCCGCCGCGCGCTTCGGCGACTACGTCAGGGAACCGGGCGGAGACAAAGAGTACGGCTACGTGGTGGTGCGCCAGCGCACGGAGCGCGGCGGCTACCACACCACGCCCGACAACTGCCGCGAGCTCTACGCCATGGTCAAGGAGAAGCTCCTCGCGCTGAACGCCTGAGCCTCGCCTCCCATCATGATCGTGTCTATCATTTCTCTAATAGCTGCCGCGCGACGCCCCCACGGACGAACCCACCCAGATCGCCTTCTCCGAACCGCTTCCTTCTATGTAAACGGAGTAGAGATGATTGGAGGACAAACCGTCGGATTTCGTTGAGGTGGACCATCCGGAAGAGCCATCTTCGCGGTAGGAGAGCCCCTCGTGGCTTGAGAGCCACCAAGTGCCATCTGAATCGACCACAATCCTGCTGTCCTCGTAGTAGCTCGGCACCTCGGAGTAGTCCCAGGAGGAGGAACCTGCTCGAAGCGTATACAGCCCGGCCCCGTTCGCTCCCTGGCCGAGGACTGTAATGTCGCCAGCCCCGTGAACGATGCAATCGTAGCTTTGCCCGAGCTCCTCCACCGCAGTCCATGCTCCATCCGGTAGCAGCTTCTGGTACACCCCGAAATTGGTGGTGACCATCACGACCCCCCGCTTCTCCTCCACGCAAAAGCGAGGCGAGCGAGGAAACTGGCTGCCGGCATACACCACGTCCGGCGGTGACCAGTTCCTTCCGTCGCTGTCAGACCAATAGAGGTGCACCTTCCAGCGAGAGGAGTGCTCATCGGTAGACTTCATGAGAAGGTACAGTCTTCCGGCTGACGTCTTTGCGATCTGCACCGGCCACGCCTGGTAGCCGGCTTCCGGGGAAGGATCATAAGTGTATGAGTTGAAAACAACACCCCCATCATCTGTTGAATGGAAGGAACAGCCAGTTGCGAAAAAGATCCTCCGGGATGACTCCATCCACAGGGCTTCCACGCTGTTGCCGAACTCGAAGGTGGATCTCCAACTCTGGAATGAGGGGTCAAATTGCGCTAGGCCACCCCCTTGGAGGCCCGCCCAAGCCACCCCGTCGACCGACTTGATCTCCTTCACCGTGCTGATCCCAAAAGGGTGCTCGGCCCACGAATTGCCGCCGTCCGTCGAAATTGCGATCTTGCCCGGCAGCGCAACGTAAAGCCGTCCCCCCTCTTCCGCGAATATTCTTCCCTCGGCCGCTCTGCCCCCAAGGAGCGACGTGGTTGCGCTAGGAGAGGTGGTCGCGTCGATCCTGACGAGCTCAGCCCCCCCGGCCCCCTCCGCAAGACACCAGATCGTCCCGCCAACCCGGAAGAGGTCGATTATCCGCGACGCTGTCGCCGTGGTCGACTGCCAGAGAACCGTCCCGTTCGAGTCCATCTGGCACACGATGCCGCCGCTGATGCACCAAATGCTGCCGTCAATTGCGCAGAGGTCGGAAGCCTGCGGGAGGTTTCCAAATTGGACGAACGACCGGCCTGAGTCCACCGATCGGTGCACTCCGCTCATTGTCCCGATCATCACGACATTGCCCGGCATCGGCAGGATCGATGCAATGTTCTCTCCGGTCCGGCAGACTTCTTCGGCGGTCCTTGTGGACAAGTCTATCCGCACCACCAGACCAGTGTTACAGCCGACCCAAAGGTATCCGTCGAGGATTTCCATGGTGTCGATCCCCAGCATCTGGCCGCCGGGGAAAGGAAACACGTACTCCCACGTGAGGGCTCCGTCAGCGGATCGGGCGATCCAGTGTGAATGCGCCATCCAGATGTTCCCTTCCGGGTCTATGCGTATCTGCTTGATGTTGGAGAAATCTAGGAACTTGCTGAAGTTCACTGGCGCGGAATCGATGTCGAGCACGCTCCATGCCGCACCATCATCGCGGGAATAGACGACCGGCCCACACGTTGACGCCCATATGGTGGAAGAGTCCCCACTTCTCTGTACGCGCAAGTCCACACTGGAGGTGGCGCCCTCTATGGGCAAGGACTGGAAGCCGCGCGCGCCGCTGTTCGAGGGTCTCCCGAGGCCTTGTGCGAAGCCATAGTTTACCCACTGGATGGGTTTGTTAGGTTTGTCCTGATTGAAAACGCACGATGAGAATAAAAGCGCAAGGAAAAGGAGCGCCGACGTCCCCAGCCTCATGGAGGTGCCCGACATTCTTCTTTGATGTTTCACGATTCTGCTCCGTTGTACCAAATGCTTCAGCAGCGACGCCACCGCCTTGCCTGCAGAAGCAAGAAACATGGAAGGAAGTGTCTCACGCCGACGGAAAGGCGTCAATGCCTCGCGCCAACTGTGGCGTCCATGTTCGACGCGGCGCTCGTCAAGGATCTCGCCGAGATAATGGGCAAGAGCCTCACGTTCAAGGATCACGGCTTCCGCACCCATGACATGGCCGGGGTGGGGCGCCCTTCGAAACGGCAAGGAGTACCCCATCACGGTCGCCTCGGTGGACATCTGCCAGAACAGCGAACGCCGGCTGGAGGTTCACGAGGGTCGGATGTGGAGCTGGGCGGGCGACGGCGGCCTGTTCGCCTTCCGGGGTGATCGCCGCGAGGTGGCTGCCGTCAGCTGCTGCCTCGAAATCCTCTACAGCCTGCCCGTGTTCAATCTCCAGCCGGACAAGCCGATTCGGGATGATATCTGCCTGCGCATCGGCATGGACTCAGGCTCGGTGAAGTTTTTCGAGGACACGGGCAGGATCGTCTCGGAGGTGATCAACTACGCCGCCCACCTGGAGAAGAAGGGCACCAGTCCCGGCGCGCTCAGCGTGTCTGACGAGGTTCTCGCCAGACTACCGGCATACCTGAAGGCCGTCTTCACGGCGAAGCGCGAGTTCGAGGGAAGGACCGCGTGCTCCACTGCCGAGAGCACGATCACTCAGGGTCGCGTTTCGGGCTGGGCGAGCAAGTAGAATCACCAAGGCTCTCCCGCTCACCCCTGCCGGTTGGATTGACCAATGCTGTCGGCGCTACGCCCGCAGCCATTGAAGGGCTTCGACGGTTGAAGGAAACACCCTCTCGGCGCCCGCGGGGACCGAGACCGAGGGGGGCACCGGGGGCACGGGCTGTGCGGTGACCGGCGACACCACGAGAACGCGCATGCCCGCGGCCACCGCGGCCTGGATCCCGTGCGCCGAATCTTCGACGACCACGCACTGTGCGGGCGGCTTGCCGAGGAGCTCGGCTGCGCTGAGGTAGCAGTCGGGAGCAGGCTTGGCCCGGGGCACATCATTCGAGGTGATCACGGGATCGAAGAGCCCACTGAACCCGAGGATCTCGAGCACCACGAGCACTTCGGGACGGATGCCCGACGTGGCAAGAGCCATTGGGAAACCCCTCCACAGCCCGAGCTCCTCGCGCAGGCCGGAGAATGGAGCAAGGTCCTCCTTGATCAACGACTGGTAGGCTGCGCGTTTTCGCGCGAGCAGCTCGTCCGCTGGCATGGTGAGCCCAAAGATGCGGATCAGCTCCTGTACGATGTCCACGCTGGCCATGCCGACCCATTTCGACCGGGCCGCGGCGATCTTCTCGAGAGGGATGCCGTCAAGGGCGACGTCCCAGGCCTTCTGGTGCAGCGGCTCCGTGTCGGCGAGCACGCCGTCGAGATCGAGAATCAACGCTTCGCAGCCTTCGGGTTTCGGAACACCAGCCATCGCGTCCCCATTTCTCCGTCAATTCAGTCCGTGGCGTTGATCCTTTGCGCAAGCTCCCTCGAGTCCAAAACCATTCCGAACTTCATCGCATGGTTCTTCAGTGCTGCGGCGTGGAGATCCGGCGCAAACGAAGAGACGCAGTCGCTCAGAACCACTGTCTTGAAGCCGAGGTGGAATGCGCCGCGCGCGGTGTCTTCCACGCAGATCTGCGTGACAGTGCCGGCGATCACCACGGTGTCCACGCCTTCGGAGAGCAGGATATCGTGGAGGTTCGTGCGGAAAAACCCGCCGTACCAGTACTTGTCCACGACATGGTCGCCGGGCTCGACGGGGAGCTCGTCGATCACTGCCATGCACTCCCGCTCCCCGCCGATGTCCTCGTAGCGACGGCGATGCCCGACCCGGCAGCAGCAGATCGGCGGGCGGATCTGCGGCGACCACGTCCACAGGAGGGTCTCCAGGGGTCCGGTGACGAACCGGGTGTAGACCACCGGCCTCCTCGCCTCGCGGAACAGGCGGGTCACCTTCCTGATGGGCTCGATGGTCGCGCGGGTGTCAGGAACTTCCAACGGCGCGCCGACGCGCACGAAGTCGTTCTGCATATCCACGATGAGGAAAGCGGCCGATGAAAGTCGCACCGCGAAGGGATCGGATGGTTGTCCTTCCATGGCAGCACAGGATGGCGCGCCGGTGCATCGACGTCAAGACGCGAGCGGTGCGACGGACACGATTGGATGCCGCTCTCTGCGATGCTGCACAGTTGAGTGCTGCCCTATTTGACAAACAGACGTAGTGATGTTACTATGAGCTGCGAAAAGCCAAACATAACGATGTCGTGACGAATCGCGCGGGAGAAAAGGGCGACGATGATGGACAGGGCTATTCCACGTTACCTTTGGGTGTACAACATTCTGAAGAGCCAGATCGAGGTCGAGGACCTCAAGGTAGGTGATTATCTTCCGCCAGAGCATAAGCTCCAAGAAACCTTCCAGGTAAGCCGAACGACTGTTCGAAAAGCGGTGGAGATGCTCGCGCAGAAGGGGTTCGTCTATATCAAGCAGGGAAAGGGCACGGAGATCCTCGATTTCAAGGCCACCCAGAGGCTGGGCTTCGTGACGTCGTTCTCCGAGACGCTTCGCGAGCAGGGGTTCATCGTCGCTCAGGCGGATATCACAGTGGAGGTCGTCTCCGCGCCCCGACGCATTGCGGACGACCTGAGGATCGAGCTGGGCGCGCGGCTCGTGAAGGTCGACCGAATCACCATGGCGAACGGCTCGCCCATCGCGCTCATGACCAATTATCTGCTGCCGGAGCTTGTTCCCGGCATAGAAAAAAAGATCGCGGGCATGGACTCCCTGTATTCGTTCCTGGAGTCCGAGTACAATCTCGTCATCGAGGTCGCCACGGACTTCATTTCGGCCAAGGGGGCGAGCGCTTCAGAGGCGGAGATCCTGCAGGTGGCGGAAAACACGCCGCTCCTAGTCGTGCGCCGCATCACCCACAGCGGCGGAAAGCCCATAGAGGTAGCCGTGCTCCTCGTGATCGCCGACCGGTACGAATACTGCGTCTACACCAAGGACCGCCCGCCTCGAACCTCGGCAAGGGCGCATGCCCCGATGTCCGCAGTGAGGAGCCTCAGCGTATGAAACTGACGGCCCACGACATCGCACACCTCATCGACATCAGCGCCGTGCGCACTCCGCACGGCGAGCGCGAGATCCGGGAGATGGTCGCGAACGCGAAGGAATACCGTTTCATCGCGGTGCATGTCCTGCCCTGCTGGGTCCCCTTCCTGCGAGAGCTCCTCGCGGGCGATCCCGAGATCATGGTCGGCGCGCCCGTTGGGTTCCCCTCCGGCGCGCACCGCACGGACATCAAGGTGGCCGAGGCGAAGGCGCTCGTCGCCGACGGCGTGCAGGAGATGGACATGATGCTCAATGTCGGGCAGCTGCGCTCGGGCCACGACGAGTATGTCGAGCAGGACATCCGCGCTGTCGTCGCCGCAGCCGGCGCGGTGCCCGTGAAGGTGATCATCGAGGCTCCGTATCTCAGCCAGGAGGAGATCAGGAAGGCCTGCCAAGCCTGCATCGCTGCCGGTGCCGCATTCATCAAGACTTCGACGGGCTGGGTCGCGAACGGCTCGACGATCGAGATGATACGATTCATCACGTCGTTCGTGGGCGATGCGATCAAGGTGAAGGCAGCCGGCGCCATCCGCGACCTGGACACCGTGGTGAAGATGCACAGGATGGGCGTGGCCCGGTTCGGGATCAACATGACCTCCGCGATGGAGATCGTCCGCCAGGTCGCGGCGCTGCCCGGCGGCGCGGTGGGGGTGTAGGGTGGCCGGCTCAGGAACGAAGATCATCGCATACGACCTCGGCACGGGAGGGAACAAGGCCTCCGTCTTCGACGCGGATGGCGCCTGCCTCGCGAGCACCTTCATCCCGTACGACACCCTGTACCCCGACACGGGCTGGCACGAGCAGCGCCCCGAGGACTGGTGGAACGCCATCGTCGCGAGCACCCGGGCCCTCCTCGCCAAAGGGACCGTGGCCGCTTCCGACATCGCGTGCCTGGCCATCTCGGGCCAGAGCCTCGGGGTGGTCCCCCTCGACGGGAAGGGCGCGCTCCTGCGCGAGGCCACGCCGATCTGGTCGGACACGCGCTCGTCCCGCCAGACCGCGGCGTTCTTCTCGAAGGTGGACCGGGACCGCTGGTACATGACAACGGGCAACGGCTTCCCCGCCGAGTGCTACGCCATTTTCAAGATCATGTGGTACCGGGACAACGAGCCCGAGATGTTCTCCCGGGTGCGGAAGGTCATCGGCTCCAAGGACTACATCAACCTGCGGCTCACCGGCAGGATCAACACGGACTTCTCCTACGCATCGGGCAGCGGCGCGTACAGCCTCACGGACTGGCGATACAGCGACGAGTTCATCCGGGCGAGCGGGCTGCCTGCCGAGATATTCCCCGAGATCGTGCCCTCCACGGAGATACTCGGCTCCCTGACAAAGGAGGCGGCGAGGGCCCTCGGCCTGCCCGAGAGAGTCGGGGTTGCATGCGGCGGCGTCGACAATTCGTGCATGGCGCTGGGCGCGCGCAACACCGCCGACGGAAGGGTCTACACGTCGCTGGGCTCCTCCTGCTGGATCGCCGTCTCCTCCCGCACTCCGGTGCTGGACCCCCGGGACAAGCCCTACGTTTTCACCCACGTCGTGCCGGAGCTCTTCACGTCGGCGGTGAGCATCTTTTCGGGCGGGGGCTCCTTCCGCTGGATCCGCGACATGGTCCTCTGCGCTTCGGAAGCGGGGTGCCGGGACCCCTACGAGGTGATGACCGAGATGGCCGGCTCCTCGCCCGTGGGCGCCAACAAGCTCCTCTTCAATCCAAGCCTGGCCGGAGGAGGGATGCAGGAGCCGAGCCCCAACATCCGGGGGTGCTTCGCCGGCATCGACCTCCGTCACAGCCGGGCTGACGTCGTGCGAGCCGGCATGGAGGGCATCGCGATGAATCTCGCCGCGGTGCTCACCGTTCTGCGCCGCTACGTGCCCCTTGCCGACGAGATGCTCATGGTCGGCGGCGGGAGCAAGAGCGCGCTGTGGCGCCAGATCTTCGCCGACGCGTACGGCATGCGCATCGTGAAGACGAACATCGACCAGGAGGCGGCTTCGCTCGGAGCGGCGGCGGTGGCCGCCGTCGGGGCCGGCATCTGGAAGAACTTCGACCCCGTGGATGGGATCCACAGGGTGGCCAGCGTCGAGAAGCCCATCGAGAAGAACGCGGCGGTCTACAGGAAGCTGATGCCGGCCTTCGAGCACCTGCGCACCAGCCAGGCCGCGCTCGGCGATCTCCTGCGGACGATCGACGTCTAGCAGATACGGAAGGAACAGGAGGAAGAGAGCATGAAGATCGGACTATTCACGGCGACGTACCTCGACACGAAGCTCGAAGCGGTGTGCAAGATGGCGGCGGACCTGGGCTACCAGGCGGTGGAGCTGCCGGCCTTTGCCGGCAACCCCCACGTGGACCTCGACGAGGTCCTCAAGGGCTCGGGCGCAAAGACCCTCGCGAAGATGATCGGCGGCTACGGCCTCACGATCTCCGCCCTGGCCAACCATCCCGAAGGCCAGATCGTGCTCGGCCCCTACGGCAAGGACACGGATGCGATCTGCAAGGGCACGAAGGATGAGAAGATCCGGTTCGGCACCGAGCGGATGATCAAGACCGCACAGGCGGCGAGCGCCCTCGGCGTGCCCGTGGTCACCGGCTTCCTCGGCTGCGAGAACTTCGGCCGGTTCTTCCCCTGGCCCTACTCGAAGGGCTGGGCGGACATGGAGCAGGAGTTCGTCGAGCGCTGGGGCAAGATCCTGGACAAGTTCGGCGAGTACGGCGTGAAGTTCGCCCACGAGCCGCACCCCAACCAGCTGGTCTACGACGTGGACACGGCGCTGCGCGCGGTGGAGCTGATGGGCGGCAGGAAGGAGTTCGGGTTCAACTTCGATCCGGCCAACCTCATCTACCTCGACATCAACGTCGAGAACTTCATCGACCAGCTCAAGGGCAGGATCTTCCACGTGCACGCCAAAGACGGCGAGGTGGTGGAGCACAACGTGAAGCGCTCGGGCCGCATCCCCCAGGGCGACTGGCAGAGGCTGGGCCGCGGGTTCCGCTTCAGGATCCCCGGCTGGGGATCCGTGCCCTGGAAAAAGGTCATCACGGAGCTGTCACTGATCGGCTACGACTATGTGATGAGCTACGAGCACGAGGATGTGACGATGAGCAGGCACGACGGGATCACGAAGACGATCGCGTACCTGAAGCCTCTGCTGATCGAGAAACCCTACGAGGGCAGGCACGACGTCCTGTTTGCATAACGCGCACGGAAGGAAGGAACGACATGGCAAAGATGATGAAGGCCGCGGTGATCGAGAAGCCGAACCAGCTGGTGATCAAGCAGGTGCCGGTGCCCGAAATCGCGGACAACGAGGTCCTCATCAAGGTCAAATACACGGGGATCTGCGGCACCGACTGGAGCATCTACACGGGCAAGTACTCCGCAGACAAGCTCCCCCTCATCGCGGGGCACGAGTTCTCCGGCACGATCGCCCAGGTCGGGAAGAAGTCCAGGGGCTTGAAGGAAGGCGACAGGGTCACCGCGGACATCAACATGTCCTGCGGCACCTGCTTCTACTGCCGCCAGGGCCAGAAATTGATGTGCAGGGATTTCCATCAGCTCGGCATCCACGTGGACGGCACGTACGCCGACTACGTGAAGGCGCCCTTCGACCAGGTGCACGTTCTGCCGGATACGCTTGACTTCCTGGCCGGCGCGTTCATCGAGCCGGTCTCCTGCGTCATCCACTCTTCAAAGGCAGCAAGGGTGACCCACGGCAGCTCGGTGGCCGTCATCGGCAGCGGGCTGGGCGTGCTGCACGGCCTCCTGGCGCGGCTGCGCGGCGCGGCGCCGGTCATCGTGATCGGCGACAATGCCAAGCGTCTGGCCATCGCGAAGGAGTTCGGGGTCGACGTCACGATCAACATCAAGGACGGCAAGGACCCGGTTGCCGAGGTGAAGAGGCTCACCGCCGGCCGCGGCGCGGACTTCGTCGTGGAGGCCGTCGGCACGCCGAAGACCTACGAGCAGGCATTCGAGATGGTGCGCCCGGGCGGCACGATTGCTGCCTTCGGCATCTGTGCGGGTGACGACACGATCAAGGTCCGGCCCTTCGACCTCGTGCTGGGCGAGAAGACCATCGTGGGTTCCTGCGCCGGCGTGGGCACCGATTGGACGGACGCCATGGCGCTCCTCGCCCACGGCCACATCAAGCCGCAGCCCATGTTCTCGATGATCGTGCCCGTGGAGGAGCTGGAGGCCGCCCTCAAGCAGCTTCGCACGGATCCCGACCTGATCAAGGTGTTTGTGTCCACGGAAATCTCCAAACGTGAAATCCTCTCCCGGTAAGGAAAGACGGCCGTGAAGGTGACGGGCATCGATCACGTCTCGATCAACACGAAGGATATGAAGGCATCCGCCGCCTTCTACGGGGGCATCCTGGGCTGGAAGCAAATGGAGACCGTCCCGTTCGACGGCTTCTCCATCGTGTACTTCGAGGTTCCCGGCGGCGGGCGGCTGGAGCTGTTCGACTATGCCGGGAAGAACCCGAGGACCGCTCGGGACGAGAACGAGGTCGGCCTGCGCCACATCGCCTTCTCCGTGGAGAATGTCAACGAGGAGGAAAAACGCCTGAGGAGTGCGGGGGTGACCATCACGCTGCCGACCACGGACCTCCCGTCGCTGGGCGCCAGGGTTCTGCTGTTCCTGGACCCGAACGGAGTCGTGCTGGAGTTCTGCGAAAGGCTCGTCGCGCCGGGGGGACGCCGCCGGGGACCTTGACCGTTCTGTGCATTGGTTATCCGGTCCCTGTTAGGGACCTCGAGATCATAGAGGAGGTACGATGATGAAAAAGACACTCCCGCTCGTGCTTGTGGTGGCGATTACATTGGCACTCGCCCTCACGGGCTGCTCGAAAGCGAAGGAAAAGGCCGCCGCGCCGTCGGTGAGCGCAGGGGGCGCGACCGCCGCCGAGGTGATGGTCAACACGGCCAAGTACAAGAAGACAGGCAAGGTCACCATTGGGCTTTCCTGGGAAGGACCGCTCAACGACTACTCGAAGGCGATCATGTACAATGTCCAGTACACGCTGGAAGAGAAGTACAAGGACCGCGTGGCAAAGGTGATCTACGCCCCTGCTGACGGGGACAAGAACAAGCAGATCAACACGGTGGAGGACCTGCTCACCAAGAAGATCGACCTGCTTCTCTACCAGCCCATCAGCGAATCCGCCGGCGTGGCCGTCATCGAGAAGGCGATGGGCATGGGCATTCCCGTCATCGTATTCGGTGCGGGCCTCCTGACCGACAACTATGTCGCGTACTGCAACATCGACAACTACGGCATCGGCGTCGCGGAGACCGACTGGGTCGTGAAGCAGATGGGCGGAAAGGGCACGATCCTCCAGATGGTCGGTGAGCCGGGGAGCGGCTACACCGAGGACTACATCAGGGGGTGCACCGCGGCGCTCAAGAAATACCCGGACATTGCGCTGGCGAACCGAATCTATGCCTACTACTCCACGGCAACGGCAAAGCAGTCGATGGAAACCATCCTGAACACCAACCCCGATGTCACCGGCGTGTTGAGCCAGGGCGGCCACATGGCGTTGGGCGTCCTTGAAGCCTACGCGGACAAGAAGAAGGCCTTCCCCGCGATCACGATCGATGACATCAACCTCTTCATCGTCGCGGCGAAGAAGATGAAGTTCACCAACTTCGTCGTGGTGAGCGGAGGCAGCGAGGTCTCGGCCGACGCCTGCGAAGTGGCGATGAAGGTGCTCAATGGCGAGACTGTCAAGAAGGTCAATCTCTCGCCCGTGAAGCTCTACACGCCCGAGGAAATGGATAAGCTGATCCCCGCGGGGATGTCGGACGGTTATTGGGCGTTGAACAAGATCCCCTTCGAGTTCGTGAAGAATTACTTCAAGTAGATCTGGATCGTAGTTCGCGCAGGGGGGCCGCAAAGGCTCCCCTGCGCATGTGAGGGAGATGATGCAGAGAGATGCCTTGCTGAAAATAGTACACATCTCAAAGTCCTTTTACGGCGTCAAGGCGCTCAAGGACATAACGTTTGACGTCTTCAAGGGCGAGATCGTCGGGCTGCTCGGGGCGAACGGAGCGGGCAAGAGCACCCTGCTGAAGATCATCGGCGGGATCCTTAAGAACGACGAGGGGACGGTATTCCTCGAGGACGCCGAGCTTGCCGGGATCAACCCCCACAGCGCCCAGCAGAAGGGCATCATCAGCGTCTACCAGGAGCTTAACCTCTTCTCCAACATGACCGTCGCCGAGAACCTGGTCATCGGGAAGGAGCACAAGACACGGGCAAGGACGATCAACTGGAAGCTCACCCGCCGGCAGGCCGCCCGGATGCTGGCGGACTTGGGCCTCGACATCAAGGCCGACGCGGTGGTCTCTTCCCTCAGCGTGGCTCAACAGCACCTTGTCGAGATCGCCCGTGCCCTCCACGCCGCGCCGAAGCTGCTGCTCCTGGACGAGCCGACCGCGTCCCTCTCCGACACCGAGATACAATGGCTTTTCTCCAAGGTCAGGGCATTGGTGGGGAAGGGCACGACGGTCCTGTACGTGTCCCATCGTCTCGAAGAGGTGACGAACCTGTGCGACCGGTGCGTCATCCTCCGGGACGGGTCACTCGCGCAGGAGCTGAGCGGAACGTTCGACATTGCCACCATTGTCCGCCACATGATCGGGCACAGCGTGGAGCTGGGCGCGGCCTCGGGGCGGCGCATCGAGGGCGATATCGTCTTCGAATGCAGAAACCTGCAGTCCGCGCCGAAGGTCACGGATGTCAGCTTCACCGTCCGAAAGGGTGAGATCCTGGGGATCGCGGGCCTCGTCGGCGCGGGCCGGACCGAGCTCCTCCGCGCCATCTTCGGCGTCGATGCGTCATCCGGCGGGAAGGTCCTCCTGAATGGCAGAGAGATCGCGCGAAGGAATCCGCGCAGCGCTATCAAGAACGGCATCGTCCTCGTGCCCGAGGACAGGAAGCTGGAGGGCCTCTTCCTCAGCGAGAACGTGCGCTTCAATATCGCGGCGTCCACGATGGACGTGCGCGCGAAGGCCGGCCTTATCGACGCTCGGGCTGAAAAGCAGGCCGTCACGAAGGCGGCGGAGGACGTGCTGCTCGACGCCGAGCGCCTCGAGCACCAGGTCAAGCTGCTCAGCGGCGGGAACCAGCAGAAGGCGATCATTGCGAAGACGCTCCTCGTCGACGCGGACCTGATGCTCCTCGACGAGCCGACCCGGGGCGTCGACATCGGCGCGAGGGAAGAGATCTACGAGATCATCAGGAAGCTTGCGGAAAAAGGGAAATCGATCGTTCTGGTCTCCTCTGATTGGGAGGAGCTGATCGCGCTGTGCGACAGGATGCTGGTCATGGCGGAGGGGAGAATCACGGGCGAGCTCTCCGGCGCGGAGATCACGCAGGAGAGGATCATGCACCTCTCCAGCATCGCCCACGTGTCCCAGGGAAAGGATGGCGCGCGGCCGAAGCCGCGCCGGCCCGCGAGCGCCGCAGCTTCAACTGGCCTGGTTCGCAGGCTCAGGGCCTACTCCCGCGGCAGCAACACGACCATGCTGGCGGTCATCCTTCTCGCGTTCATCGTGATCGGCCTCTCCCTGCATTCGTCGTTTCGGACCTGGACAAATACGAGAAACCTGATGAGCCAGGCCATGCCGTTCTTTCTGCTCACCCTCGGCCAGCTCGTGGTGATCATCGCGGGAGGTCTCGATCTGTCCGTCGGCGCCCTTGTCGCGTCGACGAGCGTCCTCGGCATGACCATCATGCTCCAGGACCCGGGGAATGTGCTGCTCGGCGTCGCTGCGATGGTAGGATTGGCCCTCGTGGTGGGCTCGATCAATGGGCTCCTCGTGGTCAAGGCGAACATCGATCCCTTTGTCGCGACGCTCGGCATGTCAATCGTGCTTGAAGGCCTCGCTCTGGTCATCACGCCGAAACCCATTGCCCCGTCGCCGAGGATCCTCCGGACGATCGCGCATACGGACGTTCTGGGCATCCCCTACGTGCTGATCATCATTGTGATCGTCATCGTGCTGTTCGCGATACTGTTGAAGTACACGGCCCTGGGAAGGCGATTCTTCGCGGTTGGGGAAAATGCCACCGGCTCCTTCTGGGCGGGGTTGCCCGTCGTCAGCACGAAGCTCATCTCCTACGTCATCTGCTCCTTCATGGCCGTGCTCACCGCCCTCTTCATGCTCGGACGCACGGGCGCGGGCGATCCCGTGTTGGGCCCGGGGCTTGAGCTGGATTCCATCGCCTGCGCCCTCATTGGGGGAGCATCGCTCGCGGGAGGAAAAGGAAGCCTCGCGGGAGCGGTGTGCGGCGTGCTCGTGCTGACGATCCTCTCCAATATTTTCAGCCTGATGGACGTGAACCTCTGGTACCAGGAGGTGGTCAGAGGCGTGCTGCTGCTGGGGATCATCATCTCCTATGAGCGACGGGTGCGCAGGACGGCGGCGGCATGAAAATGCGAACCAGGCTCAGGATCAACCAGCACAACAGCGTCTACCTCATCATGTTCGTGGTGTGCCTGGCCACATGGCTGTACAAGCCCGGTTTCCTGAGCTCGGCCAACCTCCTGAGCATGCTCCGTCAGGCCTCCGCCCTCGGCGTCCTCACCGCGGGACAACTGTTCGTCATCATCGCGGGCGGCGTCGATCTCTCCGTTGCCGCGACGATGCAGATGGCCATCGTGATCTATACCCGCGGCTTCAACCTCTACGGGGCGTGGGGCCTCGCGGGCGGAATCGGGCTCGCGCTGCTCGTCGGCGCCGCGATGGGGATCGTCAATGGCGTGATCGTGACCAAATTCCGGGTGCAGCCCTTCCTGGCGACCCTTTTCACCGGGAGCATCCTCACAGGTATCCGGCAGATCGTCACGGGGATCAGCTCTGCCGGAGTCGTGCCAGATGCGATCCGGTTCCTCGGCAGGGATACGACGCTCATCATCCCCAACGCGGTGCTCGTCTTCCTCATCGTCATCATCGTCTGCCTTGTCATCTTCAATACAACGGTATTCGGCAGGCAGCTCGTCGCCGTGGGCACAAACAAGCGGGCTGCGGTATTCTCGGGAATCGACGCGGACATGACGGTGATCAAGAGCTACTGCGCGTGCGGGGTTCTCGCCGTGCTGTCGTCGATGCTTCTCTCGGGCTATACCGGGTACGCGGACATGTGGCTGGGCTCGGGGTTCGAGTTCAGCTGCCTGGTCGCCGCGGTCATCGGCGGCAACTACCTCGGCGGCGGGAGGGGGTCGGTGCTCGGCGCGGTCGGCGGCGTCCTCGTGACCACACTGATCCTCAACGCCGTGCTGCTCTTCGGCCTGGACATCGCCTACCAGTACATCGCCAAGGGCATCGTCCTCGTCACGGCGACGCTCGCGGGTTCACTGGCCACAAGAAGGAGAGGGTAATGGCAACTGACGGCGTGCTCCTGACCAGCATCAGGATCGGAAACAAGACTGCTCCCAATCGCATCGCGATCAATGCGATGGAGTGCTGTGACGCGGACACCGACGGGAACCCCCGCGAAACCGCCTTCCGTCGCTACGAACGGCTGGCCCGGGGGAACGCCGGGGTCATCGTCGTGGAGGCGCTCTCCGTGGTGGACGAGAACCGCGGGCGCCTGCATCAGCTCACCGCCCTGCCCCAGAACCAGAAGGACCTTGCACGGCTGGTCGCCGCCATGAGGAAGGCGAACCCCAGGCCGCTGATCCTCTGGCAGCTCACCCACTCCGGGGAGCTCTCCAGCCCCGAGTTTTCCGAGCGGGTCTGCGTGAAGCCCTTCCCCGGATACGAGGGCAGGCTCCTCACCGAGGAGGAGGTGGACGAGATCCTCGAGAGGTTTGTCTTTGCGGCAAAGATGGCCCACGACTGCGGCGCCGATGGCGTGGACTTCAAGCTCTGCCACGGCTACCTCGGCACTCAGATCCTCAGGCCCTTCAACGACAGGAAGTGGAAGTACGGCGGGTCATGGGCGAACCGCACGCGCTTCGCCTACGAGTTCTATGAAAGGATCGCGAAGGAGATCAAGGATCCGAGCTTCATCGTGGGCTCCAAGGTCTCAATGTGGGAGGGCCTTCCGGGAGGCGTGGGCTCCGCGGGGCCCGACACCCCCCTCATGGACCTCACCGAGAGCCTCGACCTCGTGAAGGGCTTGGAGGCTCGCGGGGCGAAGTACATCATCGAGTCGGCCGGAAACCCGTCCCTCACCCTCCCGCTGGTCCAGGCGGAGAAGCGTTTTGCCGAGGTCACCTACCTGCGCTTCTTCTTCCAGAAGGAGCTGCGAAGGGCGCTCAGGAAGGAGACCGTGGTCATTGGCTCCAACTACTCGGTCTTCAGGAACGGCAAGAACAGCTTCCGCGGCGTGAAGCCGCAGGAGTCTTCCTTCATCTACTGGGCGAACAAGAACATCAGCGAAGGGCTGTGCGACATGGTCGCCATCGGCCGCCAGTCCCTGGCCGATCCCCTGCTGCCCTCGAAGCTCGAGGCAGGCAAGCCCGACGATGTCGACTGGTGCACGGTCTGCGACAACTGCATCGAGTTCCTCATCCGTCAGAAGCCGGTGGGCTGCTCGACCTACGAGCGGGAGTACACCCTGGAGCTCAAGGAGATCCGCGCGGCCCAGGGCCGCCTGGCGGATGCGGAGAAGCATACCTGAGCGGCGAGAGACTGATGAGCCAGCCCAAGCTGAAGACCGCGCACCGGCCGACAATGTACTTCATCGGGGTGACGACCCGTCGGTCGATGATCATGCGGGTTTTCCCGCGATGGACGCGCCACCTCGGGCTGGGACCCTGCAGGATTCGGGGCGTCGATCTCTCGCTCCACGACAGGCCCGAGCGGTACAGGGAGGTGATCCGCTTCATCAAGGGAGACCCCCTGTCGATCGGCGCGCTGATCACGGCGCACAAGATCGATCTCCTATTGGCCTGCCGCGAGATGTTCGACGGCCTGGACCCCTTCGCCGGGCTCCTAGGCGAGGTGAGCTGCATCTCAAAGGACGCCGGCAGGCTCCTCGGCGCCGCGACGGATCCGATTTCCAGCGGGCTCGCCCTTGAAGGCTTCCTCCCCAAGGGCCACTGGGAGCGCACGCGTGCCGACGCGTGCCTCCTGGGCGCGGGGGGCTCGAACATGGCGCTGAGCGCGTACCTGCTCGCGCGCGAGCGCGGCGCCGACAGGCCCGCGAGGATCTTCGTCTCCAACAGGAGCGCGCGGCGGCTGGAGGAGATGCGCGAGGTCCTCTGTGGGCTCGACGCGGGGGTGCCGGTGGAGTACATCCTCACCCCCCAGCCCGAAGACAACGATTCGGTGCTGAGGGCACTCGCGCCGCGTTCACTCGTGGTCAACGGCACCGGCCTCGGGAAGGACGCGCCCGGCTCGCCCCTCACGAACGGGGCCGTCTTCCCGGAGGGCGGCTACGCGTGGGACTTCAACTACCGGGGGGATCTCGTGTTCCTCGCGCAGGCGCGGGCCCAGGAGCGGGCGCGGGGCCTGCATGTCGAGGATGGATGGGGCTATTTCGTGCATGGCTGGACGCGCGGGATCGCGGTGGTTTTTCATCTGGACATCCCCTCTGCCGGCCCTGGATTCGACGAGCTCTCGCGGCTCGCGCGGGTCTGCAGAGAGAAGGACTAACCGGATCCCTGGGATCCGACAGGACAAGAAGGAGAAGGAATGGAAAAAAGCCCTGGAAAAAAAAGCGCCGGCATGCCCTTTTCGGTGGACCTCAATGTGATCCACGGGATCATGAAGGACCCGGACAGCCAGCTCGTGCGCCTGGCCTCGAGCATGCGCGGCCACTACGCTGACGCAAAAGCCCTCGAGGAGCTGATCGCGCGGGGGGACCCCGTGCACTACGAGGTCTTCGAGAAGACGGTCCCGCAGGAAAGCGGCAACCTGCAGTTCGGGATCAGCAAGACCTACGCCGGCACCGTGGGCGGGGAGTGCTTCATGACAAAGGGACACTACCACGCCGTCCCCGGCACCGCCGAGGTCTACCTGTGCCTCCGCGGCGAAGGCTACATGCTGATGAAGCTTCCCGGCGGCGAGAGCGCCTACGAGAAGCTCGCGCCCGGCAGCGTGCTCTACGTGCCGCCCTTCTGGGGCCACCGCACGGTCTGCACCGGCGAGGAGCCGGTCATCACTTTCTACGTGTATCCGGCCGAGGCCGGGCACAACTACGGCGACATCGAGAAAGAAGGTTTCCCGGTCCGCGTGTTCAAGCGGGCGGGAAAGATCGAGATCGTGCCGAGTCGAAAGGGGTGAGAGAATGGGGAAGATCCTGGTCACGCCGCGCTCGCTCACAAAGGACGGAGATCCCGCCCTCGAGCTGCTGAAGGAAGCGGGCCACGAGATCCTGCTCTGCACACCGGGCAAGCAGCCGGACGAGGAGGAGCTGCTCCGCCTCGCGCCCGGGTGCCTCGGGTGGCTGGCGGGCGTCGAGAAGATCACCCCCCGCGTCCTCGAGGCCGCGCCCGGCCTGAAGGCGATCAGCCGCAACGGAACCGGGGTCGACAATGTGGACCTGGCAGCCTGCGAGCGCCTGGGGATCGCCGTGCTGCGCGCCGAGGGGGTCAATGCCCGCGGCGTGGCAGAGCTCGCCTTCGGCCTTCTGATTGCGCTGGCCCGGTCGCTCCCGTTCGGGGACGCGGTGCTGAAGTCCGGACGCTGGGAGCGCCGGCAGGGGATGGAGCTCGAGGGAAAAACCCTCGGCCTCGTCGGCTGCGGGAAGATCGGCAAGCTCGTCGCGCGATTCGCCCTCGCCCTGGACATGAGCGTCGTCGCCTACGATGCGTACCCCGACCGCGCATTCACGCCGGGGCCGGGCTTCCGCTTCGCCGCGCTGCCCGACGTCCTCGCCTCCTCGCACGCCGTCAGCCTGCACTGCCCGCACAAGAGCGGCGAGCCGCCCGTGATCGACGCATCTGCCCTCGCGAAGATGCGGAAGGGCGCGTTCCTGATCAACACCGCTCGCGCGGGGTTGGTGGACGCCGAGGCAGTTCGCAGGGCGCTCGATGACGGCAAGCTCGGCGGCTACGGCGTGGATGTGTTCGACAAGGAGCCGCCGGGGCCCGGTCCCCTGATCGGGTGCGACCGCGTGATCCTTTCGGCGCATGTAGGCGGGTACACGGCGGAGAGCGTGGCCCGGGCCACCCGGGTCGCCGTGGAGAACCTCCTCGCCGCGCTGGGCTGAGCCCGGCATGGGGATTCGCGAGTCGCGGGAGCCCGGTTCGATTGAGGCTGTCCTGGCCCGCGCGCCGGAGGGCCGTCCCGGCGTCGAGCTCTGGTGGCTCGGCCAGGCCGGCTTCGTCGCTCGGACCGCAGGCCGAACCCTTCTGATCGACCCGTACCTCTCGGACTCGCTCGCCAAGAAGTATGCGGGGAAGATCTACCCCCACATCCGCGCCATGCCTGCCCCGCTCGCCCCTGGGCGGGCGCGTGGGATCGATGCCGTGCTGTGCACCCATCGCCACTCCGACCACATGGACCCCGGCACCCTGCCGGACGTTGCCGCGGCAAACCCGGGGTGCCTGTTCGTCGTGCCAAAGGCGGCTCGGGAGCGCGCCCTCGAGATCGACCTGCCTGACGATCGGATCGCCGCAATGGCCGATGGAGACCGGCTCATGCCGTTCGAGGGCATCTCCATCGAGGCGATCCCCTCGGCTCATGAGGAGCGGAAGCGAAACGGACGCGGGGAGGACGAGTTCCTCGGCTACGTGGTGCGCGCGGGCGGCGTCGCGCTGTACCATTCAGGGGATTGCGTCCCGTACCCGGGGCTGCGCGAGCGGCTTGCCGGCCTCCACATCGATGCGGCCCTGCTCCCCATCAATGGACGGGACGATCGCCGGCTTTCGAACGGCATCCCAGGCAACTTCACCCTCCGTGAAGCCGTCGAGCTGTGCGAAGGGGCGGGGATCCCCTCCCTCATCTGCCACCACTTCGGCATGTTCGACTTCAACACCGCCGATCCCGGGGAAGCGCGTGTTCAATTGAAGGAAATGCGCACCGCGGTGCAGGTGCTCTTTGCCGAGGCGGGTGCCTGGTATCACGTCAAGGGAACGACAGAGTTCTAGGCGGCGGATTCGATCGCCGCGCGGGGCCATTCTTTTCGCGCTGAGCCGACCCGCATCTCCGTGACCCTCTTCACCCGCCGAACGCCAAGGTGGCGCTGAACCTCGATCGGTGAGCCGCGGTGGAGCCCGTCACAGGAACGGCTTCCACCATCCATGGGCCGGCAGATGCGCGCATCAGCTCGGAGCGCTGCTCCTCTCTTTCGGCGTCCACCCAGGCGCGGCGAATGGTCTGGTCGCGGTCTCGAACTCTTCCTGGAGTCTTTCCATCAGCTCCATGACCGAAACGATCCCCTGCTCCCTGCCGGCATTCGCGCCTACGAAGGCGAATCCGTGCTCCAGCCTGCCTTTCTTCGCGTTCATCAGGGCCTGGGCAATGCAGTATGGGCTGTGCTCGTAGTCGCACGTCCTCAAGCAGTGGTAGGGACAAGTGTAGGGTTTCTTTTTCCCTTCGTCGACATCGTCGATGAATCGATTGCGGATCGCCCTCCCTGGCATGCCCACGGGACTGTCGATGATCACGACGTCTTCCCGCTTCGCCTCCAGGTAGGCGTGCTTGAAGCGGATCGACGCGTCGCACTCGTCGGTGGTGACGAACCGGGTCGCCATCTGCACCCCCGCTGCGCCCATCTCGAGGTACTTCATGATGTCCCCGCCCGTATAGATCCCGCCGGCCGCCACGACAGGGATGGCTCTTCCCTGCGCCTCCTCGAACGGCTGCAGTTCCTTGATGACCTCCGGGACGAGCTTGTCCAGCGCGTAGCGGGGATCGGCGATCTGCTCCCGCCGGAATCCGAGGTGACCTCCCGCCATTGGCCCTTCCACGACCACCGCGTCGGGGAGGTACCCGTGCCGGTCCAGCCATATCCGGGAGATGATCCGCGCGGCCTTTCCAGAGGACACGATGGGAACGAGCTTCGTCTCCCTGTTTCCTCCGAGGAGCCTGGGAAGGTCGACGGGCAGTCCGGCGCCCGCGAAGATGACATCGACAGCTTCCTCGATCGCGACTTTCACCATATCGACGAAATTCGTCATGGCAACCATGATATTCACGCCGAGAATTCCGCGAGTGGCTTCCCTCGCCTTGCGGATCTCCTTTCTCAATGCCCTGGCATTCGCTTCAAGGAAATTCCGTAGAAAATCCGGCTCATCCATGCCGATTGCAGCCGTGCTGATGACGCCGATCCCGCCCTGATTTGCAACAGCGCCCGCAAGCCCTGCAAGGGAGATGCCTACTCCCATTCCACCCTGGATGATGGGGATCTTCGAACCCAGGATACCGGAGGCGAGCTTCGCGAGGCTTTTGAACTTCATATACATCATCCTTTGCGACCCGTCTTGAATACCGAGGGTCAAGCCTGCTCAAGAGCAGGACTTTATACTTTACTAAAATAGTAGGATTTAAACAAGACAATTCCACATCCCACCTCCCGCGATCTTCCTCGCCGCTCTCACTCTTGCGGGAGATGACCGGAGGGCGATACTCTTCAATAGGGAGGCTGGGACATGCTCGGGGAGGGCCGCTCATGAAGACATATTTCCTCGATGACCGCTATACAACCTCTCCTTTTGCTCCCGTCTCTTCTCTCAACCGGATCCTGGGTGGCTGGCGTTGGGCGTTCTACGCCCAATACATCGTGGAGGTCCTTCGCGCGAGGAAGCTGGCCATGCGGGGGCTGTATGACGACAGCGCCTGGGCTGAGAGCTCATTCAGCATTCTCCGTACGATCGAGCGAAACCGCGGCCGGTTCGAAATCACCGGCATCGATCACGTGCGGAACGCGGCCGGGAAGGGGCCTCTGATTTTCATCTCGAACCATATGAGCACCCTGGAGACCCAGGTCCTGCCGGTGCTCATCGCTCCCTTCATGCCCGTGACTTTCGTGGTCAAGGAACGCCTCACCACGAGCCCCGTGTTCGGGCCCATCATGCGCTCGCGGGATCCGATCACCGTCAGCCGAAAGAACCCCCGCGAGGACTTGGAAGCGGTCCTCCGGGGGGGCGTCGAGCGCTTTCAGCGCGGCGTGTCGATCATCGTTTTTCCCCAGAGCACGCGGAGCCCGGTGTTCGATCCCGATGCCTTCAATACGTTGGGCGTCAAGTTGGCCTCGAAGGCTGGAGCGCCTGTGATGCCCATTGCGGTCAAGACCGATTTCTGGGGAGATGGGGGGCTGTTCCGGGGATTCGGGCCGATCAGGCCCGAACGGACGATCCACATCGAGTTCGGCAGTCTTCTCAAAGTGGCGGGGCGCGGGAGAGATCAGCACCTCGAGATCGTGGAGTTCATCGAGTCCCGGCTCAGCCGCTGGGGTACCAGTCGACAGGATTGAATGCTTGTGGACTATAAGAACTCGACAAAAGCGATAAAAAAAGAGAGCACTTGACAAAAAAACGATACGCATGCTTATTGAATCGCTAAACAGAAATCACCATTTGAATTCTATGCGGGAATTCTTTGCTGAGGAGCACCAATCCTGATGGAGAAAACAAGCTCTGGGAAAATCGGCATCTGCGTGATCGGCTCGGGAAGAGCCGGCATGATACACGCGCGGAACTTCGCAGGGCGCATCGCCCATGCTGAGCTCACCGCGCTCGTCGACGCGCGAAAAGAAACAGTGGAAGAATCCTGTCGAGAGTTGGGCGTGAAGGCCGCATACCAGGACTATCGCCAGGCCCTCGCCGACCCTCGCGTGGACGCCGTCGTGGTCGTTGTTCCAACAGTGCTGCACCGAGACATCGTGGTGGCTGCAGCCCGGGCGGGCAAGCATGTCCTGTGCGAGAAGCCCATGGCCATGAACCCGGCCGAGTGCGACGAGATGATCGCCGCCTGCGGCAAGGCGGCAGTGAAGCTCCAGATCGGGTTCATGCGCCGATTCGATGCGAGCTTCATGGCCGCCCGGGGCCGCATCGACGCCGGCGAGATCGGCGACGTCGTGCTCGTGAAGTCCCTCACCCACGGCCCAAGCGTTCCCCAGGAATGGATGTACGATATCGCCGCCAGCAACGGCCCACTCGCGGAGGTCAACAGCCACGACATCGACACGCTGCGCTGGTTCGCCGGCAGCGAAATCGTGGAGGTCTACGCCATCGGCGGGAACTTCCGCTGCCCCCAGGCCAGGGAGCGCTACCCCGACTTTTACGATAACGTATCAATGGTGTGCCGGTTCGCGGACGGACGCCAGGGCTTCATCGACGGCGCCGCCGCGGTCGGCTACGGGTACGACGCGCGCACGGAAATCGTAGGCACGAAGGGCGTGATGTTCGTCGGCAGGATCGAGCAGGACGGCGTCGTCGCCTGCTCGACGGGCGCCGGGATCGTCCGGCCGTTCGTCCCGAGCTGGCGGAACCTCTTCACCGAGGCGTACCTCGGCGAGGACCAGGCCTTCGTCGACTGCATCCGCGGGGGAAGCGAGCCGAAGGTGAGCGGGTGGGACGGGAGGATGGCGGTCGCCGTCGTGAACGCCGGCAACCGCTCGATCGTCGAGCGCAGGCCAGTGGCGGTCCAGACCGGCACGCAGACCGCGGCTGCAAGGAGCTCAGAATGAAGGCTGCCCGTTTGCACGGAAAGGAAGACTTGCGGATCGAGGAGGTGCGCGTACCGGGGATCGGCGAAGGGGAGGTCCTCCTCGCCGTGAAGGCCGCAGCGGTGTGCGGCACGGACATCCGCATGTTCCGAAACGGCTATAAAGGCGTCGGGCCCGACACCCCCCTGATCCTCGGCCACGAGATCGCCGGCATCGTCGAACGGACCGGCCCCGGCGTCACGGGCTACCGGGAGGGAATGCGGGTGGCGGTGGCGCCCAATATGGGCTGCGGGGTCTGCGACCATTGCGTGAGCGGCAACACGCAGCTCTGCGCGACATTCAAGGCATTTGGGATCAACATCGATGGCGGGTTCGCCGAACGCATGCGCGTTCCGGCAGAGGCCGTTCGCCAGGGGAACCTCACCGGTATGCCCGCGGGGGTGGACTTCGCGGCCGCGGCAATGGCCGAGCCACTCTCCTGCGTGTACAACGCTTTCGAGCGCGCCCATATCGGACCGGGAGATACCGTTCTGGTCATCGGCGCAGGGCCGATCGGCCTCATGCACGCGCGCCTGGCCAAGATGGGCGGGGCTGCGAAGGTGTTCATGAACGACATCAACGCGGAGCGACTGGCATACTGCGCGGGCCTCGAGCCCGCCATCATCCCGGTGCAGAGCGCCGGGTTGGCCGATAGGATCCAGGACGAAACGGGAGGCAGGGGTCTTGATGTGGTCATCACGGCCAACCCGGCCCCCGAGGCCCAGGTCATTGCCTTGGAGCTCGCGGCGATCAACGGCAGGGTGATGTTCTTCGGCGGACTGCCCGAGGGAAAGAACAAGGTGCCGCTGGATACCAACCTCGTGCACTACAAGCAGATCACGATCACGGGCACCACGCGCCAGAGCCTTTCCCAATACCGCAAGACGCTCGCCCTTATCGGCGCGGGCCTCATCTCGATCGACGGCATCGTCTCGGGCAGGCACCCCGTCGAGGCGACCCGTTCGGCTTTCGAGGAAGTGATGAAGGGGAAGGCCTTGAAGCAGGTCGTCACGTTCCCCTAGGGGAGACTTCAGCGCGAAGGAGACACGTATGGGATCCGCACGCATCCTGATCGGCGTCGATATTGGAACGCAGGGCGTGAAGGCCGCGGCCTTCGACGAGACCGGCTCTTGCCTCGCCGAGGCATTTCGCAAATCGGATCTCCGTCGCCCGGCTCCGGGCGTAGTCGAGGAGGACCCGGAGTTTCAGCTCGCCTCTACGGCTGCCGCGATCGCGGAGTGCGCCGCCCGCGTGGGCCCCAAGGCGGTGAAAGGGATCGCCATCGACGGCCAGATGGCGGGAATCACCGGCGTGGGGGATGACGGCAGGAACGTGACCCCCTACGACTCGTGGCTGGACACGCGCTGCGCTCCCTACATCACGAGCATGCAGAAGAGCGCCGGGGCCGAGGTGACGCGGAAGGCCGGCGGCCCCCCGAGCTTCAACCATGGCCCGAAGATCCTGTGGTGGAAGGCCGAGCGGCCCGCCGAGTACTCGCGCATCCGCGCCTTCGTGACGCCCGGCGGCTACGCGGCCATGCGCCTGTGCGGTCTGGATGGCTCGCGCGCCTTCATCGACTCCAGCTACCTCCACTTCTCGGGCTTCGCGGACAGCCGGTCCGGCACCTGGGACAAGGAGCTGTGCGCGCGCTTCGGCATCGACCCTGCAATCCTTCCACGCATCGTCCCGCCGCACAGCGTGGTGGGGGAGCTCACCCCTGCCATGGCCGGCGCATGCGGTCTCGCGGCCGGCGTGCCCGTGGTCGCCGGCTGTGGGGACACGGCAGCGAGCTTCCTCTCCTGCGGCGCCGTGCGGCCCGGCACCTGTGTGGATGTGGCCGGAACCGCCTCGGTTTTCGCAGGCACTGAAAGCGAGTTTCGGGCGGACACCGAGCTCATGGTGATGAGCTGCGGCCACTCCGCGACACCGGGACTCTGGCATCCCTACGCGTACATCAACGGAGGCGGCATGAACCTCGAGTGGTTCAGGACCGAGATCGCCGGCGCAGCCCGCGGCGCGGGCGCCGAGCCGCCCTCCTTCGACGAGCTGAACCGGATTGCGGGGGAGGTGGAGCCTCGAGCAGATGACCCCATCTTCGTTCCTCACCTCGGCGGCAGGGTCAGCCCAAGCTGGCCGAACCTGCGGGGCGCATGGGCGGGTCTCACCTGGTCCCACGGCCTCGGGCACCTGTATCGCGGCGCGCTCGAGGGAGTTGCCCTCGAGTACGGGATCTACCTCGGGGCCCTTGAAAAGCTCTACGGGGCCGGACGGGTCAAGGAAGTGCGGGTGACGGGCGGCGGCGAGAAAAGCGCGGTCTGGAACCGGATCAAGGCCGACATCCTCGGGGTCCCCGTTGTTCAGATCGTCGGCGGCGGCGGAGCCCCGATGGGATCTGCTCTGCTGGCAGCCTACGGAGTAGGGGTTGTCAAGGACCTGGAGGAGGCTGCCGCGCGTTGGGTCCGCACGGGAACCATCACCGAGCCCGACCCGGCACGAGCGGCGATCGCTCGCCGAAGGCTCGAGCGGTATGAAGAGCTCCTCGTCGCCCTGAACCGGTGGGCCAGCGGCCCGAGATAACGGCTCAAGGGAACGACCCGAGACAACGGCTCGGCGGCTGCGGCCGTTCTCTTTCGCATTCTTTCTCATTTGTTGACAAATGGTATTGCCGGACTTACAATCCGGCAACACAGATACCGCCCGGGGAGGGTGGAAAGACCCTCGCCGGAAATATGCTCGAGGGAGGCAACGGAATGAAGATCGGCATCGATAGCTATTGCTACCATCGGTTCTTCGGAGAGGTGTATTCTCAGCAGAGAAAGCCCTCCAAAGAGATGACCCTCGAAGGCTTCCTGAAGCGCGCGAAGGAGCTCGGAGTGGACGGGGTGTCGCTGGAGTCCTGCTTCATCCCGCGCTTCGATGCGGCCTACCTCAGCGAGATCAAGGGCATCCTGGACGAGTACAAGCTGGACCGCGTGTTCGCCTGGGGTCATCCCGACGGCCTTGAGGGCGGCAAGAACACGAAGGCGTTCGACGAGATGGTGAAGAGCATCGACTACGCCGTCGCCATCGGAGCGAATGTCATGCGCGTGGTGGGATCGAGCCTCATGTTCCGGTTCGAGCCCCACGGTCCGCAGATCGAACGGCTGTCGAAGATGTTCTCCGAGGCGGTGAAGGCGGCGGAAAAGAAGGGGGTCAAGCTCGCCGATGAGAACCACATCGACTTCACCCCCGAGGAAATGCTCCAGATCATCACGAACGTGAACTCCCCGTCTTTCGGGATCAACTTCGACACGGGGAACTTCATGCGCGTCCTGGCTGATCCGATCAAGGGCATGGAGAAGTTGGCTCGCTACACCTTCGCCACCCATATCAAGGACCTCAAGGTCCAGAAGGGCGCCTCCGTGGACGACTGGTTCTTCTTCTCTACCACGCCGGTGGGCGACGGCCTCGTGGACAACCAGAAGCTCGCCCAGCTGCTGAAGAACGCCGGCTACCAGGGCTTCCTCGCCGTGGAGATCGACTTCCTCCACCCCGACTATAAGGAGGACGAGGACAAGGCGGTGGCGCAGAGCGTGAAAGAGCTGCGCCGGATCGCGAACAGCCTGAGTTGAGGAGTGACGCAGATGAAAACGCTGAACGTGGGGATTGTCGGCTATAAGTTCATGGGCAAGGCCCACAGCAATGCATGGATGAAGGCGCCGCTGTTCTTCGACATGCCGGTGACGCCGGTCCGCAAGGTCGCCTGCGGCCGGCACCAGGAGTCACTCGCGGCCTTCGCCAATCGCTGGGGTTGGCAGCAGACCGAGACGGACTGGAAGAAGATGGTGAAGCGCGACGACGTGGACATCGTCGACATCAGCGCACCCCAGTACCTGCACTATGAGATCGCCATGGAGGCGCTCAAGGCGGGCAAGCACATCTTCTGCGAGAAGCCGCTGGCCATGAACCTGGCCCAGGCCAAGGAGATGTACGAGCTGGCCGAGAAGAAGGGCGTCACCCACTACCTGAACCACAACTACCGCCGCTGCCCCGCGGTGCGCCTGGCCAAGAGGCTCATCGACGAGGGAAAGATCGGACGCATCTTCCACTGGCGCGGGGCGTACCTGCAGTCGTGGATCGTGGACCCGAAGTTCCCCCTGACATGGCATCTGCAGAAGCAATTCGCGGGATCGGGTCCCCACGGCGACCTGAACTCCCACAGCGTGGACCTCGCGCGCTACCTTGTCGGCGACATTAAAAAGGTGACCTGCATGACCGCGCAGTTCGTCAAGGAGAGGCCCCTCTCCGACGAGGCCGCCTCGGGGACGTTCGGCGGCGTGACCAAGGGCGTGGAGATGGGGAAGGTCACCGTCGAGGACGCGGCCTTCATGACCGTGGAGTTCAAAAACGGCGCGCTGGGGTCCTTCGAGGCGACCCGGTTCGCACCCGGACGCAAGAACTACAATTTCTTCGAGATCTACGGGAGCAAGGGCAGCCTCGCCTTCGACCTTGAGAGGATGAACGAGCTCGAGTTCTTCTCCAACGATGACCCGGCCTACGCGCAGGGGTTCCGCACCATTCTCGCCACCGAGGGCGGGCAGCACGACTACATCTCCAACTGGTGGCCGCCCGGGCACATCATCGGCTACGAGCACGAGTTCGTGCACGCCGTGGTGGACTTCTGCGAGGCGATCGATAAGAAGAAGAAGATCGAGCCCAACTTCTACGACGGCATGAAGGGGATGGAGGTGCTGGACGCGGGCCTCCTCTCAGCCGAGACCGGCAGGACGGTGGAGCTGGCATGAAAGCGATCCTGGTCCCCGTGTTCTTCAAGGGCCGCGACGAGGGGTTCGACAAGCAGCTTGCGGCGCTTCGAGGCCTGCTTTCCGACTGCGCGGAGATCCTGGCCCCCGTGCCCCTGGGCGGGAGTCTGCCGGACGCGGATGCGGTGCTCTTCCCCCAGTTGCTGGGCGAGGCCTTCCGCTCCGCCCCCGCCCTGAAGAAGCTCGGCCTCCCCTTCATCGTTCTCACCTCCGAGTTCGGCACGGTGAACATGTGGGACTGGGAGATCGTCACCTTCATGAAGAGCCAGGGCATGGAGGTCTTCACCCCGTACAACCTCGCCCTCACGAAGCTCGCCTGCAGGGGCTTTGCCCTGAAGCGCGCGATGCGCTCGACCAAGTTCCTCGTGTTCCAGGACAACCCGGGCGAGGGGATGCAGGCCGAGATCTTCAAGCGCTTCTATTGGTGGGAGGAGGCCTGCACGGAGGCGATGCGCGAGCGGTTCGGCATCCGCATCGTGAAGAAGAGCTTCAAGGCCCTCGGAGCCAAGGCAAAGAGCCTGTCCGAGTCGGCCGCTCGCGAGGTCCTGGCCAAGCGCGCTGTGCCATTCGAAGGCAACTCCGAGAGGTCCATGCTCTCGGCGGCGAAGCTGTACCTCGCCATCAGCGAGGAGATCGAGGCCGAGGGCGGCGTGGAAGGGGCGGGCCTGAACTGCCTGAACGAGTCGTTCCACTGCGACACGACCCCCTGCCTCGCGTGGGACCTGCTGTACGAGGACAGGAAGCTGATCTGGGCCTGCGAGGCGGACACCCTGAGCATGGTGAGCCTGTACCTATTGTCGAAGACCCTCGAAGAACGGGTGATGATGAGCAACATTTACTCGTTCCTCATGGGAAAGGCGGCGATCAAGCACGAGAAGATCGACAAGTTCCCCGACGTGGCCGAGCCCGAGAACCACATGCTGATGGTGCACTGCGGATACTTCGGCGTGGTCCCCCGCGCCTTTGCGAGCCGCTGGACCCTGCGGCCCAAGGTGCTCGCGATCGTGGACGAGAACGCGCACATGATCGACGCGCGCATGGCCGAGGGGCCGTACACGCTGGCCAAGATGCACCCGGCCATGGACCGCATCCAGGTCGAGCCGGCCGAGCTTGAGGGCTACGTCCAGTACCCGGGATCGGACTGCAGGAACGGCGCGCTTCTGAAGGTGCGCGACGGCCATGCACTGATGAAGAACTGGTCCTCGCACCACAACTGTCTGGTGGGCGGCAACAGGCTCGTCGAGATCGACATCGCCGCCCGGGCGGTCGGCATCTCAATGGAAAGGATCGGATGATGAAGGCTGAAGAGGTTCTGGCAATACTGACAAAGCACGTGGTGATCCCCGTGATCGCGATCGAATCCGCGGATGCCGCACTGCCACTTGCGGATGCGCTGATCGAGGGCGGGCTGCCGGTGGCGGAAATCACCTTCCGCACGGCGGCCGCGGCGGCAGTGATCTCCCGCATCGCGCGCGAGAGGCCCCAGCTCGTCCTCGGGGCAGGCACGATTCTCACGAAAGAAAACCTTGCAGCGGCGATCGACGCGGGCGCCCGGTTCGGCGTGGCCCCGGGGCTCAATCCCGACATCCTCGCCGAGGCGAACCGCCGCGGGCTGCCGTTCGTCCCGGGTGTCGTCACTCCCTCTGAAATCGAGCAGGCTCTCTCGCTGGGCGCGAAGCTCCTGAAGTTCTTCCCCGCCGAGGCGAGCGGCGGCATCCCGATGATCAAGGTCCTGAGCGGCCCCTATGCCCACACAGGGGTGCGTTTCGTTCCCACGGGCGGCGTGAGCGCCTCGAACCTCGCCGAGTACCTCGCCGTCCCGGCCGTGGCGTGCGTCGGGGGGACGTGGATCGCCTCCAAGGAAGCGATCGCGGCAAAGAAGTGGGCCGAGATCGCCGAGAACTGCCGGGCCGCAGTGAGGATCGTCGCCGCGGCCCGTCCGGCGTAGCAGACGGGCGCCGCCATGACTGAGGACACCCTTTTCGTCGAGGAGCGCAAGCAGAAGATCCTCGAGTACATCGAGGAGAATCGCAAGGCCACCGTGGCCGACCTCTGCGACAGGTTCAAGGTCTCGAGCGCCACCATCAGGAACGACCTTCGCGACCTGCAGGCCTCCAACCTCCTCATCCGCACGCACGGCGGGGCGATCGTCAAGAGCAAGACCGGCCTCGAGACGGACATGAACCAGAGGAAGGTCCAGAACCTCGCCGCCAAACGCCGGATCGCGGAGGCTTCGATCCGCCTCGTCGAGGACGGAGACACGATCATCCTCGACAGCGGCACGACGAGCCTGGAGCTCGCCCGGCTTCTCGACCAGCGCCGCGACGTCACGGTGGTCACCAACGACCTCACGATCGCTCTCTGCCTAGAGGATATCGAATCCGTCAGGGTCGTCTTCATGGGCGGTTCGCTGCGGAAGAAGTTCCACTGCACCGTCACGCACGGATCCGCGACAGGCGATATGCTCACGGGCCTTACCGTGGACAAGGCCTTCATGGGCGTGAACAGCTTCTCGACCGAGAAGGGGGCGAGCACGCCCGATATCGCCCACGCGGAGACAAAGAAGCTTATGATGTCGATCGCCGCGAAGATCATCCTCCTGTTCGACTCGAGCAAGATGGAGAGAAACTCCTTCGCCCTCTTTGCGCCGCTGGACAAGGTGGACACCATCGTCACGGATTCCATCCGGGACGAGGACAGGAAGTGCCTCGAGGAGAACGGCATCGAGGTGATCACAGCGGATTGAGTTCCGGAATTACCTGTCATTCATTATCAATTCCAAGTGATTCTTAGCGATTGCTATTGACGTTTTGCCCCACACATGGTAGATTTAGCGTGGGTTCTGTCAGGACTCCGCCGACGTTCGATCAAGGAGAGCAGAGATGTTGAAGGGATACATGGGGAAGGTTCTTCGAGTGAACCTGTCCCGCCGCGCCGTTGCCGAGGAGGCGATTCCCGAGAAGGACTACGAATGGCTCCTCGGAGGCCGCGGGATCGCTGCGAAATACTACTATAATGAGATCCCGGCCGGTACGGATCCGGTTGGAGAGAACAACAAGCTGATCTTCATGACCGGCCCCCTCACCGGCACTCCCCTTGTCTCGACGACGAAGTTCCAGCTCGCCACCAAGTCCCCTGAGACCCGCATGTATCTCTGCTCAAACTGCGGCGGCGATTTCGGGCCCCACCTCAAGCAGGCCGGCTTCGACGGGCTCATCATCGAGGGAAAGGCCGCTGACTGGACCTGGCTCTCGATCATCGACGGGAAGGTGAGCTTCGGCGACGCCCGGCCGTGGAAGGGGTACACCTCCATGAAGACGCTGGGGGCGCTTCGTGAGGCGATCGGCGAGAAGAAGACGGGAGCCATGTCGATCGGACCCGCGGGCGAGCGCCTGGTGCGCCTCTCATACATCAACGTGGATGAGCGGGCTTTCGGACGCGGCGGACCCGGCGCTGTCATGGGCTCCAAGCTCTTGAAGGGAATCGTCATCAAGGGCACGGGAACCATTCCTCTCGCGAACAAGGAACGGGTGGACGAGATCCGCAAGGCCGCGATCAAGGAACTGAAGACCTCGCGCGCCAACCACACGAAGTTCGGCACCCCCCAGTACATCGAGGTCATCAACGAGCTGGGCTGCATGCCGACGCGCAACTTCCAGACCGGCCAATTCGAGCAATGCGACAAGATCGACGCGCATGTCATGCGCGACGTCTACCTCGAGAAGAACTACGCCTGCTACCGATGTTCGGTGGCCTGCGGCAAGGTGTGCGTGGTCAAGGAGGGCCCCTTTGCCGGAGCCCGGGCCCGCACGGAGTTCGAGACCGTCGCCCTGCTGGGCCCCAACTGCGGCATCTCCGACTTCGGAGCCATCGTGAAGGCGAACCAGGTCTGCGACGAGCTGGGCATGGACACGATGTCGGCCGGAAATGCCGTGGCCCTCGTCATGGAGCTGTACGAGAAGGGTCTCATCAGCAAGGAGGACACCTGCGGGATCGAGGCGCGCTTCGGCAGCCCCGAGGCCCTCATCGGCATCCTCGAGCTCATCGCAGCCCGCAAGGGCATCGGCGACCTGCTCGCCGAGGGCATGTACCACGTGAAGCGGGCAAAGCCCGAGTGGAAGCGCTACATCCTCGATGTGAAGGGTCTGCCCTTCGCCGGCTACGATCCTCGCGGATTCACCGGCAATGGCCTCACCTACGGCACCTCTAGCCGCGGAGCCTGCCACAACGTGGGCGGGTGGACGATCCGGGCTGAGCTGCAGAGCGGCAAGTATGACCGCTACGCCCTGAAGGGCAAGGGCGCCCTCGTGAAGAGCGTGCAGGACAGCCGGGCCTATGTGGATTCGCTGGGGATGTGCACGGTGGTGCGCGGGGCCTTCGGCTTCTCGGAGAGCCCGACCGGCGACGTGCTGGAGGCGGTCACCGGCCATCCCTTCACCCCAAAGCTGGCAACGATCGCCGAGCGGATCTATAACCTGGAGCGCGTGATCCTCAACCGCGAGGGGATCCGCCGAGCCGACGACCTTCTTCCCGAAAGGATCACGAAGGAGCATCTCCCCAGCGGGTCGACAAAGGGACGGATCCTCACGGAGGAGATGTACGCCGAGATGCTCGACGAGTACTACGCCGCCCGTGGGTGGGACTCAGACGGAGTCGTGCGCCCCGAAACGGCGAAGGCGGCGGGGCTCGGAGAGCTGGTGACGCTCTGAGGATGTCATGCAGGATCTGAAAGTTCGGATAAAGTACCTCTCGGCGCTCCGCGACAAGACCCACCGGAGGCTCGACGAGCTCGAGCTTCCAGCAGGCAGCAGGCTGCAGGACGTGGCGGGATGGCTCTCGAAGTCCTACGGCCTGAAGGTGCCCGGCCCGACCCTGCTCAGCACGCTGAACGGCAGGGGCTGGACGCAGCTTCCCGACAGCCTCGCGACCGAGCTTCACGACGGTGACGAGGTCGCCCTGTTCCCGCTGGTCTCGGGCGGGTGAGCGGGGGCGGGGCGCCGCGGCCTCCTGCCGCGAAAGCGAGGGCACGATGAGCGAGCCACTCCTTTCCGTTGCGGTCGACGAGAACGGCCGCCTGATCCTGCCTCCCCACATTTTGGAATCCCTGGGCATCGCGCCGGGCTCTCGCGTCCTTCTGCGCGGAGAGAGAGACGGGGTGCGCATCGGCCGCTCGGCCTCGCGCTTGGACCGTCTGTACCTGGAGCCCACGACGGTGTGCAATCTCGCCTGCCGGATGTGCATGCACGAGAGCTGGGACGAGCCGGTCGGAAGCATGAGCCGGGAGATCTTTGCGCGCACCCTGCAGGGCCTGCGCGCTCTTCCTCGAAAGCCCCTGCTTTTTTTCGGAGGCTACGGAGAGCCTCTCCTCCACCCCGACATCATGACGATGCTCTCAGAGTCCAAGGCGGCCGGCTTCGCCGTGGAGATGATCACCAACGGAACCCTCCTGAGCGATGAAATCTGCGGAAAGCTGATCGATATCGGCCTGGACAGGCTTTGGATCTCCGTCGACGGGACGGGCGATGACCCCGCGGATGCGGGCGAAGCGGGGGTCGGCCGGGTCGCCGAGAACGCGGGCCGCCTCTTCAGAGCCCGGGAGCGCGAGCTCACCGACCTCCCTCGGATCGGGATGTCCTTCGTGGCCACCCGTGAGACGATCGGGAGCCTCCCCTCGGTTCTCCACCTTGGCCGTCGCCTCGGGGCCGACCGTTTCATCGTGAGCAATGTCCTCGCCCACACTCCTGAGCTGCACGCCCAGTCGCTGTACGAGCGGTCCTACTACGAGACCGAACTTTCCCCCTCGGAGTGGACTCCCCTTGTGGAGCTTCCCCGCATGGAGGTCGACAGCCTGACCGAGGCGCCCCTCGTCGAAGTCCTCAAGGGTCTTTTCGCGGTGCGCATCGCCGGTCAGGATCTGCACCTCGGCAGCAGTCGCTGTCCCTTTGTCGAGAAGGGGAGCATGGCGGTGCGCTGGGACGGAACGGTGAGTCCCTGCCTCCCTTTGCTGCATTCCCATACGAGCTTCCTCGCCGACAGGGAGCGTAGAACGATTGCCTTCAGCGTCGGGAACCTGACAGAGAAGAGTGTCGGAGAGATCTGGGACGAACCCTCGTACCTCGCCTTGCGCGAGCGCCTGCTCGCCTTCGATTTCCCGCCCTGCACGCAGTGCAACAGCTGCGAACAGGCCGACTCAAATGAATCGGACTGCTTCGCCAACCCGACGCCTGCCTGCGGCGGATGCCTGTGGGCGCAGGGCTACATCCAGTGCCCGTAGGCGCGTGAATGAATTGATCGAATACGAGGGCCGTGGGCGGTTTTTGCTTGACACGGTCAAAACACGGAACATATAATCCCGTCGCGAGAATTCGGAAAGGAGAGGGAGACTGATGAAATCGAGCGAGTCGGTGTTCGGCACACTCCCGGACGGAAGGAAAGTCAAGCGCTTCACTTTGGAGAACTCCCGTGGCATCTCGATTTCCGCCATCACATACGGCGCCACACTGACCGCAGTGAACGTTCCCGACGCCTCGGGCAGGACGGAGAATGTCATCCTCTTCCTCGACTCCCTGGAGGAGTACCGCGTAAAATCGCCATTTTTCGGGGCGCTGGTGGGCAGGTTCGCCAACAGGATCACCCGAGGAAAGTTCGTCCTGGACGGCCGCGAGTACAAACTGGCCTGCAACGACGCATACGGAGCGGGGCCGAACGCCGTGAGCAATCATCTCCACGGCGGCACGGTGGGCTTCGATAAGGTCCTCTGGAACGCGAAGACCTTTGTCAGGAAGGGCGCCGCGGGGATCCGATGGGCCTACACGAGCAGGGACGGAGAGGAAGGCTATCCGGGTACCCTCAAGATCACAGCCGAGTACACCCTGACGGAATCGAACGAGCTCTCCTTCGAGTACTGGGCGGTCACGGACAAACCCACGCCGGTGAACCTCACCAACCACGCCTACTGGAACCTCGCCGGCGCCGGTGCAGGATCGGGAACAGTGCTCGAGCAGGAGCTGATGTTCAACTGCCCCTTCTACATTCCCATTGATTCGAGCCTCATGCCGACAGGGGAGGTGCTCGCCGTGAGAGGGACCCCCTTCGACTTCACCGCTTCAAAACCCATCGGCCGCGACATTGCCAAGGTTGACGGAGGCTACGACCACTGCCTGGTCATGAAGCAGGCCGGGAGCGGCTTCGACCTGCTGTGCAAGGCGAGTGATCCCCGTTCAGGGCGCTCGATGGAGGTTCGCACCACGAAACCGAGCGTCCAGTTCTACAGCGGCAATTTCCTCGACGGCAGCCTCGGGGCAGGCGGCAGGAGGTACCCGCTGCACGGAGCCTTCACCCTGGAGACGGAGTTCTTCCCCGACTGCGTGAACATCTCCCACTTCCCGTCCTGCATCCTGCGGCCGGGCCAGAGGTACCATCACCTGACCACCCATACGTTCGGGGGCTGACGCCCGCCCCCGATCTTCCTTTGTGGTCACCGCCCATTTCGGCTGCATCAATGGCGTGATCCTCATGGCGAAGAAGGGATTGCGCTTCTGAAACACACGAATGAGGTCACCATCGGTCGCATGACCGCCATCGCCTTCCCCATGATCGTCTCCCAGGGGTCGGAGACCATCATGCTCTTCCTCAACAGGTACTTCGTCTCCTTCCTGGGTTCCGAGTATATCCCCGCCTCCATGAGCGGAGGGCTGTCGCAGTATGTCTTTGTCTGCTTTTTCACGGGAATCGTGGGATACGTGAACGCGCTCACGGCGCAGTACCACGGGGCCGGCCGGCCCGAGCGCACCGTTCAGGCGGTGGCGCAGGGTTTCTGGCTCAGCCTCGCCTCGGTTCCCCTGCTCCTGCTTTTGATTCCCGTCATGCGGCAGGGCTTTTCATGGGCCGGGCACACTCCACGGCAGATCGCCCTCGAGTTCGCCTACTTCAGGATCCTCATGCTCGGCTCCCTCGTATTCCTTTTCCAGAGCGTCTTGACCGGCTTCTTCCTCGGGCATGGAAGGACCAGGGTGATCATGGTGGCCAACGCGCTGGGGATCCTCGTGAACGTTCCCTTGAACTGGTGCCTCGTGCTCGGACGGCTCGGCATGCCGAGAATGGGAATCCAGGGGGCTGCCATCGGGACTCTCGTGGGTACGACGTGCATCGTCGCGATCCTTTTCGCGGCCTACCTGAGGAGTCCCGAGTACCGGACGCACGGCGGAGCGCGTGCGTGGAGGCCGCGGCGGGATCTGGCCGGCAGGCTGCTTCGCTATGGCGCCCCCGCGGGAGCCGAGTCGTTCATCAACGTGTTTGCGTTCAATGTCTTTGTCCAGCTGATGGGCTCATATGGCTCCGCCGTGGCCGCGGCTGTCACCATTACCTTCAACTACGATCTCGTCGCCTTCATCCCCATGCTGGGGGTGGGCTCCGCCGTGACCGCTCTCGTCGGACAGCGGATGGGGGCCGGGGATGCGGAGGGAGCCCGGCGCGCCGCGTATCTGGGGCTGCGCGTCGCATGGGTCTATGCCGGCGCTATGGTCATTCTCTTCGTTGCAGGCGCTCCCCTGCTCGTTCAGGTCTTCTCCCGGGGTTTCACCTCCGGGGACGCGGCCATCCTGCCCCTTGCCCGGACGCTGCTGCGCCTCGCGGCGCTGTACACGCTTGCCGATGCCACGCAGGTGGTCTTCGCTGGCGCCCTGCGCGGCGCCGGTGACACGACCTGGATCATGATCGTCTCGGGGATCCTGCATTGGGCGATGGCCATCGCGGCCTTCATCCTCATTCGGCTGATCGCGGTGCCGCCCGTCGCAGTGTGGCTTTTCTTTATTGGATTCGTCATGTCGCTGGGGCTTGCGGCCTTCCTCCGCCACCGGGGCGGGGCGTGGCAGCGCATCAGGCTCATTGAGCAGGCGCCTCCTTCGCCTCTCTCCTGATCAGCCGACGTCGGCGGAAAGACCGCAACTGCGCCGACGCGGATATTATGCCCGATACAATCGTGAAGGCTTCAGACCTCCTTGGCGACCTGGCCGGGCTGATCAGGAAGAGCGGTATGAGCCAGGATGACAAGAACGCTGTCAAGTCGATGCAGGTGTTCAGACCGGAGACCGGCTCGGGAGTCCACCATGTGCTACAGGAGCTCGGCCAGCAACTCCGTTGGGGTGAACAGCCTGGAGGCGGTGCAGTTTCCCGGCCAAGGGGTGGAAAGCATGACAGTTGAAGAGCCCGGGGCACTCCGCCCTGCAGTTGCGACCGGTGCATAGATGAACACGATGCGGGTACCCGACGTTTCCGCGACGTGTTGGAAGATGCCAAGGCGTTGTTCGCAGTCCACTCTCCCGCTAGAAACCCCGTCGAGGAAAGACACGGATTCGATTCCACACAGTGGTGCGCCTGGTCCATGAAAAAGACCAACGCGGAGTTCGCCGGCTACCCGGTGAACATCTTCTTCCTCGTAGAGGACTATCCCAAAAGGAAGAAGAACGCTCACGTCGAAACATGGACCGTCACCACCGATCTCACGCTCGACTTCTTGGAGGGGCGGGAAGCGGCTCATCTGCGCTGGCACATCGAGAACCAAGAGTTCAAGCGCCTGTCCATCTGGCAGGAACCAAAACCTGTTATTTCAAAGACCAGCGCCAATTCTTCGCTCTGCTTCGACTATTCTGTCTTGCTTTGACCGTCTTCGACGCTTTCTTCTCCATTCTACTCCAGACCGAGAACGCAATAAAGACTCAATGCCCAACCCGGGCCGTGCCACCTGCATCTTTCCCTCTCCGCACCGATCCTCTGCGCTATCTTCGCTATCTTGGCCCCGCAACCTGCCCGGCTGCCACGCCCCAATGGGGAATCTCTTTGGAGACTCCAATTAAATTGACAGATCCACAAACCCATGATACGCTGCCATTGAGTTTCCACATTTACCTATTAAGTTTGGAGGAGAAAAAATGAAGCGATTTATCCCAGTCTTGATGGTCGTGGCGGCTGTGATCTTGGTGGCTGGTTGTTCTGTGCCGAAAACCTACTACTGGACACAGGCTTCTTCTGGCTTCTGCGCCGAAGTCATGACAGCCGACCGCGATTTACAGAACGCGCTCACTTCGACTGGATTTTACAAAGAAGGAACGTGCTCCGCGAATGGTTATGGCAGCGCCCACTATTGTTCAATCGCAAGTATGACCGGATCAATTTCCTACACCATTAACTATTACTGGTCCTCGGCCACCCCAGCCAGCGATGTACAATCGTTCTGCACTGCATTGAACGGAACCTATCATTAGGGCGGCATCCAACTTCAACGATCGAGACCGTCCGGCTCATCCCGGACGGTCCTTCCTTCTGACAGGCTGCCTGCTTCTCCTCGCCTTTCGGCCACCTATCTGGGCCTCGCAGGGAAACAGAGCCCCAGATCCCCTCCCCGCCGCGCTGCAACCGCTTTACCAGAACTTCATCAACGCGAAGACAAACGGCGACAAGGAAATCGCTTGCGGAAAGCTCCTCGACGCTTATGTGCCCATTCTGCGCGAGGGCGGCGATTCTGCATTGGCTGATGAGGCGATCGTCACCTCCCTCTCCCTTGAAAGCCGCTCGAATCTCATGGCTCAACTGGCCATCGAAGGCATATTCTCCGCTTTGCAGGAATCCTGCATCGCCCGAAACGAATCCGAGGCAGCCAGCGGGTATCAAGCCGATTTCGCTTCATCGGCCAAAGCACTGCACTCGGGGCTCAAGCGTCTCGCCGTGGGGCGGCCGCAACTCCTACGGGAATGGGCTCTAGTGGCAGCCAGCCTGAGAGCCGGCTGGCGCTATTTTCCTTCAGCTCTCTACGCTGACAAGCTGGAAACCGCGCTACGCGAGTCGAAAAATAAAAGAGGACTTTTCGAGTTCAAGGCGTACCGATACATCGATGAATCCGGGCCGAATTGTATCCGAATGGCCGGTCTCTTCCTGCGGTGGATCTTCCTGCCAAACAAGAACGGCTTTGCAAAGGAGCTCGCCGACATCAAGGAGAGCCTCAAGGCGGACATCCTCCGAACATCCCCGGCGGTGAGCGAGCTTCCCAGGTTCGGCGGAGAGGTTTTTTCCACCGCAGCCGGCGAACCTCGTTTGCTCTCGTTTGTTGACCCCTCTTCGCAGTTGCATGGAAAACGCGCCGTGTTCGCGTTCTTCGAAACCACTTGTACATTCTGTGTGGTCGAGCTTAAATCCCTGGGTCGGATTTATCCCGCCTTCAAGAAAAAAAGCGGAAGACGCCTGGAGGTGATCGGTCTCAAACTCCCCAGCAATCTGCCGCCGCTTATCAGCGGGCTTGCACAATTCGAGAAGCAGCTCAAGCCCCCTTTCCCCATGCTGGAGAGCGACACAAGCGGGATGTTCGCCGCCTACCGCGTGCGCTCGGTCCCGCTGCTTCTGTTCCTCGACGAGCGGGGCGTCGCGCTCTGGACAATTTCCCTGCGCAGACAGGGGCACATCGAAGAGAAGCTTTCATGGTTCCTGGAGGATTTTCTCGCTGGAACGACGGCCTTCTCCTCCGAATCGGCGACGTGCATACCAGCTCCAGAAGGCGCTGCCGGGAAGGCGGTCCTGGTAATGGACTTTTATTACGATCCATTCTCAAGGAGCAGCAAGGCTTTTCTGGAAAATGATCTTCCGGATCTCGAACGCTCTCATGGCGTTGCGATAGATATCGCCCTGCACAACGCCATGGACAATCCCGTATCGCGCGAGCTCCAGAATCGACTGATCGCTTTGCGAGCAACGCTGACGGAGCTTCCCGTGGCCATCGTGGGGGGAAGGGTTGTGCAAGGCTTACCCGCGCTCTCGCATGAGCTGCCGATCGCGATGAAAATGGTTGCGCGAGCAGAGTAGGAGGTGTATGCTGAACTATCGGCTCTTGAAATAAGGCGGCGCGCCCAAGGAAAGCCGCTCTTTCTGTGGGCTGAGCGCCCATAGGAGATTGGACATGAGATTGAGAATCCTCCTGCTCTTCGGAGCGCTCGTGTGCATCGGCTCCACAGCTTTCGCGCAATGGATAGATCCCACGGTTCCCCCGCCGTTCACCTTGACGATAGCTCCTGCCGGCATTCTGCCCATGGGAAGAGACTCCGCACTTTTCCCCTGGGGATATGGCGTACAGGCTTCGGGAGATTTTCGGATCCGCTCACTGCCGCCCCTTATTCTCAGCGCCGACCTGGGATTTCAGAACCTGGCGCTGAAAGGCACGCCGAGTCCGCTATCAGGCCCTCTCATATTCAGCGCTGGAGCAGAGGCCGGAGTCACGTTGGATCTTTTTGCAGGGCTCAGCGCACGAGTATTCGGCGGGGGAGGTGGGTTCTACGGATTTCTCGCTGGAATTGGTGGGGCGAACGGCTTCAACCCATACGCCATGGGCGGAGTGAGCCTCTCCTACAGGTTCTCACCGTTCTTCAGCATCGGTCTGGAAACCTCTTACCTTGTATACATGGGCTTGTACAACGGATTGACTGCAGATCTGGGAATGTCGCTGCACAAGCCTGCCTTTATTCCCAGGCTCAATATCCCCAATGAACCGCCTTTGCCAAAGGGCCCGCCTCCTTCCAGGCTGTCCGCGCTGGAGATCGAAAGCGCAAGGAAGGAAGTCGGTGGTCTGGATATCGACGTCCTGAGTTTCAACGATGTGTTCCCGATATTTTTCAAGTTCTACAACGATAATCCGGTGGGCTCGGCAACGTTCCACAATTGGGGAAAGGTTCCTGTGGAGAACGTCACGATCAGCTTCTTCGCAAAACAGTACATGGACAACCCTAAACGCAGCCAGAGAATTCCGATGCTGGGGCCGGGCGAGATACGGCAGCTCGATTTCTATGGTTTATTCAAGAGCACCATGTTGGAGATCTCCGAGCAGACACTGGTCTCTGTAAATGTCTCCGTCGATTACACGATACAGGGAAAGCAAAAGAGGCGGGAGTTTATCAAGGAGCTGCGCATTCGGGATCGGAATTCCATGACGTGGGACGACGACAGGAGGGCTGCCGCGTTCGTGACTGCCAAAGATCCAACCGTGCTGAAGTTCACCAAGAACGTGTTGTCGCTCACCAAGGGCCAAGTTGCGGCGAACCTGAACCAGAAACTCATCACCGCCATGGCGATCCACCAGGCCCTTATGGCGTACGGCTTGAGCTACGTGGTGGATCCAACGACGCCCCACGCGAAGGTTTCGCAGAGCAAGACCGCCGTCGACTTTTTGCAGTTTCCGCAGCAGACACTCGAGTACAAGGCAGGAGACTGCGATGACCTCTCCATCCTCTATTCCGCGCTGCTCGAATCGGTAGGCATCCAGACCGCATTCATCACCATCCCTGGACATATCTATCTGGCGATCTCTCTGGAAATTACGCCGGAGGAAGCCGGAAAGACATTCCTGAACCCGCAGAGCCTTATCATGCAGAAAAACTCTGCGTGGCTGCCGATAGAAGTCACGCAGCGTGAGGGAGGATTCCTCAAGGCGTGGGAAACGGGGGCCAAGGAGTGGCGAGATAACAACGCCAGAGGCCTCGCCGCGTTCTATCCGCTCCAGGATTGCTGGTCGAAATACGAGGCGGTCGGCTTTTCGGGAGCCGTCGTTCCCATCAACCTTCCAGAAGACGCGGCTATTCGGAAGTCGTTCGTGGAGGAGGTTGCCCGGTTCATCAACATGGAGCTTTCTCCGCGGGTCGCCTCACTGCAGGCCGCTCTTTTAAAATCGCCCGATTCTCCACAGCTCACCAACAAACTCGGTATCCTGTACGCTCAATACGGTGAGCTGGACCAGGCGGAACAGCAATTCTCCAAAGGCGCGGCGAAAAGCTTTCTGCCCGCGGTGCTCAACCTCGGCAATATTCGCTACATGCGCGGCGATACCAGAAAGGCCCTAAGCCTCTACCAGCAGGCCCAGAAGGCGGACCCATCCAATGCCAAAGCGCTTCTGGGGCTTGCGCACTGTCTTTTCGATATGGGCAGTTACGAAGAAGCGAAAAAGGCATATGTTTTGCTCGCAGGCTCTGACCCGGATCTCGCCGAGCGCTTTGCCTATCTGGCGTCCGGCTCACAGGGAACGGCGCGAGCCGCAGACACGAGCGGACTCAAGGGGGCGATGGTATGGGCGGATCAATGAGACACGCGCGGGCGGGGATGCCCCTTCTGATTCTGCTGCTCTTCCTGCTGACTGGCTGTGCGGACATGATACTTCGCAACGCCTGCGTCGCGGTCACGACTTATCTTGCGCCTGAGAATGCAGCTGACCCTTCGGTCCTGGCTGCCCCGAGCAATTTGAGCGGAGCCTACATCTCCGGAACAACGGTTCGCATCACATGGAAGGACAACTCAAGCACCGAGATCGGGTTCGGCGTTCAAAGATCCGCTCAGGGGGCGGATTACGTTCTTGTGGCATTCGTCGGACCCGGCGTTGCGACGTGTGACAACTTATACATCGGAGCGGGGTTGCCCTTGTACAGGGTGTACGCTATCGATGCCGCGGGCAAGTACGCCATGAGCGCGCCCCTGAACAGCATCGCTCCGCTGTCCAAGACCACGGCGCGTTCCGCGCTCACGACGCCGTGAGTGGCCGGGCCGGCGGTCCGCGGTGAACGCGCTCCCGAAAAGGAGGGTCGGCTTGAAACAGCCGTTGAACGTCTTTGCACCAGTCGTTCTGTGCGCGGTTCTTGCTGCATGCGCCGGCGGGCCAGCAGCAACGAGCGGTGAGGCGGGCGTGAAAGACAAGCTGGATTCCTCACCACGATCGATCGTTATCATGCAAGGTTCCGTCATCACTCCCGCCCGCACTATTCAATTCGATGCTGAGAGAGGGCTGGGGGTTCAGCTTGCGAGCTTCGGCGCGAAAGAACGGACCGACGTAGTGTTTTTCAGTGAAAGCCAGGGCAAAAGGGACGCTCTCGTGGCGTCCGCAGCCTCACACTGGCAACAGCCAACCCGGGTGGATCTACCCGAACAGCCGTTCTTCGTGCAGGTCTTTGATTGGGACGGGGATGGGACGCCAGAGATCGTGTACGCGGTGCCCAACACGGGGCAGGTAGTTGCCGTGCACACACGCCCCGGGGAACCCAAGGCAGAGAGCACCGCAGTCCTGTTTTCACAGGAGGAGCTCAAGACCGCCGCGGCGAGCGGTGGTTTTCATGCGAAGGTCAATGCGGACGGCATCGAGGACTACGGATTCTGGTATCCCGAGAAGCACCTCCTGGCAGTGATTTTCCCGAAAGAACCGCAGGCAGGCGTTGAGGACTCGGAAGCATTGAACCTGACGCTCGGCCCGACGTCTGATGTGAAGGACATGGTCGTTGCCGACCTCGATCGCGACGGATCGAATCGGCTCATCGCCTCGCTCGGACCGGGCGCGCAAGATTCGGTCGCGATTCTCAGCCTTTCGCGGAACGCCAAAGAACCCTCTCGCAAAGTGAGTTTGAAGTTTCAAACGGAGTCGCCGACGACCACCGTCGAGGTCGAATCCCAGGATACGGGCGCATCGGCTTCGAAGTATCTCGACCTCGGTGTCACCTCCCTGGCAGTGGACGACGTGGATGAGGACGGCCTGATGGATATCGTTACGGCCAACGGGTTTGCCGGAACAGTATCTATTGCATTCAACAAGGGGCACGATCAGTATCTCATTCGATCATACAAACTCGAGTTTCCGGGCGCGAAACGGATTCCCTCTGTCACCTCGGTTGCGCTCGTTGACGCGGACGGTGACAGACATCTGGACCTGCACATACTCGCAACGATCCAGAAACCGGATGACACCTTCATCGATACGATCATCGTGGCCAGGGGCAACGGCAAGGGAGGGTTCACGGGTTCTGGGTATCTCGAGCTCTCGGGATCTGTCACCGGTATGACGATCGCCGATCTCGACGGGAACGGCGTTCCGGATTACGCGCTTGTCGGGAGCCCCCTTCGGATCGTGTTCAGGTAGGCATTAGGAATCAGCATATCGGAAGCGCCCGATACGCCGCAGCTTTTATGGACGGTCCGCTTCATATCATGATGCGCGAATCCTGAATCAAGGGAGAAGCATCATGTCGCCAGGGCGAGCACATATAAAATCGAGCGCTCCCGGCTTCCGTGTGGGTCTGATTTGAGGTTTTTGTCTTCATTTCCACTGGGGTAGGAGTTGTCCATATGCTCCGCGGGGAGCGGATCACCAGGAATCCGCTGGCACGAGAGCCTGTGGGCAACTCCTCCACAGCCAATATCGCCACCGCTGCGGTGCGATTGCCGTCACAGGTCCCGCGCTGCTACGCTAAGCAAATGCAGGATATCGAACTCTATACCAAGGTATTGGGGGTGAAGCCCCCGTGGATGATCAGTGGCGTTCAGTTGGATCTGAAACAGAGGACCGTCACAATTAGCGTCAGCTACGACAAGTTCGTGCCCGTTGCCTGTCCGGTCTGCGGGGGTCAGGCATCGATCTACAACCATCAAAAGCGCAGCTGGCGCCACCTTGATACCTGCCCATTGAAGACGATCATCGAGTGCGCGGTACCGCGCGCCTCCTGCGAGGATCATGGAGTGAAGCAGCTGCCGGTGGCCTAGGCGGAAGCCAACGAGCGGTTCACCGGCTTGTTCGAGGCCTTGGTCATCAGTTGGCTCAAGGATGCCTCGATTTCAGGGGTTGCCGAGTTGCTGCACCTCAGTTGGACAGAGGCGGCGGGTATCCAGCAGCGAGCGGTCGCGTGCGGGCTGAAACGCAGAAGGAAGCAGCCGCTGAAGCAGATCGGCATCGATAAGACCTCCTTCCAGAAGCGGCATGACTACGTGAAGGTGATTCTGGACCGCAGCCGGGATGTGGTGGTGGAGGTGCTGGATGATCGCAAGGCGGAGACCCTCGAGGGATGGCTGAGGGATAGGCCGGCTGCTCATTTGGCGTCTGTGGAATCTGTGACGATGGGCATGTGGGATCCGTTCATTAAGGCGCTCAAGGGCTGCATTCCCGAAGCGAGGAAGAAGATCTGCTTTGACCGCTACCATGTTGCCCAGCACTTTGGCAAGGCGCTGGACAAGGTGCGTGCCCAGGAGCATCGGTGGTTGATGCAGACACACGGTGCCAGCCCGTTGAGTGGAACGAAATACGACCGGCAGAGGAACTCGGGCCGTACTGACAATCGAGGGCGACGGGAGTTCATGGGGTTGTCTCGGATGAACTTGAAAACGGCACGGGCGTGGGCCATCGATGGACGCAGTTCGGCGATGCGGTCCTTGCGCTGTCCGAGAAGCGCGAGCGACAAGAAGGAGAAATGAAAATGAGGCGAATGAGACTTGTCGGCCTGTTGCTGGTCTTGGTGCTGGCACTGGCTGGATGCTCCCTGTTTAAACATCTGCAGCCGCCTTCCTGGATCATAGGCACCTGGTCCGATGGCTCAAAGGTCATGACATGGGTTTTTACCAGTGACAACGTGACCTATTCGGCCGCCGGATCTACTGTAGATTTCGGAGAATTGTACGCTGATGGATCTGTGAAGGAGTCCTTCACTTCAACGTCGTATGCGCTCACGCAAACTGCGTCAAGTGTGACCGTCACCTACACCTTCGAACAGGTGAGCGCCACATCGATCAACTATTCGCTCAGCACTCTGTCCAGCTATAAGATCTTGCTTACCAAGCAGTAGCCTGCCGCAGTGAAGGATTGAGATGGGGTCTGACTCGGATTCGGACCCCATCTCGGGGCGCAAGTCCCCGGGGACTGAGTCCCGCGGAGGACCCTGCGGAAGCTTACTGCTTCTTCGTTAGGGCAATTGTCTCCACAAAAACTTGACCGCCCATTAACCCTGTGACAGTGGCAGTCATGGTCTTGTGGTCGCTGCTCAGCGTGGCAACCCACGAAGTTATACTCGCCCCGCTCATAGAGATCGTCGTCACGCTGAAGCTGTATGTGCTGTCGCTTTTGCTCCAAGTGCCCGACATTGTGGATTCCGTTCCCCCGCCTTTCCCTGAACCGCTCCAGGTGTCGTCACCCTTGACGGTCATCGTGAAGTACGTTGATGCATCGACGGTTATCGGCATCCCGTTGAAGGTGATCGCCGTGGCGTTCCAGGTGCCGACGATGGGGTCCTGAAATAGGCTTGAGAAAAAGTCGCAACCGGCAAGGACCATCGCAAGAACCACTACCGCGAGAACCAGCGCTTTTCGGTTTTTCATCGTTTCCCTCCGTTTATCAATAGACTCTCTAGATCGATATTCTATCATTGTTACTGGCGAAAACAAGTTGCCTGACGGCAATTGGCAATGATAGATACGGCCCGCCGGTATGAAAAACCTTGCCTTCTGGATATCCGAGCGAACGGCGGCACACTCCGTGCGACGAATCGCCTTTAAACTGAAGCATCCAGATGCGTGTGCATGTGGGCGAGGGAACGCCGCGATGGCGTTCCCTCATTCCAGCAGCTCCTGTGGTATGATGGCGGCGAATGGGTGGAGCCCGGCCTGACAAAGAACGGAAATGCTTTCTTGTGACCGGCGCGTGCGGCGGGCTGGGTGCACGGGTGACGGAGCTTCTCGTCGCGCGCGGCGCTCTAGTTTTTGCGGCCGACAGCGACGAACCGGGGCTTTCGCGTTTGGCCGCGTCTCCCAACCTGATTCCCGTCTTCATGGACGTGACCAGCCGAGCCAGCGTCGCGCACGCGAAGGAGAGGCTCGCCGGCGTCGTGGACCGCCTCGATGGCATCGTCTGCGCTGCCGGTATCTTTGCGGGCGGTCCGCTTGTGGAGATACCTGAGGAGCAGGTCCAGAAAGCCTTCGACGTGAACGTGATGGGCGTGTTCCGCGTGGTCAGGGAGTTCTACACGCAGCTCAACGCGGCTGGAGGAAGGATGATCCTGATCAGCTCGGAGTCGACCCGCTCCGTGATGCCATTCACTGGACCGTATTCCATGAGCAAGCGCGCCCTGGAGGCGTACGCGGATTCGCTTCGGCGCGAGCTCGCATCCCTCGGGATCCGCGTTTCCGTTATCCAGCCGGGCGCTTTCCGCACCGCACTCCTGACGCGGGCAAGGGAAGCACTCGATTGCGGGGCTGCCGGCTCACCTTTCGCCGCCCCCCTCGATCGGGCGAGGGAAATGCTGGGGAGGGAATTCCGGAAGGGCATGGCTCCCGACCGTGTCGCGCGCCTGGTGATCCACGCCCTTGCGTGCGCGAGGCCAAAGCCTCGCTATCGGGTGGGAAACGATCCGCTGCGGGCCGTGCTCGCCGCGCTCCCCGCCTCGTGGGCCGATGCCCTCATCGACAAGGTCCTGTGGCCAACCGCCCGGGGCCGCCGCGTCAGACGACAGAGCCGATGAACACGACGAAGGCGACGATCAGGACAATCACCGCCCCGAGGGCGCTCAGCAAGACTATCGTGCTGCGCTTCATACGGTTTTCTCCTTCGCGCGATGTGCAGCGTAGAGGTCCTTGAGGTCGTCGAACCCCATGCGCAGCAGGTCCATGGCCTTGAAGACCTGCGGCAGGTCGCGGCTCACAAAAAGCCTCTTCTTCAGCTCGCGCGTGGTTTCGTGGGCCCCCTCGGCGAGAAAGAACCCGACCCCGCGCTGGTTGTGGATGATCCCCTGGTCCTCCATGTAGCCGTAGGTCCGCATGACAGTGTTGGGGTTCACCTCGATGCTCTCGGCGAGCTCCCTGATGCTGGGGATCCGTTCGCCCGGCCTCCACGCTCCCTCAAGGATGTTCTCGCACATGATATCGGCGATCTGCAGGTAGATGGGAGAGTTCTGATGGAACTCCATGGCTACACCTCGGTCTCCCGCAGCCTGAAATACGCGGCCAGCCAGCACACCGGCGCAAGAGCGCCGAACAGGAGGACCTGGGCAATGGTTTTAAAGATCGTGAGGCCGGTGGAGCCGGGGCTACCGGGGCCGAACCTGCTCAGGAGGAAGTCATTGCCGAGGTTCAGGCTCCACCCTCCGATCCTCCCGGCTCCCGCCTGCACCATGCTCGGAACGAAGTGCCCGGCGAGGATGATCCGCGCAGCGACCGCCGTGACGACGACTGCTCCAATGGCGAACACGCTGAGCCAGAGAACGGTCCGCACGAAGGCCAGCTTCTTGAACCAGATCGAGCCCAGGAGGAAGATCGACTGGGCCAGCAGGTACATCCCCGCCGCTCGAAGGATCGTCGGGTCGAACGGGTTGAAAAACCCGTGGCCGGCGCCGAAGATCAAGCGGTTGATCCCCTCGCTCACAGCGGCCGTTGCCGTGTAGAAGACGAGGCTTCCCAGAACGTACCCGACCGAGGTGACGAGGAGCTTGCTCGCCAACTTCTCGAACTGTGAGGCGGGGAGCGTCATGTAGAAGATGCCCGCGCCGTTCTGCCGGACCTCCCGGAAGGCGAAGCTCGTGGAGATAAACCCGCCGAGGAACAGGAGCTGGAGATAAAACCCGACGTGGAAGCCGGACGCCCCGTTGGACCCGCCATTTGCCCCCCGCGAGATGCCCAGCACGGTGAGGGCGGACAGCACGATGACCGTTCCCGCCACTGCTGCTGCGGCGATCAGCCATCCCCGATAGCCGCCCGCAACGTCGCGCAGCAGGAGCTGCCCGAAGCGTCGCGGATTGAAGAACCCCATTTTCGTTCGCGTTTCCATATCACGCCTCCCTCGCCGGCAGAGCGGTGAAAAACGTCCGCATCTTGTCCCTGCTCGAGACCACGGCGTTGAAGAGGACCTCCAGGTCCATGTTGGTCTCCTCCCCGGCCGCGTTCTCCCGCACCACCACGTACCCGCCGAGGGTCTTCTCCACATACAGCACGCCGCCGTCCGAGGGTTCGGCGCGCTCGATCTTCATGGACAGGCGCCGCGAGGCATCCTGCAGGGGCTGCTGAAAGATGACCCGGCCCTCGTCGAGGATGATGATGGGGTCGATCAGGTTCTCCATGTCCCGTACCTGGTGGGTGGAGATGAGGATGAGCTGGTCCTCGCCGGCAGCCCTGGCGAGCAGCCTGCGGAACTGGCTCTTGGAGGGGATGTCCAGGCCATTTGTCGGCTCGTCGAGGAGCACGATCCTGCACCGGGAGGCCAGCCCGAAGGCGACCAGGAACTTCTTCTTCTGCCCGTAGGACATCTCCATGAGCTGCTTGGATGTGTCCAGCTCGAACTCGCCCAGGTACTCCTGCATCGCCTCGTGGTCGAACCGTGGATACAGCGGCGCATAGAGCGTCTCGAAGAGGCTCGGCTTGATCGGGGGCACGAACAGCTCCTCTGAGACGAAGCACACGTCTTCGAGGAGGTGGGCGGGTCGCCGAGCAGGGTCGTAGCCGAGCACACGGCAGGAGCCGCCCTGCGGGAATCGCAGCCCGCAGATGAGCTTCAGCAGGGTGGTCTTCCCTGCCCCGTTTTTGCCGAGCAATCCATAGATGTTGCCCGGCTCGAGGGAGAGGGTGAGATCCGAGAACAGCCGCTGCTTCTTGTATCCGAATGACATGTTCGCTATCTCTATCACTTGTGTCCTCCTAATTAGTGATCTATCTAACTAGTACACTATAAATGTAGCAGACAAGAAAAGCTCTGTCAACAAAAATTTCAGAATATTTTAATTCATTTTACTAAAAGGAACTGTGTCGTTCCCTCGGTTGATTTTCAGCCGCTGGATTCCTTCTTGAGCCTGAGAGCCAGAGACAGGAGAGCGCCAGCAAGCGCCGCGCCGCCCGCCAGGAGGAACGCGCTGGAGTACGAGCCCGAGAAATGCGCGATGCGGCCGGCAACAAAGGGTCCAGCAGCCTGCCCGATCCCGAAGAAAAGTGTGAGCAGCCCCAGCGCGCCGGAGGCGAGCCGGGCCCCCATCACGTCGCCCGCCGAGGCGGCCATGATCGCCGGTATGCTCCAGGCAGTGACGGCAAAGAGGGCGGCCGAGACCCAGTATCCCGCGGGGACCCGCCAGAGCGCGAAAAGCGAGAAGCTCGCGAACTGGAGAAAGAACACCATCGCAAGGCCGTACTTCCTCCCGAGACGATCGGACACCATACCCCAGAGGAAGCCGCTGGCAATGCTGACCAGGCCTATGCCCGACCACATGGCCCCGGCCGTTCGCGTTGTGAAGCCCGCTTCCATCGTGAGGAAGCGGACGAAAAAGGTCGAGTAGATGATGTACGAGAATCCGAACAGGAGATAAATCCCGGCGAGGAACCAGATCCGCCCGGAAGAAAGGACTCGTAGCAGAGGGTGAGTCTCAGCGCCCTTCACCGCTGCTGAGCCTCGACGAGCAGCAGGGCTGTTGCGCGCGAATACCGCGCAGATGACCGCGATGAGGAGGGCGCCGGCAGCGAGGCAGAACCAGGCCAGGCGCCACCCCGACGTTCCGTTTCGAAGGAGGATTGCGGGAACCGCGAGCCCCGTGATCAGCAGCCCGAAGCTCGATCCGCTGACAGCGATCCCGGTGGCGAGCCCTCTCCGCCGAGAGCTGAACCACGAGGACACCAGCCCCATGGCGGGCACGTTCGCGCCGCCGCTCGCGATACCGGTCAAGATCCTGGCAACCAGAGCGCTTTGAAAACCCGATGCCAACCCGGTCAGGAGCATGGCAGCGGCAACGGCGAACAACGAGACGGAGATCACGACACGGGGGCCGAAACGCGAGGCGAGGAGCCCGCACAGGATCGAGGAGACGAGATAGCCGACCAGGTTGCCCGTGGCCAAGTCCCCTGCCTGGACCTCGCTCAGACCAAGGCCTTCCTTCATGCTGGTGAGGATCACCGTGTAGCCGTGGCGGCCGAAACCGAGAGCGCCCAGCACGGTGAGCGCGCCGACCGCCGCGATGATCCACGCGTATCGCCTTCCCGCGTACGCGCCGCGTACTCTGCTGGTGGCGGGTTCCATGCGTCCGACGCTACACCGTGATGTCCAGAGTCCTCGCGCCCTCTTCCTTCTGCCGGAGCGCCAGGTCGTCGGCGGCTATGGCTGCGACCCGGTACGCCTCGGCGGAGTTGCGCAGGTCGACGGGTGTTGGAGAGCCGCTGCCATATGCCCGGCGGATCTCACTGGCGGCTTGATCGAGTGAGCCCTGGGGGTCGCTCCTAACGGCGATGACGTTCACCCTGGTCCCCACTCCGACAGAGACGCTTTGTCCGTCCGGCCCGCGGAGGTACGCGGGCGAGGCGCCGCTCACCGACTCCGCGACTCGCCGCGGATCGGTTTCCTGGGCGGCGATCTCACGCGCGTCGGGCGCCACCTCCGCCGATCGTCGAGAGGCCGCGACCGCTGCGCGGTATGCATCGAGGGGCGAAATCGAAGAGACCGGTTCTATTGCCATGCATCAAATGTACTACTGATCGGCGAACGCGGATACCCCGTACTCTCCACTGCGGTGCGGAATCTCCTCCAGGAGGTGGTGTCCGACAGGGCTCCGCGCAGAGGGGTCGGCTTCATGGGTAGGTCCGCTCAAAATCCGTACCGAGATCACGCGCCTCTACCCGCGAGCCCCGAATATCAGAGAAACATCCGCAATCCGGGGACATGCGCGAAGTGCGAATCGAACGTGACAAGCATGGAGCCGGTCTCGAGGACGTGCGCGGCGATCCAAATGTCGTTGAGAGGTATCGGGGTGCCAGCTCTCTTGAGATGAGCCTTCAGCGACCTATAGTGTTCAGAGGTCGCCTCCGTCCCTTCGAGGATTCGGGTTTTGGCCCCGCCGAGGAACTTCCGAAGCATCAGCCTGTTTTCCCGTTCCCTTGCGCATCTTTTGAACCCGTAGAGCAGCTCTCCGAGCACGAAGATGGACATAGAGACGATATCTGCCTGACGGATTGCCTCGAGGACCGCCAACTCTCCGGCGGTAAAGCGATTGTAGGCGTTGGTATCCAGAATCAGAGTGTTCATTTCCAGTCCTTTTCCTCAACCGCGTCGAACTCCTTCTCCGCCTCCTCCATCTTCTTGAGTTCTTCGTACGACATGGCTCCGCACAGCTCTTCATAGACATCCTTCTTCTTCCCATTCTCTCCGACCTTTCCCTTCAACCCCACCGATTCTGTGAGCAACTCCTGAATCGTGCGGTTCAGGCTTTTCCTACCTTGCGGGCCTTTTGCTTGAGCAGCGCATGAAGGGAATCCTCGAGGTTGTGCAGGGTGATTGAACTCATGTCCGGCCTCCTTGTGAACCACGGTTGGTTCAACGGTTCAATAGTGGTTCAACCCAAGAAGACCGCCAAGGGGGTGTTCGGACCGTGCAGCGGGCAAAGAGGCAGCCCGCAGCCGAGGAATCACGGGACAGCGGGCGAGTAAAACCTCAATCCCATCCTGGTTCCGAACCCGCTGCCCAGCCAGCTGCTGGCGATGACATAGGGGTTTTTCTTGTCGCCGAAAAGGCTCTTGAATCCCCCGCCCGCATCAATGGAAACCGAAAGGGCATCCGAAGTGAAGATCTCCATTCCAAACGATCCGAGGATCGCGAATGTGAGGTTGGCGCCGAGGAGGTTCCCGACCTTGTAGATGAGGCTGTCGTAGGGGGTGAACGACCAGCCCAGCAGGATATCGGTGCTTCCGCGCATCCTGATGAAATCATGGAAGACCGGGCTGTACCCCCCGAAGGACAGCACGCCGCCGACCACGACCGGGTGGAACGAGACCGATTCGCGCGTCTGCTTGTTGATGAAGGTTGCCCAGGTGAAGCTGCTCATCACCCGCGCCTTCAGACTTATAAAAAGGGAATCGCCGATCCTTGGGAAAACAACACCAGCCTCCCAGTACGAAAAAGCCCCCTGCATGCCAATCCCGAACTCGAAGCCGAGCGTATTCCCCATTGCAGTCTGCCCGAATGCCATGTTTCCGCGAAACACGAGCAGGCATGCCGCAATGCATCCCATGCAAAATCGATTCTTCATAATGCAATTCCATACCCTATCTCATGAATGATCAAGATCGCCAAAATGAGGGCGCGGTCGGATGCGGCCGGCTTGCCGGACGGGGTTACCCGCCGCAGACCGGGCAGCCGGGGTTTCGCGCGATCTCCACTGCATCGAACCTCATCGTCTCCCCATCGAGGAAGATGATCCGATTCTCCGCGCACTCACCGATACCCGTCAGATACTTCAGCGCCTCCAGGGCCTGAAGACAGCCCATGGCGCCCGCGACTGCGCCCAGGATCGGAGGCGGGCCCGGTGGTGCGGCAACCGGTTCCCCGATAAAAGCCTCCTGCAAGAAGCAGGCGAGGCAGGCAGTGGCGGGGGGCCGTAAAAACGAGAGCTGACCGCCGAGACCGCGCACCCCCGCATGCACCAGGGGGAGATGCGCGCTCACGGAGAGCTGGTTCAGGATCAGACGGGTGGGCACATTGTCCAGGCAGTCCAAGAGGATGTCGGCGCCCGCAGCCAGCTCAACGATATTCCGCTCCGTCATCTCCGCGGCCAGGGACACAACGTCCACCTCGCTGTTGAGCCTGCCGACACCCTCCCGCGCGGAGACTGCCTTCTTCATTCCCATCCCCCGCTCGGCGTGCAGGATCTGCCTGTTGAGGTTCGAAAGCTCGACGGTGTCGCGGTCGCACACCCGGATGCGCCCCACTCCGGCGGCCGCGAGGTACAGGACGACCGCGCTGCCCAGGCCACCGGCGCCGGCCACGAATACCGTGGAAGCCTTCAGCTTGAGCTGCGCCTCCTCCCCCCACGACGGCAGCGCGAGCTGTCGGGCATATCGCTCCCTCTCCCTGTCGGACAGTCCTCCGCTCATGCGCGGTCCTCCCCAAATCTCCGGACGATGAGGTCCACGAGGGCCGCGAGCCCCGCCGATTCAGTGGCGTCATGGACCGGCACACCGGCAGCGGCGGGAACCGCACCGGCAGCCGCGGGAACCGCACCGGCAGCGCTGCCGGCAGCCTCGCCGGAAGCGACCCCCGAGATAGCGATCACCGACGCGGGATCGATGCGCCTCTCGGCGAGGGTTCGGTCGAGGTCGAAGGCCGCGCGGAGACAGACCACGTGTGCGCTCGCAGATCGCGCATCGCTCGCTCCCTCCCAGACCACGAACTGCACGCCCGGCCGGAACAGCCGAGCCGCCTCGCCGAGCGAGGCCCGGGACGCGCGCGGCTCGAAGTACGCCATCTGGTCGTCAAGCAGGGCGACCGTGAACTCCGCTCCCGCCTCCGCGTGACGACGCGTGTCGGTGCCCGTGACATCGAGTGAGAGCGGGTGGCGGTGGATCGTCTTCACGCTGCCCACCCTGAATCCCCGAGCGCGAAGCCCTGCGATCAACGCGGTTGCGACGGTGGTCTTGCCGCTCCTCTTGAGGCCCGCGACCGTGACGATGTGCGGGAGCGCCGATCCGGCGTTTTTCCCGTTCCTCTCGTGTTGCCCCATCGGTGGAAGCGAGTGTATCCTGTCCGCGCCGCGCGTGAGAAGAGGAGAAAAAAGAAGCGGGAAGGCGGCGGGAGGGCATCAATGGAACGGGAACTCGAGATCGTGGCCGGCGGCGAAAAGGTCGAGCTGAATCCATTCACCGAGAACATCGTGCTCAACACGCTGGTGGGGCTGCTCGGGTCGCTGCGCGGCGTGAATATGAACGCCGAGGTCCGCGTTGCCGTGAAGCCGAAGATCGGCCGCTGACCCCCGATGACGGCGTCGCCGCCGTCACGAGCCGGCCGCGAGCCAGTCCTTGACAGCGAGCAGCCATCGCCCGTAGTATCGCACTCGAATTCGCCGAGCAGCACCGCCTGTACCACCGAGGATGGCGTACTGCCGAAAGGGGCTCATGACGCGCGCGCGCGCCTGCCGCCCCAGAGGGTGTGCCGGGAAACCAGCACGCCTCCCACTCTTGGAAAGGCGAGAAAGGGTTCCTACCTTTTTCTTGCCTTCAAAACGCTGTTTTGGAGGTGAAATATGAAGAGGCTCATCGTCGTCGCCTTCGCGTTGTGCGTCGCCCTCGCGCCGCTCGCCGCCGATCCCGGGCGTCTGCGCCTGGCGACAACAACCAGCACGGAGGACAGCGGGCTCCTGCCAATCCTGAACCCGCCGTTCGAGAAGCTCACCGGCCTGAAGATCGACGTCATTGCCGTCGGGTCCGGCAAGGCGATCAAGCTTGGCGAGAACGGCGACGTCGACGTCGTCCTCGTGCATGACAGGAAGGCGGAGGACACGTTCGTCGCGCAGGGCTTCGGGGTCAATCGGCGGGATGTCATGCACAACGACTTCGTGATTGTCGGCCCTGTCGAGGACCCTGCAAAGGTCGCCGGCACGAAGGAGGCTGCCGAAGCCTTCTCGAAGATCGCGGCTGCCGGAAGCGTGTTCGTGTCCCGCGGCGACGCCTCGGGAACCAATGTCAAGGAGCTGGACCTCTGGGCTAAGGCGGGCGGAAAGCCTACGGGCAGGTGGTACAAGGAAGTCGGTCAGGGCATGGGCGCTGTTCTCACGATGTCAAACGACCTGAAGGCGTACACCCTCGCCGATCGCGGAACATGGGTCGCGATCAAGGGCAAGCTCCCAGGGCTGAAGATCCTCTCCGAGGGGGATCCCGAGCTGTTCAACCCCTACGGGGTCATCGCGGTAAACCCGCAGAAGCACGCGGGGGTGAACTACATGGCCGCGCTGCAGTACATCGCATGGCTCACCTCCGTGGAGGGGCAGAAGATCATCCGCGAGTACACCCTGGGCGGGCAGGTGCTATTCACACCCGATGCGATCCGATAGGGTCGTCTCTTCGGAGCAGATCGCGTGACAGGGGCTTTCGGACGGGCGATCGAGCTCCTCGTTTCCGGCGACAGGGAGGTCTGGCTCATCACCTGGACCTCCCTCCGCTTCTCCCTCTCCTCCGCTCTCATCGCCTGCGTCCCGGGCATTCCTCTGGGCGTGCTGATCGGCCTGAAGCGTTTCAGAGGCAGGCGCGCGCTGCTCGCTGTCCTGAACAGCCTGATGGCGCTGCCGACCGTCGTTGTCGGGCTTCTGGTCTACTCCCTGATCTCCCGGTCCGGCCCCCTGGGCGGACTGGGCATCCTCTTCACCCCGAGCGCCGTGGTCATCGGCCAGGCAGTCCTCGCCCTGCCGATCGTGGTCTCGATGACGGCGAGCGGGCTGAGCGAGCTGAACCCGCTGTTCTCGGAGGCGCTCACGACGTTGGGAGCCTCGCGCGGCAGCATCCTCTGGATGACGCTGCGCGAAGCGCGCGGGGCCGTGCTCTCCGCATCCCTCGCGGCATTCGGAAGAGTTGTGGGAGAGGTCGGCGCGGCGATGATGCTGGGCGGCAACATCCGGGGCTACACGCGCACGATCACCACGGCGATCGCCTTGGAGACGAGCAGGGGGGAGTTCGAGCTGGGTCTTGCCCTCGGCGTCATCCTCATGGCCACCTCCCTCGGCGTGAACGCCCTCCTGCACTGGGCGGTGAAGCATGAGTGACGCCGTGTCTGGGGCGCCGCTCTACTCGGTGCGCGGGCTTTCCGCATCGTTCGCCGGCAGGACAGTGCTCTCGGTGGATGCCCTGGATATCGAAGAAGGCCGGGTCACGGTCCTGGTCGGGGAGAACGGGTCTGGCAAAACCACGTTCCTCCGGCTGCTCAACGCGCTGATCGCTCCCGCCGCGGGGCGCATCGAGTACCGCGGCGAGCCGGTGTCCGTCGCCGACGGCGCGGCGCGGCGTATCCGCTCAGAGACAGTGCTCGTTCACCAGGCCCCGATCCTTTTCCGCGGCACAGTGCTTCACAATGTGCGCTACGGCCTCTCGATCCGAGGAGTGCCCCGGGCCGAGGCGTCCAGCCGCGCCTCCGCGGCGCTCGCTCGCGTAGGCCTGAAGGGCTTCGAGCACAGGCAGGCCGCGAGCCTCTCGGGAGGCGAGAAGCAGCGCGTTGCCATCGCGCGCGGGTGCGTTCTGGAGCCGAAGGTGCTTCTCCTCGATGAGCCCACGGCGAACGTGGACCCCGAATCCCGGACCCTGGTGGAAGACATCGTGCGCGGGCAGGCGTCGGCGGGTGCGACGGTCCTGCTCAGCACGCACACCCTCGAGCTGGCGTATCGGCTGTGCGATCGGCTCCTTCACCTCGAGAACGGGCGGATCGTCCCAGGACGGGAGAACATCTTCAAGGGTACCGTCTCGGGCACGGACGAGAGCTTCACGCGATTCAGGACCGGCAGCGTCGAGCTTCTCTGCCCTGCCCGGCAGGGCGACTTCTCGGTCGCCGTGCTGCCCCTCGACGACGTCATCCTCTCCCACGCGCCCCTGGGCTCGAGCGCGCGGAACCAGCTCAGGGGCAGGGTGACGTCCGTCGACACTGAAGAAAGCCTGCTGCGCGTCGCCGTGGACTGTGGAGTCCCTGTGTCGACGCTCGTCACCCGGGCAGCAGCCGCGGAGCTGGGCGTGGAAGAGGGGCTCGAATGCGTGGTAACCTTCAAGGCCTCGGCTGTCAGGCTATTCTGAGGGAACCGGCATGATCGATTTCGAAAAGGCGGTGGGCATCGTCCGTGGGATCGGCTTGGCATTGACGAATGCCCCATCCATCGAAGATATCCCTCTCAGTGACGCGCTGGGCAGGGTCCTGGCCCGGCCAATCCTCTCGCCCATCGACTCCCCCCCTTTCGACAAATCAGCCATGGACGGCTTCGCGGTCTGCGCGGGTGACGATTCACCTGAGTACCGGATCCTTTCGGTCGTGGCAGCCGGCGGGGTGCCCGACCGCGAGGTGCGACGGGGGGAATGCGCGCGCATCATGACCGGCGCAATGCTCCCGCCTGGAACGGCGCGAGTGATTCGAAAAGAGCTCGTCGAGGAGAGGGACGGAATGCTCCGGCTCCTCGGTCCTGAAACGAGCGACAATGTGATTCGCCGCGGGGCGAGCATTCGCGCGGGCGAGCTGGTGCTCGAGCCCCGCGTGCTCAGGCCGCAGGACATCGGCATACTTGCCGCTTCGGGAATCGCTTCGGTTCCCGCGGCGGCGCCGCCCCTCGTGGGCATCCTCTCGACAGGCTCAGAGATCATACCCGCGGGCGAGCCTCTGGGACCGGGGCAGATCTACAACAGCAATGCGCCCCAGCTCGCCGCGCAACTGGCTTCCCTGCGCTGCCCCTCACGCTTCTTCGGCCTGGTCGCCGACAGGCCCGACGACCTTCGAGCCGCCATAGCCTCGGCGCTCGGCGCCTGCCGGGTCGTTCTGTTGACCGGTGGCGTGTCGGAGGGCGACTTCGATTACGTGCCCCGCTCGCTCGAGTCACTCGGCGCGGAGGTCCTCTTTCACGGCGTTGCGATCAAACCCGGCAAGCCGACGCTCTTCGCGCGGTTGGGGGAGCGCTTCATCTTCGGGCTGCCGGGGAACCCTGTTTCAACCTTCGTGATCTTCGAGGTGTTCGTGAAGGAGCTGCTGTACCGGCTCATGGGCATCGACTGGTCTCCCGTGAGCTTCGCGGCTGAGCTGGGGGAGCGCCTCGCGCGCAGGAGCACGGAGCGAACGGAGTTCCTTCCCGTACGTATGGAGGCCGGGAGGGTCTTCCCCGTGCCGTACCACGGCTCTGCCGACCTGAACGCTCTTGCCGAGGCGAGCGGCCTTGTGCGGGTCCAGAAGGGAGTGGCGGCGATCGAGAAGGGAGCGAGGATAGATGTACGACCGGTTTGACCGGGAGATCACGTATCTGCGGATATCCGTGACCGACAAGTGCAACCTGCGCTGCAGCTACTGCATGCCCGCCGAGGGAGTGCCGGGGAGACGGCACTCGGATTTCCTCTCCCTGGAGCAGATCACGGAGGCAGCGAGAGCGGCAGTGCGCCTCGGCGTGCGAAAGATCCGTCTGACCGGAGGCGAGCCCCTCGTCAAGCGCGGGATCGTCGAGCTCGTACGCATGCTGCACGAGATCGACGGCCTCGCGCACCTCGCCATGACGACGAACGGCACCCTGCTGGCACGGCACGCGCGTGAGCTCAAGGAGGCGGGCCTGGACAGCCTCAACGTGTCACTCGACACCCTGGACCCCGACCGCTACCGGGAGCGAACGCGCGGGGGAGACATCGAAAGGGCGCTCGAGGGCCTGCGCGCCGCCCTCGCCGAGGGTTTCCCTGTCAAGATCAACATGGTGGTGCTCGAGGATACGACCGCGGAGGAGATCGCGCGCATGCGCGAGTTCTGCGAAGCGAGCGGTGCCCTGCTGCAGCTCATCAACCACTACGAGCTCACCGCGGGCAAGAAGGACGACTACAGGTTCGACAGGCCGCCCTCCTGCGCGAGCTGCAACCGGATCAGGCTCATGGCGGACGGAATGCTCAAGCCGTGCCTGCATTCTGATGCGGAAATCCCGTTGGATTTCTCGCGGCTGGAAGAGAGCCTGCGCGAGGCGGTGCGCGCAAAGCCCGCGCGCGGCGGCGTGTGCGCGCGGCGAGCGATGTCGCAGATCGGAGGCTGACGATGGAGCTGAGCCATCTCGACGATCAGGGGAAGGCCATCATGGTCGACGTGTCGGGTAAGCCGCGCGTGCGCCGCACCGCCGCGGCCTCAGGAAAAATCCTCATGAATCCCGACACGATCCGTCTGATCCGAGAGAACCTCGTGAAAAAGGGTGATGCGCTGGCCGTGGCCCGGGTGGCCGGCATCGCGGCAGCCAAGCGCACGGCGGAGCTCATTCCGCTGTGCCACCCCATCCGCATCGACCAGGTCACCGTGGATTTCACCCTGGGCGAAGACTCAGTAGACATCTCCTCGCGAGCAATCTGCACTGATGCCACGGGCATCGAGATGGAAGCGCTCACCGCCGTTGCGGTAGCAGCCCTCACCCTGTACGACATGTGCAAGGCGGCGGACAAGGGCATGCGCATCACCGACATCCGGGTGCTGGAGAAGACCAAGGAGGCCGCTCCGTGAGCGATCGGGGACCGCCCGTGCTCGGGGAGTTTTCCATTCTCTCGATCAACATCTCGGAGCGGACGGGCGAGCAAAAGACGCCCGTCGAGCGCGCGGTGCTCAGGGAGGGCCACGGCATCGAAGGGGACGCGCATGCGGGCGACTGGCATCGGCAGGTGTCCCTGCTCGCCGACGAGGACATCGCGCTCATGCGCGGCAGGGGCATCGAGCTCCGGTTCGGCGACTTCGCCGAGAACATCACCACGCGCGGGATCGACCTCGCGGCGCTCCCGATCGGCGCGCGCATTCAATTGGGCGACGCGCTGCTCGAGGTGACGCAGGTCGGCAAGGAGTGCCACCAGCACTGCGCGATATTCGAAGCTGTCGGAGACTGCGTCATGCCCCGGCGTGGAATTTTCGCGCGCGTCCTTCGCGGAGGGGAGATCGACCGTGACAGTCGCTGTCATTACAGTCTCTGACCGCGCCTCCGAGGGGCGCTACGAGGACCTCTCGGGCCCCGCGCTCGAGCGCGCGCTGCTCGAGCGCTTCCCCGCGGCAGCGGTTACCCGCAGCATCGTGCCCGACGAGCCCGACAGGATCGCCGCGGCCCTCGAGGAATGTCTCGGCGCGGACTTTATCCTGACCACGGGAGGCACCGGCATCTCGCCGCGAGACGTCACTCCCGAGGTGACCCGTCGGTTCTGCGAGAAGGAGCTTCCCGGCATATCCGAGGCGCTCAGGACCGCGTCGCTGAAGGAAACCCCTGCCGCCATGCTCTCCCGCGGGTTCGCCGGCGTGCGCGGGAACACCGTCGTCGTGAACTTCCCCGGTTCGCCGAAGGCGGTGCGCCTGTGCGTGGAGGTGATCGCTCCGGTCATGGAGCACGCGGGCCGGATGCTGAGGGGTGAAGGCCACTAACCCGCGGGTCGCCGTTTCTGTCTGGACTTCCTACCTCGGATCGAGCTCGGAGAGGGTCGCCGGCATCTCGTGCTTCGTGTTGACCATCTGCGGCCCGGTGACCAGATCGAAGCATGTCAGGACCAGCTTTCCTTTCCAGATGATCGGCTCGCCCGGCTGGTCCAGCTCTCCGTGCAATCCATCTGTGTCGGGGCTCTGGGCGATGCGGGTCACCTTCCCATTCGGGGCGACCTTGGCAACGGCGTTCGCGCAAAAATCCGCAATAAAAATGTTTCCCTCGCCGTCGATGATCATGCCGTCGGTGGATTTCAGCTGCTCGGGGTCCCGCGCC
>CAYGXO010000057.1:0-9472 GCA_964353885.1 uncultured Spirochaetaceae bacterium
TGACGCCCGTACCGCCGATGTCTTTCACCGGGGTAGGATCAGGGATACCCTCTTCTCGACGATACGCGGCATGGAGCTGCCTTCCACGGTCGCAGTGGCAGTCACTTCGGGGAGTCCTACGCTTCTGCGCGCCGGCCGGACAGTGGACAGACAGGTATCACTCATCTCGGGCTGCGCGAGTGTCTTCCCGTCAATAGGATCGATCCTCTTCGTCGGGGGAGAGCGTTTCGGGCTCATCCGACTCGACGAGGACGGGGCCTACCGGGGAACACGGTCGAACTCGTCCTGCGCGGCGGGCACTGGCAGCTTCCTCGATCAGCAGGCCCGGCGGCTCGGGCTGAACGGTGTGGAGGAGCTGGCCGACTGCGCTCTCGCCAACACCGGGGAGGTTCCGAAGATTTCCACCAGATGCGCCGTGTTCGCGCGGACGGATCTGGTTCACGCCCAGCAGGCCGGCTGCTCCCTCGAGGAGATCTGCGACGGGCTGTGCAGGGGCCTCGCCCAGAACATCGTGGACACGCTCCTTGGGGGGGAGCAGCCGCGGGAACCCGTCGTCTTCGCGGGCGGTGTCGCGTTGAACGAGGCGGTCTGCCGGCACCTGGAGGGAATCCTACGGGTCCGCGTCGTCTCGCATGGGTACTCCCCCGTGCTTGGCGCGCTCGGCGCAGCCCTCACCGTGGCCGAGAACGGGACGGCGTGCGAGGCCGTCGACCTGCGCAGCGAAGGCGTCGATGCGCTGCTCGTTTCCCCGGACGGCGCCCGACAGTATTTCTTCGCGCCGCTGGACCTCGATTCGCAGACGGCGGCCGACGCTTCGGCGAGCGGGTCCACAGCCGAATCCCGCTATCAGTTCGCGAGCGGCCCGCGCTCCCGCGCGCACGCAGTGGAGGTCGACGTCTATCAGGCCGACGCAGGGGCGGCGGACGATCCGGCTCAGCCGCGCGAGGTCCAAGTCCGGATGGGGATTGACGTCGGCTCCACCAGCACAAAGGCCATCATTATCGACAAGGCCCGCGCGCCCGTCGCGGGATTCTACACCCGGACCCTCGGCTCGCCTCTCTCCGCGACCCAGGCCCTCTGCGAAGCGATCGAGGACTTCGAAACCCGCGTCGGCGTGCGATTCCAGTTTCTCGGCGTCGGGGCGACGGGCGCCGGCAGGAAGTTCATCGGCGCCATCGTGCGGGCGGACCTCGTTGTGGACGAGATCACCGCGCACGCGCGCGCCGCCTACCAGTTGGATGCCGGCATCGACACGATCATCGAGATCGGCGGTCAGGACGCGAAGTTCACGACCATGCGCGACGGTATGGTGACCTTCTCGCACATGAACACCGTCTGCGCGGCGGGGACAGGCAGCTTCCTCGAGGAGCAGGCGACCCGGCTGGGCTGCGACCTCGCGAGCTACGATGAGCGGGTGCGGGGAGTCCGCGCCCCCCTGGCGAGCGACCGCTGCGCCGTATTCATGGAGCGCGACATCAACACCTTCCTCGCGCAGGGGTACTCGCCCGACGAGATCCTCGCGGCCGCCCTGTACAGCGTTCGGGAGAACTACTTGTCGAAAGTCGCGCGCGGGGCGTCGATCGGCAGCCGGGTCTGCTTCCAGGGGGCAACGGCGAGGAACAGAGCCCTCGTGGCTGCCTTCGCCGAGGGGCTCGGCAAGCCCGTGTTCGTCTCTCGCTACTGCCACCTGACAGGCGCCCTGGGCGCCGCGCTCCTCGTGGAAGAGCGCGCGCGCGAGGATCGCGGCGCCCCGGTCTCGAGCTTCCGCGGGCTCGCGGGCCTTCGCGAGCAGATCCCCGTCCGGGCGGAAGCCTGCGGGCTGTGCTCCAACCACTGCCGCATCAGCGTCGCGACCGTGGCGGGCGAGACCGTCGCATACGGCTTCCTCTGCGGCAGGGACTACGCGACGGAGCATTTCGTGAGCAGGAACCGCTCGGGGTTCGATCTCCTTGCCGAGAGGCGCAGGGCATTCGGCGCCGAGCGAAGCCCCAAGCGGCTGCCCGGCGGCGCGCCAGTGATCGGAATCCCCGCGGCGCTGTCCCTCTTCGATACGCTCCCGCTCTGGAAACGCTTCTTCTCCTCTCTCTCCATCCCGTTCGTCACGAGCGAGGGGATGACAGATTCTGTGGCGCGCGGGAGGGAGGTCGCGGGGGCGGAGTTCTGCGCGCCCATCGCGTCCCTCCACGGCCATGTGATGCACCTTCTGGAGAAAGCGGATTTTGTCTTCCTGCCCTTCTTCCGGGAGGAAAGCGAGCCCGACAGCAAGGCGCGCAGGATGTACTGCCACTACACGCAGTACGCCCCGCCGCTCGCTTCGGGGATCGGCGAAGGGCGAATTCGCGAGCGCTGCCTCATGCCGCTGGTCAGCTACTCGAAATGGAAGGACAGGGCCAAGCGCGAGCTGTACGAGACCCTCGTGGCGGCCGGCGCGCCCCGATTGACCCCCGCGGCCGTCGCGCGCGCCTTCGACAGGGCGATCGCGTTCCACGAGGCGGGCATCCGCCGGCTCGAGAAGCGCTTCCGGGAAGAAATGGGCCGGGCCGGAGAGCCCCGTGTCGTGCTGATCGGCAGGCCGTACACGGCGCTGTGCCCCGAGATGAGCAAGGGCATCCCCGAGATCTTTGGCTCCCTCGGCGTGAAGACATTCTTCCAGGACATGATCCCCTGCGAGCGGGCGGATGTGGCGGAAGTGGCGCCCCTTCTGGATGCCGTGCATTGGAGGTACGCGGCGAAGGACCTCGAGGCGGCCTGCGTCGCCGCGAATACGCCGAACCTGTATCCTGTGTTCGTCACCTCCTTCAAGTGCTCGCCCGACAGCTTCGCGATCGAGTACTTCAAGCGCATCCTCGATTCCCGCGGAAAGCCATACCTGATCCTCCAATTGGACGACCATGACTCCGCGGTCGGCTACGAGACCAGAATCGAGGCCGGGGTCGCCTCCTTCCGGAACCACGCCCGGCGGGGCAGGCCCTGGCCCTGCGCGACCATGCCCGCCCCTTCAAGCGAGAGGGAGCGCTACAGGTCCGCGCGGGAATCTCCTCAGCTGCCCGTCAATCCCCGGCTTTCGAGGTCGCTCGAGGGCAAGACGCTCCTCCTGCCGATCTGGGATCCGCTTCTCAACCCGCTTATGGCCGCGTGCCTGAGGCGCGAGGGCATCAACGCGCGGGCGCTGCGCGAGGATCCCGTCATCATCAGGAAGGCGATGCGCCACAACACGGGTCAGTGCATCCCGCTCAATATCATCGCCGAGGATTTCGTCGACTACGTGCGGCAGCACGACTTGGACCCGGGCAGCACCGCGCTCTGGATCCCTCAGATGGGCCTGTCGTGCAACATCACGATGTTCCCCCACTTCACCAAGAGCCTGCTGGAGTCCTTCGGCGGCGGCATGGAGAAGGCCGAGGTCTACTGCGGCGAGCTCTCTCTCTCGGAGATATCGCTGCGTGCTGCGCTGAACGCCTTCCGCGCCGCTCTCGTGGGCGGCCTGCTGCTCCGGGTGAGCTGCCGGCTGCGGCCGTACGAGCTCGTGCCCGGCGCGACCGACCGCGCCCTGGCGGGAGCGATGGAGTCCCTTGAGACAGCATTCGAGGGCCGGGCCTCGAAGGACGCCGCCCTGCGGACCGTCGTCGGCCTGTTCGCCGCCATCGAAACCTCGCGCGAGCCCCGGCCGAAGGTGGCGATCTTCGGCGACATGTACGTGCGCGACAACGACGTGCTGAACCAGGGCCTGATCCACGCGATCGAGAGGGCGGGCGGGGAGGTCATCGCCACGCCGCTCATCGAGTACTACCGCATCATGATCGGATCGTACTTCCGCAGGTGGCTCGAGATGCGCGACTACTCAACCTGGCTCACCGCGAAGATGATTTGGACGGTGGGGGATGCCGTCGCCTCGCGCTACCGCACGTACTTCGAGAAGTTCCTCGAGGAGGATTCCCCCGTGGATCCCGGGGCGGCTCGGTGGCTGCGCGAATCCTTCGGCGTGCGCCCTGAGCACGCGGGGGAGTCCTCGGACAATCTGCAGAAGATCTTCCACCTCCTGCACGCCCACCCGGACATCCGATTGTTCGTCCAGGCGAGCCCGGCGTTCTGCTGTGCCTCCCTGATCACGGAGGCCATGTCGAGGACCGTCGAGAAGCTCACCGGAGTGCCGGTCGTGAATGTGACCTACGACGGCACGGGCGAGTACAGGAACGACGTGTTCGAACCGTGGCTGCGGGAACCCCTCAGGGCCTCGTCAGCTCGATCACCGTACGCTTGAATCTGGCGCCCCTGTCGAACTCGTTCAGGAACATGCCGAAGGAGGCGCATCCCGGGGAGAACAGCACCGACCCGCCCGATCTGGCGGCCGCGATCGCCGCCTCCACGGCCGGCGCGAGCTCGCCGAAAGGCCCCTCATAGGGCACGCCCTCCTCATCCAGGAGGGCGCTGATCTTTTGGGTCGCCGTCCCTGCCACGAGCACGATTGCGGACGGTTTTCTCGCCAGGCCGCGCAGGGGCGAGAAGTCGAGGTTCTTGTCAGTCCCGCCGGCGATGAGCACGAGGGGCGGCTCCAGCGTCCGCACGGCCTCGGCGGTCGCGTGTGGAATCGTGGCCGCCGAATCGTTGTAGAACCTGATTCCCCTCCACTCGCGGAACATCTCCATCCTGTGCTCGACGCCCGGAAACTCCGCGAGCGACTTCCGCACCACCTCCGCCTTCACGCCGAAGAGGTGCAGCGCGAGCCCCGCGCACAGGAGGTTCATCCTGTTGTGCGCACCCGGCACCCGCGTCGGGCCAAGGATCGCGGCCGGCGCTTTCTTTCCCTCCGCGATGCGCGTCCTTCCCTCGTCCCCCTCCAGCCAGGCGCCGCTCAGGCCGTCGGGGAGGGGGCCCGCCGAATAGAAGAAGCTCGTCGCCTGGGTCTCGCGTGGGAACTCGCGCTGCCAGGGATCGTCGAGGTTGAACACGGCCTTTGCGCCGGGCTGTTGCTCCTGGAAGATCGCTTTTTTGTCGGCCACGTACTCCGCCATGCCGGGATATCTGTCGAGGTGGTCGGGGAGGATCCTTGTGAACGCCGAGACGACCGGCGTGAGCAGGCCCCTGCCCCGCAGGTCGCCCAGCTGCCAGGAGGAAAGCTCCAGGACGACCGGCGCCCGGCCTCCCAGCTCGTCGAGGAATGAGAGCGGGGATACGGTGATGTTCCCTCCAAGCTTCGTGCCCGGGTCGACCCGCGTGAGGCCGAAGGCGAGCGCCGACGCAGTCGTCGATTTCCCTTTGGAGCCCGTGACCGCAAGGACGGGGTTTTTCGCGAGAGCGAGGAAGATCGAGAGGTCGGTCTCGACCGCCGCGCCGTGCTCGCGCGCGGCCTGAAGGAAGGGCGAGTCGGGCGAGACGGCGGGGTTCTTCACCACGAGGTCCGCCTTTTCGAAGTCGCTCTGCTCGTGCCTGCCCAGCACGAGCCGGACGGGGAAGCCCTCCAGGGCCGCGAGGGAAGCGGCGAGCGCATCCCTGCCGCGCAGGTCGGTCACCGTCACCTCGGCGCCCCGCCGGGCGAAGAACTGCGCGGATGCGAGACCCCCGCCGTTGAGCCCCAGACCCATGACTGTCACATTCATTCCTGGGATCGCCTTCGGATCAATCCTCAACTCGGAACTCCTTCATCTCCGACTCGTTCAGGTAGGACTCCACGCGGATGCCCTCCCACGGCGTGTACCATGCCTCGGGCACTCGCGCTTTCAGGTCGCGGAAGATCTTCATGTCCTCCGCGGATCCGCCGTGCCGCATCTCCGACTGGATCGCCTCCATCGCGGGCAAGAGGAAGCCGATCGCCCGATGGAGGGAGGGCATGGTGGCCGTGCGCCCCTCGGGGGAGAGATCGACCACCGACTCGCAGACCGTCTTGTACTTGCACAGGAAGGGGTAGAAGGGGTAGGTCCTTCGTCCGACGGGCAGGAACAACCTGCTGAAGAAGCGCGTGAGGTCGAGGTCCATCCAGATCCCCTGCTGGAAGTAGCCCCTTCCGAATTCTCCGATCCAGGTCTGGGAGATTGTTTGCCGGACCCTGAACGCCTTCGCGCGGCCATCCTCGTCGCGGAAAACCTCCGAGAGCGGGATGACGGTGTTCTCGAGAAAGAGCTTGCGCGAGCGGTATTCGGCCGTGGTGTCGTTCGTGCCCCGATGCACGACGGTGCTGTCGGAGCCCTTCATCGCCAGGTCCACGCGCAGCAGGTAGAGGTAGGAGCTGTCCTCGATGCGGTACAGCTTGTAGAAGCAGGGCCGCAGGATCTCGGCGGGATCGAAAAAGTAGGTGAGGTCCTTCAGGGCCTGGGGTGCGAGCCCCGCCGCCTGCTCGACCACTTGCGAGAGCGCGCCGAGGTACTCCGCGCTGGGCTCGGCGCGGCGCACGTCGTGGTGGATGGGGAAATGGGGGACGGTGAACTCCTTCTCGACCTTGAGAAAGAAATCCTCCCCCTGGCTGAAATGGCGCGTATACGGCCGAGTATCGCGGCCTATTGCCTCGAGGATCGCGTTGATGTGCCGATCGGAGTATCCGACGCCGATCTCGTTCGAGATCTGTTCCACCGGGGCATAGTAAAACCCAAACCGGCGATTAGGGCAACCTTTCGATCTCCTCGGGCTTCACGATCGGCCCGTGCTTCTCCCTCAGCTCCGCCAGGCCCTTCCTCTGCTCTTCGTAGACCTCGAAGATGCGTCCGGGCACCTTCTTCTCCTTGCGGTAGGCGTCCTCCTGCAGCTGGATCCTGGCGATGATGTTGTCCACGTAGAAGGAAAACTGTCGGTCATACAGGGCCTTCGGGTACTCCTTCCCGATCGACTCTCTGAAAAGGGCCGCGAGGTCCGCGTACCGCGGGATCCAGCCGATCGGCGTCTCGATCGCGCCCACATCCCCGTGCGCATACCTCTCAAGCCAGGAGAGCCACACCTTCACGTCGCGCTTCTCGCCCAGCAGACGCTTCGCGTCGCCCTCGGCGGCGCCCCCGCGCGCTCCATGGGTGAGGAAGTAGTTCAAACCTGCGATGATCGGCCGGCCCTCCCGGGAGAACTTCTTCGAGTTGAAGAATAGGAACTGCGCCTCCATGTAGTCGCCGAGAGGGCAGGGGATGAACGGCGAGTTGGCCCACGGCTGCCTGTTCACGCCCTTCGCGCCCACCTCGGTGGCCGTTGCGGCCGAAAGGATCGAGGCGCCGATCGCCACGCCGTGGTCGGGGCTCTTCGCCACCCACACGGGCGGCATCGTGTCGCTGTCGCGCCCGCTGTAGGTGATGACCTTGACGGGCACCCCCGCCGGATCCGAGGCGACCGCGCGGTTGTAGTTGCCGATCGCGTCGTTGGAGAGGGTGATGCGGGCGTTGGGATTGGAGATGGGCACGGGCTTTCCGTTGGCGTCCTTCTTCCCCTGTGCCCACTCGCCCTGGAAGTTCCTTCCCTTCGCCGGAGCCGGCTCCCCGCTTCCCACCCAGTGCGGGACACTGTCGTCATCCACCAGCACGTTGGACCAGATCACCTCGGTGCCCTTCTCGCGCAGGCATTTGTACAGGTAGGGATCGCCCTCCTTGTTCAGGTCCTCGACGATTCCGAAGATCCCGCATTCGGGGTTTACGGCCCGCAGCGTCCCGTCCTTCGCGATCCAAATCTGAGCGAGGTCGTCCCCGATGTAGTCAGTCCCAACCATGGCCGTCGTGGTCTTGCCGCAGCCCGAGGGGGCGGCACCCGCGAAGTACGTCTTCCTGCCGCCTGGGCCCGTCATTCCCGTGATGAACATGTGCTCGGACAGCTCCTTCTCGCGCCTGTAGTAGGTGCACAGGTCCACAGCGAAGCGGTGGTTGCCCTTCTTCAGCATCAGAGTGTTGCCTGCGTAGGTGCAGTACATGCTGAAGGTGGTGAACCAGCTTCGGTCCATGAAGATGCGGGCCTTCGGGATGTCCTCGGACCTGTTCGCGCCCTGGCTGTGCACGTTGGTGAAGAAGACCCCGGCGCGCGCGATCTCCGCGTCGAAGCTGTCGAAGACATTGCGGTACAGGATGTTGCCGCTGTGAAGGACGTAGGCGGAGCTCGAGATCATGAGGCCCGGAATGGCGGCCTGGGCGCCGATGGGGCCCCTATTGAAGAACCCGACCAGCATGGTCCTGCCCTTCATGATGCCGCCCATGGTCTGCCTCACGTAGGCCAGCGCGTCGGCGCGCGGCATTTTCTTGGCCAGCGTGCTGACCTCCTCCTCATCGTTGGCGATGTAGAAGGTCTGGTCGACCATCCTGCCCTGGTCCTCGGGCAGGTCGAAGTGGATGGTGTGGTCGGGCATGGCGAGCGGGGTCTCCTCGCCGCCCTCGATGCTCATGCGCCGGCAGGCTTCCCTGTCCTCGCGGGAGGAGTCGACGATGAACACCTTGTCTGGTCCGCACATGGAGATTGCGTTCGCGATCCGGACCAGCGCCTCCTCGCTGCGGATTTTCGCGAGCTTCGCGCGATTGGCGGCATCGAGTGCCGCGTCGAAGATCTTCCTCGCCTCGGCGATCGATTTCACCCCTCCGACTTCGGCCAGGATGTCGGTTCCCTTTCTCAGCTCCAGCATCGAACCTCCCTTTCAGCTACGCGGCCGCTTTGCCTCTCGCCGTCGTGTATAAATATACAAGTTATTAATAAATACACGATTTGATATGTCCTGTCAACCGGCGCCCGAGAAGCGAAACCTCTTCGCGGCGATGCGGTACTTGCGCACGCGCAGCCCCATGATGCGCTCCGTGATGCCCAGCGCCTCGGCGGCGGCGGCCATGTTCCCGCGGGAGGATTTCAGCGCCTCGACGATGAGCTCCTTCTCCACGCGCTCGAGGGTCGCCCGCAGCGTGCCCCGCGGCGTCGTGCCGCTCGCCTCCGCAGTCTGCAGGGTCGGGGGAAGGTGGTGGCCGTGGATCACCTCGTCGTCGCTGAGGAGCACGGCCCGCTCGATGCAGTTTTCCAGCTCGCGCACGTTACCGGGCCAGTGGTAGGCCATGAGCATGTCGATGGCAGGTGTCGAGATCCTCCTCACCCTCTTGCCGCTCGCGCCGCTGTAGCGCTCGGCGAAGTAGTCGGCCAGCAGAAGGATGTCGGTGCGCCGCTCGCGGAGGGGAGGGATGTGGATGGGGAAGACGTTCAGCCGGTAGTACAGGTCCTGGCGGAACAGCTCCTTCTCGATCAGCGTTTCGAGGTCCCTATTGGTGGCCGCGATGAGCCGCACGTCCGTCTTGATCGTCTCCATGCCTCCGACCCTCTCGAACTCCCGCTCCTGCAGGACGCGGAGGAGCTTGATCTGGACGCCCGGGGAGAGGTCGCCGATCTCGTCGAGGAAGAGGGTTCCGCCGTGGGCGAGCTCGAAGCGCCCTTTGCGCGCGGCGACCGCGCCGGTGAAGGCCCCCTTCTCGTGCCCGAACAGCTCACTCTCGATCAGGCTTTCCGGCATCGAGGCGCAGTTCACCGCCACGAAGGGGCCGTC
>CAYGXO010000058.1:0-2682 GCA_964353885.1 uncultured Spirochaetaceae bacterium
AGGGGTTGTCAGATAATAACTGAACGAATACCTGTTATCTCCGTGTCGGGCGGATTATGTAGTTCCAATCCCCATGGAAGCGGTGCCGCGTAAGGTTGAGCTCAGCCATCTGTTCCTCAGATACCTCTTGTCCTTTGGGATAGAAGCCCTGATCGAGCTCACTGCGCACACGCAATCCTGATGCTGTTCTCGTCGAGGCTATCAGGTTGACAATCACCGCCAGGCTGACCAGTGGCTGCCCGCGCCAATTTGTCGTGATGTATGAGAACAGGCGGTGCTCGATCTTGTTCCACTTGCTAGTCCCGGGAGGAAAGTGGCACACGGAAATCGAGAGTCCGGTCCGGTTGGCCAGCTGCTGGAGTTCCCACTTCCACAGGCGAACACGCGGGCCGTTGCTTCCTCCCGCATCCGCGGTGATCAGTAGCGCGTTAGCGGCAGAATATATCGGGCGTCCCATCTTCTGCCACCATCGCAAGATAGTCCGAGCAGCGAAGCTTGCCGTATCATGGTCGATGCCTACACTCACCCAACCGGCGTTCCGCGTCAGATCGTAGACGCCGTAGGGAATCGCCTTTCCTTTTTGGGGGATGAGGAAGTCGTGAACTCGCACCGGTTCGGGGTTCTCTTTCGGTCTCCAATGTTTTCCTGCGTTTTTGAAGTTACCCACCAACTCCTTTTTCTTCGTATCGACGGAGATCACCGGCTGGCCATGGGCTTGGAAGCGACGAACTTGCCGATTGATGTGTCGAAATTGCTCATCGCGGTCGGGATGGTTCGACCCCTCACGCGTTTTCTGGTTTGCTTGAAGGCTATAGCCTGCAGAAGACAGGAGCTCTGCAACCAGTTGATAGCTGACGGTATGTCCCATGACTTGTAGCTGCCCTGCCAGCATGCGTACGCTCTTTGAGGTCCATTGAAGCGCAGATTGGGGGTCTCCCGAGGCAGTGGGCTCCACCAGACCTTCCAGGTCAGTGAGGATAGTAGGATCTTTATGGAGAGACTTTTTTCGTCCGGCCCCGGGGCGACGCACACGACCGCGCTCTGCACTTTCCCCCGATTGTAGTTCCTTGAGACCTCTGACGATTGTGGAATACGAGATCTTCGTTGCGCGGGATACAAAGGAGATACCACCACGTCCCGCTTCCTGCGCTTCAGTTGCGGCCCAAATCCGCCGCGCTCGTTCGTTCAACGCGGGAGCCAATGCTTTATACTTTGCTTCCAGACGTTTGATATCCACTCACAAAGTATATGCCTATTTCCTCATTTCGTCCAGTTATTATCTGACAACCCCTAACTCTCACTCTTCTACTATTGCTGACGCGGCATAATCCTGGTGGTCTCTAAGGACTGGCCATAGTACCAGGGAAGGAGACCACATGTCGGAGAATGCCCTTGTCGAATCGGGAACTGGCCCATCTCTGGGTCTGCTCGAAATTCACGTCGGGAACTTCCTCAGGCGCCTTCAGGCTGCTGGCTACGCGGAAAGTACACTGCACAAGAAAAGACCAATCCTCGCGTCCTTCTCGCGTTGGGCCAGGCGGAAGCAGATCGGCGTAGAGAATCTGAACGAATCCCACATAGCAGCATTCGAAAAACGTTCGCCCCGAAGACGGAAAGCCCAAGCTGCATTGGAAATGGCCGTTTTGCGTCTTTTCCCCGGCTACCTTCGTCTCGAAGCCGGAGTGCCGACCCCTCTTCGGATTACGTCCTCGGCCGCCAGCGAGTTGCATCGTCGCTACGTGGACTATCTGCGAGACGAGCGCGGGCTCGCGGAGAAATCCATATCCGTCTACGCACCCTACATCCATCATTTCCTGAACGCGCTTGAGAAAAGGTGCGGTTCTGTCTGTGCGCAGCGACTGGACGCACTGACTGTCCAGGACTATCTCCTTAACTGCATCCGAGGTCGGTCAAGCGAGTATACCCGACTTCTGTCGATTGCCCTCCGATCGTTCTTTCGCTTCCTCCACCTCGGTGGAGAAACGGCGATCGACTTTTCCCTCTCTGTTCCCATGGCCCGCAGGTGGAGCCAAGCCACGGTCCCCACCTTCCTGCCGCCTGAGGAGGTGGAACGAATCCTCTCGGCCACAGATCGCGCGACGTCTACCGGGCGCCGCGACCACGCGGTCCTGCTCCTGCTGGCACGACTGGGTCTGCGCGCAGGAGAGGTGGTCGCGCTGGAACTCGGCGACATCCGCTGGCGAACGGCAGAGATCGTCGTCTGCGGCAAAGGCCGAGTGATGGAGAGCCTTCCCCTGCTCTCGGACATTGGAAAGGCGTTATCCCTGTACCTCCGCAAGGACCGTGGCTGTAGTTCCTCCAGAAGGGTCTTCCTACGAACGCACGCACCGCACGTCGGTCTGACGGGCCCCGCCGCGGTCGGGGGCATAGTGAGGGGGGCCCACGCGGCTGCGCGCACTGACCCATATCACGCTTATCGGGCTCCTTGCAGCTACCGGTCTGCGGCCGGGGGAGGCGCTGGCTCTCGATACCCTCGACGTGGATCTTCAAAACGCTGTACTAAGGGGTTGTCAGATAATAACTGGACGAAATGAGGAAATAAGCATATACTTTGTGAGTGGATATCAAACGTCTGGAAGCAAAGTATAAAGCATTGGCTCCCGCGTTGAACGAACGAGCGCGGCGGATTTGGGCCGCAACTGAAGCGCAGGAAGCGGGACG
>CAYGXO010000059.1:0-11124 GCA_964353885.1 uncultured Spirochaetaceae bacterium
AGCGCCGCTGCTGTCGATCACTCTGAACTCGTTCTGCCCCCTTTCCCCGCGGTAGCGCGCCTCCATGTTTTGGGCCACGAGGCCGAGGTCATCGGGGTGCACGAACCGGGAGAACGGGCTGCCGACGATCGCGGCGGCGGAGTAGCCCGAGATCTTTTCGACAACGGGGCTCACGTAGGTAAACGTGCCCTTCAGGTCGAGACTGAAGATGACCTGGTCGATGCTCTCGACCAGGGTCCTGTACTTCTCTTCCGAGGCGCGGAGGACCGCCTCCATCAGCCGGCGCTCGGTGGTCTCGTGCATGACGATCACGCGCCCCGAAAGCCCGCGCCTCCAGTCGCTGATGTCCGATGCGGCGATCTCGAAGGCCCGCGGGCGCTCGGCGCCCCCGAGCAGGAAATCCGAGAGCGGCTCGCTGCTCTCAGCGAGCCCGACGCGGATGCGGTCCCAGTCCGGCAGGAGCGATGTGATGTGCGCTCCGATCCGCGCTCCCGAGCCCCTCATGAGGAAACCCGCCGCGGGGTTGCTGTCGACGATGCGGTCGGCGGCGTCGATGACAATGACGGGGTCCTGCATTGTCTCGATCACCCGCTCCCTGGCGAAGGGAACGATGTCGAGGAACTTGTTGCGGAAAAGCACCCACGCCACCGCAGCGCCGCTCACCGCGAAGGCGAAGGGTGTCGTGTCGAAACCGGGTGGGGGGTTCAACCCCGACAGGTAGAGGATGTTGCCGATCCACGGCGCGGCAGCCGCCACGATCATGGCGAAGGATGCGCCGCGGTAGAACGGCGGCGAGGTGACCAGCGAGACGATGAACAGCAGGGTGCCCATGAGGAGCAGGATGTACGCGTAGATCATGTGGACCCAGAACATCGGACCGTGTGCGACATGGAGCACAGGCGGGGAGACCGCCGCGTCCATCCAAGTCCCGCTCCACAGCAGCCCGTGCAGGGGATTCGTGAATGCGAGGCAGATCGTGACGGCGGGGAGAACCATCAGAAGTGCCACGCGGATGGGCCGGGCGAGGTCGATGCGCGCCGTGTAGCGCGCGGCGAGCAGGAGCCAGAGAACGGGAAGGGCGGCGATGCCGAGATACTCTATCCGGGCCGCGAGCAGCTTCATCGAGAGGGTCGGGGCGATCAACTCGAAGAAGTACCCGATGCTCCACTCGGCCACCGCCGTCATGCAGAGGATGAACTCCGTCGCGCCCCGCGATGCGCGGCGGTGCAGGCCGAAGAAGGCCAGGAAGACCGAGAGACATATCGCCGCGGTCAGCAGCACGGCATACAGGGGATAGTTGCCGAACAGCTGCCCAAAGGCCCGCAGCATCTGTTCCCCGCCTGTCATTCCCGAACCTTCAGCCGGGAGCTGAGGACATCCCAGTATCCCTCGATGCGCGCTCGAATGACGGGGTCCTGAGAGTCCGCCGTGTATGAGAACAGGCGAAACTCATTGCGGTGCGAGACGAGCCGGCCACCGGACACGACAAGCTCGAGCCTGCCGACCCTATTGCCTTCCTCTCCGGGGGAGACCAGGATCGTGTCGCCAATCCTCTCCGGTCCGGCGAGCAGTTGCTCGTGACCGGCGACGATCACGTCGAATCCCGGCACTTCTCGCGCGAGCGCCGCGGCCTTCTCCATCGGGCCATGGAACAGGAGGACCTTCAGCAGGGCGCCGTCCGCTTTCATCCTTTCGAGAAGGCCCGCGGCCGCCGGGACGCAGGAGGCGATCTTGACGGTCTTCTTCATTGTTTCGGGATACAGCGTGAAGACGCTCGGGTCGATGAGCGCGCAGATGCCCGCCTTTCCCCAGCTTTTCTGCACGTACAGGGGGGCGAGGGAGAATATGAGGCAGGAATCCTCGGTGGGGCAGACGGTGAGGTTGTTCGAGAGCAGGGGGCGGCCCTGCCTCAGCGAGACCAGCGATGCGGCGCCGTTCGCGAACTCCTGGTCGCCCACGGCGATCGCGTCGTACCCCAGCTCCGAGTAGGAGTCGAGGATGAGGGGGGGCATCAGGTCATCCGCGCGAGTGTCGAAGAGGTCGCCGGCATCCACGAGGAGGGAGGAATCGCTTTCGGGCCGCGAGCGCAGCCAGGGTGCGCGCGTCACGAGGCCGGCGCGCGGGTTTGCTCCGCATGTGCAGCCATCGAGGTTCCCGTTGAGAGAAGCGGTGTAGGAGATCACGACCGCCGTCTCCTTCGTGCCGGAAGCCATGAGCGCGCTCGCGGCAACAAAGAGCGCCAGGAAGGCGGGGGGGATCTTTCTCATCATACAAGATCATAGGTGCGGCGGGGGTCCTGCGCAAGAGCGGGCCCCTCGACGGAGCGGCCTCGCTCACCCGCGCGAAGCCGTGGCGACGGTAGCCGACCGGGGGCCCGCGTGCGTATGTTTCACGAAAGGAGCGCGGCATGAAGAAGAAGCGTCTTGGGGCCTCTGCACTGGAGCTGACGCGGATCGGGCTCGGTTCGTGGGCCATCGGGGGGCCGGGCTGGCAGTACGCCTGGGGAGCACAGGACGACGGGGATTCCATCGCGACGATCCGCAGAGCGCTCGACCTGGGCATCAACTGGATCGACACAGCTGCCGTGTACGGCCTGGGCCATTCCGAGCAGGTCGTGGGCGAGGCTGTGGCAGGCCGGCGGGACGAGGTCATCCTCGCGACCAAGTGCGGCCGGGCATGGGGGAAGGACGGGGCGATCGTGCCCCGGCTCAAAGCCGCGAGCGTGCGCGGCGAGCTGGAAGCGAGCCTTCGCCGTCTCAGGACGGAGTACATCGATCTGTACCAGCTCCATTGGCCCGATCCCGACGCGGATATCGAGGAGGCGTGGACCGAGATCGCGAAGGCCGTCGAGGAAGGCAAGATCCGATACGCGGGGGTCTCCAACTTCTCCGTGGCGCAGATGGCGAGGATCCAGGCCATTCACCCCATCGACTCCCTACAGCCTCCCTACAGCATGCTGCGCCGGGGGATCGAGCAGGAGATCCTCCCGTTCTGCGCGGCCAATGGAATCGGCGTCGTCGTCTACAGCCCCATGCAGATGGGGCTTCTCTCGGGTACGTTCACCAAGGCGCGGGTCTCATCGCTGCCGACCGACGACATCCGCGGGAAGAACCCCTACTTTGCGGAGCCAGCCCTTGGGCGCAACCTGGGTCTTGTCGAGCACCTGCGGCCCGTCGCCGCGCGCGCGGGCAGGACGGTAGCCGAGCTTGCGATCGCCTGGGTCTTGCGCAGGCCCGAGGTCACGGCGGCCATCGTGGGCGGGCGCAGGCCCGAGCAGGTCGCTGAGACGATCGGGGCTGCGGACTGGGATCTCACACCCGAGGAGATCGCGGAAGTGGAAGCGCTGATTGCCGCCCGCGAAAGGCAGGGATAGAGCCAGGCCTACGGCCGGTAGGCTCCTACAAGCTCCCGTTTGCCGCCGCGTATCGCGATGATCGAGACGGGCTTGACCGGATTGTGATTCTGGTCGAAGGAAATCTGTCCGGTCACCCCATCGAAGCGCAGCCTTTCGAGGGACACCCTGACGAGGGCGGGGTCATCGCTGCCTGCCGTCTGGATCGCCTGCAGGAGCATGTTCGCAGCATCGTACGAGAGGGCAGCAATGGAATCGGGGACCCGGGGCCTGCCGGTCGCTTCCTTGAAGTCCTTTCCGAAGGCGTCGCGGAATCGCGTCACCTCCGGGCGGGGATCGTCTGCAGAGAAGTGGTCCGTGTAGTATGATCCATCGGCGAAGCCCAGGTCAGTCTCGGTGGAAGCCCACGCATCCCCGCCCAAGAAGGGCTTTCGGAATCCCTTGGCCCGGGCTTGCCTGATGATGGAAAACACCGCCTCCCCGAAATCCGGAAGGTAGATAACGTCCGCATCCGCGCTCATGACAGCGGACTGAAGCTTTGAGGAATCCCTCTCCGCAGAAACATAGCTCACAGTATCGACGATCTTCCCGCCTCTTTCCTTGAACGCCTTGCCGAACTCTTCCGAGAGCTCTATCGCGTACTCAGGCATAAGAATATTGCGCAGGATCAACGCCTTCCTGGCCTTCAGCTTCTTGAAGGCGAAGTCTGCCGCCGCCCTACCTTGGAGCGGATTCGCGAAACAGGCACGGAATACGAACGGCTTCGCCTTTCCGTCGGGATTCGCGGTGACCTCGCTGTTGGTCGACGAGGGGCTGATCATCAATACTCTGGCGTCGTTTGCCGCCTTCGAGACGGGAATGGAGGCCTGAGAACAGACCTCGCCAATCAGGAAACGGACCTTCTCCTGTTGGATAAGGCGCGTCGCTGCCTCCAATGCAGGTCCGCTCGCGCACTGCCCGTCCTCGATGAGCGGCTCGATTTTCCTGCCGAGAACTCCGCCCTTCGCGTTCCATTCCTTGATCGCGAGCAGCGCGCCGTCGCGGGTTGACACGCCGAAGGTCGGCACGGGCCCCGAGAGGGGCGCCAGGATCGCGAGCTTCAGGGTCTTGGGAGCCTCGGTTGCCTGAGCAAGCTGTGTAGCCGAGCCTTGGCTCGCAGCGGCTGCGGATTTCTGTCCAGAGGTCCCAGCAAGTGTCGATGCGATCGTGTACAGGTCGTCGACGAGCGCGTCCATGGTCGGGTAGATTCCGTCGGCGCTGGCCAGGGTGCCCGCGGTTTCGGTCTGAAGCATCTTCGACGAAAGCATGTAGCGGGTGCCGACCTTCGCGATGTCACCAACAACGATCTGCTCGGCGGAGAGCATCTTCCCGATCTTGAGCTGGCATGACTCGTCCGTGCACCCGCTCATCGAGAACTCGAGCTCTTTCAAGAGGGTGTCGCGCTGCGTCACATCGATGACCCTGAACCTGCCCGTCTTGAACAGGGCGGATGAGAGCAGGGAGATGATCGACCGCATATCGGCCGCGGAAATGTTGTTGGTCTTGAAATCCAGAACCGTGATGATCGGGATGTTCTGGCCGGCCAGGGGAAAGGCAAGGAAGACAAGCAGGAGTATCGTGACGGGATTCCTTGCGACCTTATTCATGGGGGGCATTGTAGTGCAGAGCCGAGCCCTGGTCAACAAAAAGCCCCGCCTCCGACGGGAGGCGGGGCTGCGATCTCAAGGTCAGCGGGCAGTTAGCGTTTCTTGCCTTTCTCGGAAGCCTTTTTTACCGGAGCCTTCTTTGCAGCGGCCTTCTTCGCTGCAGGCTTCTTCGCGAGGGCCTTTTTCGCCGGCGCCTTCTTGGCGGGCGGTTTCTTCGCAACCTGCTTCTTCGCGGGAGCGGGCTTGCGGGCGGGCGCCTTCTTGACTGCGGGCTTCTTGATTGCCGGCTTCTTGGCCGCAGGTTTCTTGATCGCTGCCTTGACGGCCGGCTTTCGCGCAGCCGCCAGATCGGCCGCCGCTTCCTGCGCCGCGGCGAGCTTCGCCAGCGGCACCCGGTAGGGCGAGCAGGACACGTAGCTCATCCCGACCCTGTGACAGAACTTGACCGACTCGGGTTCGCCGCCGTGCTCGCCGCAGATCCCGATCTTGAGGTTCGGCTTCACGGCCCTGCCCTTGTTGATGCCCATCGTGATCAGCTCGCCGATCCCCTCCTGGTCGATGGTCTGGAACGGGTCGGCGGGGAGGATCTTCTTCTCGAGATAGGTAGGCAGGAACCCGCCCATGTCGTCGCGCGAGAACCCGAAGCCCATTTGGGTGAGGTCATTGGTTCCGAACGAGAAGAACTCGCACACGCTGGCGAACTTGTCCGCCGTTATGCACGCGCGCGGGATCTCGATCATGGTGCCAACGACGAGCACGAGCCTCGTCTTCGGGAGGTTGAACTTGGCCAGCACTTTCTCGTAGACGGCATCGATGATCTTCTTCTGGTCCACGATCTCCGTCATCGTGGAGGTGACGGGGATCATGATCTCGGGCCGCGCGTTCTTGCCGGCCTGGATCAGCTCGGCGGCCGCCTCGAGGATGGCCCTGCTCTGGACCTCGGTCATCTCGGGGTACGAGATGCCCAGGCGCACGCCCCGGTGGCCCATCATCGGGTTTGACTCATGCAGGCCGTCGGCCCTCTTGTTGAACTCCTCAAGAGAGATCCCGAGATCGGTGGCCAGGAGCTGCCTCTCCTCCGCGCGGGTGGGAACGAACTCGTGCAGCGGGGGATCGAGGAAGCGGAAGGTGACGGGCAGCCCGTCCATGACCTCCATGGTCCTCTTCACGTCATCCTTCATGAACGGGAACATCTCCTCCAGCGCCCTGCGCCTCTCGGCTTCGGTCTTGGAGGCGATCATGCGGCGGAGCAGGAACAGCGGCCTGTCGGACCCCTCGCCGTAGAACATGTGCTCGAACCGGAAGAGGCCGATGCCCTCGGCGCCGAACTCGCGCGCCTTCTTCGCGTCCTGGGGGGTGTCCGCGTTGGTGCGCACGCCCAGCTTCTTGACCTTGTCGCAGGTTCCTATGAAGGCGACGAAGTCGGGGTTCTCGCCCGCTGCCTTGATCAGCGGGAGGGCTCCGACGTACACGGTGCCCTTCGTGCCGTTCAGGGTGACCCAGTCGCCCTCGCGGACCGTGGCGCCCTTCACGACGAGCTGGCGCCCCGCCACGTCGACGTGCAGGTCACCGGCGCCCACGATGCAGCACTTGCCCCAGCCGCGGGCCACGAGGGCCGCGTGCGAGGTCATGCCGCCGCGAGCGGTGAGGATGCCCTGCGCCGCGCGCATGCCCTCGACGTCCTCGGGATTCGTCTCCTCGCGAACGAGGATCACTTTCTTGCCCTGCTTCGTCCACTCGACCGCGTCCCTGGCGGTCAGGACGACCTGGCCGACGGCGCCGCCGGGTCCCGCGGGAAGACCTTTCACAAGCACGGGAGTCTCGCGCTCCTTCACGGGATCGATGATGGGGTGCAGCAGCTCGTCCAGCTGGGCCGCGCTCACGCGCGTCACCGCCTCCTCGGCCCCGATCAGCTTCTCCCTCACCATGTCAACCGCCATACGCACCGCCGCGGGTCCGTTCCTCTTGCCGACGCGGCACTGCAGCATCCACAGCTTGCCCTTCTCGATCGTGAACTCCAGGTCGAGCATGTCGTGGTAGTGCTTCTCGAGGCGCAGCTCGATCGCGTGCAGCTCGGAGTAGATCTTCGCAAACTGCTTCTCGAGGGAGGGGAGGCTGGCCGTGTGCTCGGTCTTGCCGGCCTCGTTGATGGGGTAGGGCGTCCTGATGCCCGCCACGACGTCCTCGCCCTGGGCATTGGGCAGCCACTCTCCGTAGAAAACGTTCTCGCCGGTCGCGGGGTTGCGGGTAAACGCGACGCCCGTGCCGGAGTCCTCGCCCATGTTGCCGAAGACCATGGCCTGCACCGTGACCGCGGTGCCCCACTCATCGGGGATGCCCTCGATGCGGCGGTAGGAGATCGCGCGCTTGCCGTTCCAGCTCTGGAATACGGCTCGGATCCCGCCCCACACCTGCTCCATCGGGTCATCGGGGAAATCCTTGCCCAGGACCTCGTGGATCTTCGCCTTGTAGATCCTGATCAGCTCCTTCAGATCGCCCGCGGTGAGGTCGGTATCCTGCTTCACGCCCCGGCCGCGCTTCATCTTGTCAAGCTCGCGCTCAAGCTGCTGGCGGATCCCCATCCCCTCGACGGGCTCGATTCCCTCGGCCTTCTCCATGACAACGTCCGAGTACATCTGGATGAGGCGGCGGTAGGCGTCGTAGACGAATCGGGGGTTCCCTGTGGCCTTGATGATGCCCTCGGCGGTCTTCTCGTTGAGGCCGACGTTGAGGACTGTCTCCATCATCCCGGGCATGCTCCTTCGCGCGCCCGAGCGCACGGAGACCAGAAGCGGGTTCTCGGGGTCTCCGAACCTGTGGGCCATGATCTTCTCGATGTACTTCAGGCCGGCGAGGACCTGGGCGTCGAGCCCGGCCGGGTACTTGCCCCTATTCTTGAAGAAGTGCACGCAGACATCGGTGGTGATGGTGAAACCGGCAGGGACGGGCAGTCGGAGGTCCGGGTGGCCTGCCATCTCGGCGAGGTTGGCTCCCTTGCCGCCGAGGAGGTTCTTCATTTTCTCATTGCCATCGGCCTTGCCGCCGCCGAACTGGTACACGAATTTCGAAGCGCTCATACGGTTTTTCCCCTTTCTGAAGTGGAATCGCGATGGAATATACTACTGTGAGCGAGATTTCGTCGCCTAAATGGATATAGCCAAAAGACGGCGAAAGTCAAGTCCGATCGCGCCGCGGCGCACTATGGATGAGGATGGCTGCGATGACGGCGACGCCCAGGGGAAGCACGGCGAGCATGAGGAATCCAGTTCGCAGGCCGAGCCTCTCGGCGATCCCCGCGAGGAGGAACGGGAAGGAGAAGGAGCCCAGCCCCGCGCCTGTGGTCACGATCCCCACGGCCGCGCTGGACTTGAAGGCGCGCCCCGTGAGCGTCATGGTCAGCGGATAGATCCCCGAGTATCCCATTCCCAGGACGAAGATGATCGCCAGCCCCGCGGCGCTCCCCCTCACTGCGAGGAACCCGAGAAGGCATGCGGTGCAGGAGAGGGCGAGGCCGAGCAAAAGGATATCCTGCCGGGTCCCGTGATAGGCGAGGGAGAGCAGGGAGCGCCCAGCAAGAAGCCCGAGCCAGAGCGCCGAGACGGCGAAAGCGGCCGTGGAGGCCGGCGCGCCGAGGATCCGCACGAAATACTCGGAGGCCCAGTTCGTGACGCCGAGCTCGGAGCCCACGTACAGGATGATGATGGCGGTGAACAGCAGGAGCATCGGCTCCTTTGCCAGCCTGAGACCACCGGAGGTTTTCCTCTCCGTTCGTTTCTCGTAGTCCGGGAAAGGGAAAGCGACGAAGAGGCAGGCCATGACGAGCAGGAGCGCTCCGCTCGCGGGGTAGATCGCCTTCCAGGAGCCGCCCGCCCGCAGGATGCTGCCCACGACGAGCGGCCCGGCAATCGCCCCCACGGTGAACCCCGCGTGCATGAGGGTCATCAGCCTGCTCTTTCCCCCGGTTTCCATGCGGATGGCCTCGTAGTTGGTGATCACCTCGACGATGCCCATGTAGACGCCGACGCCGAGGTTCAGAAGCGTGTTCAGCCCCGGCGAAGGCCACCGGGCGAAAAGGCCGATCGAGACGGCTCCTAGCAGGAGGCCGCCGATGAGAAGCGGTCCCGGCCTGATCGTCTCGATGAGGAAGCCCGCCGCGAAGGTGGTCAGGAAAAAGCTGACGGCGCTCGCCGCAAGGACGAGCCCCGTCACCGTGTAGCTCCATCCGAAATCGCCGATGATCCGCGGCAGGGTCGCCCCGACAATCGTCATCACATTGCCGTAGATGGCGAAGCCCGCAAAGAGCAGCGCCGCGAGCCCCCGGTTCCCGCCCCTCCGGCCCGTCTTGATATTCATTGGTGGAACACCTATACCCTCCGGCGGGAGAATGGTCAATGGCGATGGAGAGGGGATACGTCCAGGTCTACACGGGAGACGGGAAGGGCAAGACGACCGCCGCCCTCGGGCTCGCCGTGAGGGCTGCGGGAGCGGGCATGCGCGTGTTCATCGCGCAGTTCGCCAAGGGCATGCGCTCCAGCGAGCTCGCCGCCCTCGCTCGGCTCGCCCCGCTTGTGGAGGCCCGCCAGTACGGGACCGGCCGGTTCATCACCGATGCTCCCTCGCCGGGCGATGCCGCGGCCGCCCGCGAGGGGCTGGCCGCCGCGAGGGCTGCGATTCAGTCGGGGGCCTGGGACATGATCATCCTGGACGAGGCGAACATCGCGACATGGTTCGGGCTGTTCAGCGTCGAGGAGCTGCTCGCTCTGATCGATCTCGCCGGGGGCAGGATGGAGATCGTGATCACGGGCCGAAGGGCCGACCCGAGGGTGATCGCGCGCGCCGATCTGGTCACGGAGATGCGGGAGATCCGCCACTATCACGCGCGGGGGATCCCGGCCCGAACCGGCATCGAGAGCTGATGATCGCCAGCGCGTCGCGTGTGCGACGCTGGGCGGAGAGCGGCGTTGACAGCGGCGAAGTCGAGCGGGTATCCTTTTCCGACGAGGAGGAACCAATGGCGAAATCGATCAAGGGTTCGAAAACCGAAAAGAATCTTCTGAAGGCGTTTGCCGGCGAGTCGCAGGCCCGCAATCGCTACACCTACTTCGCGAGCGCCGCTCGAAAGGAGGGCCTCGAGCAGATCGCCAACATCTTCCAGGAGACCGCCGACAACGAGAAGGAGCACGCGAAGGTGTTCTTCAAGCACCTCGAGGGCGGCGATCTCGAGATCATGGCAACGTACCCTGCTGGAGCCATCCAGGACACCAAGGCAAACCTTCAGGCCGCGGCCGCGGGCGAGAAGGCGGAATGGACAGCCATCTATCCAGATTTCGGCAAGACAGCCCGGGAGGAGGGCTTCCCCGAGGTGGCCCGTTCCTTCGAGCAGATCGCAAAGGCCGAGAACTTCCATGAGGGACGCTACCGCAAGCTGATCGACAACCTGGACAAGGGTGAGGTGTTCAAGAAGAAGACGGCCGTGAAGTGGCACTGCATCAACTGCGGCTACGTCTTCGAGGGGACCGAGCCGCCGAAGGAGTGTCCTGCCTGCAGGCATCCCCAGTCCTTCTACGAGGTTCTGGCCGAGAACTACTAGGGCGAAAACCACTAGGGAGAGGCGCGATCTCCATTTCCCCGGCATGCAGAGCCCCCGGCGGCGCGACCTTAGGGGGCTCTGCCGTCAGGGGCTGGCGCGACAGCGACTTTCAGAGTACTATGGCAGCCTATGCCCGCTTCTGCTGTTCTGGGAATTGATATTGGTTCGGTTTCGGTTTCCTGCGCCCTTGTGGAGCCTGGGAAGGACATTCGTGACGCCCGTACCGCCTATGTCTTTCACCGGGGTAGGATCAGGGATACCCTCTTCTCGACGATACGCGGCATGGAGCTGCCTTCCACGGTCGCAGTGGCAGTCACTTCGGGGAGTCCGACGCTCCTGCGCGCCGGCCGGACCGTGGACAGGCAGGTCTCCCTCATCTCGGGCTGCGCGAGCGTCTTCCCTTCAATAGGATCGATCCTCTTCGTAGGGGGAGAGCGTTTCGGGCTCATCCGGCTCGACGAGGACGGGGCATACCGAGGAACGCGGTCGAACTCATCCTGCGCGGCGGGCACGGGCAGCTTCCTCGATCAGCAGGC
>CAYGXO010000060.1:0-3434 GCA_964353885.1 uncultured Spirochaetaceae bacterium
TCCGCCTTGACCGGCGCCGGAAGCGGACGGTACGCTGCGTCAAGGAGGAACTTCATGCCCGTACGGATTCCCAACGATCTGCCCGCACGCAGGGTGCTCGCCGACGAGAACATCTTCGTGATGACCACGGAGCGGGCCATCCACCAGGACATCCGGCCGCTGCGCATCGCGGTGCTCAACCTGATGCCCACCAAGGTCGTCACCGAAACTCAGCTCCTGCGCCTGCTCGGAAACACGCCCCTGCAGGTCGACATCACATTCATCCGCATGGGCACGCACGAGTCGAAGCACACCCCCGTCGAGCACCTCGACGCGTTCTACGAGTCGCTCGACGAGGTGCTGCACGAGCGCTTCGACGGCCTGGTCATCACGGGGGCTCCGGTGGAGACGCTGGCCTTCGAGGAGGTCGACTACTGGCCCGAGCTCATCCGGCTCATGGACTGGAGCGCGACGAACGTGTGGTCAACCCTTCACATCTGCTGGGGCGCGCAGGCCGCCCTGTACCGCCGCTTCGGCGTGCCGAAGTATCCTCTTCCGGCAAAGATGTTCGGCCTGTACCGCCACAGGGTCCTCGTGCCCAATGAGCCGCTCCTGCGCGGATTCGACGAGGAGTTCTTCGCCCCGCATTCGCGCCACACCGAGGTCCGCCAGCGGGATATCGAAGCGGTGAGTGGGTTGAAGCTGCTCTCCGTCTCCGACGAGGCCGGGGTCTACATGGCCGCGACCGAGGACGGACGCATGGTATTCGTGACGGGCCATCCCGAGTACGACCGGCTCACCCTCAAGGCCGAGTTCGACAGGGATGTCGGCCGAGGCCTGCCGATCGCGGTGCCGCGGAACTACTTCCCCGACGACGACCCCCGGCGAGAGCCGCTCGTGACATGGAGGTCGCACGCCCACCTGCTGTACGCGAACTGGCTGAACTACTATGTCTACCAGGCCACGCCGTACGACCTCGAGCGGCTGCCGTCCACCGACACGCCTTTTCAGAGGGAATAGCCCCCGTTGGGGGTCGCGGCGGGCGCCTCACACCCGCGGCCGACAGCTCGGCCTACAGCTTCTCGGCGGCGCGGTAGATCAGGTCGTACAGCTCGTCGAGTTTCTCCACGTCCACACTTGAGTATGCGACGCGCAGGCAACGCTCGTCGATCGCGATGGTGCCGATCCCGTCCTCCATGAGCAAGGCCTTGCGAAGGTCCTCTGCCTTCCCTCTTTCGAGACGGAAGCTCATGAAATACCCCGAGTTGAAAGGCAGGGTGGTGAGGACGGCGCTCTTTCTGGCGGCGACGATCTGCCGCACCCTCTCGTAGCGCGCCTTCAGCAGTTTGTAGGCCTCCACCTTCTCCGCTTCCCTGTCGGGGCTCTTCATGGCGCGGAGGATCAGGCTCTGCGCGAGTATGCTGGAGTTGGACACGGTGGAGCGCACCGCGCCCATGAGCTTTCGGGTCAGGGCTTCGTAGTGCTCGGCGGAAAGGCCTCTGGCGCCGAGCGTGACGAAGCCCGTGCGGAAGCCCCACGTGAGGTCTTCCTTCGTCGAGCCGTCGACCTTCGCTGCGAGAACGTTCTCGTGCAGTGAGCACAGCCTGGCGAAAAGCGACTGCGGATAGGTGTCCGCATCGTAGAACAGGCCGAAGTACGCGTCGTCGCAGATGACGAGAAGGCGCGTACCTGCCGCGGCAGCCTCGCCGATCGCGGAGACGATTTCGCCGGCTTCCTGAACCGTGGGGGAGTATCCAGTCGGATTGTTGGGGAAGTTGAGAAGGAGCGCGCACTTTCCGCCCGCGCCGGTCTTCTTCAAAGCCCCGCGGAGCCCGTCGAGGTTGAAGCCGCCGGCGGCGCTGTAGAGGGGGAAGGTGGCGAGCCGGGCTTCCCGCCTCGTCTCGAGGATGAGGGGGTAGTTGTCCCAGTACATGTCGGGGATCACGACCGCGTCCCCCCTGTCGACGAACAGATCGGCGAGCACCGAGATCCCCGCGGTCAGGCCCGGCACGACGAGCGGAAGCGAAAAGACCGAATCGCCGATATCGGGGTTCTTGCGGATGATCTCCTTCTTCCACGCCTCCCGCAGAGTCTCCACGCCTTGCGTGGGGGCGTAGGGGAAGATCTCCTCGGGAGCCAGGTTCGGCAGGAGGTTCCTGATCGACGGGAGGAACAGGGGCGTGCCTCCCTTGTAGGCGATCCCGATCGTCGCGTTCAGCTTCTTCGCGTGCTTCTTCGCTTCCGCCGATTGAGCGACGATCCCCTTGGGGAAGTACAGCCTCTTGCCGAGATCCGAGAGGAGCGCGCCGGCGACGCTGCCCTCGAGAACGGCGTTCAGTTCGATGGCGAGTGCGTGCATAGGGATTTATACCGGGACGCGCACAGAGCTGTCAAGGTCGCCTCCTGAGCGGACTCCGCGCTCAGGGAGCGACCTTGACCGACCGAGGCTCGTAAAGCTACATTTCTGTATCGTCGTGCCGCTGATTCGACATTCTCGTGCCGGGCGAGGGAGGTGGGGATGGGGGTGGAACGCAGGCGGGTGAGCAGCGGAGCCGGAGAGCTTTCAATCCTCTTCGAGATCAGCCAGATCCTCGATTCCAGCCTCGACCTTCGCACCGTGGTGGAGCCCGTGCTCGAGGCGATCACCGGGTCGCTGGGCCTGAAGTTCGCCACTCTCACGCTCCTCAATCGCCAGACGGGGGACATCTCCATCGAATCCGCCTACGGCCTGTCGGCGAGCCAGAAGCAGCGGGGACGCTACAGGCTCGGCGAGGGGATCACGGGCAAGGTGATCCAGACGGGGAAGCCCGCGATCGTGCCGAAAATCTCCGAGGAGCCGAGCTTCCTGGACAAGACCCGGGCGCGCAAGGAGCTGACGGGCGGGGAGTTCTCCTTCATCTGCGTCCCCATCAAGCTCGGCCGCGAGGTCGTCGGGGCGCTGAGCGCCGACCGGCCGGCCTCGGCGCCCGAGGCGCTGCATGAGGATGCGCGGATCCTCTCCGTCGTCGCTTCCCTCATCGCGCAGGCCGTGAGACTGCGCCAGTCCGCGCAGGAGGAGCGCGAACGGCTCGTGGAAGAGAACCTGCGGCTTCAGGAGGAGCTCAAGGACCGGTTTCGACCCTCCAACATCATCGGGAACTCGAAGGCGATGCAGGAGGTCTACCAGCTCATCGCGCAGGTATCCGCAAGCGACACGAGCGTGCTGCTGCGCGGCGAGAGCGGGACCGGCAAGGAGCTTGTGGCTCACGCCATACACTATGCCAGCCGGCGCGCCGCCCGATCCTTCATCAAGGTGAACTGCGCCGCCCTGCCGGAGAGCGTGATCGAGAGCGAGCTGTTCGGGCACGAGAAGGGGGCCTTCACCGGCGCGGACCGCCTGCGCCTCGGCCGCTTCGAGCACTCCGACGGGGGCACGCTGTTCCTGGACGAGGTGGCGGACATGAGCCTGTTCACCC
>CAYGXO010000061.1:0-1532 GCA_964353885.1 uncultured Spirochaetaceae bacterium
CAAATCACCCCGTTGAAAATTGCGCCTTGGTTGGAGGTGCCGAGCCAAGGACGCAGCTTGAAGCTGACGGTGAACGAAGCCGCCCTGGAAGAAGCCTCGCGTCTGGACGGGTGTTACGTGATCAAGACTGACCTCCCCGAGAGCGCCGCTTCCCCGCCGGTGGTGCATGACCGTTACCAGGATCTGACGGAAGTCGAGCAGGCTTTCCGCACCTGCAAAACCGCGCCCCTGGAGACGCGCCCCCTTTACGTGCGCACGCCGGAACACACCCGCGGCCACGTGCTGGTGGTGATGCTGGCGTACCTGATCCGGCGGGAGCTTAGCCGGGCCTGGAGTTTCCTGGACGTGACCGTCGAGGAAGGGCTGCACCAACTCCAGACGCTGTGCTCGACGGAAATCAAGGTGGCGGGTGGCGGCAGTTGTTTGCGGATTCCCACCCCCAGCCAATCCTCGCGCGCTCTGCTCAAAGCCCTGGACCTAGGCCTGCCCCATGCCCTACCGCACACCGAGATCCCTGTAGTCACGCGCAAAAAGCTGCCCGAACGCCGTAAACCCCGTTAGAATGCAGCTGCCGGCGCGGAAAAACCCCTCCGACTCAGAGGTGAACATCCGTCAAAAGGTGAAGGAGTCACTCGCCAGACGTTCACCTTCGCTCTGGACAAGGAGAAGCTGAAGAAAGCTGAACTCCGTGATGGGCATTATCTGCTGCGGTCGAACCTGGTGGGCGAAGACCCCTCGGTGCTGTGGGAACGCTACATCCAACTCACCCAGATTGAGGCGGCCTTCAAAACCCTCAAAAGCGAATTGGGATTGCGTCCGATCTATCACCAGTTGGAGAAGCGCGTGGAAGCTCACCTCTTCGTGGCCTTCCTGGCCTACGCTCTTTCGGTGACGCTGAAACAAAGGCGGCAAGTCCTGGCCCCGGGCCTCACGCCGCGGGCGGTGTTGGAAAAGCTGGCGACGATTCAGATGCTGGATGTGTGTCTGCCCACCACCGACGGCCGCTGGCTGATCATGCCGCGCTAAACCCAGCCGGAACCCGATCAATCGCTGCTGCTGCACCAACTCCATCTGTCTTTGCCGACACAACCGCCGCCCCGCATCAAGGCCCAGGATGAGACCGCGCAGGCCGTCCCGCCGAGGCTGAAAATGTAGTGCCGACCTTTGAGATCGCTTTGCTGAAAATAAACCACTTGCCGTTCCTTAACCCCCTCAACTGCGAAAGTTCGGCTAGCAGCGGCTGTGATGAACCGAGACTTGTTCCCGCCGTTTCTAATCTGCTTACGGTTTTGTCGGCAATTGGACGTATTTCTCGACCACCACCTTCACTGGCGCCGCGATGGTTACCAGGCGATCCAGATCGAATTCCTTGTATAGATCCAGACAAAACAATTCGGGTGCTTCCTGGTAGGTTATGGGGGCCTCAAGCAAATAAGCGAGGCTTGGCATACCTTCGTGGACCACCACCGCCGAGAAAAGATTGGGCTCGAGAGCCGCCGCGACGAGTGCCGCCACCTGATTGCGAATCCCGG
>CAYGXO010000062.1:0-82020 GCA_964353885.1 uncultured Spirochaetaceae bacterium
GAGGCGCCCGGCCTCGGCCCGCCCCTCGCCATAGCCCTGCTCGCGCCCCTCCGCCACGCCCTTCTCGAACGCCTCGCGTTCGGTCTGCGCGACCCGGCCCTTGATGTCGCTCTCGAGGTCGCCGGCCTTCTTCCCCGCCTCCGCGAGGATGCGCCGGGCCTCGTCCTCCGCCTCCTGGCGGATCTTCTGCGCCTGGGTGTTCTTGCGCTTGACTTCCTCGAAGGCCGCGCGCTCGGCGTCCGCCCGGATCTTCTCGGCCTCGGCGCGCGCTACTGCGAGTATCCGCTCCTTCTCGGCCTCAAATCCCTTGCGGAACTCGTCGGCATCCCGCCGCAGGTCCTCGATCGTCGGACCGGTGTACTCGCCCGGCTCCGCGATCGGCTCCATCTCCTCGGGCTCCTCGACCGTCTCGATGCGGGGCGGCTCGATGAAGACCCGGCGCGAGAGGTACTGGATTTCCTGCGGCTTGAAGACGTTTTTCGCCATGGCTTATACCACCAATTCCTCTTCCCCGGCGCGGGCGACCACGATCTCGCCCTGCTCCTCGAGCTTGCGGATGATGGCCACGATGCGCTGCTGCGCCTCTTCGACGTCCTTCAGGCGGATGGGACCCATGTAGTCCATGTCCTCCTTCAGCAGGGTCGAAGCCCGCTTGGACATGTTGCGGAAGATCTTGTCCTGCACCTCGCTGTCGACGCTCTTCAGCGCCTTGGCGAGCTCCGCGGTATCCACCTCGCGCAGCACCTTCTGGATGGCCCGGTCGTCGAGCAGCACGATGTCCTCGAACACGAACATGCGCTTCTTGATCTCCTCGGCCAGCTCGGGATCGTCCTCCTCGAGGCTCTCCACGATCGTCTTCTCCGTCGAGCGGTCGACCATGTTCAGGATCTCGACGATGCTCTCCACGCCGCCGGCCGCGGTGAAGTCCTCGCTCGAGATGGTCGAGAGCTTCTTCTCCAGTACGCGCTCGACCTCGCGCAGGACCTCGGGCGAGGTGCGGTCCATGGTCGCGATGCGCTTGGCGACATCGGACTGGATCTCGTGCGGGAGGCTGCCGAGGATGATCGACGCCTTCTGCGGCTCGAGATACGCCAGTATCAGTGCGATGGTTTGGGGGTGCTCCTGCTGAATGAAGTTCAGCAGGTGCGCGGGGTCCGTGCGGCGGATGAAGTCGAAGGGCCTCACTTGCAGGGAGCTGGTGAGCCTGTTGATGATGTCGACGGCCTTCTGCGTGCCGAGGGACTTCTCCAGAAGCTCGCGGGCGTAGTCGATGCCGCCCGTCGAGATGAAATCCTGGGCCATCATCAGCTCGTGGAACTCCATCAGGACCTGGTCCCTGTCCTGCGGCTCGATCGCTTCCAGGCGCGCGATCTCGAAAGTGAGCTGCTCGATCTCGTCCTCGCGCAGGTGCTTGAAGATCTCCGAGGCGATCTCGGAGCCAAGCGTCACGAGGAACACGGCCGCCTTCTGCCGGCCGGTGAGCGCCTTCTTGTGGCCCGCCGCGCCCTTGCTCTCGCGTTTCGAGGTCGCCGAAGCCGCAGTGGGGGCCGGTGCGTCGGCCGCGGGCCGGCCGCCCGCCTGCCGCGATGGGGCCGCCTTCGCTTGTTTCGCCATGGCCTATTCCTCCACCAGCCAGGTGCGGATGAGCTGCGCGACATCCTCGGGATGCTCGCGCGCCATGTTGACCGCGTTCTCCTGCATCTCGAGGCGCGCCCTGTCCTCCACGGACAACTCCACCTCCACGCCCTGCTCCTCGGCGGTGCGCAGCGCCGCCTCGCGCATGGCCTGGTGCTGCCGGGCGAGCTCCTCTTCGCGCAGCCGCCGCCTGCGCTCCATCTCCTTGGCGAGCAGGCGGTAGGCGAGGGCGATCAGGAGGATCGCTCCGATGCCGGCGAGCACGAAGTAGATCGTGCGCCGCACCGCCATCTGCCGCCGGAACACAGAGTCTTCCTTCTCGAACTGCCGCGTGCGCTCGAAAGCGACGTGCTGGACTTGGACGTAGTCGCCGCGCTCCTTCATGATGCCGATCGCACCCTCGACGAGCCCCTTGAGCTTCCCGATGTCATCGTCGGAGACGGCCACGTACTCGCGCTGGATGCTGCCGTCCGAGTTCAGCACCACTTTCCCCTGCTTGTCGTATTTCCACCGCCAGACGCCGTCGAGAGCCACGCTCGCCGTGATGCGGTTGATGTCCCACGGCCGCTTCTCCTCGTTTGTGACCTTCTTGTTGATCTCGTTGTTCACGGTGGCCTGCGTCTTGTCGTATTTCCCGACGAGGTTGGACAGGTCCTTGTAGGCCGGAGGGGTCTGGCCTTCCTGCCCGGGAGGCCCCTCGGGATTGAAGCCGGTGCCCTGGAAGTGCTCCTCGACGTTCTGCGTGGACCGGGGAATGGCCGGCGCGCGCTCGCTCTCGTCGTAGGGCGTCTTCGGGTTGTCGGGCTTCATGATGATCGGGGTGAACTCCTCGGCAGTGGAGGTCTTCTTGCTCATATCGAGGTCGATGTCGATGCGGATGATCCTCACCCTGTCGGGGCTGTAGATGCCTCCCAGGGAGTTCATGATCTGGGCCGTGTACTTCGCCTCCAGCTCCTGCTTGACCTTCAGCTCGCGCTTTACAAGCTCGAGGCGGTCCACGTCCGCGAGCCCCGTGAAGTCGTTCAGCGTCACGCCGTTCTGGTCCGTGATCACGATGTTCTCGTCCTGCAGGCCCGCCACCGCGAACTTGATCAGGCGCACGATGCCCTCGAGCTTCTTCCTGTTCGTTGTGAAGTCGGAGCCGGGCTTCGGCGTGATGATGACCGACGCGGTGGTCGGCTTCTGGTCCTCGGCGAACAGCTCGTTCTGCGGCACCACCAGGGTGACGTTCACATTGTCCACGTCCTCGAGGGCGAGGATGTGCTGCTCGAGCTGCTTCGTGATGGCCCGCTGGAGGTTCACGTTCCTCTCGAAGTCCGTCGTTGTCCACCGCTCGACGTCGAAGAACGCCCACGGGTCGGTGCCGGAGGGCACGAGGTTGTTCTGGAAGAGGATGTTCTTCGCCCGCAGGGCCGTGGTCTGGTCGGCGGCGTAGAAGATGTTGTCCGCCCGAAGGTTGTAGGCGACCCCCGCCTCATCGAGCTTCGCGCCGATCGCGAGCCTGTCCTCGGGGCTCGAGACGGGGGAATTGATGATCGGCACCATGCTGGGCGACGCGCTCAGCGCGAACAGCAGGATGATGGCAAGGATGCCCGCGCCGACGACGGCGAACAGGATGATCTTCTGGGTGGTGTTCCACCTCTTCCACAGCCCCTTCCCCTGCTCAAGGAGCCTCTTCAACCACTCGTTCATGTCCCCTCCCCTTCACGATGCAGCCGGCGCATGGGGCCTCGACCCCAGGCTCCGGGTTTACCTCACATTGATGATCTCCCTGTACGCCGTGAGCGCCCGGTCGACGATGGCCTTTGTCATCGAGATCGCAAGGTTCGCCTCGGCCAGGGCGATCGTGACGTCGTGGACGTCAACAGAGTCCGGATTCGTGACCATCGCCTGCGCGAGATCCATGCCCTTCTGCTGGCTCGCGTTCACGGAGCCCAGCGCGTTCAGCAGCAGATCGCCGAAGGACTGCTCGACCCCCTTGTCCTTCGCTGCCGCCTGCCCTCCTGCGACTCCCCCGAGATGCCGGGGGTCGGTGCGCGCCATCTTCACCACATCGCCGTACGCCTGAACAGGATCAAGAAGACCCATCGCTTACCTCCCGATCTCGAGGGCCTTGAGGAACATGGCCTTCGCGCCGTTGATGACCGCCGAGTTCGCCTCGTAGGAGCGCGAGGCGGCGATCATGTCCACCATCTCGTTCACGATGTTCACGTTCGGGAACTCCACGTAGCCGGCCCGCGGCCCGCTCTTGATCGCGTCGGGGTGCGTGGGGTCGTAGACCAGACGGGGCTGGGAATCCGTGTCCTTCTGGATCTTCGATACGCGCACCCCCTGGCCGACCTCGTCTTTCAGGAAAGTCGGGAGGATTGGGCTGCGCCAGTAGGGCTGCGACACTCGGGGCCGGAAGATCACGCGGCTTCGGCGGAATGGCCCACCCTCCGTCGTCCGGGTCGTGTTGGCGTTGGCGATGTTGTCCGCAATGACGTCCAGGCGCAGTCTCTGGGCGGTGAGCCCGGAGGATGCGATGTTGATGCTGCTGAAGACTCCCATTCGTCCGTCTCCTACCTCAGCACGATGTTCACGCGCTGGATCTCGCTCGACACCACCTGAGCGAGGGTTGTGTAGAGCAGCTGGTTCGTGAGTGCGTTCATGCCCTCCTCCTCGATGTCGACATTGTTGCCGTTGTTCTTCGCCTCGGTCAGGTAGTCCAGCACGCGCCGGGGGCTTACCTCACGCCAGTCCATCGGCTTGTCGAAGGCGATGTGCCGCTCGTTGGTGATGGACTGGGGAAACGGCACGATCTTTTCAGAGTCCAGCGCCCGCTTGAGCTGGCTCTCGAAGTTCACGACGCTGCGCTTGAAGTTCGGCGTGTCGGAATTGGCAATGTTGTTGGAGATGACGTTTTGGCGCAGCACCGAAACGTCCATCTCCCGCTTCATGATGTCGAGATTCTTGCCGAAAGCACCCGCAAAAAACATAGTTCTGTCCCCCTCCCCTCATTCTCGGCCGCTTTGCCGGCCTCCTGTACCGCAACTTCCTATAAGATATACCTCGAGAGGTCCTGGTCCTCCGCTACGTTCTTCAGTTTCTCGTCGACGTACCCCCGGGTGATCCTGATGCTCTGCCCCGAGATTTCGGGGGCGTGGAACGAGACCTCCTCCAGCAGCAGCTCCATGATCGTGTGCAGTCGCCGGGCGCCGATGTTCTCTGAGCGCGAGTTCACGTCGGTCGCGATCTCGGCGAGCCTGTCGATCGCTTCGGGGAGGAACTCGAGGGCGACTCCCTCGGTCTTCAGCAGCTCCGTGTACTGAGTGATCAGCGCATTGCGGGGCTGCGTGAGGATCTTCACGAAATCCTCCTTGGTAAGGGCTGAAAGCTCCACGCGCAGGGGGAAGCGCCCCTGCAGCTCGGGGATGAGGTCCGAGGGCTTGCTCATGTGGAAGGCGCCCGCCGCGATGAAGAGGATGTGCCGGGTGTCCACCATGCCGTGGCGGGTGTTCACCTTGGAGCCTTCGACGATGGGCAGGATGTCCCTCTGCACGCCCTCGCGCGAGACGTCGATGCCGGCCTTCTCGCCGCGGGAGGCGATCTTGTCGATCTCGTCGATGAAGATGATCCCCATCTGCTCCACCCGCTCACGGGCGAGCTCCGAGACCTTGTCCATGTCCACGAGCTTGTCCATCTCCTCGTTGAGGAGGATCTCGCGGGCCTGCCGCACTGTCACCTTCTTGCGCTTCTTCCTCCCCCCGAAGATGTTGCCGAGGTTCGCGAAGTTCAGCTCCATGTCCTCCATACCCGTGCCCGAAAAGATCTCGAGCATCGGCGGGGCGGCCCGGGTGACGCTCACCTCGACGAGCCGCTCGTCCAGAATGCCGCGGAGGAGCATGTCTCGCATCTTGTCCCGGGTGCTTCGCGCGGCAGTCTGCGGCGGGCCTGCCGCTGACTCCGCGCCCGGCTCCCCGCCGGTCGAGTCCACGGGCTCGACCTCCGTGGGCTCGTCGGGCTCGGACCTGCGCTCGGGCTTCTTCACGCCCGGCAGCAGCAGATCGAGCAGGGCATCCTCCGCCCTGCGCTCCGCCTCGACCCTCACCCCCTCGGAGAGCTCGGACTTGACGAGGGACACGCCGACGGACACGAGGTCGCGGATCATCGATTCCACGTCCCGGCCAACGTACCCGACCTCCGTGTACTTGGTGGCCTCGACCTTGAGGAACGGGGCGCCGCAGAGCTTGGACAGCCGCCGCGCGATCTCGGTCTTTCCGACCCCCGTGGGACCGATCATGATGATATTCTTCGGCGCCACCTCGTCGCGCAGCTCTTCGGGCAGCTTCTGCCGTCGGGAGCGGTTTCGCAGCGCGATCGCGACCGCCTTCTTCGCCTTTTCCTGCCCGATGATGTACTTGTCCAGCTCCACCACGATCTCCCGGGGCGTGAGCTCGGCTCCCCGGGCAGGACCGTGCACGGGCATGGTGCTCATGCCAGCTCCTCCACGACGATCTCGCCGTTTGTGTAGATGCAGATTTCAGCAGCGATTCGCAGCGATTTTTCGGCGATGTCCCGCGCCGGAAGTTGCGAGGCATCGAGATAGGCCCGCGCCGCCGCGTACGCGAACGAGCCGCCGGATCCAATGGCGATGACCCCCTCCTCGGGCTCGATGACGTCTCCCGTTCCCGAGATGAGAAAGGTCGCCTTCCTGTCCGAAACCAGCAGCAGCGCCTCCAGGCGGCGCAGGATCCTGTCCGTCCGCCAGTCCTTCGCCAACTCCACCGCGGCGCGGGTGATGTCGCCGCCATACTCCTTGACCTTGCCTTCAAATCGCTCGAACAGGGTGAAGGCGTCGGCCGTCGCTCCGGCAAAACCCACGAGGATCCGCCCGTCGTAGATCTTCCTCACCTTGCGCGCATTGGACTTCATGACCGTGTTGCCCATGGTCACCTGACCGTCGCCGGCCATCGCGACCGCGTCGAACCTTCGGACCGCGATGATCGTGGTCCCGTGGAACTGCTCACTCGGCATGGGGGTGGGCCCTCCTGTAGACCTTCTTCAGCCTCTCGAGCCCCACGTGGGTGTACACCTGCGTCGTGGTGAGGCTCGAGTGGCCCAGCAGCTCCTGCACGGCGCGGATGTCGGCGCCCCTGTCCAGGAGGTGGGTGGCGAAGGAGTGACGAAACGTATGGGGCGTCACCCTCTTGCCGAAGTTCGCCGCCCGAAGGTACGCGGCGAGCACGAAACGGACGCCCCTGTCGGTGATCCGCCTGCCCCTGTGATTGATGAAAAGCGCCTTCTGGGCGTCGGCGTCGGGGGAACCCCTGATGCCGCCCCGAAGGTGCTGCTGGCGCAGCGCGAGATACTCCCGCAGCGCTGCGAGCGCCTCGGCTCCGAGGAAGACGTTGCGCTCCTTCGATCCCTTGCCCATCACCCGCGCCGCGCGGTTCTTCAGGTCCAGATCTGCGAGATCGAGCGAGACGAGCTCGGAGATCCGGCAGCCCGTCGAGTACAGCGTTTCGAGCACAACCCTGTCGCGCAGCTTCCAGAAGCCCGCCCCATCAGCGGCGGCTCGCGGGGCGGGCAACCGGGGCATCTCGAGAAGGCGCGCCATCTCTTCCTCGAACAGGAAGGAGGGAAGGCGCTTTTCCGTACGGAGGCTCCGGATCTCGGCAAAGGGATTGGAGCCGACCTCGTTCCTGCGCTCCATGTAGCGGTACAACCCCCGCACCCCGCAGACGATCCTGTTCACCGACCGGGGGGCGAGCCCCTTCTTCGAAAGCGCGCCGACAAACCCGCGAGCCTCGACGAGTCCGGCCTCCCGGGCCGCGACGCCGCTGGCGGCGAGGTACTCTTCGTACTTCTCGAGGTCCTTCCGATAGGACTCGAGGGTATGAGGCGAGAGGTTGCGCACTGAGCCGAGATACACGAGGTAGTCCTCACGCACTCTGATCGTCCGCCTCCTTCGTGTGCAGGTAGTCGCAGCTCGGGTTGATGCAGGACTTGTACGTGCCCCGCTGCTTGTCCTCTTTCTCGACGAGGAAGTAGCCGCACTTGGGGCAGTGAGTGTCGGTCGGCTTGAAGTATGTGACGAACTGGCAGGTCGGGTAGTTCGTGCAGCCGTAGAACTCCCGGCCTCGTCCCTTCTTGCGTTTGCGCGCAACGATCTGGCCTCCGCAGCCCGGCAGAGGACAGGGAGCCAGGGGCACGGGCTTGGTGTTCTTGCACTCGGGGAACCCCGTGCAGGCGATGAAGAAGCCGTAGCGTCCCAGCTTCTTCACCATGGGCCTGCCGCAGACCTCGCAGATCACGTCGGTCTTCTCGTCCATGACTCCCTTCACTGATTCGAGGGTCTCGTGGACGGAGGAGACGAGGGCGCGGAAGGGACCGTAGAACTCCCGGATCATCGTCTGCCAGTCCACCTTCCCTTCCTCGACCTCGTCGAGCTTCTCCTCCATCGCGGCGGTGAAGTTGGGATCGAGAAGCTCGGGGAACGAGCGGGTCAGGAGGTCGTTGATGATCTTGCCGAGGACCGTGGGGATGAGCTGACGGGCCTTGCGCACGACATAGAAGCGGTCCAGAAGCACAGAGATGATCGGGGCGTAGGTCGACGGCCGGCCGATGCGCAGCTCCTCGAGGGTCTTGACAATCGTCGCGTCGGTGAAGCGCGCGGGCCCCGAGGTGAAGTGCTGCTCGGGGTGCAGCTTCGCGCAGGCGAGAGTCTCGTCCGGCTCCAGCGCCGGGAGGGCCTTCGTGCCCTCCTTCGAAGCGAGGACGGTGAGAGCCTTCTGGAAGCCCTTCTCCACGACCTTCGTGCTGGAGGCTCTGAACAGGCACTCGCTCCCCGAGCTCGCCGCGACGTCCACGGTCGTGGTGAGGGTCTTCGCGGGGTTCATCTGCGAGGAGATGAACCTCTCCCAGATCATCGCGTACAGGCGGTACTCCTCGGAGGTCAGGACCTTCTTCAGCTCCGCGGGAGTCCGGGTGACGAACGTGGGGCGGATGGCCTCGTGCGCATCCTGAGCGCCCTTGCCCGTGGCGTAGCGGTTGGCCGCCTCGGGAAGCTCGCCGGGGAACGTTTCACCGATGTACACCCGCGCTTCCTCCAGCGCGCTCTCGGCCACGCGGGTGGAATCCGTGCGCATGTACGTGATGAGGCCCAGGCGCTCGGAGCCGATGTTCACCCCCTCGTAGAGGCCCTGCGCGATCTGCATCGTCTTTCGCGCGGTGAAGCCGAACCTGTTGGCCGCGGCCTGCTGGAGTGTCGAGGTGGTGAAGGGCGGGCGGGGCCGGATGACCCTGTCTGTCTCCTTCACCTCGCGCACCCGGTAGATCGCGTCCCTCAACGCCTCGATGCGCGCTAGGGTGTCCGCTTCCTTGCCGAGGGCGGGCTTCTGCCCGTCGACGGCCACGAGCAGCGCGCGGAAGGCGCTCTTGCCCTTGTGCAGCTCGGCCTCGATCGTCCAGTACTCCTCGGGGAGGAATGCCTCCAGCTCCTTCTCTCTCTCGCAGATCAGGCGCAGGGCGACGGACTGCACCCGACCCGCCGAGAGGCCGTTCTTCACCTTCTTCCACAGCAGGGGGGACAGCGAGTACCCGACGATCCTGTCGAGGATCCGGCGCGCCTTCTGGGCGTTCACCTTCGAGAGGTCGATCTCCGTCGGACTCGCGACCGCGTCGCGGATCGCCTTGGGGGTGATCTCGTTGAAGGTGATGCGCTGGATGTCCACCGGCGCCCCGCCCCCGTTCTGCAGGGCCTTGCGCAGGTGGAAGGAGATCGCCTCGCCCTCCCTGTCGTTATCCGAGGCCAGCAGGACCTGGTCGACCTTCTTCGCCTTCTGCTTGAGCTCCTTGAGGATCTTCGCCTTGCCGCGGACGGTGATGTACTCCGGCTCGAAGCTGCCTTCCACGTCGATCGCCAGACGCGACTTGGGCAGGTCGATGAGGTGCCCCATCGAGGCCGCCACCGAGTATCCCCTGCCGAGGTACTTCTCGATCGTCTTGCCCTTGGCGGGCGATTCGACGATGAGCAGGACGCTCTTGTGTTTCTTCGTCATTATCCTCTCCAATAGGTTTCGCCGCCCGCGAGGGCGCACGATCCTTCGATCTCCGCGCGCAAACGCCGCGCGAGGGCGAGGCCGATCGCGGGCGTTGTCACCGGCGTGCCGGTCGCGTGGTCGCCTCCAGCGGGAAGGGGAACCACCCGAGGCACACGGCCCCAATCCGCAAGAAGCTCGGCGCTTCCCGCCACCACCGGCGCCCCGGCATCGGCAAGGCACCGCGTCCCGCCGCCGGCGCTGCCCGCGATCCCGGCCGCATGGACGAACAGGTCCCTTCCCTGCTCCAGGGCGTACTCCGCCGTGATCAGCGCGCCCGAGCGCTCGGGGGCCTGGACCACCACAACGGAGCGCGAGAGCCCGCTGATGATCCTGTTGCGGGCCGGGAAGTGGTGCTTCAGGGGCGGCGTCCCCGGCGGATACTCGCTCAGGATCGTCCCTCCCCCCTCGAGAAGGGAGCGGGCAGTCGCCCAGCTCGACGACGGGGAGACGATGTCGATCCCGCTTCCGAGCACCGCGATCGTGTACCCCCGCGCGGCAATGCACCCCGCGTGAGCCTCGCTGTCGATCCCGCGCGCAAGCCCCGAAACGGTCCCGACCCCTTCGCAGGCCAGCTCGAAGCCAAGCCGATAGGCCGCCTTCCGCGCGGCACCCGTCGGCAGCCGCGTGCCCACGATTCCCGCGAGAAGCGCTTCGACGCGGGGGAGCGCCCCGCGCCAGAACAGGACGATGGGGGGATCGTAGATCTCGCGCAGGAGAGGCGGATAGGAAGCGTCCCAGTAGAAGATGCTTCCCATCCCATCGGCGGTCAAGCGCGCTTCGGTCTGGGCCGCTACACCGAGAATCTCGCGAGGGTCCCAGCGCTTCGTGACAGGCCTCCGCCCAAGGAGCGCGCCTATGTCGCTGAGGGGCAGCTCGAAAATCCTCCCGGCGCTCCCGAGCATCTCGACCAGGGCGAGCTTCTCCCGAGGGCGGAGGAACTCGACATGGGACAGCCCGAGCAGGGGGAGCCTTTCACTTTTGTCCATACAGCTCCTCCTCGATCGCGCTCTTGTTCGCGAGCGCCTGCGCCTTCAGCCTCGAGGCCTGCGTCGAGTCGGCGATCCGCTTGTAGATCTCGATGGCCTCCTCGGGCCGGCCGGCGCTGTAGCGGATGCGGGCGAGGAGGAACAGCGCATCGACGTTCTTCTTCTCCTTCGCCAGTATGGTCTGGAGGAGGGGCTCGGCGTCCGCGGGTCGGCCGAGCTCCATGGAGTACAGGACTGCGAGGCCGTACAGCGCGTTCACGTAGCCGGGCTCGAGGAAAATCGCTCGGCGGTAGAAGATCTCGGCGCGACGGAGGTCCTCCGCAGCGGCTGCCTCATCGGTCAGCTCCGCCTTTGACAACCGGGCGGAGGCGACCGCGCTGTAGTAGGCGAGCTGGGGATTCTCGGGATAGATCTCGACGGCCTTGTCCAGGTTCTCCAACGCCAGCTTGTACATGCCCGCATCCAGATACTTCAAGGCGAGCATCTTGTAGTAGACGCCGAGGTTCTTCGCTGCCTTCACCTGCCTCTCGACCTCCGCAGAATACCGAGCGATCCCCTTCTTCAGCTCATCGATCGACTGTGACGACGCCGCCCCCGTCGGCCCCTTCTCGAGCGCGCTCAGCCTCTCGAGGTACACCTTGCGGGCTGGATTGCATCCGGCAAGAGCGATGCACGCAGAGAGCGCCGCAGCCCCCACTGTTCTCAATGGCCGAAACCGCGCCGGCGCTTTCACGAATGGTCCCCCCGCAGGGCTTCGCCCTGCTGCCGCCCTCTGGGCTCTCGCAGCGCGCTTCGCACGCTGCTGTCGCCGTCGCGGTGCCCGTCCTTCGGACGGGCACCGCGGGGATGGAACTCCTCGAAGGTCCGCTTCAGCGCCTCCTGGCTCACGTGGGTGTAGATCTGCGTCGTCGAAATGTCGGCATGCCCCAGCAGTTCCTGCACGGAGCGCAGGTCCGCTCCCCCCGCGAGCAAGTGCGTGGCAAAGGAGTGTCGCAGTGTATGGACCTTCGCTTCGACCCCCGCGCGCAGCGCAAGCTTCTTGAAGCTCTTCCACACGGTCTTTCGCGACAGCTTGCGCCCTCCCCGTCCGACGAAAAGGATGCTGGTCTGCTTCCTGCCCGCAAGCAGGGCGGGCCGCACTTCCTGGAGGTAGCGGGCGAGCTCTCTTTTCGCGCGCTGCCCCATGGGAACGAGCCGCTCGCGCGAGCCTTTCCCCATAACACGGACCATCCCTTCGCCAAGGGCGACCCTGTCGACGGTCAGGTCGACCGCCTCGGTCACGCGCAGGCCGCAGGAGTAGATCAGCTCGAACAGCGCGCCGTCGCGCAGGTCGGGGAGGCTCCGGGGATCGCGCGCGGCGAGCAGCCTGTCCACCTCCTCGGGATCCAGCACCCGGGGGATCCGCATCGCCGTTCGGGGGGAATCCACCTGGCGCGCGGGGTTCGCCTCCGTCTCTCCCTCGAGCACGAGGAAGCGGAAGAATGAGCGGATCGCCGAGACCGATTTCGCGAGCGTCCGGGGATCGATGCCGTCGAGCTGCCGCTTGACGATGTAGGCGATCACGTCGGCCGAGGAGGCTGTGCCGGGTACGGCAAGAGGTGTGCCGGGTACGGCGGATGGGACGTCCCCCGAGAAAGCATCTGCCAAGGCGCTGCGCTCCTCCTCGAAGTAGGCGAGAAACGAGCGCGCCTCCGCCGCGTATGTGGCGACCGTATTCGGCGAGAGACCTCGCTCGGCCGCGAGGTAGTCAGCGAACCGGGAAGCCGTATCCATCACCCGCCCCTAGTCCTTCTGACCTATAGTCCTCTTCTCGCGGAGGATTGTCGGCACGCTCAGGTCGGCCTCGCGGGAGTTGCGCCCAAGAAGGAAATCCTCCGCTCCCGAACGACGGTTCGCGCTCTTGCCCATCGAGGCCCACTCCTCGTAGGCAACCACCTCGGCGGCTTCCCGGTGGGCTGCGGGCTCGGCGGTGAAGACCTTCTGGCGCGGGGCGTCCTTGAAGCCCGTCGCGATCACCGTCACCTTGATCCTGTCGTTCATCGCCTCGACGATGGAAGTGCCGGCGATGATGAGGGCGTCGTCGTCCGCGTTTGCCGTGATGATCTTCAGCACCTCCTCGAACTCCGAGAGGCAGAAGTCGAAGCCGCCCGTGACGTTCACGAGGATTCCCTTGGCCCCCTCGACGCGCGCATCTTCCAGCAGGGGGTTGTTGATCGCATTGGTGGCAGCATCGGTGGCCCGGTTCTCGCCCGTGCCGACCCCGATGCCCATCAGGGCGTCGCCTTTGCCCTTCATGATCGTCCGCACGTCGGCGAAGTCGATGTTGATCTCGCCCGGCTCTGTGATCAGGTCGGAAATGCCCTGCACGCCCTGGCGCAGCACCTCATCGGCCATGAAAAACGCCTCGCGAATAGGCGTGCGCTTCTCGGCGATGCGCAGAAGGTGCTGGTTGGGAATGGTGATGAGGGTGTCGACCTCGCCGCGGAGCTTCTCGATGCCCTCCTCGGCAAGCTGCATCTTGCGCTTGCCCTCGAAGTCGAAGGGTTTGGTGACCACGGCCACCGTGAGAGCCCCGAGCTGGCGCGCCACATGCGCCACCACGGGCGCGGCTCCGGTCCCGGTGCCGCCGCCCATCCCAGCGGTGATGAACACCATGTCCGCGCCCTTCAGAAGGGTCTGGATCCCGTCCTGGTCCTCCATCGCGGCCTTCTCCCCGATCTCGGGGATGCCGCCCGCCCCCAGGCCGCCTGTCAGCTTCGTGCCGATGGCGAAGCGCGTCTCGGCGTTCGAGCTGTGCAGCGCCTGCTGATCGGTGTTGATCGCGACGAACGACACGTTCTTGAGGCCCATCGCGATCATCCGGTTGACGCCGTTGCTGCCGCCGCCGCCCACGCCGACGACCTTGATCACCGTCGGGCTGATACCCTTCGTGTCGAAAAGCTCGATGTTCATGTCCCCTCCCCCCATGAAGAATCGAAAATGTCTTATCTCAGAAGAAATCCTTGAACCACATCCTCATCCTGTCCCACACGCTCGTGAAGGTGTTCTCGCCGCTGCCCATATCCAGCGCTTCGCCGCCCTCGCGCGAGGCGCCGTACATGACCAGGCCGACCCCCGTCGCATACATCGGGTTGTGGTATTCCGCGACAAGCCCTCCCACCTTGGCGGGATACCCGATGCGGGCCGGCAGGCCGAAGATTTCCGCGGACAGCTCCGCCGTTCCCAAGAGGAGCGATCCGCCGCCGGTGAGCACGATCCCCCCGCCCAGGAGGTGGAGGTAGCCCTTCTTCTCGATCTGCTCCTTCACCATGCCGAGGATCTCGGCCATGCGGGGCTGGATGATGTCGGCCATGGCGCGCCGCCCGACCTTGCGAGGAGGACGGCCGCCGACCCCGGGTATGGCGACCTCGGAATCGTCGAGCACGGCGGGCGCGTAGCAGCAGCCGTGCGCCTTCTTGATCTTCTCAGCGACTTCCTGCGGAGTCTTCAGCATGATGGAGAGGTCGTTGGTCACCTGCTCTCCGCCGATGGACAGCACCTCCGTGTGGTAGGGGGCGCCCTCCAGGTGGACGAGCACGTCGGTGGTGCCGCCCCCGAGGTCAACGAGCAGGACGCCGAGCTCCCGCTCGTCGCTCGTCAGCACCGCTTTCGAGGAGGCGAGGGGCTCCAGGACGATATCGTTCACCTTGAAGCCGGCCCTGTTCACGCACTTCACGATATTCTGCGCGGAGGTGACCGCACCGGTGATGATGTGGGCCTCGGCCTCCAGGCGAACGCCGACCATGCCGACGGGATTCTTGATCCCGCCCTGCGCGTCGACGATGAACTCCTGGGGGATGACGTGCAGGACCTCCCTGTCCATCGGGATCACGATCGCCTTGGCGGCGTCGATGACCCTGTCGACGTCCTCTTTCGTGATCTCCCTGTCCTTGCCGGTGACCGCCACCACTCCGCGGGAGTTGATCCCCTCGATGTGGCCGCCCGCGACCCCGGTGTACACGCCGTGCACCTCGCGGCCGGACATCAGCTCCGCCGACTCGATGGCGTTCTGAATGGACTTCACTGTCGCCTCGATGTTGATCACCACGCCGCGGCGCAGACCGCGCGAGGGTGTCGTGCCGACGCCGATGATCTCGAGCCCGCCGGTCTCGTTGAACTCGCCGACGATGGCGCAGACTTTTGTCGTGCCGATGTCCAGTCCGACGATGAGCTCTTCGGATGCCACGCCTCAGCCCTCCTTCATCCTGTAGACGACCTGTCCGCCTCGGAAATCGAGCCCCTGAATATCGTAGAGAATCCCCTGCTTGGACAAGAGGTCCAGCACCATCAGCGTAGAGGTCATGAAAGCCTTGTCGATCGGCCCTTGGGCGCGCACGGGAACAGGGGAGGAGGTGAGGTAGAGCACGAGGTCGAGCCCAGTCGCGCCCACCTGCTCGACGCGCACCTCCGAGAGAAGCGCGGCGAGCGACGGCGAGGAGTCGCGAAGCGCGGCGAGCTCCGCGAACAAGGCGGCATACGCCCGGGGGAGGCCCGCTCCGAGGCCGAGCTCTCCCACGGAGATGCCCGAGACGACGGGCAGCTCGATCTCGGCCGCGGTGGCTCCGATCTTGAACAGATAGCCGTCTCCGTCGACGAGCAGCGGCACGCTGCGGCCGCCCGATTCGCCCAGCACGAGAGCCACGGGCAGCCTGCGGTCGACGGTCATCCGCACGGTGCCGGGGAAGATCCGCTCCACGCGCGCGCGGCGCACGAGCGGATCGGCCTCGAGGCGCTTCTGGATGGCTGCGCACGGCACGGTGTGCCAGTACTCCATGGGCCGCAGGCCCGCGATCCTCAGCGTCTCTGCGCGCGTGAGGGGAGAATCGCCCTGGAGCAGGACGTGCCGGATCGTGAGCAGAGGGAGCGCGGCGAAGCGGGCCAGGAGGAACAGGGCCGCGGCCGCCATCGACGCCGCGAGACAGAAGCGGGCAAGACGGGAGATACGCCGCGCCCGGGAAGGATCGCGTCCGGCGGTTCCCGCGCGCTCGGCCCTGATGGCGGCGGCGTTAGACATCGCGCCTCCTCGAGAGGTTCACGAGCAGCCCGCACATGAGGAGGGTCACGAACAGGGAGGAGCCTCCCGCTGAAAAGAACGGGAGCGTGACGCCTGTGGTGGGGATGAGGCCGACCGAGACCGCCATGTTCAGCAGCGCCTGTACAACGATTGCCGTGGTCAGGCCGAATGCGGCGCACGAGGCGAACGGATCGGCCGAGTGCAGAGCGATCTGGTAGCCCCTCCACGCGAGCAGGGAGAACAGGGCGAGAACGAACAGCGCCCCGAGGAAGCCGGTCTCCTCGCCGATCACCGCGTAGATGAAGTCGGAGTGCGCCATGGGCAGCGCCCCGAGCTTCGAGGTGCCGCGGCCCAGGCCCTTTCCCCAGAACCCGCCGCTCACGAGGGCGGCGCGGGCGTTCAGGATCTGGTAGCCCCTGCCGGCGGCGTCCGCCGATGCGTCGAAGAAGGCGAGAAGACGCTCCACCCTGTGCGCGCGGGCGAAGAGCAGGAGCAGCCCTAGCGGCAGGGTGAAGAGGGTCACCAGGGCCACGTGGAGAAGCCGCACCCGGGCAAAGAATAGGACCGAGAGGCCCAGGATGAGCACGAAGATCGCCGTGGAGTAGTCGTTCTGCAGGTAGATGATGGCAACGAACACGCACACAACGATGAAGGGGGGAACCAGCTCGTTCAGGGTCCCCCGCACCCTCTCCTCGCTCTTCGAGAAGTACGAGGCGAGGTAGAGCACCAGCGTGAGCTTGACAGTCTCGGAGGGCTGCAGGGAGAGACCGAAAACCGAGATCCAGCGCCGGGATCCCAGCACCTTCATGCCGAGCCCCGGCACGAACGGCAGCAAGGCGAACACGAGGGTCGCGAGGAGGATCAGCGGCATGGCGCTGCGGAAGAGGGCGAGCGGGGTGAGGGACACGACAAAGGCGGCCGCGGCCCCGAGGGCAAGGAAGATGATCTGCTTTTTCACCAGGTACAGGGGATCCTGGTAGGAGCGCGCGGAGAACGAATAGGAGCCCGAGAACAGCAGGGCGACCCCCACCCCCAACAGGAGCACGATCAGGAGGAGGAGGGGGAAATCGCCGCGTTCTTTCCGCACCAGTTCCATTCGACTCCCCTGCCCTACTGTATCTTCAGCGTCGAGAGACCGAGGATCGCGAACAGTCCCCCGAGGATCCAGAACCGCGTCACGACCTTGCTCTCCTTCCACCCGCTGAGCTCGAAGTGGTGATGAAGGGGCGCCATCTTGAACGCCCGTTTCCCCGTCAGCTTGTACGAGGCGACCTGGATGATCACCGACAGGGTCTCCAGGCTGAACACCCCTCCCAGCACGAGAAGGAGGATCTCCTTTTTCAGTATCAGGGCGACCAGTCCCAGCACGCCGCCGAGCGCAAGGCTGCCCGCATCGCCCATCCAGATCTCGGCCGGATGGGAATTGAACCAGAGGAACCCCACGGAGGCGCCCACCACGGCGAGGCAGAAGACCGCGATCTCCCCGCCCCCCTTCACGAAGGGGATCTGGAGGTACTGGGCGTAGTCGACGCGGCCCGTGACGTACGCGATGACCGCGAGGGCGAGGGCGACCATGATCACCAACCCGATCGCGAGCCCGTCCAAGCCGTCGGTGAGGTTCACCGCGTTCGAGTAGCCCACCATCAGCACGACGGCAAACGGCACGTAGAGCCACGAGAGGTCCAGGACTGCCTTCTTGAGAAAGGGAATGTACAGCAGGGTGGTCTCGCTTGTCCTCTGCGTGTACAGCAGCACGACGACAATCGCCGATACGAGGATCTGCCCGCCGAATTTCACCCCCGCGCTGATGCCCTTCTTCCGCCGGGAAATCTTCAGAATGTCGTCGGCGAACCCGATGGCGCCGAACCCCACCGCCGCGAACACCAGCATCCACGTGTACAGGTTGGACAGGTCCTGCCACAGAAGGATCGAGCAGACGATGGACAGGATGATGAGCACGCCGCCCATGGTCGGGGTGCCGGACTTCGCCTTGTGCGAGTCCGGTCCGTCCTCACGCACCGACCAGCCCGCCTTGAGGGCGCGCAGGCGCGCGATGACCCACGGTCCGAACAGGAACGCGATCAGGAGCGCCGTGATGGTGGCGTAGGCGGCGCGGAAGGTGATGTACTGGAAGATGTTGAAGAACGAGACGTAGCGCACGAGGGGGAAGAGGAACTTCAGGAGCATGCGGCCTTCCTTTCGTGTCCGGCCGACCCCGCGGCCGTGATGCGCGGCAGGACGCGTTCCAGCTCCACCCCGCGCGAACCCTTCACGAGAACGAGGTCTCCGTCGCGCACCCCGTGCGCGAGTGATTCGCCGAGCGACTCGGCGTCCGCGAACCAGTGCAGCCTGTCGGACGCCTGCTCCCGCGCCGCCTGCTCCATCTCCTCTCCAAGGAGGAACACGGCGTCGAAGCCCGCCTCGACCGCACGACGGATGAGCGCCCCGTGTGCCTGCTCGGACTCCGCGCCCAGCTCCCGCATCGCACCTAGAACGGCCAGCTTCCGGCCGTTCCACGGCAGCCCGTCGGCGAAGCCTATCGCGCTCGCCATCGAGTCCGGGTTCGCGTTGTAGCAATCCACGAGCACCGTCACGGACCCCCTGAGGATCTGCGACCTGCCGAACAGGGGAACGACGGACTCCAGACCCTCGCGGACGGCCGCAGGTGCGATTCCTAGCTCCCGAGCGACCGAGATCGCGGCGAGGGCATTGGCGAGGTTGTGCGGGCCAAAAAGGGGGAAGCGGATCCGGGACCCCTCCCAGCGGATGAGAGTTCCATCCAGTCCCAGGCTCTCGCTTCCCTCGAATCCTTTCGTGCTGCGCGGACCGAAGCGTACGATTCTGCCCTTCAGCCCTTCCGCGAGCAGGACGAAGAACGGCTCCTCCTCATTCAGGAAGCCGGTCTGCCTGCCGTCGAAACAGGAGAAGATTTTTGCTTTTTCGCGCGCGATCGCCTCGCGCGAGCCGAGGAGCCCGATGTGCGCCGTGCCGATGTTCGTCACGAGAGCCAGATCGGGGCGCGCGATGTCCGCCAGGATCTCCATCTCTCCCGCCCTGTTCATGCCCATCTCGAACACCGCATAACGATGGTCTGCCGACACGGCAAAACAGGCGAGAGGAAGGCCGATCTCGGAGTTCAGGTTGCCTTCGTTCACCGCCGTGGGTGCCGAGCGGGAAAGCATCGCGCCGATGATCTCCTTCGTCGTTGTTTTGCCATTGGAGCCGGTCACCCCGATGCGGGTGATCGGCGGCAGCCGCCGCAAATGGAATCGGGCAAGGTCCTGCAGAGCCGCGAGCGTGTCAGCCGCCGCCACGGCCCGTGCGCCCGACCGGGCAGCAAGGCGCGCAAGCTCTCCCTCGCGGCGGGCGGCCTGAGCCTCGGACACCAGCAGGCATGCGGCCCCGGCATCCACCGCCTGGCTCAGGTACTCGTGGCCGTCGGTGCGCTCGCCGCCCAGGGCGACGAAAAGGCAGCCCCTCCGCGCGAGGCGGGAGTCCACAACGACAGAGGAGAGATCGGCGCCCGGAACGGTCCCCCGTTGGGTCCCGGTGCCCGCAAAGAGCCTCCCTCCAGTCGCGGCCACGACATCGGCGATCGAAAGGAGGTTCCCCACGCCGCTACCGCCCTCCCTCGCCGACGGTCACGCGCGTGATGTGCGAGGGATCGAGAGGCTCGAGGGCGGCTCCAGTCTTCTCCTCAATGCGCTGGAGAGACTGCTCATGGGCGATGTCCGCGATCGCCGCCCTGTTTTTCTCCAGAAGGTCCTTCTGCGCTTTCTCCAGTTCCGCGACCCTGTCGGAGAGGGCATGATACTTGTAGCCCTGCCATGCGTTCAGCATCAGAAGCCCCGGCACGGCCAGACACAATGCGAGCAGGGCGACCCTCTTCTTCAAGGTCATGCTGCCCCCCCTTCGCGTGTCGCGCGGGTGATCTCGGCCGCGCCTCGCGCGCGCGCATCCGTCTTCTCGGCCACCCGCAGCTTTGCGCTGCGGCTGGACGGATTGCGGGAGATCTCCTCCTCGGAGGCGGTGAGCGGCTTCCTGGTGACCAGGCGCAGCTCCGCTTTTCCCCCACATTGACAGATCGGCCATTGCGGCGGACACGTGCACTCCCTGCTCTTCTCCTTGAAGAACCTCTTCACGATCCGATCTTCCAGCGAGTGGAAGGTGATGACGCCGATGCGGCCGCAGTGTGCGAGGATGCCGAAGGCGCCGGCCAGGCCGGCCTCCAGCTGTTCCAGCTCGCGATTGACCGCGATCCGCAGGGCCTGGAAGGTGCGGGTGGCGGGATGCGTCCTGCGGTGCTGCTGCCGGGAGGGCACGGCCGACGCGACGATCCGCGCGAGCCGGCTCGCGCTGGCAATGGGCTCCCTTTCGCGCTCGCGCACGATGCGCGAGACGATGGGCCGGGCGTAGCTCTCCTCGCCGTATCGATAGAGGATGTCGGTGAGCTCCGCGGAGCTCGCCGTGTTCACGATGTCCGCGGCGGTGTCGGGCAGGCGCGAGTCCAGGCGCATGTCCAGCGGCTCCTCCCTGTCGAAGGAGAACCCTCTCCCGCTCGTCTCGTAGTGAAAGCGCGAGATGCCGAGGTCCATGAGAATCAGGTCGGGCCGCCTCGGCTCCGTCCAGTCGTCGAAAAACGCGCCGAACCACGCGTTGGCAAGGCGTGTCCTGCCGGCGAACCGCGCGAGCCTCTCGCGGGCAACAGCGAGGATCGAGGGATCCGCGTCCAGGCCGATCAGGGAAAGGCGGGGGTGGCGCTCGAGGAAGGCCTCCGCATGCCCGCCCTCCCCCAGTGTGGCGTCGACCATCAGCGCGTCCTCCACGGGGGGAACGAGCAGACCGAGGGACTCCTCGAGGAGCACGGACTGATGGACGATCACAGGGCGATCCTCCCGCCCAGCTCCTCGGCAGCCTGCTTGAACTTTGCCTCATTCTCGTCGAGGTACGCGACGTAGGAAGCCTCGGACCAGATCTCCATGTATTTCTTGAGCCCGAGCACCAGGCAGTCTTTTCTCAGCTCGGCATACTCCCGCAGGGTCTGGGGGATGACGATGCGCCCGGCCTTGTCGATCTCGGTTTCCTGGGCGGGGGCGATCATGCGGCGCTGGATGAGACGGGCCTGCTCCTGGAAGACGGAGGTCGAGCCGATCAGCTTCTCGGAAAAGATCCTCCATTCCTCGGGGGGGAACAGCCAGAGGCATCTCTCGACCCCGCGCGTGAGAATGATGACGTTCCCGAGCACCTCGGTCCGCATCCGGGCGGGTATGAGCAGCCTGCCCTTCTCATCCAGCGAACATCGGAATTCCCCAGTAATCATGGCCTAGTCTACCACTTTCCCCTAAAACTCCCCACTTTTCCCCACCTCTCGGCCCCACTATACCCCCAAAACCATGGTTGTCAATCATTCACTTGAGCGAAAAATGGCGAAATTTGGAAAAAAGTTATCGGAACTATGAAACGGATGTTGGGTACTATTGATGAATTTGACTCACCTTGCCCCATGCTGTATCTTTTTCGCGGAGAAACCAACAATTGTCGTTGTATCGTGTCCACTTTAAATGGAAAGAAAAGGACGTCGAGCTCATGGCAAAGAGCCTTGACTTGACACACCCCTATTTCGTCTCGATCAAGGGCCTCGTTTTTCCGACGGAGCAGAAGCTCGTCATCAATCCCTCTGAGGAGGAGATCCGCAGGGCATTCGGGAAGTCGGATCACCTGATGATCCCCTTTCAGACCGTCTCTTTGATCGAGGAAATCCCCGAGGGACAGGACGGCAAGGTCATGCCCTTCTCGCTCGTTGAAAACCAGGAAGAAAAAGCGTAGGATGTCGACGGTGCTTCAAACTCGAATTGTGCAGTATCCCGAGGGAGATGCCCGAGAGATCGAGCACGGGCTTTCGGTCAACCAGATGGTGGACCTGAACGGGGCCCCCCTTGCGCTTCCGCTCGCGACGGCGAAGACGATCGTCTACAGGGTGTGGAAGGTGACGACGAGCGAGGAGCGCAAGTGCGAGCAGATCACGTACCATCTGGAGCTCGTCACCAGGCCCGAGCTTGAGGCTTTCAGCGGCGCAGAGCGCTCGCCCAGCGGCGCAGAGCGCTCCCGGGCACCGGGAGGGAGGCAACGATGTTCGTGAGGAAGGTGCTGTCGAAGGAAGAGGCTGTGCTGGAGATCCAGGGGCCTCTCTCCGGCGAGACGGCGAATGATTTCCACAGGCACCTGCAGGAGATGACGGCGGAGCCGCACGCGCGGGTCACGCTGAATCTCGCCGGCGTCTCGACGATCAACTCGTCTTCCCTCGGCAAGATCCTTCTCTTCCGCAAGAAACTCGCGGAACAGGGAAGGGTCCTTCAGATCCGGGGGTGCAGCGACGCGCTGTACAAGACCTTCCAGATGATCAAATTCGACACCCTGATACCCATCGAGAAAACGTTCTGATTCAGCCGCGCGAAGGCAACGCGTCGCGGACGGCCAAGAACAGCATCACGTCGCCGAATCCCCATTTCTTCGCGATCGCATCGACGGGGATCTTGATGATTCGGGGCGCCGTTCCGCGCGCGAGCCCTCCCCACGTCACGATGCGCCGCACGGCGAAGCCGGACTCCTCAAGGAGCCTCCCCAAGGTGCGGCGCGAGAACAAGGTGAGGTGATCGGGGATCGCGGAGCGCCATCCCTCGCGGAACAGCCGGGCTTGGAACCCGTCGATGTTCGGGGTGGTGACCACCACGAAGCCGCCCGGCGCAAGGATTCTCCGCACCTCGGCCATGAATCCCCGCGGATCGGGCACGTGCTCGATGAGGTGGGAGAAATGGGCCACGGAGAAGGAGCCCGCGGTGAAGCCCGCCTCCTCCAGCGTCCCGGTGAAAATCGGCACTCCCCTGCTCGCAGTCCCGTGTCGAGCTGATTCCCGGCAGAGATCGACTCCCTGCACGGTCCACCCCTTCTCCCGCATCCATGCCAGGAGCATGCCCGTGGCGCAGCCCACGTCGAGGAAGGCGCGCGGACGGACGACGCGCCCCGTCAGCACGTCAAAATTGATGTCGCGCAGGCCCAGCTTCATCAGCTCGAAGAAGCTCGCTTCGTTCTCCAGCTCGTACGAGAAGTAGTCGGCGCCGTAGCGCCTGCGCAGGTCCTCGAAGACGGGCCGCGGGTCCTGGTACACGAGGGAACAGGAGCGGCAGCGCACGAACGTGCAGCCCGCGCTCGCAAGGTATGGCAAGGCGCCCGTCGAACCGCACAGCGCGCATGCCGCGGCTTCGTGCCGCTCGCCTGCCGGGGCCGAGGAGTAGCTCTTCGACATCAGTCGCGGACCGTGAAGATGAGCTCTCGCGAGACCTCGTTGCCCGCGAAATCCCGCGCGGTGAGCAGCAGGTGCGAGGTGCCGGGCCGCAAATCGATCTCGCCGCAGCGCACAAGGCCATCGGCGGCGTAGACGTCTATCGCCGCCAGGCGCGTGCCTCGCAGCACAGTCCGCCCCGCGACGGTCTGCAAAGCGTCGAATGTGATCTTCGAGACCTCCTTCCCGTCGACGCTGAGACGCACGCTGTAGGGCGCCATGGGCCAGAGGAACTTCACGTCGGCTCGCGGATCGTAGATCTCGGCGAGCACCACCCCCCGGCCCGCCGGCACCACCATGCCGGGCGCGAGCGGGTAGATCCGGTCGCCGACCGCGAGGTCCACCCGCCTGACCACGGGGGCCTGCGCGTCGGCGAGCGGAGGCAGCAGCGAGAGGGGATTCACGTAGGAGACGCTCTCCTCGTCCCGCACGATGACGTGCAGGTGCGTGCCTTCGGAATAGCCGGTGTCCCCCATGACGCCGACGCGGTCCGAGGGACCATAGACGGCCCGGCCGGCATCGACGGTCCCGCTCTTCAAATGGCAGTAGACCGATTCGATGTCGTCGCCGTGGTGCAGCACGACGAAGGAGCCCACGCCCCGCGGGAGGGACGTGTAGTCGGAGTTCTCCTCGTACCCGAACACCCGCTCGCCGGGCAGGACGGGATGGATGTCCTGCTCGCCCCCGCCGATGTCGATGCCGTTGTGGAAGTGATCGGCGCGGTCCTCGCCGAAAGTCGCCGTGATCACTCTCTTCGCTACCGGCCACTCGAAGCCGGCGACTGGGAGAGGCACGCACGCCAGGAGAGCGGCGAAGGCAAGGACGAGGCGACGGGCAGCGCGGCGCATCGCTACATCTCCTCCACGTCGACGCGGAGGAGCCTGCCGTCGACGGCGAGCAGGATCTGGCCGTCGAGCGATCCGACGAACGCCGCTTTCCCGCGGAAGGATTGCCCGCACAGGACAGATGAGGGGGGCGCGGCGATCGTGAGCCTCCAGTCCGAGCCCGATCCCGCCAGCAGTGCCGCCGCGCGCCCCTTGCCGGGGAAAGAAACCCCTGCGAGCGCTCCCCCAAGGGGAATCCACGAGAGCCGGTGCGATGCGGGATCGTACAGTCCCGCCGTCCCATCCCCTTCGAGCGCCAGGTAGCGCGAGTCTGGCGAGAAGGCGAGCCGCAGCTCCCTGCGGAACTCGGCGGGCAGCACCGTGCGCGAGACCTCGGTGTACGAGGCGCCCTTCCTCTCCAGCACGGTGAGCCACTGTCGATCGATGCCCGATACGCTGGCGAGGTGCGAGCCGTCGGGCGCGGCAGCAGCCGCCAGGATCACGGGGATGCGGCTGCCTGCAGGAACGTAGGTGAAGACGGCCGCGCCCCTGGCGTCGACCAGCTCGAGGGATCCGTCCAGCAGTCCCGCCAGGATAGTCTTCCCCTCGATGGAAACGCTGGCGAGCATGGAGGGGAAGTCCCGGCTCCAGAGGACCTCGCCGTTCCTGTCCAGCTCCTGCAGGCCGGTCAGGTCAGTCTTCACGACGAAGACCCTGTTCCCGTCCGCAGATGCCAGGGGATACCCGCGCCCCGCGAAGCTGAAAAGGCGTTCACCTCCGGGGTCGCGAAGCACCCAGTCGGAGCCGATCCGCGTGTAGTTCACGTACCCCCGCTCCGAGAGCGCGACCCTGAAGAGAGCCCTCTCCGCGTGCAGAAGCTGGCCCGAGGGTCCGACGAACCCGAACAGCTCGCCGAGCTGGAAGGCCGCGACCCGGCCGGCTTCACCGTCGGGGTCCGCCGAGGTCCCCCCCGGGGGAAGGCTTTCGGCAGGGGGCAGGGTGATGGCCCATGCCGGATGGGCGACCAGCTCCGTGCCGAGGGGGTGCGGAAGGAGGATGAAATACAGTATGATGACGGCGACTGCGGTGAAGAAGCCGCTCGCGCCTGTTTTCTTTCTCACGGGGGGCGCCTGTGCCTCCCGAGCCTACTGAACGAGGAGGGGCCTTGTCAATGCCGGTCGATTCTCGGGAACTCGTGGCGAGCGCGCGCCGGGCGGCCGCCCACTCCTGGTCCCCCTATTCGAGGTTCCCCGTTGGCGCCGCGCTCCTCTGCGCCGACGGGACCGTGGTGACGGGAACGAACGTCGAGAACAGGTCGTACGGGCTGACCAACTGCGCGGAGCGCAGCGCCCTGTTCGCGGCAGTCTCCCTGGGAAAGCGGAGCTTCCAGGCCCTCGCCGTCTACTGTCCCGGCTCGCAGCAACCCGTCCCGCCCTGCGGCGCCTGCCGGCAGGTGCTGAGCGAGTTCTGCCAGCCGGACATGCCTGTGTACTACGGGGGCACTGACGGGACAGTCGCCTGCGCGACGATCAGGGAGCTGCTGCCCGCGGACTCCCTGCACGATCTGAAGGAGAGGGAGTGAGGGGGTGACCCCTCCCTAGGCCGCGCAAACGCGTCCGGGCCGCGCAAACGCGTCCGATCATTTCTTCGCGTTTTCCTCGGCTTTCTTGAGGTCGTTCTCCATCTTCAAGCGCCAGATCTCAGCCTTCTTCTTGACTACTTCCGCCTGCTCCACCTCCCCGAGCACGACGTGGAGCCTGCGCAGCGCGGCGAGGAAATTGATTCCCGCCTTGATGTCGTCGATCCGCAGGGTCGAAAGCTCGTACTTCTCGCGGTAGCGGTCCGCGGCCTGCTGGAGCAGCTCCTTGGCCAGGCTGAGGTGGGAAAGCCGGGCGGTGTAGCCCTCGGAGCGAGGGTCCATGCCGGCGATCAGCGTCCTGAGGTTGAGGAGGTTCTTGGCGACGGCGGCGACCCTGCCCTCCAGCTCGACGAAGGACCACTTCCACTTCGAGTTCTCGCCGAATCCTTCCTCGATGGAGTCCATCGAGAAACCGATCTTCCGCAGCAGGTTGTAGCGGCTCTCGTCCGAGAACGCGTCGATGCTCGCCAGGCGCTCCTCGTAGTCGGAGAAGGGGGCGTCCACCTCGGGCGAGACGATCTCCTCCAGGGAGATGATGGTCTTGTACAAGCACTTGCGCGCCTCATTCAGGTATGCCTCGTTCTTGACGCCGAGGAAGGCGAGGGAGAGGGAGCTCATCAGGAGGCAGCTCGCGACCAAGTTGAGGTTGTCGTCGGCGAGGGCAAGCCTCTGGTAGCCGACGCCCGGCGATCCCGCCGCAATGATCTCGGCCGTCTTCTTCTCTCTCTCGAGGGCGGCGTCGATGGCGGCCTTGTAGTCCTTGATGTAGTCGGCGTACCTGCGCCGCGCTTCCTCGCTGGGCTTCTTCATCATCCCTCGCCCCCCTCCCCTCCGTATTTGGCGAGCAGCTCCCCGGCGTGCTGGAGGGAGAGATCCCCCGTCCGATCGCCGGCGAGCATCCGCGCGACCTCCTCGCGCCGCGCAGCCCCTGTCACCCTGTCGACGCGCGTCACGGTCCGCCCCGCCTGCGCTTCCTTCTGTATCCTGAGGTGGTTATCGGCGCGCACGGCGATCGTAGCGAGGTGGGTCACGCACAGGACCTGCTTATCGGAGGCTAGCCGCGCGAGGCGCTCCCCCACCGAAAGGGCTACCTCACCGCCGATCCCCGCGTCCACCTCATCGAAGATCAGGGTCGCGATGCGGTCTGAAGCGGCGAGGGTGCCCTTGATGGCCAGCATGACCCGGGAGAGCTCCCCGCCCGAGGCGATCGCGCGCAGCCGCTTGAACGGCTCTCCGAGGTTGGACGAGATCACGAACTCGATCGCGTCCTTTCCGTACGGCGTCATCACCGGGGTGCCGTCCGCCCTGGCCGCGTCGCGGATCAGCACACGGAAGCTCGCTTTCGGCATGCCCAGCGCCTTCAACTCCTCCTCGATGCCCTTCTGCAGCGCCGCTCCCGCGGCCTTGCGCTTCCGTGAGAGCTCCTCTCCGACCGCCGCGATCTCCTTCTCGGTCTTGCCGATATCCGCATCGAGGCTCGCCTTCTGCTCCTGCCAGTTCTCCATCCCTGCCAGCTCCTGCTCGGCGTCGCGGCAGTAGGCGAGCACTTGATCGACGCCGTCGCCGTACTTCTTCTCGAGCGCCCGGATCGCCGAGAGCCTCCCCTGCACCTCGTCCAGGCGCGTCGGGCTGAAGTCGGTCTTCGACTTGTACTGGCGGATATTCTCGGCGAAGTCCTCGATCTCGTAGAAGGCGTCCTCAAGCTGGTGGGCGAGCCTGGAGAGGGACGGGTCGATGCCGAGGATCTCCTCCATCGCGTGGCGCGTCCTGCGAATGGTGGCCAACACCCCGCCGGCGCTCTCGGCGCTCTGCGTGTGCACCTCCTCCAAGAGGGTGAACAGTTTCTCGTGGTGCACGAGGATCGCCAGCTCCTTCTCCAGCTCCTCCTCCTCGCCGGGGACCAGAGCGAGGGACTTGATCTCGTTCACCGCGTATGCCAGGAGGTCCAGCCTGCGCGCCCTCTCCCGCTCGTCGCTCACAAGCCGCGCGAGGCGCTCGCGCAGGGAGGCCAGGGCGACGTACAGCGCGTGGAAGCGTTCGGCCAGCTCCTCGGTGCCCCCCGATCGGTCCACGAGCCTCCTGTGGTTCTCGATGTCCAGCAGGGAGTGGTGCTCGTGCTGGCCGTGCACGTCGAACAAAAGAGAGGAGAACTCCTGCAGGTCGGAGCGAGCCACGGGAGTGGACTGGATGAAGATCGAGCCGCGGCCATTGCTCTTGAGCACGCGGCGCAGGATGACTGCCCCGTCCTCTGCCTCGATGCCGTGAGCTGCGAGCCACCCTGCGCTTTCCCCGTCCGCCGGCACCTCGACGATGCCCGAAACGGCGGTCTCTTCCGCGCCCGAGCGGATGATCGAGGTGTCGATCTTGTCGCCCAGCAGGAGCCCCAGAGCCCCGATGAGGATCGACTTGCCCGCGCCGGTTTCGCCGGTGAGCACATTCAGTCCCGCCGTGAAGCGGACCAGCAGCTTGTCGATGATCGCGTAGTTGTGGACGTGCAGCTCTTCAAGCATTCGGCTCTCCCGACCAGTTCAGCTTCGTGCGCATCACCTCGTAGAAGCTGCGCTTGTCCGAGCGGACGATGAGCGCCTTCTTCGCTGCCCGGCGGATGAGCACGCAGTCGCGGGGGGCGAGGGTGAGCGACTCCTGGCCGTCGATGGTGAGCGCCACGTCGGTCTTCTGAGGGTCCTCAACCTCGATGCGCAGGATCTCGGAGGCGGGGACGACGGTGGGCCTGTTGGAGAGCGTGAAGGGACAGATCGGGGTGAGGATGAAAGCGTCCATCTCGGGGTACACGATGGGCCCTCCGGCGGCCATCGAGTATGCCGTGGAGCCCGTCGGCGTGGCCACGATGACCCCGTCGGCGCGGTAGCGGCCGACCGCCGTGTCCGAGAGGAAGACCTTCAGGCGGATCATGCGCGAGATGCCCAGGGTGCTGATCACCGCGTCGTTGAGCCCCGTGAACGAGGCGATCTCGGCGCCGTTGCGGCGCACCGCCGCCGAAAACATGAGCCGCTCGCTCGTGCCGAGTCTGCCCGAGAGGAACTTCTCCCAGGCGACGAACAGCTCGCTGCGGGACACCTCGGTGATGAAGCCGAAGTCCCCCATGTTCACGGCGAGAATGGGCACGCCGCGCTCGGCGACCATCCGCGCGCAGGCGAGCAGCGTGCCGTCCCCGCCAAGGGACACAGCGATGTCGACCCCCTCGAGGGCGGCAGGATCGACGGGACCCGCGAAATCGACGGCGACGGTCTCGCCTCCGCGGGAGCGGACGAAATCGTCGATGGAGCGGGCGACGCTTCCCACATCGGTCTTGAGCGAGTTGATGACTAGAAGAACCTTCCGGATTTCCCGCCGCTTGCCGGACATGCGGACACAACTATAGACGGCCCCTGGCGGGATGGCAAGGGTATTACGGGAGCGTCGCGAGCACCTTCCCGATGGTCTCCACGTCCCTCTTGGCCAGCATCGGATACAACGGGAAAAGCAGGCAGCGGAGCATCAGCGACCTCGCCCGCGGGCAGGCCTCGGCGAGCGGCTCGTCAATGGCCGCGACCGTATCCGAGAAGGCGGGAACCGCCTCAACGCCCTTCTTCATCGCGTACGCGCGCGCCTCCTTCATCCCATCGGCCAGAACCACGGGGAACGAGGAGAGCACGTTTTCCGCGTCGAGCTTCTGCACGAGGGAGGCGTGGCGCGAGCGCAGAAGCGCCTGCGCGAACACCTGCGCGATCTCCCTGCGCGCGAGGACGAACCTCTCGAGGGCCGCCAGTTGGGAGATGCCGAGCGCCGCGTTCATGTCAGCCATCTGGGAGTACAGGGGGGAGCTCTCCGCGATCTTCCTGATGGCCGTCGACGCGGGCTTTGCCCTCGCCAGGAGCAGCGCGCCGCCTCCGCACGTGATGATGTGCGCGGGCTCCAGTGAGGCGAGCGTGAGGTCTCCCGCTCCCCCGCACGGCCTCTCCCCGATCTTTCCCCCGAGCGCCTGCGAAACATCCTCGAGGATCGGTATGGCGAGCCCCCGCAGGGCATCGACGTCGGAGATGATCCCCAGGCTGTGCGGAACGACGATCGCCTTCGCTCCCTGCGCCGCGAGGCGCGCGGCATCCTGCGCGTCGATGCCCGCGGACTCGTGGTCAACGTCCGCCACGAGCGGGCGCAGGCCCCTGTCGCGGATCACCCTCAGGTAGAGTGCGGGCGCGAGCGCCGGGAGAATGACACCGTCGGAGGGGGCGAGCCCCAGGGACTCGAGGGCGACAGAAAGCGCGAGGTACGAGTTGGAAAGCGTCGCCCCGCCCGCCATGCCCAGGAGGTGCCCGGCCCGGGCGACGAGATCGCGGGAAACCTCTCCGGGGCCGAGCTGGTCGGAGACGATGCAGGTAAGGACGCTCCCCATGTCCCTGCGCTTCACCGTCGGGCGAAAGATCGGTACTGCCATGGTCTCGTGGAGAGTATTAGCGGGAACCGGGCGGGCTTTGTCAACCAGGCCCTCCGGACCCGGCCTTCGGGGCGCGCCCCTCGGGGACGCGTCAGTCCCCGAAGCCGCCCTCGCCGATCAGGGGCACGAACCGGCAGCCGATGCTCTGCTCCTGCACGAGCGATCCGCCGATGCGCCGCACCACGACGAGGTTCTGCGAGAAGCGGCTGTCGCCGATCGGGATGACCATGATGCCGTTGTCCGCAAGCTGCGCGGCGAGGGCCGGGGGAGCGGCGGGCGCCGCCGCCGCGACGAGGATCCGATCGAAGAGGGCGCGCGCGGGCCACCCCTTACACCCGTCCCCGACAGCGAAGCGCACATTGTCGTACCCCAGCGAGAGCAGGGTTTTTCGGGCAGCGGCGGCCAGCTCGGGAATGCGCTCGATCGTGCAGACCCGCACGGCCAGCTCGGCGAGCACGGCGGTCTGGTAGCCGCTGCCCGTGCCCACCTCCAGGACTCGTTCGCTTCCCCGCAGCGCGAGCGCCTCCGTCATGACGGCCACGATGTAGGGCTGGGAGATGGTCTGTCCATGTCCGATAGGAAGCGGGAAATCTCCGTAGGCGTCCTCAAGCCCGGCCGAGGGCACGAACCGATGCCGGGGGATGCGCCGCATCGCCTCGAGCAGGCGCGGATCGGTGATGCCGCGGCTTTCCATCTGCCGCTTCACCATTGGCACGGCCAATGCGTTGTTCTCGTGAGCTGGTCCGCGCGCGCCGTCCGCGCCCGGCGGGTTCATGCTAGAAGACGACAAGGACCGGCAGCTCGCTCCGTCGGATCAGGTGGGCGGCGATGGGGCCGAGCAGGTAGTCGCGGATCTTGTGCGTGCCGTGGGCGCCGATGAGAATCATGTCGGCCGCCTCGCGCTGTGCGATGCGGGGAATGGTCTCGACGGGCTTGCCCGGCTCGACGAGGAAGCGGTACGGGATCCCGTGCGTCGCGAGGTAGCCCAGCTCCGTGTCGAACGGGAAGCTCTCGCCCATGGCCTCGGTCACCGTGAGCACCACCAGCTCGTCCCAGATGCTGCCAAAGCCGTTCACGCAGAACTGGAGCGCGCTCTCCGCGCCCGGGCTCCCGTCGTAGGGGAAGAGCAGCCGCCGGGGCGCGCGGAACTCCCGGGGGCAAACGAGGACGGGTCGGGGAGCGGAGCGGACGATGTCCTCCGTTGTCGAGCCGACGATGGCTCGCTCGACATGCGCGTTCTCGCCCTTCTGCCCCACGACGAGGAGGTCCCCCGAGCGCGCTTCCTCGGCGAGGATGCCCGACGGCAGCCCCTCGCGCAGCACGGGGGTGATGGGGATCTTGCGGGACTCCGCGTCCTTCCCCGCGTTCTCGAGGCAGTTCGTCGCGAAGGCGCGGATATCGGCCCTGACCTTCTCGTAGAACCCCTTCATCCCCGGCTCGGGGGGGATGTAGACCCTCTCGAACCCGTAGTCGAAGTGGCTCGCCGTGTAGATGATCGGAAGGTCGGTCTTGCGGGAATCCACGACGAAAACCACCTTGACTCCCGCGCGCGTGCGCTGAGCGAGATCCAGCGCATACTGGAACGCGGTGAGCGAGTACAGGGATCCGTCGATGCCCGCGACGATCTGTCCGATCACGTCTTCCTTTTCGCCTCCACCAGCGCACCGGAGTCCTTTGCGTGGAGCTTGGAGAGCTTGTACTGCTTCAGCAGCAGGCGGATCGCCTCGTTGATCCCTTCGGTCCGGTTGGCGTAATAGCCCTCCCGGACCATGTCGTCGATCCCTTCGAGTAGCTCCGTCGAAGTCTCCACGTACGTCTTTGACACGTCCCACCCTCCCTCTCGAGCGCTCAAGCAATTGTACCCTCACGAGCGAGCCCGCGCAAGGGGCCCAGCGCCCCGGAGGGGCGCTAGGGCAGCATCGCCCCCGCGCGATCCGCCCGCATCTCCCTCTGCATGCGATCCAGCGGGGCGCTGCCCAGCGCCCTCCACACCGCGAGAAAATCCACGAACCAGCCCGCTTCGAGAAGCACGCGCAGGAACCCGTACAATCCCTGGGCGCTCGCGCGCGCGTTGCGGCGAAAATCAGCGAGCGAATCCTCGTCACCGAGGTCCGAAACGGCGCGCAGGCTCAGAGGCGGGACACCGGCGCGCAGCGCCCCGATGAAGACTCCCGCCGTTTCCCAGTTGCTGGCCAGCGCGCCGCTCAGCGCGCGCAGGGATTCCCTGACGGCGACGGACTGGACGAAATACTCCCCGCAGGCCTGGATGCCCGCCCGCACGTGGACTCCCGCGTTCTTGCCCAGCTCGGTGGCCGCGCGCGCGATCTTCTCCCCGTCCCTGCGGGGGAGAAACCCGATCGCGGAGGGCAGCTTCATCTCAGGGATGATCCGATTTGGCATGCCGTTGCCCGAGATGTCATACTCGAGGCACGAGACGCCGAAGACGACTCCGCCGACGATGAGGTCACCGTCGAGGGCGCCGCAGGTCCCCGTGTCCACCACCAGATCGGGCTTGGACTCCAAGATCCCCGCGACGGTGGTGGCGGCGGCGCGAGCCTTGGTGGGACCCGATTCGAGGGCGAGGACGTCGACGCTCGCGAGCGAACCCCGTGCCGCGCGGCAGCCCAGCACACGAGGCGTGTCGCGAAGCGAGAGAGCGTTTCTACAGCTTGTGTACTCGAGGGGAACGGGGCAGATCAACAGGACGCGCACAATGACCCCCAAACGGCGATGGTCAAAAAAATGTGGGGATAGGTAACACCTATCCCCAGGGATGAGACACAGGGGCAAGGAAAGGAGGTGAAACTTACCCCGCGAATCCAGATTCCGTCCTGTCTCTATAGTATGCAAACACCGAATGAGCAGGATCGTTACACCTCGCGAAGATTTTTTTCTCGGGGTTCCCGCAAAGGCGAACCTGGTCCTCCAATCATGAGCTGTTCCGCTGCGAGCCGGCCCGCGAGCTCCCCTTGCTCATCTCCCCTCGGGCCGCGAACCAGATGCCGGCGAGGATCACGGCTCCCCCGAGCAGCCTCACCGGCGACGGCACCTCGGCGAGCAGGGGAATGGCCAGCAGCGTGGCTCCCACGGGCTCAGCAAGGAGAGTCACCGTCACGAAAACCGCGGACACGTGCTTCAGCGCCCAGTTGTACGAGGTGTGACCGATCAGCTGGGGCCCTGCGGCGATGAGGCCGACCAGAGCGTAGCCCGCGAGCGAATACCCCAGCAGGGGTGTTCTGGAAACGACGGCGATGACCACAAGAACCGCGGCGGCGGTCGAATAGGCGACACCCACGTACGGAAGCAGCGACATGCGTCGGCGGAGGTGCCGGCCGATCAGGAGGTAGCCTGAGGCGGCGGCGGCGCCGAGCAGGGCGAGCAGGTCGCCCTTGAGCGACGAGCCTACCGGCTGCCCGAGGTCGGACAATCCGACGAGAGCTCCCCCCGCGATCGCGACCGCAATGCCAAGCCCCGTCCATTTCCCAAGGGGCTCGCGGAGAACGAGCATCGAGGCGGCCGCCACGAAAATCGGATTTGTGCTGACCAGGACGACCGAACTCATCACAGACGTGTAGTCCAGAGAGCTGATCCAGAAAGCGAAGTGCAGGGCAAGCAGCGCTCCCGAGCCGGCCGCGAGGGCGAGGTCGCCGAGTGGGAGGCGCAGAAGCTCGGCCCTGCCGCGGGTGAGGACGAGCGGCGCGAGGCCGGCCGCCGAGAACGCCATTCGGAGCGCGGCGATCGCGATCGCCGGCACTCCCTCGCGCCGGGCGAAGGAGATCAGGATCGCAGAGGAGGAGACCGCGAGCATGCCGACAGCGAGCGCGAGGTGGGGAGCGAAATGCGCCTTCGGCGCGGCGCGGGTTCCCGCGCGGCCCGCGATCGGAGGGCTCACGGCGCCATCCCCCGCGCGGCCTCGAGCAGCTCGTCCCTCCGTGCCGCGCGCGCGACCGGATCTCGGAAACCGGATTGGCGAAGGGCCCAGGTGAGCCGGGAGAGCAGGTGCAGGTGAGCCCGCACGGTGGGACTGACCAGGGTGAACAGGGTGTGCACGGGCTTCCCGTCGATCGAATCGAACTCGATCGGCGTTTCGAGGAAGCAGAGGGTGATCGCGGGAACCGGGATGTGCAGGACGATGGGATTTCGCACGTGGGGGATGGCGATCCCGTCTCCGATGCCCGTCGAGCCGAGCGATTCCCGGGCGAGCAGGACATTGAGGAGGAAGCCGCGGTCCACTTCGCGAGGAAGCTGCATGAGGCCGACGACCGAGGCGAGGACCTCCCCCTTGTCGCGGCCGGCGACTCGATAGTGGATACCACCCGCCCGAATCGCACCCTCGAGGGTCGGAAGGTCTTCGCTTCCCGTGTCCTCCCCTTTGAAGATGTCGGGCGACACGTTGATCCGTCTTGCTGTCGCCCATTCGAGCAGCTCTGACCTGTTGAACCGGTACTGGTCATTCATCTTGTACGCCGGAAGGGTCCCCTGGCGAATCCAGCGGTAGACCGTCTTCTCGGAGATCGCCAGCAGCCGCGCTGCTTCTTTCACATCTATCTGCATACCGTTGCTTTCATGGACAACGGCCAGAGAATGTCCAGCGATGTCCGAAACGTCAAGTGCCAGGAACGCGGGCTGGAGCGCAGGTATGGAAAGCCGGCCTGGAAAGTCGACGTTGAACTCCGAGGCGAACGGGGATACACTGTGCCCACGGACGACACCTCTCCATGAAAATCGCAATGACGACGGACGCATACTGGCCGCGGATCAACGGCGTCACCGTGGCTGTCGACGTCTTCCGGCGCAGCCTGGTCGAGCGGGGTCATACGGTGTACGTCATCGCCCCGAAGTATCCGCCCTCGGAGCGGGATGCGCTGTGGCCAGACGACGGCCGCGTGTTCCGGTTCCCTGGATTCACGATCCCCTGGTCCCCCGAAGACCGATTCGGCTGGCCGCGCGAGCGCTATCGGATCACCCGCCTGCTGGAGGAGCTGAAACCGGATATCGTGCATTCCCACACTGAGGTCACCCTCGGGTTTTCAGGAAAGACATACTGCAGGCGCAACAATGTGGCGCACGTGATGACCCGCCACACCTATTGGGAGGAATACCTCCCGACCTATTCGGCCCTCATCACGCATGGGATCGCTCACCTCATCGTGAGCACCTGGTCGCGTATGGACTATGGGCTCGTCGACAGCGTCATCGTACCCACCGAGCACCTCGGCAGGCTGATCCGCTCGTACGGCGTCACGACGCCGATCGAAACCATTCCGACCGGCGTGGACCCGCGGGAGTTCGATCTGGGCCCCGTGGAGGAGCAGGCGCAGGAAGCGTATTTCCTGCGGACCTTCCCGGTCATGACCGGGAGACGGGTTCTGCTCTACGCGGGCAGGATCGCGCACGAGAAGAACATAGATTTCCTTCTCGAAGCGATGGGCACCGTGACCGCCTCCGCTCCTGAGGCCCTGCTGGTCCTCGCGGGGGATGGCCCGTACCGAGCGGACCTGGAGCATCGCGTCAAGGAGCGGGGGCTCGGCCGCTGCGTGCTCTTCACCGGCTACCTCGATAGAAAGCAGCTCGCATGGGCGTACAGGCACTCGGATGCATTCGTGTTCTCCTCGAAGACCGAGACGCAGGGGCTGGCGCTTGTCGAGGCGATGATGTGCGGGACTCCGGCGGTCGCGGTGGAGGCGATGGGGACGGAGGACATCCTTGCCGGGGACAGGGGGGGTTTCCTCGTCTCGGAAGATGCCGCCGCATTCGCCGCCAAGGTGGCGCTCCTCCTTCAAGACGAGGCGCTGAGGCGGGCGAAGGGGGCGGAGGCTCGCGAGCGCGCAGGTGAATGGACGATCGGGAGGACCACCGATAGGCTGCTCGACGTCTACGAGAGAGCAATCAGCCGCAGAAATCGATCGCGGTCAGGACCATGATTCTGATCAGCGAGAGCACGCTCTCGACCTCCACGCACTCGTCGATGCCGTGCGGGTTTTTCCCGACGGGGCCGATCACCGCGACGTCGGTCTTCGAGGTTTTGCGGAAGGCGAACGCGTCAGTCGCGAAGGGGATGCCCCTCTCGACATGGGGCACCCCCAGCCGAGCGTACGCTTTCGCGATCGACGCGAGGGCGGGATGGCGCCTATCGGTCCGATGCCCCTCCAGGAACCGGATCACCGTCTCGATCTTCGGCGCCGCCCCCGCCGTCCCCCCCGATGCGGCAAGCTCCCGCTCGATGAACCCCAGAAGCTCGCGCCGCGCTTCCGCCTCGCACTTGTCCGCGTAGGTTTCCTGCCAGAAAAACAGGTGCCCGCAGGTCGGCACCGCGCCGGACTCCCCGTACGTGAGGCCCCCGCTCGCCAGTTGGTAGGTGAGCAGCCTGATGCGCATGCTTCGGTCGTAGGCGGGCGGCGGCGGCAGCGCGGCGAGAGACCTGTCGTACTTCTCAAGAGCGAGGGCGATCCGAGACAGCGTGGATATCGGATTCGCGAGGATCGCCCCAGTCCCGATGCCGCCCGGGCCCGATTCCGTCACCGTGGCCTTCCAGTCGCTGCCGCCGATGGACTCCACGCCCACGGAGAGATCGCTGGGCTCACCGAGGATGGCGAAATCGATGTGAGGATTGCGCAGGCGCGCGGCGATCGTGCCGTTCACGCCGCCGTTCTCCTCGTCCACCACGCTCTCCGCGTACACGTCGCCCCTCAGCTCGATGCCCAGATCATGCAGGCACTTCAAGGCGAGGAAGCCGGCCGCCGTGCCGGCCTTCATGTCGATCGCGCCCCTGCCGTACAGCTTCCCGTCGCGCACGGCCCCGCTGAAGGGGTCGGGAAAGACGGTCCACCGTTTCCCGTGGGCGGGCATCGTGTCCATGTGACCCGAGAACACGAGCGACCTGCCCCCTCCCCTCCCCCGGCGGCCGGCAACGAGAATCGGCCTGTCCCTGTAGATCCTCTCCTGGCCATCAATCGTCGGGAAGAACAAGGGGTGCTCGCGGATGCCCGGCACGTCATCCAGCTCGAACATGTCCAGGTCGGCCGCGGGCACGAACCGGGCAGCCCACTCGCGCAGGTACTCCTGCCCGGGCTTCTCGTTGCCGCCGGGAGGGAGGTTCTCGGTGCGGATGCGGATGAGGGAGGAGATGGTCTCGAGGATCTCCCCCCTGCTGCGGTCGATCCAGCCGTCGAGTCCTTCGAGGTGGTCCATGGCCGCTACGCGGTGAGCTCGATCTTCAGGTCGTCGGCCACGGGGTCGATCACGACGTAGTCTCCAGGGCCCGTGCGCAGCAGAGAGCAGGGGATCTCGGGCACGATGGGGCCGTGAAGGACCAGCCGGGTGATGAACTTCTGCCAGACGATGCCGCCGGCGTAGGAACCATCGGCCGTGAGGCCGCAGCCATCGTTCCACCAGGACCTGAAGTCCGCGTTCATCATGGTGGTCGACGCAGTGGTGTACGCCTTCGGCGGCACGAAGGCCCAGGCGCCGCTCATGTCGGTGACCGCCATCTGGACTGTCGAGATGGGGTGGAAGGAGATCAGTCTGGGTGTTGCCTTCTTCCACTCCTCGATGCTCATCCCCGCCTCCTTCGCCAGATGCGGGTCCCAGAAGGAGTAGTGGCCCGACAGGCCCGTTCCGCCGTACACGACGTTTGCCCCCTTCGCGGAGGAGTCCCCGCGCGCCTCGACGATCATGTCGTCGTAGTCGTTGACGTTCTTCTTCGAGGGGTAGTGGATCTGCGACTCGGGGATCCGCAGCTTCGGGTCCAGCCGGGAGATGAAGTGCTTCTCGATCGTGTAGTGGAAGGAGCCGGGCCAGCGGGGGTCGATGTCGTTGCCATCCTCATCGGCGTACTCGTCCATCGAGAAGTAGTGCACATGGTGCAGCGGGATGCGTAGGGCGTTCACCATGTCGGCCAGCATCTGGTATTGGAAGATCGGTCCGGTGGGGAACACCCCGACGAACTGCTTTCCCTCCTCCAGCGCCTTCCTGATGCGCACGAGCATGTCCAGGGCCATCTGGAAGTGGAAATCCTTGACCGGAGCAATGCGCGCCTTGAACCCCGCGTGCGTGCCTTTCGGCAAGGCGCACAGCTCCTCCTTGCTCACCTTCGCGACGCGCTTGCAGACCTCCATGTCCCGGAAGGCGAGGAACGCTGCCGGTTGGAAACCGATCAGGTCGATATCGGGGTTGAACTGCGCTTTCATTTCTGTCTCCTTCGTGGGGCATCATAGCACCTGGCACCGCCGACGGCTCTTCAATTTCCCAAGAAAGTTCTGGAAAATTCTCTTGACACCGGTCGTGCCGTTGCCCAGAATCCTGTTGCGGCAGGGGGGCGCATGGTCGAACCTTTCCTCGAGATGCTGAAGGCGGGCCGGGTCCTGAATCAGCTCTGCGAGATCTACTACCAGAACACGGGGATGGTCATCTCATTCCACTATCCCGGCGAAGGCAAGCAGCTGGAGTTCTATCCCCAGGAGCAGCGCAGCGACTACTGCAAGCTCATCCAATCCTCCCCCGAGGGTCTTCGGCGCTGCCTCGAGTGCGACCGCGAGGGGCTCGCGAGCGCCCGGCGAAAGGGCGGCTTCCACATCTACCACTGCCACGCGGGCCTGGTGGACGTGGCGATCCCCATCGATTTCCAGGGCGAGGAGATCGGATCGATCTACACCGGGCAGGTCATCCTCGAGGAGCCGACGATCAAGCAGATGCGCGCGCTGCATGCCCGGCTCGCCCTCCCCCGCGTCGGTTTCGAGCGCTTCTCGGACGCTTTCTCGACGGTGAAGGTCGTGGATCAGAACCGTCTGCTCTTCTTCGCGCGCCTGCTCGACCTGATGGCGAACTATATCGTCAAGGCGGAGAACGAGATCCGCCTGCAGAAGCAGGTCGTGCTGAAGGACCGCGAGCTGCACAGGCGGGAGATGGAGAAAGCCCAGCTCGAAAAGACCCTGAAGGACCTCAGCATCGCGGTCCTCGGCGGCGGACGGAAGAGCCGCGCGCCGACGGACGGGGCCGGATCGAGCGCGACGCCGGGGCGCGAGATCGTCGAGAAGGCACGCGTGTTCATCGAGGCGCACTACGGGCAGGACATCACGCTCGAGGACGTGGCACGGGCCGTTTTTCTCTCGCCGAACTACTTCAGCTCCCTGTTCAAGAAGGTCGCCGGCATGAGCTTCAAGAGCTCCCTGACTGCGAGGAGGATACAGGCGGCGCGCGAACTGCTCGCCGGCACCGCGCTGCCGATCAAGGAAGTCGTCGCCAGGTCGGGGTTCAAGGACTACAACTACTTCAATAGAACTTTCCGCGCAATCGAAGGGGAGCCGCCCGCCGCCTACCGCGCCCGCAACCGGGTCCGTCCATGACGCCAGCCCGCCCGGTTCGATCAGAGATTTTTCCAGAATTTTCATGTATTCGTATAGTGCACCTAACGGCCGCCTGTGCTCTGATTCAACCATACTGTCCCTTCGAGAAGCCTGTCCGTTGGACAGGGGAGAGTCGTATCAAGGAGGTATCACCATGAAAAGGACCGTCCTGGTTCTCCTGGCGCTTGTCTTTGCTGCCGGGCTCCTATTCGCCGCCGGCGCCGGAGAGAAGAAGCAGATGACCATCGCAATCCTGCCCATGTTCACCGGTCACCCCTGGTTCGTCCGCTGCGAGCTGGGAGCGAAACAGGCAGCCGACGAGCTGGGAATCAAGTACGTGTTCGTCGGGCCCGAGAAGGCGGACGCGGCGAAGCAGATGGACATCTTCAACGACCAGGTGAACAAGAAGGTCGACGCGATCATCATCGCCGTCTCTGACGCGAAGGCGTGGGCGAAGCCGATCGCCGACGCGATGGCGAAGGGCATCCCGGTGTTCGGCTTCGACATCGGAGCCGGCGACACGACGCTCTGGCTCGCGTCGGGCTGGGAGCCCAAGCAGAGCGGGGTCAACATCGGCGAAGGCGTGGCGAAGGAGATCGGCGGCAAAGGGAAGGTCGCGATCCTGACCGGCAGCCTCGGCTCACCGTTCCTCGCAGAAAGACAGAAGGCGATCGAGGACACCCTCGCCAAGTCCCCCGGCATCAAGGTCGTCGGCGTGTACCCCACCGAGGACGACTACGAGAAGGCTCTCAGCATCTGCGAGTCGGTCCTCCAGGCCAACCCCGACCTCGCCGGATTCGCGAGCACCGTCACCACGGGCGCCCCCGCGGCGGCCAAGGCCATTGAGAACGCGGGCCTCGGCGGCAAGGTGGCGATCTGGAGCGTCGCGCTGGGCAAGCAGAACGCCGACTACGTGAAGAAGGGCTGGATGAACGGGGCGCTCATCCTCGATCCGGCAAAGATGACCTACCTCGGCGTGCAGATCGCCTACAACTACCTCACGAAGAACAAGGCGCTTCCCAAGGCGGGAGATTCCTTCGGCTGGGCCGGCGCCCCCACGACGCTTGTCGACAAGAAGGCATCGTACGCGCTGGACGTGCTCCTCACTCCGGCGAACATCGCGGATTTCGACTTCTAAGGCGCGCCGCTCACGGGCAGCCTGTCACGGAGCTGGGGAGGGGGAAACCCCTTCCCAGCTTTTTCATCTCTGCGCGGATCGTGGACGCGCGGGCGGCGCGGACCTGTCAAGGAAGGCGGCAGTGATTTCTATTGAGCACGTCTCCAAATCTTTCCCGGGGGTGAAGGCCCTCGACGACGTCACCTTCACGATCCGCACGGGCGAGGTGCACGGCCTGGTCGGGGAGAACGGCGCCGGAAAGAGCACGCTGATCAAGATCCTCTCGGGCATCTGGCCCGACTACGCGGGGACCGTTTCCTTCGACGAAACGCCCCGACGGTTCGCCTCGGTGCACGACGCCCAAAGCCGCGGCGTGGCGACGATCTTCCAGGAGCTCACCGTCATCCGCGACCTGTCCGTGGCCGAGAATATTTTCCTCGGCCGGGAGCCCGTGCGGGCCGGCGGGGTCATCGACAGGCAGGTGATGCGGAGGCGGAGCGAGGAGGTTCTGGCCTTCCTCGACGCGCCCCTCGATCCCCGCGTCCTTGTAGGGAGCCTGTCGGTCGCCAATCAGCAGATCGTCGAAATCTGCAAGGCCCTCGTGCTCGACTCGAAGATCCTCATCATGGACGAGCCGACCTCCTCGCTCACCGGACACGAGGTGCAGCGCCTGTTCGCGCTGATCGGCAAGCTCAGGGATCAGGGCATCACCGTGCTGTACGTCTCGCACAAGATCGACGAGATCTTCGAGATCTGCGACTCGATCACCGTGTTCCGCGACGGAAAGCGCATCGACACGGTCGAGAGGGAAAAGACCACGCCGGACGAGGTGATCCGCATGATGGTCGGCCGCTCGATCAGCGCCATGTTCCCGCCCCGCGCGGCGAGCCCCGGCGCCGCGCTGCTTTCGGTACGCGGCCTCACGCGCGGCAAGGAGTTTCGCGACGTGAGCTTCGACCTGCGGGCCGGCGAGATCCTCGGCTTCGCGGGGCTCATCGGCGCGGGAAGGACCGAGCTCGCGCGGGCGATCTTCGGGGCGACGCGGATCGACGAGGGTGAGATCCGCCTCGACGGCAGGGAGATCAGGCCCTTCACGCATCCCCGGCAGGCGCTCTCCCGCGGAATCGCGTACCTCTCAGAGGACAGGAAGGGCGAGGGACTGCTCCTCCAGCTCAGCATCCGCGAGAACATGTCCCTGCCGATCCTCTCGAAGATTTCCCGCGCGCTCTTTGTCGACCCCCGCAAGGAAAAGGAGCTGGTGGCGACCTACGCGAAGAGCTTCACGATCCGCATGACCAGCATGGACCAGCCGGCGGAGTCGCTGTCGGGGGGCAACCAGCAGAAGGTCGTCATCTCGAAGCTCCTCGCCACCGAGGCGCGGGTGTTCATCTTCGACGAGCCGACCCGGGGCATTGACGTGGGGGCCAAGTTCGAGATCTACAAGATCATGAATGACCTCACCGCGGAGGGTCGGGGAATCATTTTCATCTCCTCGGAGCTGCCCGAGGTGCTCGGGGTCTCCGACCGCATCCTGTGCATGAGGGAAGGGCGCCTCGCGCGCGAGTTCTCGCACGCGGAGGCGGAGCCAGAAAAGGTGATGCGCGTGCTCGCGGGAGGGGATGCGGCGTGACGACCAACCTTTCTCTTCGGAGGGTCCTCCAGTGGCGGGAGCTGCCGATCATCCTCTACACGGTCGTGCTCATCGCCGTGTTCTCCCTGACGGTGAACGGTTTCTTCGCGGTGAAGAACTTCGAGAACATCACGCGCCAGATCACCACGGTCGGCATCGTGTCGATCGGCATGACCCTCGTGATCCTCACCGGCGGGATCGACCTCTCGGTCGGCGCGATCCTCGCTTTCGCCATCAACATCGGGGGCCAGGGCATCATCCTGGGCTGGCCGATCTGGGTCGTCTACCCCCTCATGCTCGCGCTCGGCCTCGCTCTGGGCGCGCTGAACGGTTTCCTCGTCACGCGGATCGCCGTCCCGGCCCTCATCATCACACTCGGCACGATGAACGTGTACCGGGGGGTCCTCATGGTGATCACGAACGGGAGGTACATCACCCCCATCCCCACCTCCTACCAGGCAATCGGGACGGGGTTCCTGCCCTTCCTCCTGTTCCTCGTCGTTCTCGCCGTGTTCCTTTTCGCGAGCCTGCGCACGCGCTTCGGGAGAAACCTCTTCGCGATCGGCGGGGGCGAGCAGGCCGCGGTGTATTCGGGAGTGCCTGTCCGCCGCTACAAGATGCTGGTCTACGTCTTTTCGGGTTTCCTCTCGGCCCTCGCCGGCATGATCCTCGTGGGCAAAAGCGGCTTCATCCAGCCGCAGGCGGGGGTGGGCTACGACATGAGCGCGATCGCCGCCGTCGTCATCGGCGGGACGAGCATCTTCGGGGGGAGCGGCAGCGTGCTGGGCACCTTTTTCGGGTCGATCCTCCTCGGGCTGATCCTGGCGGGGCTCACGATGCTCGCCGTGAACCCGTACTGGATCGGGTTCATCACGGGCGCCCTCATCATCCTGGCGATCGCGCTCGACTCGCTGCGGCAGCTGAAGAGAAGGTAGGGGGAACAGGACCATGCGGACACAGCGAAGCGCGGGAGCGCGGACCCTCATCGTCCTCGCCCTCGTCATCCTCGTCATCATCGCGGCGCTCGCCGTTCTCTCCCCGACGTTCCTCACGCCCGGGAACCTCACCGACCTGCTGATGCGCATGAGCCCGCTGGGCATGCTCGCGATCGCGGAGACCATCGTGCTCATCAGCGGAGGCTTCGATCTCACGATCGGCGTGGTCATGGCGCTCTCGGCCGCGGTCGTCGGCGTCCTCTCCGCAGCGGGGGCGCCCTTCGGCCTCGCTCTGGCGGCAGCGCTCGCCTCGGGCGTCGCCGTCGGCGTCCTGAACGCCTTCTGCGTGGTGCAGCTTCGGCTGCAGCCCTTCATCGTCACGCTGGCGACCATGTCGATCATCCGCAGCATCGTCTACGCGATGCTGAAGGGGAACGTCCTGACCGATCTGCCGGAGGGCTTCCTCAACCTCCGCTACGTCTCCGTGCTCGGCGTGCCGCTGCTCTTCCTCGTGCTGGCCGCCGCCGCCGCCCTCGGCATCGTTCTGCTGCGCCTCACCGTCGTGGGCAGGCGCATCTTCGCGATCGGCAGCAACGAAAAGACCTCCTTCCTCTCTGGTGTGTTCGTCACAAGGGTAAAGTATTTCGTGTACTGCCTCAGCGGCTTCATCGCCGCCTTTGCCGGCCTGCTCTATACTGTGCGCGTCCGGGCGGTCATCCCCGACACCGGCATCAACGCCCCCCTCGAGGTCGTCACCGCGGTGCTGATCGGGGGGACATCGATCGCCGGGGGCAAAGGCTCGATCCTGGGAGCCATGCTGGGCATTTTGGCCATGTTCCTCCTCCTGAACGGCTTCAGCCTGCTCGGGTTGAACCCGTTCTGGGAGGTGATCATCCTCGGCCTCATCCTGATCTACGTGGTCGGCCAGGAGGGGATCACGAGGGGATTGCGCCTCGCCTTCGGCAAGCGCCGAGGCTGAGATGGGCGGCAGGCTGGAGGGCAGGATCGCCCTCATCACGGGCGCCGGCTCGGGCATCGGCCGGGCCATCGCCCTCGCCTTTGCGCGCGAGGGCGCGCGTGTCGGCATCAACTACTTCCACAACGCCGAGGGGGCGCGCGAGACGCTCGCCATGATCGAGGAGATGGGCGCCGAGGGCGAGCTCCTGGCTGCCGACGCGGCGGACGAGTCCCAGGTCACAAGCATGGTCGGCCAACTGGTCGCGCGCTTCGGGGGGCTGGACGTGCTGGTCTGCAACAGCGGGATCGGGACATCCTCGTCGCCCGACAGGGTGGCGGAGATACTCGAGCAGGACTGGGACAGGGTCCTCGACGTCAATCTCAAGGGAGCCATGCTCGCGTCGAAACACGCCCTGCCCGTCATGATCCGCCGGGGTCGAGGCTCGATCATCTTCATCTCCTCGATTCGCGGCCTGCTCGGCAATCCCTCCCTCGCCTCCTACTGCGCATCGAAGGCTGGGGAGGTGCTGCTCGCGAAGCAGATGGCGCTGGACTACGCGAAGGACGGCATCCGCGTGAACTGCATCTGCCCGGGCTTCATCCTCACCGAGATGCTGCGGGGCTACATCGGCAGGCAGCCAGACCCCGAGCAGGCGAGAGCCGCCTTTGCCGCCATGTCGCCGATGAACAGGGTCGGCAGCCCGGAGGAGATCGCCGCCGCCGCGGTGTTCTTCGCCTCGAATGCCTCCTCGTTCATCACTGGGGCTGCCCTGCCCGTTGACGGCGGCTACACGGCCTTTGGCGTACGGAGCATCCTGTGAGGCATTCCCTATGAGGCGCTTCGAAGGCAGGGTGGCTCTCGTCACCGGGGGCGCATCGGGGATCGGGCGGGCGATCTGCCTCCTTCTGGCCCGGGAAGGGGCGGCTGTCGCGGTCGCCGACAGAGCCGAGCAGGCCGGACACGAGACCCTTGTTCTGATCGAGAAGAGCGGCGGCGCGGGGATCTGCGTGCGCGTCGATGTCGCGAACGAGGCTGAGGTCGCATCGGCTGTCGACCGGACGCTGGAGCAGTACGGCCGCATCGACGCCCTTTTCAACAACGCAGGAGTGGAGCTCTCCCGAACCCTGCACGACACCACGACGGAGGAATGGGACCGCGTGCTCGACGTGAACCTGAAGGGCATGTTCCTGGTCTCCCGCAAGGTTCTTCCGGTCATGATGCGGCAGGGGCGGGGCGCCGTGGTGAACACCTCCTCAATCTCGGGCCTGCTGGGGTGGCCCGGCTCGGCCGCCTACTGCGCATCCAAGGGAGGCGTGATCGCCCTCACGCGCCAGATGGCCGTCGACTACGCGCCGCACGGGATACGGGTCACCTGCATCTGCCCCGGCACGACGCTGACCCCCATGATCGAGAGGCTGTTCAGCCTCGAGAAGGACCCATTGGCGAGCAGGAAAAAAATCGAGGCGATGCATCCGCTGGGGAGACTCGCCCGGCCCGAGGAGATCGCCGAGGCCGCTCTCTTCCTCGCCTCGGATGAGGCGTCATTCATCACAGGCGCCGCCCTGCCCGTCGACGGCGGGTACACGGCGAAGTAGGATCCGGCCGGCACGGGGCCGTCACAGGAGGTGCGGTATGAAGAGGTACGTGGACCTGAGCGGTATGGTGGAGAACGGCCTTTGGAGCTACAAGGTCCTGCCGGGCCTGGAGGCCATCATCCCCCCGGCCTCGATCGAGACGATCGCCACGGTGAAGCAGAACGACTTCTTCGCGTCGCGGATCTCGCTCTCGTCGATCACGGGCACCTACCTCGAGTCGGGAGCGCATATCCTCGAGGGGGCGAAGACCCTCGATGAGTACTCCCTTGCCGACTTCATCAAGCCGGCGAAGATCATCCGCCTGCCCCGGCAGAAGGAGAAGGCTCTGATCGACGAGAAGCTCCTCGCCGCCCACGCGCCGCGCATCGACAGGGGAGACGCGGTGATCGTGGAGGCGGGTTGGGGCCGCCGATGGAACGGACCGGGGTATGTCCTGGAGTGCCCGAACCTCTCCAAGGGCGCGGTCGAGTGGGTGCTCGCGCACGATATCAGCATATTTGGCACCGACGTCCCCTGCATCGAAAGCTCCTGGTCCGAGGATGCGGTTGGCGAGAAGGGGGGGCTCCTGGGCATGATGTTCAGGAAGAACGTCCTGCTCGCCGCGCCCCTTGTCAACCTCGACGCGGTCAAGGGGAGCGCCGGGGTTCTGTACTGCCTGCCGATCCGCGTCAAGGGAACCTCGGGGGCGCCCGCCAGGATCATGTTCGAGGAGGAGGCCTGACATGGAGGGGAAGAAGCACCGATTCGGCGTCATCGGCGCGGGGCTCTGGGGCGAGGCGCACGCGGAGGTCTACGCGACTCACCCCTGGGCGGAGCTTGCCGCGGTGTGCGACAGCGATCGATCCCGCGCCGAGAGGGTCGCGAAGCGATTCGGCGCTCCGCGCGTCTACACAGACTATCGGGAAATGGTGAAAGATCCCGGAGTCGATGCGGTTGCCGTCGCCACGCCGGACTTCGCCCACAGGGACCCCGTCGTCGCAGCCGCGAAGGCGGGAAAGCACGTTCACTCTGAGAAGCCGCTCGCCACCTCGCGGGAGGACGCCGAGGCCATCGCGGCTGCCGTGCGCTCGTCGGGGGTCGTCTACATGGTGGACTTCCACGCCCGCTGGAACCCGCCCTTCGCGATCGCGCGAAGGAACATCGAGGAGGGCGCCCTTGGACGAATCATGTCCGCGTACTTCAGGTTGAACGACACGGTCTCCGTGCCCACCGGCATGCTCTCGTGGGCCTCGAAGAGCTCCATCCTCTGGTTCCTCGGCAGCCACACCGTCGACACGCTGCGCTTCCTGCTGGCGGACGAGGTCGAGCGCGTGTACTCCGTGTCGCGCGCCGAGGTGCTGAAGGAGCGCGGCATCGACGTTCCCGACCTGTACCAGAGCGTGCTCGAGTTCCGCTCGGGCATCGTGGCGACCATCGAAAACAACTGGATCGTCCCCAACACAAACCCCGCCGTCAATGACTTCAAGGTGAACATCCTCGGAAGCAAGGGCATGATCAACATGGACCTGACGAACAATCAGCTCTTCGAGCGCTACCTCGAGACCACGAGCGATCATCCCGACTGCCTCGTGAAGCCCCAGGTGCGCGACAGGCATGTCGGCTTCGCCTACGAGGCGATTCGCGACTTCGTCGAGTGCCTCGCCCTGGGCAGGCCGGTGCAGGCGGGCCTCGATGACGGGCTCAAGGTGACCTCCGTCATCCTCGCGATCATGGAATCGGCGGCGATCCGGGCGCCGGTCACCGTCCGCTACTGAGTCTCCTGGAAGGAGGGAGGCGGCCATGGGAATCGCAGAGCTTCTCTCGTTGCGCGACAGGGTCGCCGTCGTCACCGGCGCGAGCCGGGGTCTCGGCCAGGCCTTTGCCGCTGCCCTGGCCGAGGCCGGTGCGCATGTTGTGCTCACATCGCGCCACAGAGGGGAGCTCGAGCCGGCAGCCGCGGCCGTGCGGGCTCACGACCGAGAGGCGCTGGCCGTGGAGGCGGACGTGACGAACGAGAGCGATGTCCGCGCCATGGTCGCGCGCGCCGTCGAGCGGTTCGGCCGGATCGACATCCTCGTGAACAATGCCGCCGCCGAGCGGGCGAACGTGGCTCCCGAAGAGACCTCGATCGAGAGCTGGTCGTCGGTCATGCGCACGAACGTTGACGGCTGCTTTCTGTGCGCGCGCGAGGCGGGGCGGGTGATGATCGGCCAGAACCGAGGCAGGATCATCAACATGGCCTCCATGTCCGGGCAGATCATCAACCGCCACTTCCACGGCGGGTCCTACGACGTGTCGAAGTCCGCTGTCGTAGGCCTGACAAGGGCGCTGGCGACCGAATGGGCGCAGCACAACATCACGGTGAACGCCCTGGCGCCCGGCTACTACGGAACGGCGCCGAACCTGCGGTGGTTCCAGTCCAATCCCGAGATCCACTCGAAGGTGCTGGACCTGATCCCCCTGAAGAAACTGGGAACCATCGAAGAGTTGGCCGGCCTCGTGGTCGTGCTTGCCTCGGACATCTGCTCGTACATGACCGGCTCGGTGATCCTGATCGACGGCGGCTACACCCTCTGGTAGGCGGGGGCGTCCTCCGCCGCAGGCGCCTTAGCGCTTCACGCGGGCGTTGCCCTGCCAGATGCTCCAGACCTGATCCTCGTCGGCCGGCTGCGCGTAGTCGGTCTCCATGGTGACAGCCAGGGCGCCGCACGCCCAGCCGAAGCGCACCCATTTGACCGGCTCCCATCCCTTCAGGATCCCGTAGAGCAAGCCGCCCACGAAGGCATCGCCGCCGCCGATCCTGTCCAGCACATCGATCTGGCGAGGCTCGACCACGTGCCAATTGCCGCTCACCGAGAGGATGGCGCCCCACAGATGGGAGCTGGCGCTCACCACCTCGCGCAAGGTCGTGGCGAACACCGTGGCGCCCCCGTACTCCGCCCTGACCCGGTCGATCATCTCTTTGAAGCTCTCGATTTTGGATGCCACTCCATGGCCGCCGGCATCCGGCCCGCGAATGCCGAGGCAGAGTTGGAAGTCCTCTTCGTTGCCGACCAGGATGTCCGACATGCTCGCGATCTCCTTGAAGATTCCGCGCAGCTCTTCCTCCCGATTCTTCCAGAAGGAGGCGCGATAATTCAGGTCGAAGCAGACGCGCGTCCCCGTGCGCCGCGCCACCCTGGCGAGCTGCGTGCAGAAGGCTCCTGTCTCGGGGGACAGGCCCGCGATCAGGCCCGACAGGTGGACGACCTGCACCCCCTCCTCGGCGAAGATCCGCTCGAGATCGAAGTCCTTTGCGCTGAGCGTGCGGCCGACTTCTCCCGCGCGATCGTTGTGCACGTGAGGTCCGCGGGCGCCGAAACCCGCGTCGGCGAGATTGAACTGGTGGCGGTATCCCCACGGTCCATCCTGGTCGAGGTCCTTGCCCTCGTAGTCTATGTGCCGGCCGGCAAGGTTGTCCTTGATCAGCCTCGAGATGGGGCTTCCCTTGACAAACGCGGTGAGAATCTTAACCCGCAGTCCAAGGTACGAGGCGACGCTGGCCACATTGGACTCCGCGCTCGTGACCTGGAGCCTCATCAATTCGCTGCAGTGGAAAGGCTGCCTGCCGAAAGGAGTAAGCCGCACCCCCATGCTCGTGGGGGCCAGGAGGGAAAAGGCGCAGCCCTTGCGAAGCTCGATGCTCATACCATCTCCTTCATGAAGAGCGAAGCCCGCTCAGATGCAGTCCACAAGGAATCCGCCGTCGACGGGGATGCACACCCCTGTCACGAACCCCGAGGCCTCATTGCAGGCAAGGAAAACCGCCGTTCCGCACAGCTCCCGCGCCTCGCCGAACCTTCCGAAGGGAGTTCGCCCGATCACCTGCTTCCCCCGGGGCGTGAGCTCGCCGGTCGCCTCGTCGATCAGGAGAGCCCTGTTTTGCCTGCCTACGAAAAACCCGGGAGCGATCGCGTTCACCCGTATCCCGTGGGGAGCGAACTCTTTCGCGGCTGCCATGGTCAGGTTCAGCACGCCCGCCTTTGCCGCATCGTACGCCCACACTCCCGACAGGGGGACGTAGGATCCCATGGAGGCCATGTTGATGATCGCGCCCTTCACTCCCGCCGCGATCCAATGCCGGCAGGCCGCCTTGCTGGGAACCATGAGGCCGGCAATGAGGTTGAGCCTCAGCACCTCCTCGAACTGGCCGATGTCCGCCTCGAGGAAGGAGCTCTTCCCGCGGTTGCCGCCCGCAGTGTTGACCAGGACGTCAAGCCCCCCGCAGGAGCTCACCGTCGCGCGCACCGCTTCCCCGACCGACTCCTCGGAAAGCGCGTCCACGACGCGCCCCTCAACGACGGCACCCTTCCCCACCGCCGGCGCCGCCCTTTCCCGAGCCTGCTCGACCGCCTTCTCGTCGATGTCCCACAGTGACACGCTGGCCCCCGCGCGGAGGAATCCCTCGGCGAGCGCCCCCGCGATCACCCCTCCGCCGCCCGTCAGAGCGACAGTCTTCCCCGAGAGATCGAACATCCCGGCGCTGAAGGCGCCCGAGGCGCTGGTGGCGCCCTTCAATGGCTGCGTTCCTTTCATATCTTCATCCATTCCGTGTGGAAGCTGCCCGGCCTGTCGACCCGTTCGTACGTGTGGGCCCCGAAGTAGTCACGCTGGGCCTGGATCATGTTGGCGGGAAGCCGGGCGCATCGATAGGAGTCGAACCATGAGAGCGCGGATGAGAAAGCGGGGATCGGCACGCCCAGCTCCGTGGCCGTTGCCACGACCCGGCGCCATTTCGGCTGCGCGGCGATCGCCACGCCGCGGAAGTAGGGGTCGAGGATGAGATTGGCCAGATCGGGGTCGCGGTCGTAAGCCTCCTTGATCCTGCCGAGGAAGCGCGCGCGGATGATGCATCCCCCCCGCCAGATCGAGGCGATCTCGCCGAAGTGCAGGTCCCACGCGTACTCCGCCGCCGCCGCGCGCAGGAGGCTGAACCCCTGGGCGTACGAGCAGATCTTCGAGGCATACAGGGCATCGCGGATCGCTTCCACGAACTCCTTCCTGTCGCCCTTGAAGACTGTTCCCGGCCCTGCCAGGAGCTTTGATGCCTCAACCCTCTCGGTCTTGAGCGCCGAGACGCAGCGCGCGAAAACCGCCTCGGCAATCGTCGGCGCCGCCACACCCAGGTCGAGGGCCGACTCGCTGGTCCATTTGCCGGTGCCCTTCTGTCCCGCCCGATCGAGGATCGCCTCCACCAAGGGCTCGCCGGTCTCGCCGTCCTTCTTCGCGAGGATCTCCGCTGTGATCTCGATGAGATAGGACTCGAGGTCTCCCTTGTTCCACCGGGCGAACTCCTCGTGCATCTCGTCGTGGCTCATGCCGAGAACGTTCTTCATGATGAAGTACGATTCGCTGATCAGCTCCATGTCCCCGTACTCGATCCCGTTGTGCACCATCTTCACGTAGTGCCCCGCTCCATCCGCGCCGATGTAGGCGCAGCACGGATCGGCGCCGACCTTCGCGGCGATGTCGCGGAAGATTTTTCCCGCCGCGTCGTAGGCCGCCCGGTGGCCGCCCGGCATTATACTGGGGCCGCGCAACGCCCCCTCCTCGCCGCCTGACACCCCCGTCCCGATGAACAGGAGGCCTTTCGCCTCGGCCGCCTTCGAACGGCGGATCGTGTCCTGGAAGAAGGAGTTGCCGCCGTCGATGAGGATGTCGCCCCTGGCGAGCAGGGGCTCCAGCTGCCCGATCAGCTCGTCGACAGCCTTTCCCGCCTGCACCATCAAGAACACCTTCCGCGGCGAGGCGAGGCTCGCCACGAACTGCTCCAAGGAGAACGCGGGCAACAGCCTCCTGCCCTTGCCCTCGCCTTGCGCCAGCTCGCGGGTCTTCTCCGCCGTGCGGTTGTACACGGCCACCGTGTAGCCGCGGCTCTCGATGTTCAGCGCGAGGTTCTGCCCCATCACCGCCAATCCGATGACGCCGATATCCGCTTTCATGCCCCCCTCCTTCATGCCCCCCTCCTTCATGCCACTCCCCTTCATGCGACTCCCCCTTGGAGCCGATCGTTGCCCCGCAGCTCCACGCGCGGGTCTCTGCCGTGAACGATGCGGACCGGCAGACCGTCCGAAAGGATCGATTGCCGCGCGGCCTCCACCACGAGCTCGTTGATGCTGCTGTTGGCAGGCGTGGCGAGGAGGCCCTTCGCGTCGATCTCCTCGCAGGCGCGCCTGCGCGCATCCAGGGCAGCATCCGCGGCCAGCCCATCGGCCGCGCGCTCGACGCGCATGACAGCCTCGACGATCGCCTCGATGGACTCATATCCGTACCCAATGGGCCGGAGGCCTTCGCCTTCCCATGGGACGAGGCGGAAAAAGTCCGGGCTCACGTAGTTGAAATGCGATCCCCCGGGACCGATCGCTTCGAGGTACGCGTAGCCGACCCCCCTGTCGTGATCGTCGTGCCGGATCATGCCGGTCCTGCCCTCCCCCTCGCAGTACATCAGCAGACCCTGGTCGTTGGAGCCTGCCGCGAGGTCGGGGTATCCGAGGCCGTTGCACACGGAGAGCAGCGCTCCGTTCTCCCAGCGCACCCTTCCGCTCGACCAGAGGAAGCCTTCGTTCCCATTGGGGAAGCGCCTGCGCACCCCCGCGACGGAAACCTCCGTGGGGCGAAGGCCGGTGATGAAGTACACCAGGTCGATATAGTGGCAGCCGATGTACGTGAAGGGGTCGGTTGCCTCGGGGGTGAACCAGTTCTGGAAGTTCGAGGAACGATAGGAGTACGGCTCGATCAGCCGCGCCTCGCCCATGACGAACTCGCCGAACCTGCCCATGCGGTAATCGCGCCGGGCGAGGAGGGAACGCCTGTCGAATCTCTTGTGGTACTCCACGCCGACGAAGAGGCCGCGCTCCCGCGCCGTCCGAGCGATCTCGACGGCCTGCGCGTGCTCCAGCACGAGCGGCTTCACGCACAGCACGTGCTGGTCGAACCTCAGCGCCTCCATGACCACCGCGTGGTGCGCCTGATCGGGCACCGCGACAACGACGAGCTGGCGCGGCGGAAGGCGCGAGATCACCTGCATGAAGAGCCCTGGATCGGTCCTCTCGGCTGATTCGTCGAGACCCGGCCACGCCGTGAACGACTGCCCGGGAAAGGCGGCCTCTGTTTCGGGATTCGCGGCAAGAGCTCTCAGGGGAGCCGAGCTCAAAGCCGAGACCTCGATGTCGCCGATGAGTCCCCGCCTCTGCAGGTGATAGAGAGAGGGGAGGATCAGATCCGCGGTGATCATCCCCCCGCCCACCACGACCGCGCGCACGCTGCTCATGTTCTCCTCCTGAGGGCTTTCCCGAGGGTATCACGAAAAAGGGGCGATGCCCCACCCCGCCTGCAGCCGTCCATCCCGCCGGGAATCACCGCAAGATCCACCGATCCCCGCGCGTAGCCCGGAAGCGACCGCTTGAAGCCGGCGGCCAACCTGTCGAAGACGACGGGGTTCTCGACGAGCGGACCGCTGAGCAGCACGATGTCGGGATAGAAAATGCGATGCAGCACGAGCAGGGCATCCTGGACGGCGAGAAGCGCCTGTCGAACAATGGGCACGGCGAGCAGTCTCGGGTCGGACAGAATGGGCGCAAGCTCTCCCTCATCCTCGGGCAGCGCGCCCAGCCGGGCGCGAAGCCGGGGGAGAAGCGCCCAGAGGGCGGCCTGGGTTTCCAGGCACCCTCTCGATCCGCACACGCACGCCGCGGCCACGCCGCTTCCCCGTCGGCTCCCCGACACGCCCCCGAGCCTGATGTGCCCGATCTCGCCGAACCTCCCGATCGAGGAGGCGAGCAGCTCTCCACGATAGGAGACCGCTGATCCAATGCCGAAGCCCCAGTGCAGCAGGACGACGCTCTTCTCCGCGGCATCGGGGTTCGAGGCGAGCCAGTATTCCAGCTCCGTTTCATTGGTCTTTCTGAGCGCGACAGGAAATCCGAGCCGGACGCTCGCTTTCGAAAGGTCCAGATCGGACAGCCTCGGCCAGCGTGCGGCGCTCACCCAGGTCGCGGTTCGGGGATTGACAGTGCCGACGAGCGAGACGCTCGCTCCGACGAACCGAGCGGTCCGCGGCACGCGGCGGCGCAGCGAGCGAGCGAGCCCGAAGACCGCCCCCGACAGCGCGCGGTTTCCCGCATCGGCAGGCACTGCACGAGACTCTTCCGCGAGAATGGACTCATCGAGGCTCACGAGCACGCCTTTCAGCTCCCGCGAGTCGACGTAGATCGATATCGCGGCCAGCCGGTCATGCCGCGGGACCAGGGTCCGCTCGGGCCGTCCCGACCGGCCTCGAGGCTCCTCCTTGCTTTCCTCAACCAGGCCGTCAACGAGCAGCTCCTGCACGGCCTGCGAGACGGAGGTGGGACGCAGGCCGAGATCGCTCGCAAGGCTCCCCCGCGTCGCCGGCCTGCCCGCGCAGATCTCGCGGTACACCATCGCCTTCTCGTCGTCCTTGACCCTGTGCGGGGCGCCTTCGTGGACCCTGTCGATCGACGCCAGAAGCGGCGAGCTCACCCGAGGGTCTCGTCCATGGCTTCCCCGAGGGTATGAATCCCCTCCTCCAGGGCCTCGCGCGAGATGTCGAGGGCGGGGGCGATCTTGATGCATTCCCCCGCCACCCCGACGGGGGCGAACATCAGCAGGCCCTTTCGGAAACAGGCCTCGTTCACGGCGAGCGCCGCAGCCGCATCGGGGCTCCTGGTGCCCGGCGCCGCGATCTGGATGCCGGCAACGAGCCCCCTGCTCTGCACGCATCCAGCCCGCCGAGGATGACGGCGTTGAATGGCGGCGAGTCCCTCGCGCAACACGGGATCCAGCCTCTGGGCATTCTGGAGGTAGGGGCCCCGCTCGAGCTCCCTGATGTTGGCCACTGCCGCGGCCACGGGCAGGGGCGAGCCTGAGTGCGTTGAGGTCATGGACCCCGGTGGATACAGCTCCATCACCTCCGCGCGGCCGATGACCGCCGACAGGGGTAGGGAGCTGGAGATGCCCTTGCCGCAGGCGATGAGGTCGGGGACGATGCCATAGTGTTCGAAGGCGAACCATTTGCCCGTGCGGCCGAAGCCGGCCTGCACCTCGTCCAGCATCAGCAGCGCTCCGTTCTGCCCGCACCACTTCTCGAGAGACTTCGCGTACTCAGCAGGGAAGAAGTCCGGGCCCACCCCCTGGAAGCTCTCGGAGAGTACTGCGCAAACCTGTGAGGGCTTTACTCCCGCATTCGCCAGGGTCTCGACGAAAAGCTCGAAACGAGTGTCGGGGTTCTTGTACCCGTCGGGGAAAGGCACCTGAACGAACCCGCTGTCGTTCGGGCCGATCCATTTCTTCTGGTTCAGATTTCCCCCCGCGAGCTGCGCGCCCATCGTGCGGCCGTGGAAGGCGTTTTGGAAGCTCACGATGACGCGCTTTTCGGGGCCATGCTTCTCCAATCCCCAGGTGCGGGCGAGCTTGATGCAGTTCTCGGTGGCCTCGGACCCTGTCGAAAGAAGAAAGGCCTTGAAACCCGGGGCCGGGGCATGCACGACCAGCAGCTCCGCAAGCTCGGCCCGCGCCTCGTGCGCGAAGACGTACGTGGCGAGCAGGGGCCTGTCGAGCATGCCCCGAATGGCCTCCACGATGACGGGGTTGGAATTGCCGATGTTGGAGATCAGCACTCCAGAGGACCAGTCCAGCCACATGTTGCCCCACCTGTCGTGAACGTGGCAGCCCTCGGTGCGGTCGATCACGAGCGGAGGCTGGCCCTGCATGGAAGAGGGCTCGGCCCGCTCCAGGCGCTCGAAGATCGGCAGCGACTCGGGCACGGGCAGCTTCGTGACGATCCGCCTATGGGCAGTGCGCACGAGCGGCACCTCCTGGGGCACAAGAGAGTATTTCCGCTGCCAGGATCCCATGGTTCGGCCTCCTCCCATTTAATAACACACCGTGTTGCAAATTAGACGATGCGGGGCGGAAATGTCAACCAGCCCGATAGCTCAGGATCCTTCCAGCGCGCGCCTCATCTGCGCCTTGACGTCGCCGCGGCGGGCGAATGCTTTCGCATCCGCGAGCAGGCGGCGCAGGTCCCCGCCGCAGAGCTTCTGGCAGTAGGCCCGTATCAAAGGGATGTCGTCGGAGTACAGGCGGTACAACGAGAGATACGCGTTGTTCACTTGGGGGGCGTCCATGACGCGGTAGGCTTCGGTGCGGAACCGCTCGCCCTTCCCGCGCTCGTAGTCCTGCCGGAAGCCCTCGATCACCTCGCGCTTCCGGGCAAGCTTCTCCTCCCGGGAAACCGGTGCTCGGTATTCCCTGTCGAGTGTGCTGGCGAGGTCCCTCAGCAGGGAGATGAACATTTCCGAGTCGGCGATCTCGTCTAGCGCCGCCCTGTAGGGGGACGAGTCATCACCATGCGCGTCCCGCAGCCAGGCGAGCGCACCTGCTTCCCCGACAAACGTCGCGAGCTCCTCGTTGAACTGCGCCTGTCCTTTCACGAAAAGCGTCGCATGCGTCTGCTCGTGCATGATAAGGGATGAGAGCTCGAAGGGGGAGTACTTCTTCATGAATGCGTAGAGCGGATCGCGGGTGAAGCCCAGCGTGCTGAAGGAGTCCACGGGCCGGACGAGGACGTCCCAGCCCTCGGCCTTCAGACGCGCAGCTTCCTTGTCCGCGTCCGCCCTTTCGTAGAAGCCCCTGTAGGGGAGCTTGCCGAGGAAAGGATAGCGCCAGCTGTAGGCATCGAAGGACACCGCGTCGCATGCGGACACGACGCTCACGAGGTAGTCCCGATCGATTTCCTTGTACCGGGTGAAATTGCCGTTCTCCCGAAGACCGATCCGCTCGAAGGCGAAGCGCCGGACCTCGCGCGCGAGGATCAGGAAATCCCTCGTCTCGGCATCGGTATCCCGCGAAGCGATCAGGGATTCGGCGTTCCTCGCTCCCGTGCTGTCGCGCAGGAGGTACCTTCCCTGCTTCGCGAGATAGCCCAGCGGGGTCGCGCAGCCGCATATCAGGAGTGCCGTGGCTGCCGCACAGAAAGCCCGGATTCCAACCATCCTCGGATCATACGTGAGTGGAGGCTCGGAGGGAAGGGACGCCCTTTTGACCGCGCCGGGAAAATGCTACCCTGCGCGAATGAGAGGGAGCAAGAAAGAGCCGCGACGGGCGCTCGTGATCGCCGCGCATCCCGATGACCCCGAATACGGGTGCGCGGGCACCGTGGCTCGTTGGGCTGCCGACGGCGTCGACTTCACCTACCTGTTGCTTACGAGCGGGGACAAGGGCAGCAAGGACCCGTCCGTGCGGCCCGGCAGGCTCGCCGCCCGTCGCGAAAAGGAGCAGGCCGAAGCAGCCGCGAAGCTCGGAGTGCGGGATCTGATTTTTCTGCGACACCCCGACGGCATGCTGGAGAACACGATGGCGCTGCGTCGGGAGCTGGCGGGTGTCATCCGGCGGAAGAGGCCACACGCGGTGTTCACTATAGATCCCTGGCGGCACTACCAGACCCACCCCGACCACCGCGCAGCCGGCCTCGCCGCCCTGGATGCGGTCTACGCGGCCAAGGAGGTGAATCTTTTCGCCGAGCAGCTCGTGCACGGCGTGGAGCCCTGGCGTGTCAAGGAAGTGTACCTGTTCTGGACCGACGCGCCCGACTACTGGGAGGACATTTCGGGGAGCATCAATCGGCGGATCGCCGCTCTCTTGCGGCATTCGAGCCAGGTGGGCAGGGACTCCAAGGGGCATGACGCCTGGACCAGGAACCTGTCGCGCGAAACCGCCCAAAAGGCCGGCCTCGCCTACGAGTACGCGGAGGCGTTCAAGTTGCTGAAGATCTGAAGGTGTTCGTCGCGGCAGAGCCCCGATGCCCCACCGGAAAAGCGCTACTCGAGGTTGGCGTGCCGCGAGAACATCTGCTCGGGCGAGAGGCCGCCTGCCGACGCCATCCGCATCACGACGATGTCCAGCAGCAGGAGCAGTCCCTGCTCGAACAGGGAGCCCATGGGCTGGATCGAGGCCCGCGGGCTTCGTCCGTCGGCTGGTTTCGCCGCCTTCGGAGAAGGCGCGTCGAGCCGAATCACGGGGTCCGCCAGCCTGCCAATTGTCGATTCGGGGACGATGGTGATCAAGGCGACTCCCGCCCCGATCTGTCGAGCCTTTCGAGCCATGCCCTGAAGGCTTCCCGTCTCGCCGGATCCAGACCCGATCACGAGGATGTCCTCCGCCTGCAGCGACGGGGTGGTGGGATCTCCCACGACGTGCACCGCGAGCCCGAGGTGCATGAGCCGCATGGCAAAGGCGCGCATCATCAAGCCCGATCGCCCGGCCCCTGCAACGAACACGCGCCGGGCGGATTCAAGTTTCTCCTGCAGCGCGGAGACGGCGGACTCGTCGACCTCCCGAAGCACGTCGCCCAGCTCGGCGACCACGCCCGAGGCCAGCTCCAGCATGCTCATGCCCCCACCTCCGCCGTCCGGTCTAGGGCGGCACGCATCGCGGCTGCCGCGGCGCGCGGATCAGCGGCCCGTGTGATCCCAGAGCCGACGATGACGATGCTCGGAGCGAACGGTGCGAGCTCCCTCGCGGTTTCGGGGGTGATGCCGCCGGCCACCGCGGTGCCCGCGGTCCGCAGGGCCCGGCTCACCTCCCGCAGGCCGGCGAGCGCCCTGCCGGCGAACCGCGCGCCGCCCGCCTGCACATCCACGGCGGTGTGCACGCAGACATAGTGGACGCCCAGCCGCTCCACCTGAGAGGCTCGCCGGGCGAGGTTCCTCACGCCCATGAGGTCGACCATGATCTCGCCACCGAACTCTCCCGCGGAGACTAGGGCTTCCCTCACCGTGGCATCCGCCGCCGTCGCCATGACCGTGACGAGGCGCGCGCCGGCCTCGAAGGCGAGAGCCGACTCGAACCGGCCGCCGTCGGCGATCTTCAAGTCCGCGAGGATTGCGAGGTCGGGGAAGGCCGCGTGGAGCTGTCGGACGATTCCCACCCCGTCCCGCATGATCACGGGCGTACCGACCTCGACGATATCGATCAGGTCCCGCACCCGCGCAAGGAGTCCTTCGATCTTGCCGGCTTCCAGGAAATCGATCGCGAGCTGCAGCCGCACTCGGCGGGTCTCAAAGGCCATGGTGCGCCGCCTTTGCCTTGAGAAACGCGACTCCTTCACGGCAGAATGTCCCCGGGTCCGGCGCGAGCGGACGCCACACCCGGGAGAAATCGGGGATGTCCGGCACAGGTTCGAAGAAAGTCTCGATGACCATTCTGCCCCTGTAGCCGATCTCCGCCAGTCCGCCGAACAGCCCGTCCCAATTGATGAGCCCCGTGCCCGGCGTGCCTCGGTCGTTTTCAGCCGCGTGCACGTGGCAGAGCAGATCGCCGCAGGCGAGCACCGCGCCTCTCATGCTCTTTTCCTCGATGTTCATGTGGTAGGTGTCGAGGTGCACCCGCAGGTTCGACGCGCCTACCTCCCTGACGAGGGAGACAGCTTCGGCGGCCGTGTTGACGAAGAAGTGCTCGTAGCGGTTCAGCGGCTCCAGGCCCAGCGTGACCCCCCTCGTCGCGGCATGGCCGCAGAGTCGCTGCAGGCTTTCCACGCTGCGCGCGCGCTGCGCGGCGGTCCTGCCGCCGCCAGCCGAACCGGTTCCGAAGGGCGCATACAGCGCGCCGGTGAGCAGGTCTGCTCCGAGATCTGCCGTCATGTCGATGCAGCGTTCGACAAAGGCGATCCCCGAGCGGCGAACCGCGGGGTCGTCCGACACGATGCTCAGCCCCTCGGGGATCCCTGTGCCGGCGATTCGGAAGAGTCCCATCTCGTCCAGTCTCCTGCGCAGCGCCCCGACATCCACTCCCTCTAGCTGCTCGGCAAGCAGCGGGACCTCGCAGCCCTCCAACCCGAGCTCCGCGAGGCGCGGGAGCACCTCCAGAACTGATGAGTCGATCCTCGGCACGAACGTGAAAAGATGAACTCCAAGCTGCATGGACCTACCCTGCTGGAGGCGCGGGAGGCGCACCCGACCCGCCCGCCCTCTCCTTCTCCCCCGCGGCCCTCCCCTGCTCTCCCCGGGCGGTTCGCAGCCTGCGGCTCTCCCGCACGCGTGCGCTGAAGAAATTCGCCGCCACGACCGCGATGATGATGAAGCCCCACATGGCCTGGATGAAGAACGGATCCATTCGCAGGAGGTTCACGCCGGTGGACACGAGCTGCAGGATCACCACGGCGAGCATGATGCCTGACAATTTTCCCGCTCCGCCGAAGGGATCGATGCCGCCGAGGAAGCAGGCAAGGACCGCCACGAGGAGGTAGGACTCCGCGTAGTTCGCCTTCACCGAGTTGAGCTGCCCCATCATGACGAACGACGTGAGCGCGGAGAAGATCGCGGAGAGGATGTACTCCCTCATCAGGACGGAACGCACGTTGACGTTCGAATACTTGGCCGCCACGGGATTCGCGCCCAAGATGTAGAGGCTCGCCCCGAAAACCGTGCGATTCAGCACCACGGCGAGAAGCAGGCAGATCACGATGAGGATCAAGAAAGGGATGGGGACGCCGAAGACCGTGCCGTTGCCGATGCCGAGCAGGAAAGGCGGGAACCCCGAGAGCGTGTAGCCTTTTGTGAGCACCACGTTGATCCCGTTCAGCAGGGTCATCACGCCGAGGGTGGCGAGGATCGCGGGCACCTCGACATACGCGATCAGCCAGCCCATCGCCGCCCCGACGAGCAGGGCCGCGGCGAGGCCTCCCCCCATGGCGACGAGCGAGATCCAGATGGACGCGTCTGCCGTCGCCTTGCCCATGAACCCCTGGAGGATGAAGACCGTGACGATGCCCGTGAAGTTCGTGGTGGCGACAATTGCGAGGTTGATTCCGCCGCTCAGCATGGTGACCATCATCCCGATCGCGAGGAACGCGATGATGGGGAGCTGGTAGGACATCGAGATCAGGTTCCCGAGGGTCGGGAATCGCTGCGGATTCAGCGCGGACATGAGGATCACGATCCCCGCCAGCATGATGATGAGGGATCGGTTGGCAGTGGAGCGTCGAGTGGTGGTCACCGCTTCGCCTCCTCCGCCTCGATCTTCACGTTCACCCGCGTGCGCTGCTGGCGCAGCTGCTGGTAGGCGCTGATGGTGATGGCGGCCGTAATGACCACGCCGATGGTGACGTTGTACCAGTACGAGGAGATGCTGAGCAGGGTGAGCCCGTTGTTCAGGATAGCGAACAGGAGCACTCCGAGGAAAGTGCCGGTGAGAGTCCCCCGGCCACCAAACACGCTCGCCCCGCCGATCACGACAGCGGCGATCACCTCCAGCTCCTTGCCCACGATGATGTTCGGCACCACGGACTGCACGATGGAAACGTGCACGACCGCCGCGATCCCCGAGAGGAATCCCACGAAACAGAACACGAACACCCGCGTGAGCATGGTGCGGATGCCCACCCGCTCGGCCGCCACCTCGTTCCCGCCCATGGCGCAGATGCTGCGGCCCAGAAACGTCCGGCGCAGGATGAACCAGCCCAGGAGGAGCGCCGCGAGCCAGATCAGGGGCATGAGCGACAGGCCATAGGTTCCCCCGATCCTGCTCGTTGTGGGGAACAGCAGCACATTGCCGAAGCTCTTGAACAGGGGATGGATGTTGTTGATCAGCTTGCCGCGCGTGATCACGTACAGCAGCCCGAAGAAAATGTTGAACGTGGCGATGGTGACGATGATCGTCGGGACCCGGAAGTAATGGATGACCAGGCCGTTGACCAGTCCCATGATCGCGCCCATCGCGGCCGCGGCCAGGATGGCCAGGTAGATGTTCCCGCCCCAGGCGAGGGTGGCCGCTACGACGGCGTACTCCACTACCTGCGCAATGGCGGTGAACGATACATCGGGCGTGCCGCCGAGGATGAGCACGAACAGCGTTGCCACGGCCATGATCCCCACCATCGAGTAGCTCTTCAGGAACCCGAAGATGTTCTCCGTGGTCAGGAAGGAGGGATTGGCGATGGAGATGATCACGCAGAGGAGCAGGATCAGCACCGCAAGGTAGGTCTCGTTCTGCCGCAGGAGCTTTCGTACCACGTTCATTTCCCCGCCTCCACAAGCCTCTGCACCTCTTCGGCCCGCGCCCCGTCTGTCGCGATCTCTCGAACGATCTGGCCGGATTGCATGACGAGGATGCGGCTCGAGTTGTTCACCGCCTCTGATATCTCGTCCGAAATGAGCAGCACGCCCAGGCCGCGCGAGGCGAGATCCCTGATGATGCCGTGGATCGCGCTCTTCGCCATGACGTCGATGCCGACTGTGGGGCCGTCGAGGATGAGAATCTTCGGGTCTGCGGCCAGCCACTTGGCGATCACCACGCGCTGCTGGTTGCCTCCCGAGAGAGTTTGCACGGCCACGGCGGGATCGGAGACCTTGATCTCCAGGGCGGAGATCCACTGGGCAGCCTTGTCTCTGCGCCGGCGCGGCTCGATCAGGCCAAGACGGCCCAGGAGCTTCGCAAGGATCGCGGCGATGACGTTGTCCGCAACCGAGAGCTTCATGATCAATCCCTGGACCAACCGGTTTTCCGGCACATAGGCGATCCCTGCACGCACGGCGTCCTGGACCGAGGCGATCCGCACCGGCCTGCCCTCCACGAGGATTTCCCCCCTGTCGGCCGGGCTGATGCCGAAGAGGGCATTGGCGAGCTCGGTCCGGCCCGAACCGATGAGTCCCGTGATGCCCAGAATTTCCCCAGAGCGAAGGGTGAAGGAGATGTCCTTGAAGTTGCGCCGCTTGGTGAGCCCGCGCACCTCCAGCAGCACGTGTCCCTCTTCGGCACCTCGGCGGAAGCGCGTCTCCGTGATCGTCTTGCCCGTCATGAGCGAAATGAGCTTCTCGTTTGTGAGCTCGGCGCGGGGCAGGGTCCCGACGCTCTCGCCGTCGCGCAGCACCGTGATGCGTTCGGCGACCTCGAACACCTCGTTGAGCTTGTGGCTCACGAACAGGATCGCGATCCCGCTCGCCTGGAGGTCCCGCACCACCGCCAGCAGGCTGTCGATGTCCCTCTTGGTGAGGGAGGCGGTCGGCTCGTCGAGGATCAGGAGCTTCAGGTCCCGTGTGAGGGCCCGGCAGATGGCCACGAGCTGCTGGAGGCCGATGGGCAGCTCGCCGACCAGAGTGTCCGCGGGAATGTCCACCTTGATCCTGTCCATGGCCATCCGGGCGGTCCTCTGGATCTCCCGCCAGTCGATGAATGCGCGACCCTGCTCCTCGAGATCGCTGATCGCGATATTCTCGGCCACCGTGAGGTTGGGGAACAACGAAAGATCCTGGTAGATGACCTGGATCCCCCGTGAGGTCGTCTGCGTGGATCCCAGGCGATCCACCCGCCGGCCTTCGACGACAATCTCGCCGCTGTCGGGCTGAAGGACGCCGGAGATGATCTTGATCAAGGTTGATTTGCCCGAGCCGTTCTCGCCCACAAGGCAGTGGATCTCTCCCTTGCGGATGGAGAAGTCCACGCTCTTCAGGGCGTGGACGCCGACGAAACTCTTGTGGATCTGACGGAGCTGCAGGAAATCTTCCATACTCGCCGCGTCCTTATAATAGGGGCGCACGGAGGGCCATCGGCCCGCCGTGCGCCTTGCAGGATGTGGTGGTGTAGGTTCCTTTAGAACCCGCTGAAATTGTCGACGTTGTCCTTGGTCAGGATCAGCGGCCTGTCGTACACCAGGGTGTTCCCGCTGAAGGCCAGCGGCTTGCCCAGCGTCGGGATGTCCAGGTTGGCCCCGATCGTGCTCTTCTTGCCGTCGAGCACGAGCTTCGCGAGGTACGCCATGGCGTAGCCTGCTTCAGCCGGATCCCAGAGGATGGACGTGCTGAAGGAGCCATCCTTCAGGTACTGAGAGGCCTGGCTGGGGGAGGTGGTGCCGATGACGGTGATCTTGCCGATCAGGCCCTTCTCCCGCACCGCCTGCGCGGCGCCCGGGGCTCCCTGGCTGCCGAAGCACAGGAAGGCCTTGATGTTGGGGTGCGCGGTGATGATGTCCAGCGCGGCCTGGCGTGCGGCGTTCTGGTCCTCGGAGACCGGGTAGCGGTCCGCGACCTGCTTCAGGCCGGCGTACTTCTCCTTGCCGCGCGCGATTGCTGCGTCCGCCCAGATGTTGTGCGCGGGCACGGTGAGCGAGCCGACGAACACCACGTAGTCGCCCTCGGTCGCGCCCATGCTCTTCACCATGAGCTCCATCGCCGTGGCGCCGAACGCGACGTTATCGATCATTTCGATGTCGAAATCCGCGTTCTTCTGGTTGGGCGACTCGTGCGTGATGGTGACGATCTTCTTTGCCTGAGCCCGGGCAAACGCGGGTTCGATGGACTTGGCGTCGTTGGGCACGACGAGGATGGCGTTGTTGCCCTGGTTGATCGCGTCCTCGATCAGCCTGACCTGCTGCGCCTCGTCGGCCGCCGCGGGCGCCTGCTGGCTGACGGTGATGCCGAACTCGGCCCCCGCCTTCTTCAGGCCCACCTCCATCCGGTCGAACCAGGTGGCGCGCAGCTTGGGGATGGAGACCATCGTGTAGGCCTTTCCCGTCTCCTTCGCACCGCCTGCGAACGCCAGGCCGGACCCGAATACCAGTGCGAGTGCGATGACGGCGAAGAGTGCCTTGGTCATTGTCGAGCTTCTCGTAACCATACCTTGCTCCCTCCTTAGAAATGTTTTCCCTCCGCGCACACAGCGCGGTTTTCGCCTATTGAATGCCTGCCCCGTCGAGCTGTCAAGGTTGCCCTGACAGGATCTCGCGTTCAGGCCGGGTAGCGCCGCTCGGCCGGCCGGATCTTGCCATTGTTGCCGATCTCGATCACATAGCCCAGCGCCTTTTCGGTGTCGAGGTAGTAGAACTCGTCCGCGTCGAACTTCCCGCTCTGGATGACCGAAATGCCCTTCGCGCGGAAGCGCTCAAGCGCCGCATGGCAGTCCTTGTAGTACAGCTTGAGGTGGTGCAGGCCCTCGCCCTTGCCCTCGAGGTGCTCATCGTAGATGCTGCGCCCGGTGAGCGGCTGCATCAGCTCAAGCTGAACATCGCCGAGCCATGTCACCGCGAGCAGGTACGCATGCGTGGAAGGCTTGCCCCTCACCATCGAATCCCTCATGGCGGGCGCACCGAAGGTGTAAACCTCCCACGGGCCGATGCCGAAGGTTTCCCAGTAGGAGCGCATTGTCGAGTCGAGATCACGCACAACGTGAGCGGTCTGGATGATGTCTCCGTCCTTCATGTGGTCCTCCCTGTATCCGCCCCGTTCATGCGAACTCGGCCATGACGCCCTCGAGGTTGGTGTGCCGTTTCTGCATTTCTTGGGCGGAGATGCCGCGCTTCTCCATCAGCATCATCACCACGATGTCCTCGAAAAGGAAGAGCGCCTGCTCCAAGAGCGAGGCCATGGGCTGTATTGAGCGGATCTCGGGCGTCGTGCCGAAGATCTGGCCCGGCACCAGAACGGCCAGGTCCGCCAAGCGGCCCTGCTCGTTCTCGGGGTGCGCGGTCAGCGTGCAGACCCGGGCTCCAGCCCTCTTTGCGAGCTTGATGATGTTGAGGTCCACGGCCGTGACGGCGCAGTTGACGATCAGGAGGTCGCCCCTGCCCAGCACAGGCGTCGTTGTGTCGAAAACCACGTATGTGTCGAACCCCATGTGCTTCAGGCGCATGGCGAATGCCCGCATCGACGCCTGCATTCGGCCCAGGGCGAAGAGCTGGATCGTTTTCGCTTTCTCGATTTCAGCGACCAGACGCTCTATTTCGGTCTCCGACACGGCCTCGAGGACCTTGCGGTTCTCGTCGACCACCGTTTGCACAAGCTCCCGATACCTCGTCATCGCTTTGCTCCTCGCGGGGCGGATCACGCAGTCAGAGAGAGTTCACCTGGTTGAGGTCCGCCGAATGCTCAGAGAGACTCTCACGCGCGCTTTATCCAATATACAGAGGCGGCTTTGGGATGGCAAGAGCGCCTCGAGACGGAGAGGTCAAATCTCAGAGGCGTGCGCGTGCCGCTCCGTTCAACCGCGCACGCCTGCTCTCCCGCGTATGTTCGCTTTTCGATTCCTTCGCCGCGTTCCTGCAGGCCCACCTGCAGGAACCTCCACCGCGTACACGTCGACGACTGCTTCGGCTCCAAAGGATTTCGGGATGTTCAGCCTCTGATGGTCCTCCGGCATGCTCCCCCTTTGTGCGCACTTCTTTTCGTGCCGCACAAGGAATCGAACAAGCGAACGACCCTGAAATAGAATTGGTTTGTCATACCCGACTCCTCGCGTACGATGACCGCCCTGGGGCCAATCATCGTCAATGCATCCCAGCCGCGCATGGCGACTCGATCAGGGCGAGTCCCGCACAGCAGAATGGCATCATCATCGCACCCCGTCTCGTGACTGTGGGATTATACTCAAGCCGGGTTCTTGTCTCATTGATCGCGGGTATCTGAACCGGAGGAAAGCCATGAAGAAGGGATTCGAAATGTTCTTCCTGACATGTCTGCTCCTGGTTGCTGGTTGCGGGACGATGAGCAGGACGCCGGAAGCCGGGCAAGCTGTCGAAGAGTCATCCAGCACCTCCGCGCAGTGGGAGTACTTCCCCGCTTTCAAGACGCTGGGGATGCAACTGACATCAGATCCACCGCAGCACCTGAAGGGGCCGGTCGAAGTCTCCCTGACCACGGAACAGGATGTCGAGATAGCCGACGGCATCAGGGGACGATGCATGGGAAACCATCGCCATGGCGAGGTTCACTGCCACGGTACGCGCGTCTGCAAGCGGAGTGCCCCCGAACTGGAAGGTGTGGCCTGCATTCCGCAAGTATGGCATCGCAATCGTCTCGTCGACGAAGCGCGAAACTGCAGACGAAGCCACCCTGGTCCTGACGGCTTCTCAGGACATGAAACTCGCGTACAGTCTCGCGAATCGAACAACCGGAAAAGACATCAATTCCATGCCGCGATCCGTGGAGATCGACAAGGTCGGGCAGGAACATCGCGTTACCGTCTTTTTCCCGGAAAGCGGCGAATACGAATTGGGGCTTTTCGCCCAGGCAAACGGAGAAGAGGGATACTCCAGCCTGGCGAGAGTAAGCTTCAGCGCACAGGTTGTCCCCGGTCCGGTCCTTCCAGCGAACTGGGAAGTGTTTCCGCGGTTCCGGAAATTCGGGATTGGAGTGGTTGTGTCTCCCGCCCGTGACGTGGGTGACGAACTGGAGATCGTGCTGTCCGTGCCGGAGGGTTGGGAAAGCAGTGTGGACCTGAGAGAGAAAGGCCCGTCCGACCCAGTGCGAACCATCGTCTCGGAAATCGCGGGGAAGGAGCAGCGGATCACGGCCGTTCTCCCGAAGAGCGGAGACTACGAGCTCGGGCTCAGCGGCAAGGTCAGTTCTGAAAAGTACGAGCAGAGCATCGCCCGTGTCAGCTTCAAAGCCACGGTCGATGACGAGCGTTCACCCTACCGCTTGTGGCGGATCGGCGGCCGCTGGCCGCGGCTTCCCGTGAAGCAAGTGCAGAGCTTCAAGGAGCAATGGCGTCCCTTTGGGGAGTACCCTTTCTACGAGCAGTACCGCAAGGGCATTCTCACAGAAGAGATCACCATTTCCACCTCGCAGGGTCTGTTCGCGCTTGCGAAAGGAACCGCCGTCACGTTTTCGAGCATGTACGGCAGCGAGTTCTTGGTGGATGTCGTGTTCGCGAATCTGGCAAAGGATGCGACGATAGCGATCGACGGCAATGCACTCTTTGCTCCGAAAAGCTCGCGTCTTCTGTTCCGGAACGACAGGCTTTCTGAGGCAGAGCTCACAGGAAGGCCGACCTTCACGGTTGGGAGCAGGGTCTACGAATGCGCGGGCAGCGTTCTCGTGGAGGAATACGGCGAAGCGGGCAGTCCGGTTCGCGTACGGATCATGACGGCGAAGGAGTATGCGTTGAAGGTGGGGACGACAAGCTTCACGCTTCCCCCAGGATCTCTCATCACCTTCGTCCGACAGAGGGTCGACCGAGTCGTTTTCGCGAAAGACAGCAGGGTGACAATCGCGGGCGCTGTCGAGACGATTCCCGCAGGATGGGGTTTCCAGTTCGACGATCAGGGCGGCGGGAGGAAGTTGAAGGCCGAATGACTGATCGGACCAGGTGGAAGACCCTTCTCTCAGCCTCGCTTCTTCTCTTGGCGCGCCTTGCCGTGTCCGAGGATTTCCAGAAAGCTCTTGGGGGTCGATATCTCGTGGCCCTCGAGTACGTCAAGACGCGCGGTGATTCATGGTGCCGACAGCTCGAGTCGTTGGGCGCGGATCCGAGAACCCTCGTGCCAGTGATTTTTCCCGAGCTCCTCAAGTACTCTCTCTTCCGCAACGAGGTGGAAAGCCTGGGCTTGGCAGTCCTCTACGTGACAGGCGGCATGGAACGGGGCGGTTTTTCCATCGGGCGTTTTCAGATGAAGCCCTCCTTCATCGAAGCGCTCGAAGCGCGACTGGCAGCCGTCCCGCATCTGCCCGGCCCGCTGGAAGGGATCATCGATTTCCAAGGAAAGGCGGATGAGAATGCCCGCAGAGCCTTGCGGTTGGACCGGCTACGGGAAGAGAAGTGGCAGGTACTCTATCTCGCGGGATTCTCTTTCGTCGCCAACTCGAGATTCGATCTGGAGTCGCTCTCTGACGAGGAGAGCGTCAGGTTCCTTTCAGCAGCGTACAACCGTGGATTCTGGTTCTCGCCGGAAGAGATATGCACGGCCGAAACATGGCGGCTCTTTCCGAGAGGCAGCGCCGGCCCGCCGGGCCCATTCCGCTATTCAGATATTGCGGTGGACTTCTATCGGACGTACTGGTCAAGCATGTACAATAGGATGTCCGATCCGCAGCCCCTGGCTCGCTGAGGCGAGATCTCAACCTCCACATCCCCCTCCACAACCGCCTCCGCATCCGCCGCCTGCGCATCCGCCTGCGCTCTGGCCCAAGCGCGAACCCGTCCAATCGCTAGCGTTTTTGCTCCTTATCTTTCTCTCCGACTTTACGATCGCAAGAATAAGCAGGGCAGCGAAACCACCTCCAAACACTATGAGGCGGACCGTCCTGGAGAGGTAATCGACGTCAAGTGAAGAAAACGAGGAGGCAAGGAAACCGGAGCTCTTGAACCGAACGACAAACCTCTTCTCCTCCAATGTTTTCTGTGAGGAAGTCACTTTCCATCCGCCATCCACTGGTTCCATGCGATAGACTGCCGGCTCGACGAACCCCACCAATGGTTTGCCGGATCCCGGGATGAGAAGCTCGTACGTCGCGTTCTCCACGGGGACTCGAAAAACGCCGGCCCAGGGAGCGTCGAAGACGATGTCGCCGCCCCTGCTGCGAAGAAAGTCCCGCATGCGGAACCGCACAAGCACGGTTCGATCGGCAAGCCGCATAGCCGGGAAGCGCCACTCCAGCCGGGTCTCGCGCTCCGCGACCACCTTCGATTCGAGTTCGTCACCACCTTCGTCGGTGCAGCGCAGGTCCGCAATCCGCCCCTGTCCGACATATTTGAACCCATCGGATTTCGGGACGCTCCCGACACGATACGTGAGCCGAAGTGTTACCAGCACATCGGGCGACGCTTCGATCAGCTTGAAGGAAGCCTGGTAGAAAATGATGCGATAGTCGAAGGTCTGTGCAGACACTCCCAGGCACACCCCGAGGAGAAGAGCAAGAGTGAGGCAGCGCTCTTTCATGGCGCTGCCGCCTCCGTCAGCTCGTCGACGATACGAATCGCGTTCATCATTTCCGTGAACAGCGCAATGAGCTCAGCCGCCGTTGCCTTACGCCGGCTGGCCTTCAGCTCGAACATGGCATCGACGAACGCTGAGGAGATGCCGAATTCGCGGACCGCGGCAGCCATGATCGCTGTGCGCTCCATTGCGACGGTCACCTTTCTGATCCACAAGAGCGCCCGGATCAAAAGAGCAAGTGAGTTGAAGCGCTGCAGCAGCACGCGCTTCATGTCGATCGGCCGATCACAGGTTCTCCAGAACTGCTGCTTGATCCGCATCCGCATCCGCTTGATCTCGTGCGCAAGCTGCCAGCGCATCTCACCAGGATCGAGAGGGATTCCCGACAGTAGGTCCTGCCCCCAGAGCAGGACGTGGGCGTCTTTCATCGCGAGCATGTCGACCTGGAAGTACCGAAGAGAACTGAACAAATTCCGACGCGAAAGAAAGCGCGGGGAGAACATCCGACGGGACAACCAGCGACGGGACAGATCGGCGACGCTGCGGAGATCAGCGATGTTGATCTCAGAATAGACGACGAGGAGGTTGATATCCGAGCTCGCTTCCACGTAATCGCCGGTAACACAGCTGCCAACCGCCGCGATCGAGATGAGGTCCCTGCCGTAGAAATCAATCACTTGGCCGAGGAACTGGTGCAGGTCGACGCGCACGGCCCTCCCGATTCGCAATCGCTCGAGATTGGCGATTCCTGCTCCATCTTGCATCGAATATTTCCTCCTTATCTACAAGGATTGAAATGCCGGTTCGGGCGAAGAAACAGCTGAGCCGAGAACCTCCGTCTTCCCCGCCAAGGAGCATTGCGGATCGGCGCGGAAGGGAGTGCCGGTGCACGCATAGGCGAGGCACCGCAGACCGCCATTGCAGGACTCGCACCACGCGCAGTGCTCGCAGCCGACAGCGATCATCCTCTTGTTTCTCAGGGCTCGCAACAGGGGCGCCTCTCGATAGATCTCTTCGAAAGAGTCCCGACCCAGGCGACCCACGGGGATGGGCATTCTCCGGCACGGGAAAACGGTCCCTTCCGGCATGAGGGCGAGTAGTCCGCGGCCGGCATTGCAGCGATAGGGAGAGACGCCGTTGATGCCATGAGCAAGCAGCGTCCGGAACTGAAGGGCGCGGTGCAGTCGGATGCGCGTCGCGCAAAGCCAACGGCGCTGCAGCTCCGAGCCGAGGCGAAACATCGTCTCGAAAAAACTGTCAACCTCTGCCGGGGAGAGCATGCTCTCGATCATCTCCCTCCCCCGGCCGAGGGGGAGAAGTCGATCAGACCACAGCGAATCGACCCCTTCCGAGACTGCCATTCGAGTGAGCTCGGGGAAGTCGTGCCGGTTTGCGCGGGAAACGGTGAAGGACACCAGGGTCGGAATTCCCTGATGGTGGAGCGTGCGCAGCGCTCTTCGGCAGGCGACGTAGCTGCCGACACCGCGGAGCGCGTCATGCGTTTCGGGTCCACCGTCCACGGAGATCTGCACAAACCGGCATTCCGTGCGACGAAGGAGATGAGCAAGAGGTCGATCGATTAGGCTTCCGTTGGAGAGGATTGCGTAGGAGCATATTTCGAGGTGGCGATGCACGACCTGCAGTAGAGCGGGCAGATCATCGCGCAGGAACGGTTCCCCTCCGGTAAAATTGATCTGTCCCTTGATGCCATGACGACGGAGGAAACCAAAATACTGATGCAGGAAATCAACGAGCTGCTCGAGAGGCATTTCTCCGTTCGTCTCGGTGTTTTCCTGATAGCAGTGGCGACAGCGCAGGTTGCAGGCCTCGGTGAGATGCCACTGCAGGAGGAAGCCGCGTGGGAACTCTTCGTCCATCATCGCGACGCCCGCTCCTGAAAGTCATGCGTCCCCTTGAGCCTCCAGGCCCGGATTCTGCCGATGTTGCGGGCTTCGACAGGCTCCATCTCTTGGAAGGTGGTCTGTGACTCTTCGGGGAGCCCCTTGTAGAGCGCGTTGCTGACGACGATATCGCCCGGTTCCGCGGCAGCAGTTAATCGAGCCGCAAGATTCACCGAATCCGCTATCACGCCCATATGCCCGCGGCCGAAAGGACGCAGGGACATGACATTGATATCACCTATGGCCATGCCGATGTGCGCGCCGCCGGCATTCTGGACATGATCAATGCATCGCTGCCATTCGTGCGAGACCGAATTGCCGTTGTCGATGAGCCCCTGCGCACAGGCGAGCGCGTCCCGCGCACAGCTCTGGTGATTCTCGGGAACGCCGAAGATGCCGATGACGCCGTCACCAAGAAACTGGTACATCATGCCTCCGCAATTGAGCACCTCATACCTCGCTTTTGAATAGAAGGATGAAAGAATATGCCTGATGACCGCATCATCTCGCGTGTCACGAACGAAGGCCGAGAATGAGCTGAGGTCCGCGAAAAGAACGACAGCAGCCCGGTAGAGCCCCGGCGGCAGGATCTCTCGCGCTGTCAAGGCCCTCGCCTCCCGGAGCTGTCTCAACTTCCAGAAGCCGAAGTGCCACAGCAGCGCCGCCTGCAGAGGTTCGTCATGAAAGGCATCCCCGAAGGCGATGAGTCCCTTAGCTTTGTCCACCGCCATCCTGATATCCAGGATGTCTTTCGACGTGAATGAATCGATTTCGAGATCGAGTTGCTCTCGAATGAGTGAAAGCAGCTTCGCCTCATTCCAAATCTCGAGGGCCAGACCGGGGCGAATCCGCCGCTTCAGCTCGGATTCGATGAAAGACAATTCTTCCTGGCTTCGCGAATCGATGACAAGTAGCAGCCGCGACGCATCCTGCGTGGCGGCGGTCGCGCAGCCATACTTCCGGCTCATGTGGGCGATGATCGTGTCGCGAGCATATCCATACTTCACCTCGACAAAATACGGTCGAGATGCCGGTGGCATGACCCGAATGTCCGCGAAAGCGCCCGGTATTCCCAGGTACACCTCCTGGTCGATGCGGATCTGTTCCGGCCGGGCGTGATCACTTTCCGTGTGGGAGAATCGCAGCAAGTTGCAGCAGATTTCCTCGATGAACAGGCGAAGCTCGCGAGGATCGACGGGTGGTGGAGAGGATCCCTCTGGCATACAGCGGACCTCCAGCGATTCGCGCGCGTATTGAATTCCAGGAAGAGTATATGCCGAATTCGCAAAGAAACAAGACGAGCCTAGGGCTGCGGGGGTGGGCCGGTTAACCGGAAGCCTTGGCGGGTTGACACGCCTGGGCGGCCGATGTATGCCACAGAGCATCTCGCCGGTCCGACGAGAGGAGGCAGGAATGGCAGTGGCTGCGTCGAAACGCTCGAGCTACCGATGGGTGGTCCTCGCCGTGTTCATGGTCGCCACGGCCTTGAACCAGCTCTGCTGGATCACGTTCGCGCCGATCACCGTGGAATCAGCGGCGTTCTACTCGGTTCCCGATCTTGCGATCGGGCTTCTCTCCCTGTGCTTCATGGCTGTGTATATCCTGATCTTCCTTCCCTCCGCATGGCTCATCGACACTCTCGGCTTCCGGCTTTCTGTCGGGATCGGCGCGGCGCTCACTGCCATCGGCGCTCTGGGGAGAGGGATCTTCGCGGAAAGCTTCGGGGCCATTTTCGCCTTCCAGCTCGTCATCGCCGCCGGCCAGCCCCTCATGCTGGGCGCAATCACGAAGATGGCTGCGCAATGGTTCACTCCAGATGAACGGGGCACCGCCACCGGCCTGGGCACCCTGGCGATCTACCTCGGAATACTCGGCGGCGTGCTCCTGACTCCCCTCCTGCTTGCGCGTGCGGGCATGAGGGGGATGCTCCTGGTCTGGGGAGCGGCCGCGGCGGTCGCCGCAACTTCCTTCTTGGTCTTTGCTCGTGAGCGTCCGCTTGCGCCACTCTCCGGGAAAGCGGCGCGGACGAGGCACTCTGTTTTTGAAGGTCTAAGAGAAATGATGGCGCGCAGGGACTTCATCCTGCTTATGGTGGTGTTCTTCGTCGGCCTGGGCATGTTCAACGGCATCACCACGTGGATAGAAGCGATCGTGAGGCCCAGAGGGTTCCAGGCATCCCAAGCCGGTGTGGTGGGAGGAATGATGCTCATCGGCGGCGTCATCGGCGCGGTGGTCGTGCCGCTGATCTCCGACTCGCTTCGCAGGCGCAAGCCCTTCATCATCCTTGCCATCGCCGGGATGATCCCGGGGCTGATCGGGGTAGCATTCGCCCGGGACTACGGGCTCCTGCTCGCCTCGGGGTTCGTTTTCGGCTTCTTCCTGCTCGCCTCGGGCCCGATCGGGTTCCAGTACGGCGCGGAGATCACCCTGCCCGCCCCGGAGGCGACCTCGAACACGATGCTCATCGTCATGGGGCAGTTCTCGGGTATCCTTTTCATATTCGGCATGGACGCCTTGAAGAGCGCGGATGGATCCATGACGGGATCGCTCGTCGGGTTTGCCGTGCTCCTTGCCGCGTGTCTCGTGCTCTCCCTGTTCCTGGGGGAGTCCCCGATCCACCTGAGGGGCAAACCGAAGTAGGCGGCACAGGATCGGGCGCGGAAGGAGCGCGCCCCGTAAAAGGAGCGCGCTCGAACAGACCCCGAGGGAGGGAGCCTACACTCCCAGGACGGGCTCCGGCAAGGGGATCCTCGGGGCATCCATCTTCGGCGCCACCACGACCACTGAAACAGGCGTGTCATCTTCGGCAACAGGAACGAAGTGGGCCTTGCCCTCAGGGATGATGATGCGGGTGCCGGCGCGGATCCTGACGATCCTAATGCTCCCCATGTCCGGCTTTCCGTTTTTCAGGTCCGCAAACAGCATGATTGCCGTTCCGCCCAGGAAGTAGAACATTTCGGCGTCAATGTGGGTTTCGATCTGGGAGAACAGCGGCGTATTCTTCCACGCCTTCAGCGTGCCTCCGCTGATATCGCGGGTCTTGAAAGTGGTGACAAGGGGCGCGGCCGTCCATTCGAAGTACGCCTCCTTGTAGGCCTCGTCCCCCGGCATCGCAACGGATACCCCGGGCACGAGGCCGGGAGTCAGGTCCTGAATCCGTATTTCCTTCATGGCAACTCCTTCAGTCGATGGGCACGGCGGGGAACCCGTCGGAGGCGATTGCGCCACCGTCCACGGGGATGATCGCCCCGTTGATGAAATCTGACGCAGCGGAGGACAGGAAGACCGCGATTCCGAAGAGGTCTTCCTTGTTCCCGGCCCTTCCGGCTGGGATCCGCTCCTGTATCTTGGCGTAGAAGTCTTTGTGGCGCAGGGCGGGGGCGGTGAGGTCGGTCCAGCACCAGGTGGGGGCAATGGCGTTGACGCACACGCCACCCTTGGCCCACTCACAGGCCATGGACTTCGTCATGAGGTTGACGGCCGCCTTGCTGGCCGCGTAAGCGGGATCGCCGGGCCGGCCCGCGAATCCTTGGAGAGAGGAGATGTTGACGATCTTCCCCTTCCCCTGCTTCAGCATGGGCTTCACGGCTTCCCGCGAGCAAAGGAAAGTCCCCTTCACGTTGATGTCCATGATGGTCTCCCAGAGCTCCAGGGGAAACTCCGTGATTGGCTTCACATCCGCGTACCCCGCGCAGTTGACCAGGATGTCCAGGCGATGAAACCGTTCCACCACCCTGGCCACCATCGATTCCACCTGCGTCGGGTCGCGGACCTCCATCGGTATGGCGAGTGAGCTGCGCCCCATCGAGGCGATCTCCTCCGCGACGCGCTGATTGTTGGACTGGGTCTTTCCCGCGATGACCACGCTGGCGCCTGCTCCCGCCAGCGCCAGCGCGATCGCTTCGCCGAGGCCCTTGCCGCCCCCCGTGACGACCGCGACCTTTCCCGAAAGGTCGAAAAGGGAGTGCACAGCGCGAGCTTTTTCGATGAGATTCGTTTCTGTCATTTCGCCCGCCTATTCCGGTGTCTGGCTCTTCTTGTAGACCGCCATAGCCTCGGCGAAGATATCTGCGGTGGCGTAGCCGCTTTCGAACGGCATCGCCGCTCCGCTGTAGACCCAGATGAACTCTACCGGCTCCTTGAACGGATTCCTCAGCCAATGGATCTGCCCGATATTCGCGAACTGCGTATCCCCGGGCGTGAACAGGTACTCCGCGTCTCCGCTTCCGACCACGCACTTGCCGCTGAGGCAGAAGATGAACTCCTCGGCGTGGAAGTGGTTGTGCGGCTCATGGTACGCCCCAGGGTGATAGACCGACCGGCCCATGACCGTGCGGGTGGACCCGGCCTTTTCCCGGGTGATGATCTGTTCCGTTTCCACTTGCCCGTAGATGCCGGGCCATTTTCCTGGGGGATCCGGTTCGACCTCCCGCCAGTTGATCGTTCCTCCGGGGAACTTGTACTCCGCCCGGGGAAGCTCCGCTTTTCTTCTTTTCATGGATCTGGCTCCTTTCTGCGTGATGCGTGTATCGACATCGCGGGAGCCCACGGCACCCGCGCATGGTTGAAAGCCCTCGAAGCCGCTCAGTCCGGCCGCTCGTAGCTGGCGGAGAGGATTTCGTGCATCTCTTCGAGCGTGGCAATGCGGGGATTGTTCTTGTAATCCGAAAGAACCTGCCCGTCCGCCGCGATCCGGGGCACCTCCTCCTGCGGCACCCCGAGGCTCCTGAGGCTCACCCACATGCCGATTCCCTTCAGGAATGCGTCGATTTCTGAACAGCATGCCTCCGCCGCTTTCTGATCGGTCTGCCCTGCTAAATCGGGGCAGAAGATGCGCGCGACAGCGGCAAACTTTTCGACTGCGCACGCAAACGTGAACCTCGTGAAAGCGGGGTAGAGGGCAGCCAGGGCCTGACCGTGCGCCACGTGGGGGCAATGCCCTCCGATCTGCATCCCCAGGCCGTGCGGTAGGGTCACACCTCCAGAGGCGATGGCGAGGCCGCCGAGGGTATCAGCCCAGGCCATGGCCTCACGACCCTCCTTGTCGGAGCCGTCTGCCACGACGGCGGGGAGGTGCTTCACGATCAGGCGGATGGCGGAAAGCGCGAGCGCTTCCACGAGGGGATTCGTGGCCGTGGAGATGAAAGCCTCGAAAGCGTGGGAGAAAGCATCGAAGCCGGTCATCGCCGTGATCGACTTGGGGAGCGTCAGCATGAGCTGCGGGTCGACGAGCGCAACGCGCGGGAAGAGGGCGGGGTGCCACAATGCCGACTTGTCCTGCTCGTCGGTCTTCGTGATGACCGCGCACGGCGTGGTCTGCGATCCTGTCCCCGATGTCGTCGGTATCGCGATGATGGGGAGGGTCTTCCCTGTGGGCGCCTTTTTGTAGAAGAGGTAGTCCCAGCATGTCCCGTCATGCGTCGCCTCGACGGCGATGGCTTTTGCCGCGTCCATGCTCGATCCCCCGCCAAGGCCGATCACGACATCCGCCCCCGCTTGCCGCGCCATGCGGGCGCCCGCGCTCACGACATCCGTCGTCGGGTTGGGGATGACGCCGTCGAAATGGGTGACGACCAATCCGGCCTTTCGGAGGAGTTCCTTCACCTCTGCATACAATGGAGCCATGGCGGGGAATTCCGGCACAGTCACAAGCAGGCATTTCTTCCCGAATCGAGCGCTCACGGCGCCCGCTTCCTTGACTCTGCCCGAGCCGAACACGATCTCTGTCGGCTGGAAGTAGCTGAATGGCTTCATGTCGTTGCTCCTGGATTGCTCATGCGCGTTTGCGCTGCATGCGGTACACGGCGACCGCGGCGAGGATGATGAGTCCTCGGATGATCCACTGGTAGAACGTGTTCACGCCGACGAGGTTGAAGATGTTGTTGAGCAGGGAGACGATGAGAAACCCCGCCACGGTCCCAATGATGCTCCCTACCCCGCCCGTCAGAGCCGTCCCGCCGACGAGCACCGCCGCAATGGAATTGAGATCGTACAGGTCGTAGTTCAACCCGCCCACCTGAGGATCGCCCACCCCCATCCTGCTGATGAGAAAGAGAGCGGAGAGGGCGGCCATGAAGCTCGAGAACAGATAGGTGAAGAGGATGACCCTCTCGGTCCGGATCCCCGAGAGCCGGGCAGAGCGTTCGCTTCCTCCCGTCGCGAAGATGTAGCGACCCAGGACCGTCCTGGTCAGAAGGAAGTGGGCCACCACGATCGCGAGGATCAGGAACAGGACGGCAACGGGGACCGGTCCGAAAGTCCCGTTTGCGAAGTATCCCCACCAGGGCGAGATCCGGCCCTTGGGGCGCTTCGTGTACATGAGCACGATACCCTGCACCAGGGAGCCCACGGCCATTGTCGCGATGAACGGCGCGATGCGAAGCCGGCTCACCAGCAGGGAATTGAGAAGACCCACGGCAAGAGCCATGCAGACCGTCAGCAGGAGGACGGGGAGCGCCACGCCCAGCGCGGGACTGCCTGCCATGAGCCCCGAGGAGTAGACCGCTACCATGCTGATCGTCGCGCCCACGGACAGGTCGATCCCGCCCCCCAGGATGACGAATGTCTGCCCGATCGCCACCAGGCCGAGGGCGACGCTCTGCAGGAGGATATTCATGAGGTTCTGCGTCTTGAGGAAGTCCCGCGCGAAAACAGCGCCGCCGGCGGCGATGACGACCAACAGCGCGTAGATCGTGACGACCTCCGCGTGCGAGCGCAGGAACTTCGCCACGGGAGAAGCGTTGCGGATATCAGGTCGCGCTGCCGGGCTCATGTGACTCCCCGAAAGAGGCGATCGTCAGGATCTCCTCCTCGCTTGCCTGCGCTGCCGAAAGCTCCCCGGCGATCCTTCCCCTGTGCATGACAAGGATCCTGTCGCTCATGCCGATGATCTCGGGGATCTCCGAGGAGATCATCAGGATCGCCGCGCCCTTGTCTGCCAGCTCCCTCATCAGGCGCCAGATCTCCACTTTCGCCGCCACGTCGACGCCGCGCGTCGGTTCGTCGAATATGATCAGGTTCGGCTTGCAGATGAGCCATTTGGCGATTACCACCTTCTGCTGGTTGCCTCCGCTCAGCCGCTCCACCTCCTGCGAAAGCGACGGAGTGGTCACTTTGAGGGAGGCGATGGTGTCGGAGACCACGGATCGCTCGGCGCTCCGCGCGATGAACCCCAGTCGCTGGCGGCGTTTCAGGCTCGCAAGCGCCGCGTTCTGCATCACGGAGAGCCCCATGACGAGGCCTTCATCCTTGCGGCCTTCCGGCAGGTATCCAAGGCCGCGGCTGATGGCGGACCACGGCCGGCGCATCCGTGCCGACTTTCCGGCGATGGTGATGATGCCCGCCTCATGGGGGCGCACGCCGAAAATGGCCTGAGCCAGCTCCGTTCTCCCCGATCCCATGAGCCCTGCCAACCCCACGATCTCCCCCGCGTGGACGACCAGGCCAACATCGTGGAGGACCGGAGAGCTGCTCAGGTGCTCGACACGCAGCGTCTCCGGTCCCACGGAAGCTGCCCGAGGCGGGAATTGTTCCGTAAAAGTGCTGCTTCCGATCATCAGGCGCACCAGGGAGGTACGGTCGATGCCCGCAATGGCCAGGGAATCGACGATGGCGCCGTCACGAAATACCGTCACCCAGTCCGCGATCTGGAAGATCTCCGCGAGTCTGTGCGAGATGTAGATGACCGCAACCCCGTGCTCTTTCAGGGCGGAGATCACCTCGAAGAGGCGATCCAGCTCGGCCGCGCCCAGGGTTGCCGAGGGCTCGTCCATGATCACCACGCGAGCGTTCAGCGACAGCGCCTTGGCGATCTCCACCATCTGCTGCTGCGCGACGCTGAGGTTCCCCACTCGTTCGGCGGGATCGATCGTCACCCCGAGCCTCGCCAGGACCTCCTCCGCCCGCCGGCTCTGCTCCCGGAAATCCAGAAGGCCGAAGCCGTGACGGGATTCGCGGCCCATGAAGACGTTCGCCGCCACGCTGAGATCCGGCAGGAGATTCAGCTCCTGGTGGATGATGCTGATTCCCGCCCGCTGCGCCTCGTGGGGGCTCGCGAATCGGACCCTCTGGCCATGTAGGAGAATCTCGCCGCTGTCCGGTGGATAGACGCCGGACAGGATGTTCATGAGAGTGGATTTCCCGGCGCCGTTCTGCCCCACCACGGTGTGCACTTCTCCCCCGCGGCTTCGAAAAGTCACGTCGCGGAGGGCGCGAACGCCTCCGAAGTTTTTCGAGATGCCCCGCATCTCCACAATGTTTTCGCTCATGGGTCCTTTCAGAGCGAGAATGAAGAGCCGGCCGAGCGCGCAGCCCGGCCGGCTCCCATTGGTTCACAGAAATCCCGGGCTATTTATCCGGGAACAGCCGCTTTGTCACTTCGGGCTGGGTCTCGGCGTAGAAGCTGTCGGGAAGGTCCATCCGCACGTACTGGTCGAGGTTCTCGCGCGTGATGACCGTGTTGGGCACCAGGAACAGGTGCGGCACCGGCTCGCCCCGCAGGATCTTCAGCGCCATCTCCACGCCCGTGCTCCCCTGGCGCACGCTGAACGTGACGCACCGTGCGTTCAGCTTGGGATCGTTCTTCCAGATCTTGAGGAACTGGTTGGCGTCCTCGCACGTGATGGGCGGGACCGGCAGGTTGGCCGCCTGGAAGGCCTGCATTGCGCCCACCGCCTCCATGCTGTCGCACCACACCGCGTCGATTTTCGGATGCTTCTGGATGAGGGTCTCCATGATCTGGCGCGACTTGACCACCGACCAGTCACCGTACTCTTTTGCAAGGATCGTGATGCCGGGGTTCGATTCGAAGACCGCGGTGGCGGAAGCGAGGCGGTCTTCCGCGGGGCTGGCGCCGGCAAGACCGGTGATGAGCACCACATTACCCTTGCCGCCGATCTGCTGCACGAGCCACTCCGCCTGCAGCTTCGCCATGTTCTTGCTGTTGCCTTCGAGGAAGGTCACGTACTTGTCGCTTGAGATGTTGCGGTCGAGAGTGACCACGGGGATGCCCTTGTCCATGGCCTTTTCGACGACGGGCGTCAGGGCTTCGGAGCTCGAGGCGCTGACAATCAAGAGGTCGACGCCTTTCGTGATGAGATCCTCGACATCGGCGACCTGCTTCGTCGGGTCGTCGTTGGCATTCGTCTCGTAGTAGTCCTTGATCAAGCCCTTCTTCTTCGCTTCGTCGATGGAATAGCGGAGCTGTTCGACGAAGGAGACGCGCCAGGTGTTCGACACCGAGGCGTTGCTGAAGCCGATCGTCCATGGCGGGGATTTTTTATATTTAGTCGTGTCCACCATCTGAGCGCCCGACGCCTGCGCACCGGTCGCCTTTCCTTCCTTCGCTCCGCCCGCGAACACGCCGCCCACAACGAGCCACATGAGGGCTGCGATGACGAGGAACCGCACAATTGTCTTCATCATGATCTACCCCTTTCAAAATAGGATCCGGCTGCCCGAAGATGCTGGTGCATCTTCATCCGAGGTGTTGTCCCTTCTCTCCTCCTTTCCCGACGCTTACGCGCGTGCACTCATCCGTATGTACAATCCCACAGCTCCAATGATGACGAGCCCCCTGACAATGCGCTGCGCGTCGGCATCGAGTCCGAGGAGGACCACGATATTGAACAGCAGCGCGATCATGCAGGCGCCCGCAAGCGTGCCCCAGACATTGCCCTTGCCGCCGGTCAGCACTGCCCCGCCGATCACCACGGCCGCGATCGAGTTCAGGTCGTATCCCCGTCCGAGCCAGTTGTCGGCCATCCCCACCCAGCCGGTCAGGAGCAGCCCCGTGAAACCCGCCCAGAAGCTGCTGAGCATGTAGGCGAAGATCTGCACGCGATCGGTGTTGATTCCCGACATGTACGCGGTGCGCATGTTTCCGCCCGCCGCGTAGATGCTCCTGCCCAGCGTTGTGCTCTGGAGGATGACGGCGGAGATGGCGCCCACCACGAGACAGATCCAGACCGCAAGCGGTATCAGCAGCAGGGATGCGCGCCCGAAGAAAAGAAGACCGTTGGGGATCGATCCCTTGGGCATGCCGCCGGAATAGAGAAAGCGGATCCCCTGAACGACCAGCACGACCCCAAGCGTGGCGATGAACGCGGGGATTCGAAGCTTGGTGACGAGGAGTCCGTTGATCAGGCCGATGAGGAGGGATATCGCGAGGCAGAGCAGGGCAACGGGGTACACCAGCTCGTTTTTGCCGTTCATCAACCCCGCGCTCAGTATAGACATGAAGGCGATGACCGACGCAACGGAAAGATCGATGCCGCCGGTGAGAATGACGAAGAGCTGGCCAGTGGCCACAATCCCCAGGAGGGACGCCTGCATGGCGACGTTCGAAATGTTTCTCTCTTTCAGGAAGATCGGAGAAGCGATTGCAGCAATCAGGATGAGTATGACGAGGATGACAAAGATGGCCGACTTCTCGGCGACTTTTTTCCAGTCGAGGGCGCTCGTCAGGCTCAACGCAACGCTCCGCCATGCGATCGATTCACGAGCATTCCTTTCTCGCTTCTCTATCTCTTACGATTTCGGTCTCGATTGTCAGCAATTTCCAGTACGAAATCGCTGGATTTTGTCGAATCCTATCATCTTGTTTCGCTCAAGTCAATCGTGAAAATCATCACGCTAATGAGAGCAGTCCACACTAAGGAATGTCCTGGTCGGGTTGCGGTTCAAGGGAAAGGGGCAATCGCTGAAGAGAGAGAGGGCAGAAATAAAAAAAAGCCTGGCAATGACCTACTCTCCCACCCTCAAGGGGCAGTACCATCGGCGCGGCAGGGCTTAACTTCCGTGTTCGGGATGGGAACGGGTGGTTCCCCTGCGCCATGATCACCAGGCAAAATGCACTTCGTTTAGGT
>CAYGXO010000063.1:0-86672 GCA_964353885.1 uncultured Spirochaetaceae bacterium
CGCCGCCCCCTTTGTGTAGAAGGCGAGCACCCTCCCCGCCAACGCCGTCCGCAATCCGACGAGCCCCTTCGCCGAATCGACGATCACGTCGTCGAAGCCGGCCTTTCGGTATCTCTTGCCGTCGCTGCCGGGCAGCGTCCCACCCGCATCCTCCAGGTAGACTTCGAGATTCTCCACGCCCGAATCGGGCAGGAAGAAATATCTGCCGCGGATGTATGAATCGAGCGGGATGCGCTCCTCCACGAGCTCGTTTCTGCCCAGGAAGACCTTGCTGTTCACGCCAGTCGCGTCCCAGCGCATGAGAAGCTCGTTCGTCGTCGAGCCTGCAGCGAGGCGCGCGAAGGCTCCGAGGGAGTTCGCCGCCTGCGACGGGACCTGCAGGAAGGCGGAAGGCTCCTGCTCGATGCCCCTCGTCCCGATGGCGAGACGTTGGAGCACCTCGCCCGCGTCCCCTTCGTAGCCGAAGAGGATCGAGTTGTCCGCAAAGCTGCCGAGAGCGGAGACCTCGAGGAAGTACTTCTTCATCATCCGAAGCGTGATCGTGACGTCCGGGGTCATGAGGGGGATGAATCCGAGGTCCAGCGACGGGAAGGAGTCCTGGATCTGGACGGGCAGGCCCGGCGCAAAGAGCAGGCTCTTGCCGAAGGAGATGGCGGCCGTCCAGGAGCCGAGGACGCTGAGGTCAACGTCCGCGTCGCCGATTTTCGCCGAGAAAATTTCGGTTGGCGCTTCGGCCGGGGGCTCCACAATGTCGACTGCCGGCAGAAGTCCGGCCGCGAGGAGGAAGAGGAGCATCGACACTGCGTTCGCCAGCCGGGTCCGCGCCATCAACCTTGGAAGGCGCCTCCAGCGCCGCGCGCATTATTCACCGATTCCGCCGTTCATGTAAATGATTGTCGGGACCGAGAATGAGGAAAATGAACGCCAACGAACAGAGATGCATTGCCGCCGTCTCAGCCGTCCTCCTCCGCCTCATCGACAAGTATATCGCGGATGGTGGGAACGCCGCGGGGCGGCGCTGAGCCAGGGCCATGGTGGTATCGATGATCCAGTTCCGGCTCGAGCTGCCTCCGCTCGAGTCGATCAAGGACAAGAGGCGAATCGTGGCCTCGATCAAGGAGAAGCTCCGCGTCAGGTTCCACCTCGCCGTCGCGGAGGTCGATCTCCAGGATTCGATGAGCTGGGCGCAGATCGGCGCCGCCTACGTCTCGAACTCGAAAGATTTCGGGGAATCGGTCCTGCACAAGGCCCTGCGGTTCGTGGAGAATCACGCGGAAGGGCGCCTAGAGGATGCGCAGATCTTTTCGGAAGTGTATTAAGCCCAGCGGCGCTTCAGCGCTCGCCCTCTTCCCCGGCCTTCCCCATCTCCATCAGATCCATGAGGGCGGCCACGCAGTCGCGGAAATCCCTCAGACTGTCGCGCAGAGAGTAGTAGGTGAGCCCGGAGTAGTAGATCTTCGTGAACACCGAGAAGGCGATCTCGCTCGACGTCTGCTGGAGGCTGACGTAGCAGCCGTACTCGTAGCAGATCTTCAGCATCTCCTCCAGCTTCACCCTCATGAGCTGGGAAAACGCGGGCGGGAAGGTCAGGGCATATGCAAGCTCGAGAAACCTGCTCCCGCGCTCGATGAGGACTCCGGCCTGGAAGCCGTCGTCGTCCTCGAAGGTCGCCGAATACGCATTGTGCGACCTCTCATCCTCGATGACGTGAAAGCTGAGCTCGGAAAAGAGCACCGACACGCGGCGTATCCTTTCCTCCAGGAGCTGCGATTTCATTCCCTCTCCTTCCCCCGAGCGGCCTCTGCTGCCGCCTTCTACGTCCCCTCGCCGAGCCGCCAGGCAAGCTCGCGCGGAAGCCCTGCCTCCAGGATCTTCCGCCGGGTCTCCCCAACGTCGTAGGCGACGCGGAGGGTGACGTACGACGATCTGTCCGTATCCAATATACCAAAAGATGCCAGTGGAATGCCATCCCTCGGCTGCCCGACGGATCCGGGGTTGATGAGGTAGATCCGGCCGGGCTCAAGGCCGATTTTTCCCTCCGTCCCCAGCGTTTCCGGCCGCGATGCTCCATCCCGCAGGGAGCAGGCGAAGGGCAGGTGGGTGTGGCCGTGGAAACAGATCCGCGCCGCGCGGCCTCCGCCCCGCATCCAGCGCAGTGCGTCGGCGATCGCGCCGCGCTCGACCATGTACCTGTCCTCGTCCATCGGCGTGCCGTGGCACAAGAGGACGCCGCCCCCCGCTTCCACGGGCCCTTCGGGCAGCTTTGCCAGCTTGTCCAGTGTTCCGGGCTGGGAGGCTCGGCGAGTCCACACGACAGCCTCCTTTGCCGTGGGATTGAACCACTCGAGCGACAGCAGCCCCGCGACGGCCTTGTCGTGGTTGCCGCGCACGACCACGGCCTCGCGGCGAAGGACCTCGTCAACGCAGAAATCCGGATCCGGGTTGTAGCCCACCAGGTCGCCCAGGCACCAGATCGCCCGTGCGGAGCGAGAGTCTACCGCTGCAAGCACGGCCTCCAGAGCCTCCCGGTTGCCATGGATGTCGCTCAGGATGGCGATGATCACGGGAGGTCCTTCGGCAGGTAGGCATCGTTGATCCTCCAGGCGGCTCCGTAGAGATTGGAGACCGCGTGCCTGTCGACCTTCGATGCCTGGCGGAGCAGCTCCTTCATGAGAAGCCTCTGGTTCGTGTCCGCCTTCGGGCAGCGGTTGGCAACCGTGGGCAGGCGCAGACGGAGAGCGACCCTGCTCACTTCAGATTCCCGCACCTCGCACAGGGGTCGGATGATCGTCATCTTCCCCCCGAAGAACTCCTGCACCGGCATCATCGTGGAGAACTCGCCGTGGAAGAGCAGGTTCATGAGGGTCGTGCTGGCAATGTCGTCCATGTGGTGGCCCAGGGCGATGCGGGAGGCGCCCACCCGCTCGGCCTCACCGAAGAGGATGCGCTTCCTGTTGCGCGAGCAGGTGTAGCAGCTGAACTTCCCCCCGAATGACGGGGGATTGATGGAGGCTTGAATCCTTCGCAGCGGGATGGCGAGCTTGTCGAAGAACTCGTCCAGTGACCGCTTTTCCGCCTCCTCGAGGGGGTGCTCCCGCCACTCGACGTGCACGGCGAAAAGCTCGTAGTCGATGGGCACCCATCTCTTCCTCTCGACGAGAGCGAGGCTCAGGGCGAGGGAATCCTTGCCCCCTGACACGCCGATCAGGACCCGGTCGCCGGGATCGATCATGGCGAACCTGCTGATGCCCCGGCCCACATGGTGGGCGAAACGCTCCCGCAGCTTCGCCTCGGCGGCGACGTGCCCGCTCATCGGCCCAGATACCGAGACAGGTCCAGGCGACCGATGGCGTCGACCAGGTCCTGCTCGCGCCGAGCGCACACGGAAATCGCCCGCAGCGCGCGGGGGAAATCCAAGCCGCCCAACCGACCGAAAATCGAGGAGACGTCCAGACCCGCCGCTTTTCCAGGGCCGGCGGGATCGCTCAGGGGAATGTCGATCTCGAACGAAATGCGCTCGGGCACGTCCACAATGACGCTCTCGGGCGGAGCACGGCGGCCGAGCGCGCTCGAGAGTTCCCGCGCGATCTCGGCCTCCAGCGCTAGCCGCTCCCCCACCCGCTCAAGCCGCCTGTGCGCCGCGCTCGCCTCGTCGAAGGGCACGCGGAAGACCTGCTTGTGCAGCGCCCTCGCACGGACGTCGGCAATGAGGCGAAAACTCGGGAATCTGCTCTCCGTGAACCGGGAGAAAAACTCCTCGTCGTCGAGGCCGTAGAGGTCCTCGCGCCCGAGGGTCCCCTCGTCGAGTGCCATGGCGATCGCCTTCTTGATCATGGCCGTGGCGATCCGAACCGTCTTGTGCCAGTAGACCGTCTTGTACATCAGGTACTTGGAGAACAGGAGGTTCTCCAGTGCCGTGATCCCCTTTCGGCTGATCGCGATTCCCCTAGCCGCATCGGGGGACACCTCTTCGAGGATGAAGTCCACGTCCTGCACGCCGTACGGGACGCCGCAGAAGTAGGCGTCGCGGTTCAGGTAGTCCAGCTTGTCGGGGTCCAGGACGCCGGAGAGGATGCTCCAGTAGAAGCGGACATTCTCGGGGCCCTTATAATCGATCCTGTGGTCGACGATCGCGGCGACGGCCCGGGGATCGACGCCGAGGTTCTCGCGGATCGACGGGGCGAAGTCTTCAAGAATCTGGCGGGACGCGAGGGACTCATGCGCTTCGACGGCGAGATCCTTCAGGGAATGCGTGTAGGGGTAGTGGCCGACGTCGTGCAGGAGAGCCGCGCAGAGGAACGCCTTGACTCCGTCGCGCGTGACCCCAGACACGGGTGCCTCGTCCGCAGCGAGCCCCTTGCGCACCAGGGTCGTGATCATCCGCCGCGCGATGTGGAAGACGCCCAGGGAATGGCTGCGGCGGGTGTGCGTGGCGCCCGGGTACACGAGGCTGGCGGAACCGAGCTGGCGGATGCGGTCCAGCTTCTGGAACTGCGCGTGCTCGGCGATGGCCAGGAGCGCGGGCGAGATGAAGATATGCTGCCAGATCGGATCGCGGACCGGTTCCGTGTACTCGTTTTCAAGGTGCTGGAGGATGCGCTCTCTTTCGCCCATGGCCCGCACAATGTAGTTCCGTGCGAAGGAGGATGCAAGACCCCCCAGCGCGCCGAAGGCGTCGTGGGCGCACTCTTTCAGGGTGCTGAGGGCTCGCGCAGCGCTCCGCGCTGCTGCCGCCTGGCGCGCCCCTTCGGATCGCTGAAGCATTTGACGAACGCGTGGGGTTTCTGGTACAAGAAGGTGTGACAAGGCGCCATGGCGCTATCGCCCTCTTGCTCTGTATCGCGCTCCTCACCTCATGCGAAAAAGCTCCGAAGACCTCCGCGGCCAAGCCGCGGCCGGCTGCTACTGCTGGAAAAGCATCGGAAGCAACCGCGACACCGGCTGCACCGTCCGTACAGGCTGGCCCGTCCTCGCAGGCGGTCGTGTCCGCGCCGCCCGCCACAACGGTCCCGACCTCCCCATCGCCGAAACAGAACACGATCACGCTGAAGAAGGAAGAGGCGCTGTCGGCACAGACTCCGCCTGCTGCCGCGAACGCGGGGGTTGAATCGCTGCTCACTCTGGGCGGGGCGCCGCGCATCCTGCCGGAGGATTTCCGCATCGGGCCCCTTGGCGACCCCGCGCAGGGCACGGCCGACGAAAAGGCCGCTCTCGAAGCGGCCGACGCGCTGCTCGCCTCGCTCGTGGGGGGAAGCGTCGATGTAAAGCTGCTCGCCGCCGAATCCGAGGAGGCTCTGCGCGACATGATCGCCTATGGGTTCGAGGGGGCCCGAGCGCCGACGTCGTTCCGTCTTGGCAGGCCGGTCGCCCAACCCGAGGGGGAGACCACCGTGAACGCGCGGCTTTTCCGCGGCAAAGGGGCGGCGGAGGGAGAGATCTATCTGCGGAAGGAAAACCGCGAGTGGCTGATCGCGGACATCCAGATCAGCGCGGCGGAGCTCGCAACGGCGCGGGAGCGGCCGAAGGAGAAGTTCTTCCCCTCCCCGTACCGCTGGCTGCTGGGGGAGTAGAGCATGGGCATGCAGGTCGGCCGGATCGAGAAGGAGTTCGTCTTCAAGGCGCTCGTCGACGACGGGGCGGTCTGCGACGTGCACGGCAACAAGAAAGAGGTCCGCTGCAGGTTCGCCGCAGCGGAGCAGGATCGCATCACCTTCACGCCGGCCCAACCCGGGGATGCCGGGACGGGTGCCGCCGGAGAGCTCCCAGGCTTCGAACCGGGCGAGGAGGTCCGCGTCTTCTTCTACTTGAAGAACAACTACCTCACCTTCTCCTCGAGCGTGATCGAAGCGGACGCGAAGAGGCTCGTCGTCGAGCATCCCGACGGCGTGTACAAGAACCTGCAGCGAAAGTACGAGCGGGTGCGGTCCAGGGGCGACATCGAGGTCACCTTCAGCCTGAGCGGACGCAAGATCGAGCTGAACTTCCCGAAGACCGAGCGCTTTAGCCAGGTGGAGCCGCCCGAGCCGTCGGAAGCCTTCGACCCCCGGCGCATCGAGGAGCTGGTCTCCGCCTTCCGCCAAAAGATGGCCGCGCTCGCATCATCGAACACCATCACGATGATGCGCGACAGGATCCCGCGCACATGGGAAGAGAAGGTGGTCACGCGCCTGGGCAAGTCCCTGTGGATCCCCTCAACCGAGGAGGACTTCCCCGCCCACGACCCCTTCCCCGACGAACGGGTGATCACGAAGGCCGACCTGATCCGGCTGGAGGAGGAGAGCGGGGCCCAGCCCTATGTGATCACAGGCAGGCTGGGCAACATCCTCTACGAGAAGTCCTCGAAGAAGGACATCTACTCCGAGTTGTACTGTCCCATTCTGTACAATGAGTACGCCGTCGGCTGCATCAGGATCTGGAACTCGGGAGCCAGGCGCGAACGCATCGGCAAAAGCCTCGCTGAGTACGTGCATCAGTTCGCGAAGGTGCTCGCCTACTCTCTCGTACACAACGGATACTTCAAGGCGGAAGCGGGGGCTGCGCGGCGCTACGAGGCTCCAATCATCGATATGAGCGCATCGGGCCTGCTGTTCGCCCACACCAACGCCGACCTGGGCCGGGAGCTGCTCATCCATACGGACCTGGAGCTCTCCATGCGGCTGGGAGGGAGGCAGATCCCCGTCGGCGCCCGCGTGATGCGCAAGTTCAAGGATGCCGAGAGCGGGTACTTTGGCGTGCTGTTCCTGCGTATCTCCCCCGAGGACTTCGCCTTCCTCTTCGCGCACCTGTATGGCAAGCCCTTCGACGAGACGTACGAGAAAACCTGGGAGGGAGGAGCTCCCCCGCCGCCCGTCGAGCTATAAGGAGCGTGCTCGCGACCGGCGCGAGGAGAAAGGAATCGATGGAATGGTATCGGGCTGGGCGGGTTTGAACCGCCGGCCTTTCGGTCCCGAACCGACACGAGCGCCCTCTCCCTATATCTCGCCTTTTCTCTATCTATCCCTATCTTGCATGATGGAAAGGAAATAAGTCAATAGGGGCTCCCGCCCTTTCCTTAGTTATCCCTGGGTATTGAGCGCATACAGGTCACACAACAGGACACACGAAACGTCGCAGTCCGACCGAACGCACGTTCGCAAGGTGCAGGAGAGGCTATTCGCGGTGAAGTACCCCCCGCGGTCGCCTCCTGTCGGCGAGCCTCCTATCCCGCATCTTGTCCCATCGCGGGCATAAGATAATCGCCAATTCCTGACACGAAAGCCTCGGAGCCGGGGGGCTTTCGTGTTTCTTATCTGCCTTCGTTTCGATGTCAGGAGCTCTGCAACAATTCTAGCTCGCCTTTTTGATAAAGATAGAACCCGTTGCCAGTCGTAGCATAGGCGAGCGTTAGTAGATCAATGCAAATATCCGTCGAGTCCTTGTCATCCCTGATCCGCTCACTTAGGGCATCAGTCAGCGAGATTAGGACCTCAATCATTTTGTCATCGATCATTATCGGTCGCTCTGCTCCACGCGTGATAGCTTGAAGTCGGGTCTGGAACGCAGTATGCACGGTATTTAGTGCATGGTGCAAGAAAATGAGATCACGACTACATTCAATATTCATTATTCTATAGACTTCGCCGAACAGCGCACTGTAGTAGTATAGCCTCTCATCAAGGGGGATTTTTTCCTTCAGCTTTAGGAGAACAAACTCGAATTCCCTCAGTGCGTGGCCCTTAAGACCCTGCGGAATTTTCATGGTATTCTCCTCACCCTGCCTTTGCGAAATCAGAACGATCCGTTCCGTCTACCAGCCATTCCTGAGTACGACCAGCATCTCCCGTGCGACTACCTGCACTTTCTGAGACATTCTGGGATGCCTTGGCAAACTCCGCGCGGGTGATTTCTCGGGGCTGACAGAGAGCCATTCCACGTTCGAAGATGCGCTCAACTAAAGCTTGGATCGGAATCCCTTCGCGCTCTGACAGTTGCTTGATTAGACCGTGCTTCGCCTCTGGAACGACAGCCATTTGTTCTCCATATAGGGTCATCCCCGGCGAATGACCAAGAGCCATGGACAACCGCGCGATGAAGTCATAGCTTGGAAGCCGACCCATGTTTTCAAATCTGGAAATCACGGATTGTTTCGTTCCCATTAGTTGCGCCAACGCTTGTTGAGACACTTTTTGCGCGTGTCTGGACTCAATCGTCTCCATAATCAATCGAGCGTACGAATCCCAATACTCTACTTGGTCCACCGCATTTAACATAGTTTTGTGTTCGCGCGTGATCTTATTCACTGGAGCCGAGAACCGCTCTTTTCGCTTCTCTTTCATGCTGTCATCTCCCTATGCCTCTTCCGAGCAGAAGCGAGCTTCTGACTTGAGGATTCGACCACCTTTTTCATTTCTGCGTCGAGGCAAACAATGCGTTCCGATGTATCCTTGATGATGCAAAAGTAGATGCGCACAACGCCTCCCTTTCTTTTCTTGGGAGGAATCCGAAACTCCCACAGCTCGGATTCGTTACGCAACTTGGCTGCATACTCGCTATCTTGAAGCGTCTCCAAACCTCCTGGCTCACCAGCTTTCTTGATGGTGTTCTTCGCCAAGGCAAACAGGTCTGGATGCTTCTTACGCAGCTTGAGTTTTGAAAGAAAGTCCTCAAGAGAAACGGCCGCTTCATTCGTCTGTTTCCAGTCTGGCCAGAAGAGCACCTTCATTCACAACCCCCATTATAGCCCAGTGGCTATAATTGTCAACTCATTTTTTCATATGTCCCAATACCTCTGAATTTCACATTCTACATGATCACAGTAGGCTACGCAACCTGCCAGACCAGGCAAGATACGTCAAATGCCATGTGGCAAACGCCCCTTATTGATGATAACCCACGGAATGTGATGCGGCTGACAGGGTATTCCTGCCATGTTCTACGGCTGGAGGATCGGTTCAAGCCTGCGACCGGTAAAACGCGCCTAAGCCGAGCACTTGGCCGACGTCAAGGCGGTGCAGGAGAGAGCGTTCCCGAAGTGAAGGCGACAGAGCGCCGCCTGTACAGGGAAAGGCGATGCGGCTGCGTAGCGTGGCTAATGCTCTTTTGCTCCGTACTCCTTGAGCAAGGCTATCATCTCCGCCGACTGCGCATAGTCGAGGGGGGTTTTCTTGCTCTTGTCTCGTGGCATGACCTTCGCGCCGGAAGTAAGCAGAATCTTGGCAGTCTTGACCCCGTTTCTTTCCGCAGCGATGTGCAGCGGGGTCTTCTCGCGCTCGTCCGAACCGGACACGAAGGCACCACCCTTGAGAAAATATCGGAGAAGCTTTTCCGAATTGGCCCATCTGCTGTCTTCCTTCCCCTCGAGTAGCGATGCAATCCATACGAGATCGTGTAGAGGAGTCGTCACCCAAGTGCGACCTTTGCCAATCAAGTTCAGATCTGCGCCCTTATCGAGAAGGAATACCACAGCAAGGTAGTCATTGGAGGAGCCAAAGAAAGGTTCGATCGCCGAGAGGAGGGCAGTTTCCTCTGCCGGGTTCTTGCCGTTGATCTGTGCGCCCTGGCTCAACAGGTTTTTCAATTCGTCGGTATTGCGCCGCCTAGCGGCCTCGATGAATTTTAATTGCAGGGTCTGCTCCTGTGGGATCTGTTTGACCCCCCGCTCTACAAGGAGTCCAACGATATCCTGATATCCCTTTTGTGTGGCATACTCTATCGGCGTCAAGGGAGTACCCAAATCGTGCGGCCAGGTCTCTGGGCTCGCCCCATGATCCAAGAGTAGGCGAACGATCTCAGTGTGCCCGCCAGCGAGTGGGAAGAATAGAATCTCCCCATCGACGTACTGCAGGTGCGCGCCGCGATCAAACAGCATGCGAATTGCTTCTAACAGACCAGCGTAAAGCTCTGGATGATCTGACGCGTTATCCGAACAAAAATATGCGACGTGAGACAGTACCGAGCTTCTCCGATTTGAGTCGCTGATATAGTTCGGATTCGCTCCGGCGTCCAATGCCCGCTTTGCGGCGTCGAGATCCACCACCGTTATATACTCGGTGCCCTCGTGCCGGAACGAGTTGAGCAACGCCTGCGTTGCTTCATCGGGGGGAGCGCCCTGCGCGAGTACACTGTTTAGAAGGAACGCGAAGATCAATGCGCAAGCGCGGACGCTACGTGCTCCTCTTCTGAACATAGCAAGTGCCTCCCCAATATTGACACATGACCTCTGTGCACTCCATGCCCCCCAGTGTGCGCGCCCAATTCTCGGCTGTCAGTTGAGTCCGGGGAGGGCGAGCTCGGCCATCGGACTACAATTGCACTTCGCTCCCTGGTAGCTCGCGCACGAGGTCCGATGCACGAAAACAACGGGCGCGTGCGCTCCCCAAGGGTGCTGACGGTGCTGGAGCTCGGGGAGGAGTCGCCATACGGCCAGTCGCTCCTCGGCGGTGAGTTCGCGCTGGGGCATCGCGGTAGAGTGGAGTCTCACCGAACGCTTTTCACTCATCGACTTTTCCTGCTGCCTTCAGAGTACCAGCGATTTCGCCCCCCAGGATGTCCCGCAGGATGTCCCGGGCAATCAGGTATGTTTCTTGACAGATGGATGCGACAGATGCAAGGGGTCCCACCAGAGAATAGAGAGCACCTCGCCATCGAGGATACCCACGAGTCGTTCCTTCCCAGACAGGCGAAGCGAGAACAACTCATCTATGTCATCCTGGCCGATGTCTCCTAGTCTATCACGCGCTTCCTTGAAGAAGTCTTTCCGGGATATATTGTGACTCCCGGAGCTGAAGATATCTCCCCACTTCATTGTCTCGAAGTTTCCCAGCTTCTTCCGGATCTCCAGGAGATTGTTGACTCCCGGGATGTTGGGTTGAGACCAGCTAAATGGTCCTTCCAGATCCATAATCCCGAGGCGCCAAGAGGGGAACTTCACGAATGATGATTCGGGCCGCGTCGCGGGCGAAATCGCAGGCGACTTCTCCTGAATGGGCTCCCGCTTTGCCCGTGCTCGCTTGAAATGTCTACCCAAGGCTGCTGTAGTATTCCATCATGGCGGCGTGAGAAATCACAGTTTCACTTCGCACGCCAGCCGGCAGGCCCGCCCTTGCGTTCTTCCATGGATCTTCGGCGTGCGTGAGATCGGACAACCACTGAGAAGTTTTGTCACCGTAGTATTTAAGGACCGCTTCAATGGTTTCCCTCTGTTTGCGACTCAGTTTGCTGGGATCACCGTCGGCCCATGCTTCCACTTGGAAGAGTCCCTTATGCTTCTTGAAGATCGACGGCACTACAGGACCGTTCGCCCATGCCTCAATCTGTTCACTGAAAAGGGGCTTCTCGTCCCATACGAGCGACCATGCCTGACAGTAATAGAGCAACTTCTGGAGCTTCATCGCTGTCATGGTCCCTGACTTGCTCAGGATGTAGGCTACCACGTCATCGGCTCGCACGGTACCCATTGTCTTGTCTCCTGGCTTTTTCACTAGCACGAAAACACTATAGCATAAGGACTCTGCCCCTGCAAACAGTTTTTTTCAGAAGCCTTGCCCTACGTCCTCACCGCCTCGGCCCGTAGGGTGTCCCGATGAACGACCACCATGTCCCGTGCGAGCTTCAGCTCCCCCCGCTTCACCGTGGCCTTCAGCTCTTCGTAGCGTGCCCGGATTCGCCGCTCGATGGTATCCACCACGATGACCCGCCAGGTGCCTTTCTTCGACTGCCGGTACCAGATCGTGAACGCGTCAAGCCTCCATCTGCACTTCCGCCGCCAGGAACTTGTAGGCCCATGAATCCACCACCCGCCCGTCGGTCTGCCTGTCGTTAAGCAGTGCTCAATTATCTTTCACAATGGCGGTCCCCCGGAAGCACTACATCTTGGTCAAGTGATATATCAGCCCGTCGAAATCGTAGTCTATGGCTGTGCCATCAAGTTTCTGTAAGATATGCGTCTGGGAGTAGTAACCAGATTTGAACTCGAGGGCGTAGGTGGTTGAGGTTGTCTTTTCAACTATGAGGCCCTGCTCATTGAGTGACTTGAAATCAAGTGTCGTCGTCCCTACTGTCAGTGTTGCGTTGTCGGCGGTGAAAGTCCATGTTATGACATCGACGTGCTCCCGTTCTTCTGTGGACCAGGTCCACAGTATCCATGAAGGCGGCCTAAGAGAGGGGGGAGAGAGCGGCTCAAATTGACAACCGATAAGTAGAACGGCCAGGACGATCCCAAGAATCAGCTTTTTCATTCCCACTCCCCCCCGCTGGCGAGGACACCGAGAGTTCACCGCATCCGATTGCTCCCACTGGTAGGACTGTCGCTCCCGAGGCTACTCTCCACCCTCCTCCTGCGCCTCTGGTACATACACCCTCTTCAACGGCAGGAGCCCCTTGTAGCGTGAATCGAATTGTTCGTAGTGCTGAAGCATCAACTCAACCAGTTCTCTGCCGTCAATCAGTCGAAGATTACTCTTGCTGCGTGCGAAGCTCTGTGCTTGCTTCGTGAATGACCCCAGCGTCACCAACAGGCCATACTCGTTGGAACTCACCTTGCCGTAGAGGGCAGAGACGTCCGGGTCGCCGACGTTACCTTCCGTACTCTTCACCTGCACTTTGATGATAGGAGGCTTGAACCCTAGTTCATCCTCATGAGCTATAATATCTATCCCTGCGTCCGGACCTTCTTCAGAGACACGTGTTCGGTAGCCCATCAGGTTCAACAGGTGAGCCACGAAGTCAGCGAAGGGGTGACCTTTCAGTTCCTGAGCCAGTGTCTTCAGGATAAAGTCGTGAGTTGTTTCTTCTATGTCCTCTGCTACGCGTAGAACGGTATCATCCTTGGCTACTGTCGGTGGTGTGGGTTTTCCCTCCAGAGCGTTGCGGAACTCATCGGCGTAGCTACTGACCTTGAACAAGCTTATCGCTGACCCGATCTCATACAGAGCACCCTGTGTGAACTGTGTACGTGGTAGCACTCGGAGCCACTTCACCGCCCTCAGATGCGGATACCCCGGTTCCAGTTTGTCGTTGAATTGATAGCTGCCCTCTATCTGGCCAAGATGGACCTGATGATCTCGTTTGGAAGGGTAGACTACGATGTCCCCTGGTTTCATTTCGTGTGCGAAGCGGAATATCTGACCAGCGTTATTGGGAATCGCGCCCGGTTTCTTCTCTGGGTACACCTCCGCGACACGCACCTTGAACGCTTCTCGGTCTGCTGTGAGTTTCGAGAGATCGCCCATTCTATCCCAACCGATCGCTATGTAGTTCTTCCTCAGGAAGAGGCTATCGGCATCTCCGGTCTTCCCGCCGTGGATGCCCCAGATCGTAGGTTCGTGGTCTGTCGTCATGTCATCCCCCTCACTATCTTGATGAATGTGCACTACTCACGCTGCCGCCCACTCAGCTGACAACACCGCAGCCTGCTCCAGCACCGTCGCAGTTGCCTTATCTTGTTTGTCCGGCGGGTAGCCGTACTTCCGTAAGATTCTCTTAACCTGTACCCGCAATTGCGCCCGCACATTCTCTCGTACTGTCCAGTCGATGGTCACATTCTTTCGGACGTTGGTCACTAACTCCCGTGCGATCTTCTTCAGTGTCGGCTCTCCTAACACCTTCACCGCACTGTCGTTCGTCTCCAATGCATCGTAGAACGCTAGCTCATCTTCTGTGAGTCCCAGAGTCTCTCCTCGGGCGTTCGCAGCGTTCATCTCCTTTGCCAGTGCGATCAACTCCTCTATGACTTGTGCCGTCTCGATTGCCCGGTTCTGGTACTTCTTCAGGGCATTCTCCAGCATCTCGGCGAAGGACCGGGCGATCACAACGTTCTTCCGGAACCTCGTCTTGATCTCACCCGACAGCAGCTTTCGGAGAAGTTCCACTGCCAGATTCTTATACGGCATCCCGCGTACCTCAGCGAGGAACTCCTCGGAGAGGACGGAGATGTCTGGCTTCTTCAGCCCTGCCATCGTGAAGACATCCATCACCTCATCAGAGGTCACCGCTTTGGAAATGATCTGTCGGATCGCATGATCTAGCTCTTCATCACTCTTGCGTTCGTCCGCAACACCCTTCGCCAACACCGCCCGTACTGCCTGAAAGAATCCCACGTCGTCCCGGATTCGCAAGGCCTCATCGTGTGGCACTGCTAGTGCAAAGGCTTGTGATAGTTCTGTGACCGCCTTCAGCAATCGGCTCTTGCCATCATCCTGAGCTAGGATGTGCTCTTGCGCTAGCGGGATCAATGCAAGCCGCTCAGTTGGAGTCCCTGTGATCCACCGTGACCTGTCAAAGCCATGGAATAGGCCGAGGCACACCTCATATTTCTCTATCATGATTGCCACCGCTTCGGCCTGATCGATTGCGGTTTTCCCTGTGCCGCCGCTCTCTGTGTAGGTTGCCAGCGCCTCCTTCAACTCCTCGGCCAGACCGATGTAGTCCACGACCAGCCCACCGGGTTTGTCACGAAACACTCGGTTCACTCGGGCTATGGCTTGCATAAGACCGTGGCCGCGCATCGGCTTATCTACGTACATCGTATGGAGACTCGGCGCATCGAAACCGGTCAGCCACATATCTCTCACGATGACGATTCTAAAAGGGTCCTTCGGATCGCGAAACTTCTTTGCAAGAGCCTCTCTCCGGGGCTTATTCCTGATGTGATCCTGCCATTCAAGCGGGTCAGAAGCAGAACCTGTCATCACGACCTTGATCCCGCCCTGCTCGTCAGATGCGTGATTCCACTGTGGCCTAAGGGCTGTGATCTCCTTGAACAACTCTACGCAGATACGACGACTCATGCACACGACCATGGCCTTGCCGTCCATGGCCGCATTTCGTTCTTCGTAGTGGTTCACGAGGTCTCTAGCGATCAGCTTCAACCGATTCTCCGCACCCACTAGAGCTTCCAGTCTGGACCACTGACTCTTCAACTTCTCCTTCCGGTCAACCTCTTCTCCCTCCGTTACCTCCTCAAACTGAGGATCGATACGAGGTCGCTCGGATGGTTTCAGCTCCAACTTGGCAAGGCGTCCCTCGTAATAGATTGGCACAGTGGCTCCATCCACTACCGCCTTCTGTATGTCATAGATTGAGATGTAGTCCCCGAACACAGCCCGTGTGTTCGCATCAACCCGTTCGATTGGTGTTCCGGTGAACCCGATGAAAGAGGCGTTGGGCAGTGCATCATGCATGTGCCTCGCGAAGCCATCGATGAAGTCGTACTGGCTGCGGTGAGCCTCGTCAGCGATCACCACTATGTTCCTGCGGTCCGACAGCGCCGGATGTTGATCGCCGCTCTCCTCTGGGAGGAACTTCTGGATGGTGGTGAATATAACCCCACCGCCACCCACGTGCAGACACTTTCTGAGGTCTGCTCGGTTCGCCGCTTGAACTGGTTCTTGGCGCAGTACGTCATGACATCGTGCAAACGTGCCGAACAACTGGTCGTCTAGATCGTTCCTATCTGTGAGAACGACGATGGTTGGATTCTCCATCGCGGGGTGTAGGATCACCTTCCCCGCATAGAAGACCATGGTCAGGCTCTTGCCCGAGCCCTGTGTGTGCCAGACTACCCCCACTCGTCGATCCCCGACATCGCCTCCTGAGCGCCCTGTTTGTCTTCGGCGATCTGTAGTCGATGGTCTTGTGGCCCGGAGGGTCTCCTCCACGGCTGTGTTCACGGCGTGGAACTGGTGGTATCCCGCCATCTTCTTTGAGAGCGTACCACCTCCCAAATCCTCGAAGACGATGAAGTGCCGAATCAGGTCCAACAACCTTCGCTTGTCGAACACTCCTTCGATGACAACATGAAGCTCAGGCAGTTCCGGTCCGACGTCTTCCTGTCCCGTGATCGTTCGCCACGGTTTGAACCACTCTTTCCCCGCGCCGAGCGTGCCGATTCGCGCCTGTACCCCATCTGACGCGACCAGCGCAACGTTGTATGTGAACAGTGAAGGAATCTGCGCCTGATAGGTCTGGAGTTGCTGGTACGCCGTCCAGATCGTAGCGTTCTCGTCAGCCGGGTTCTTCAGCTCTATGACCACAAGGGGCAGCCCGTTGACGAACAGGACAATGTCGGGGCGTCGTTCGATCTTGTTCTCAACGACAGTGAATTGATTGATGGCCACCCAGTCGTTGTTCTCCACGTTTTCAAAGTCGATCATTCTCGCTTGCATTCCTGCGATAGAGCCGTCCCTCCGGCGATACTCGACTGTCACACCATCAACGATCATTCGGTAGACGGCACGGTTGCGCTCTGCCAAAGATGGCGCATCACTGTGCATTATTCTGCGGCAAGCATCTTCCAACGCATCGGGGGAGAGATCGGGATTGAGACGCGCGAGTGACCGACGAAAGCGGCCTTCTAACACCACGTCGTGGTAGTTCGGGTCGCTTCGCTCCGCTTCGGCCATGCCAGCTGCGATGTTCGGGCCGTTGAGGACGGCGTAGCCAAGGCCAGTCAACCAAGCGAGGGCAGCTTCTTCGACAACGGATTCAGTGAAAGCGGGCATGGACCTATTCCGCGGCTTCCAGTTTCAGGTTCTTCACGATTGGCGCAAATACCCGATGTATGGTCTCCAAGCGTTGCCTGAGCCATTCAAACTGCTGGGGCCACAAGGATTCATTCAGAAAGTCGGTGTCTTCCCGCGTGTACAGTCGGCACGTCGCCTTGTTCTCTGGATTGTGCCAAGTCAGCCCAAAGCCCAGCGCCTTCTCAATTATTTCTTTCTGTTTCTCTAGAGCCGAAAACTCCTGCTTTGCGTTTGGCCCATCCATGTACAGATCAACACGTATCTCCGGACCCTTGACACCGGTCTCGGAGTTCCATAGTGAAACGACCGAAGCAAGATGCACACCTGAGCGCCCCAGTGCATGGTTAGTCCAGTGTTGTGGCGATGGCTTCTGGCATCGTACGAAGCTACCCTTGGCCTCCATGTACTGCTTGTATGCTGTCCAGAACCTGAACTGGAGTTGTTTGTGAGCCGAAACTTCACCGCTTCCAACCGCCGCCTGTTGAACTGTTCGTGACCAGTCGTTTGGCTGGCTGATAATATTGAACTTCGGTGCAATCGGAGAATCGCCGATCCGCCATAGCTCGACCTCCAACCCGAACAGATTGATCTTCTCATCAGTTCGCTCGTTCAGCCAATCAAGAGTTGCCCGGTGCTCTTCAGTGAACCGCTCTGCAATCCAGACAATGGTGACCGCATTCAGTCCGGCCGCATAGGTGAGCAACTGACCGAGATGGGTGTGGTCGGTGCGTTCAAGTTGGTTCTCGATCAAGACCCAGTTGTCAGTGACCGTGTCTTTGCACAGAATATCCGCTCGGAATGGACCTACATCCTTCTCCTGTGATTCCAGTTCCATTTCGATACCTATTGCTTCACCCAGAAGTTTTAGATTGTCCTCCTGCGCGAGCCATGGTGTAAAGTCGGCAGATTCAGACGACCACGCTTCCCTCAATTCAACCTTCTGCAACCGGCCAAGAGGTTTTACACTCATGGTTCACTCCATTCTCTGTATCCTCGCCTACACGGACCGTTGTGCGTCCTTCACCCGCAGCTCGCCGTTGATGAGCTTAGGCAGTAACGTGTCCCGCAGAGCGACGAGGGTGCGGGATTCGCGCCTACACATCAACGTTCGATGTAGTAATGGCGATGTGACCTCCTCAAATGCATCCACAATCGACTTTGGTGGATGGACTGCCGCGAGGCTGAGGATGGTATCGACGCATGCGCGTTGGTGGCTATTCGAAGTCCCCGTAGCAAGTGCCTCGATCTGCCGCCGGAAGGTCGGAGAACGCGCAAGGCAATACACATAGGACTTCCCGAAAGACGAATGGGGGCGGAGTACGAGAAACTCAGTTGAGCAGACTGCCCGGTCAGTCGCGTCAACATCGACAAGCCAGACACGCTCGATCTCCGGATTGAGCTTTGACAGTAGAATAGCTCCGGGTGGTACGCGTGACTTCAGGCTCTTGATGCTCTGGCCGAACTCAATCTTCGGCCACTGACCGTCGTCAAACGCCGGGATACTGAAGTGGCGATACAAAACGTCTGGCGATGCGAGTGGGTTCTCTGGATCACGAAGCGGCTCTACAATATCGCTGAAACACCCCATCTTCCATCCCCTCGGTATCTCGCCCAACGCGCAGTCCTCAAAGTCGTCAGGGAAGAGGTCGATGAGGATTTTAGGGAGGCCGGGGTCGTGGCCTTCGGCCTTGGCACGTACCGGATCGAAGTCCACGAACCACGACTTGAAGAGTGCCCGCGCTATCGCCTCTAGCGTCTCGTTCATCCGCCGGTTTAGTTCGATCTTGTCGTCCAGCGTGCCGAGGATGTGGGCGATGGCACGTTGCTCTGACATGGCCGGCAGAGGAATCCGTTGGCTCTCGGCGAACTTGGTGTACTGGAAGCGTGCCACTCCGGTGTGCTGAACTTGATGCTCATCCATTCGACCGCTGCTATATAGATGCTGCAAGTACCAGTAGACGTAGCGCGGATCAGCCATTCTGCGATCAACGCGAAGAAACCTTGCAAAACTGGCACAGGTTGCTGGAAGGTCAAGTGAGTTGAGGAGCCTGTTGGTGATCAGCAAGCTACGGCCGGTTGGACGGTCGCGGCTCCCGCCGGCTGTTTCAAGCAAGATGTCATCAGGCTCTAGAGTACGCCGACTGATTGTGGACGAAGCGAGATAGCGGATGGGGACTGACGAAGTATCTCCAACGCGTACCGCTGGGAAATCGGCCCCTCGAATCACGCGATAAGGTACGAAGCCGGTGGTTGAGGATTCTCTCCCCCAGTCTCCATCTTTCGTAGTAACGAGGAGATCTTGGAGCCGTGGCGATGCCGCGTCACTCGCCATACCCCAACTCCTTCAGGTTGACGGCGATGTTGGCGTCCAACTTCGCGGCCTCTGCTTGCTGCTGCCTAAGGGTGGTGGCTATCCGCTTCATCTTCTCTTCGAACGGCTCCTCATCCTCCTCGGCTGCCTCTGCCCCCACATACCGACCGGGTGTGAGTACATATCCATGCTTCCTGATGTCATCCAACCTCACTGATGCACAGAAGCCGGGAACGTCTTCGTACTTCACTTTGACGCTCTTGTCACCGCGCCATGCATGATAGACACCAGCAACCTTCGCGGTGTCTTCATCGGTCAACTCTCGATGGACCCGATCTATCATCGTCCCCATCTTCCGGGCGTCTATGAACAGAACCTCTTCGCGTCGGTCACGGAAACGTCCATTCTTCTTATCCCTTGCCAAGAACCAGAGGCAGACCGGTATCTGGGTGGAGTAGAAGAGTTGCCCCGGCAGCGCCACCATACAATCTACGAGGTCGGCTTCGATGATGTTCTTCTTGATCTCCCCTTCACCGGATTGGCTGGCGGACATAGAGCCATTAGCCAACACGAATCCCGCGATCCCTGTCGGAGCCAGATGATAGATGAAGTGCTGGACCCAAGCGAAGTTCGCATTCCCCGCGGGAGGTATCCCATACTTCCACCGTTTGTCGTCCTTCAACTGCTCTCCCCGCCAATCGCTGTCGTTGAACGGCGGGTTCGCCAACACGAAGTCGGCCTTCAGGTCGGGGTGCTGATCGTTGTGGAAGCTGTCACCATGGGCGATCTGTGCATCGATTCCCCGGATGGCGAGGTTCATCTTCGATAGACGCCACGTTGTGTAGTTTGACTCCTGCCCGTAGATGGCGATGTCCCCGATCCGGCCGCTGTGAGCCTCGATGAACTTCTCACTACTCACAAACATTCCGCCTGATCCGCAGCAGGGGTCGAACACTCGGCCCTTGTAGGGCGCGAGCATCTCGACTAGGACCCGAACCACCCGAGAGGGTGTGTAGAACTGGCCGCCCTTCTTGCCCTCCGCACCGGCGAACTGGGCAAGGAAGTACTCATAGACGCGTCCGAGGATGTCCTTCGCTCGGTCCGCCGGACTCCCGAGTCCGATGTCACTGACGAGGTTAATGAGTTGGCCGAGTCGTATCTTGTCTAGTCCCGGACGGCCATATTCCCTCGGGAGTACGCCCTTGAGGGTGGGATTGTCACGCTCGATGGCTGTCATCGCGTCATCGACGAACTTCCCGACCGTCGGCTGGGGTGCGTTGGCCTTGAGGAGCGACCACCGGGCTTCCTTCGGTACCCAGAAGATGTTTACGGCCTTGTACTCGTCCGGGTCCTCAGGGTCCGCTCCATCAGCCTTCGCAGCTAGGAGCTGCGCGTGCTGTGCTTCGAAGGCATCAGATATGTACTTCAGGAAGATGAGTCCAAGCACGACGTGCTTGTACTCGGCAGCGTCCATGTTGTTCCGTAGAGCGTCAGCGGCTGCCCACAGCTTGGCCTCGAAGCCCAGGTTAGCGGTAGTGTCTTTCGGTTTACCCTTTGCCATCGTGGTACTCCACTTTGTCATTCAGTGAGGTGATGATCTGGGATGATACTCATTCTACCTATACTTCGCAATCTGCAGGTTCTTGGGGCTCCGGTCGCTTCTGTATTTCCAACCCCGTGCCTCCACTTCACCTCCTTACCAACATCTTACTCCCTGCCTTCTCCATAGCCATGTTGAAACTCTTCTCACCTCGTTTTCTCCACACATTGGAGGTAATCCTCATCCGAAAGCCTCGTGTGGTCGTGGAATTGCCTGGTCACAGTGATGTTCTTATGACCGAAGTCGCTCGCGTCTCCATCGAGGTGGCGTTTCGCGATTACGCTCTTGATCGAGGCTCTGTTCCGGTCCCCCTTCCTTTTTCGGAGGGCCCCATGCGGTATCTTGGGTCACCAATCCCGGCTCTCTCGCCAACCTCCCACGGCCTCTTGGTGGGACCCGTTAGATATCAGGCCTTACGCGAGGTCCGGATCTGAGCCAGCGCATAACCACCACGCACACCTACCGTGAACCCATCGTGAACCTTGCCTCCCGACCGTCAGGGGGATTCGGTCCGCGCCGGTGCTCTGAAATGGCAAGGAAGCTCTCAGTGGAGCCAGCACCGCGACTTTCGGTTGGAAAGCGTGAAAATGGGGGTACAGGGCGAGGGGCCGACGCGTTGTAGGGCCTCCAGGCGTGTCTAGTGCGGGTTTCGTGGTTTTGAGGCCCTGGGAGCCTTCGCTGGCGGGCCGTGGCGCGATTCTGTTTTCCGATCTTCCGGTCCCGTCAGCCTTCCAGCCCCAGGGACCGGAGATAGGTTTCCGTGACGGCGACCGTGGCGTGCCCGAGGGCTTTCTCCACCTGGTAGACGTCGTGCGTGGCCTCGTAGAGACGCACGGCGAAGGCATGGCGCACGTCGTGGACGGAGTAGCGGGCCTGTAGCTTGCCTGCCCCGTGCAGCTTGATGGCCAACCGGCGGAAGCGGTCCGCAATCGCTGCCGCCGAGAGGCCAGCAAAGGGTGAGCGTAGGGGAAGCCCGGCCCGCGTGATCGCCTCCCTGGCCTCCTCGGGGACTTTTCCGCTCTGCTCTTTGCCCTTCGTTGTGGAGCTCCACCGACCCCCCGTGATCGAAAGGCCGGGCAGGGCGCCCACTCGGAGACCCCCCTGGCCCATCATGACGATGGCCGCCCGCAGCCCTGGCTCGGCCTCGGCCTCGAGGATCCTGACTTCCGCCTCAGACGGCACCGCCAGTGTGCGCCGCGCCTTCATGACTGGCCGTGAGCGTGTCCCGCGGAAGGGGTTTCGCAGCTCTGTGTGCCGCCTCTCCAACCAAGTCCAGAACGATGAGGCCGCCGCCACTCGAAGCTGCACGGTCGCCGGTGATCCACCCGCTGCTTTCTCGCTCTCGATGAAGTCATCCGCGGGGGCAGGGGTGAGCTCCATGGGGGGTATCCCCTCTTTCGAGCACCATGCCTCGAGGCGCTCGAGGGCCGTGCGGTAGGAGCGCAGGGTGTGTCGGGAACCGGTCCTACTTGCCCGCTGGAGGAAGCGATCACGCTCGGCTTGGTAGTCGATGCGGGCCAGGTCCGCCTCGTGGCGCAGGTCGTCCTTGAGACTCTCGGCCACAACCACGCGGGCGAGCTTCTCCAGCTCCGCAGGCTCAAGGTCGGCAAGCTTGGGTGAGTCCTGGGCGATGCGCCTGGCCACGCTTTTAACCAGGGCCTCCCCCTTCACAGTTGCCCCCCGCGTCAGAGTTCCTGCCATGACCCGCCTCCTTCCCGGACTTGTTTCCCGGTCCGTTTCCCATGAGCGTGATAATATAAGATTATCACGCTAGAGTCAAGAGAATGCGGCAGCCAAAAGAGAGGGGAAAGGGGGACTCGGGTTAGTATCCCGTTATGTTCTCACTTATCAGGTATGAATCCATGATTACCTCGCGGCGATACAAACCTGCGGTGATAAGCAAAGTATATGCTACGCCAGTATTGGGATCTACAGAATAGTATCCACCAAAAGCCTCCGACCCTTGGCCGTCGTAGTTATTTTCGTTATTGAAGGCTCCATCTTGGTAGCCCTGAGGAGCCGTGGCGATCAACGAAAGGCCAACGGCTGAGAGAGAGCTGGTGACATATTGATTAGTGACTTCGTTCCTAATCTTGAATACCATTGGGAAGGGCATGCCACCACCTCCGTAGGTTTGTCCACTACCGCTGAGGTACTCAAGCTTATAGGTTGTGGAATCGGCAGCCGTTGCTGCCGGTTCCATAGCAGCTTCCACAGCAGCCTTGAGCGCGGTTAGTACTGATATGTCCGGGCAGCCCCAGAGAACAAGTAGGAGTCCCGTGAGGAGAGTCGAGCCAAGAATCGCCAACCATGCGCCTTTTCTATTCACTCCTCCCATACCACAGTCCCCCCCACCCCGCTGACCTCCGCGGAGCGCGTGGCTTCCTCACCTTTCAGGTCCAGGTAAGCATAATGCAGGGCGAGATCTGGATCCCGCGCTTTCAACTCTGCGTAGACCTTCTTGACTCGGAAGTAGTCCTGGAGGTCATGACTGGCCCTCGCGACTGCCAGAAGCACCCGCGGGTTCTCGGGGTCCTTGGCATATGAACGGTTGTAGTAATCCAAGGCCTTTTCCTTTTGGTCGTTCAGGTAGAGAATATGGCCTGTGTTTAGAAGAGCCGGAACGTACTCTTCTTTGGCAAGAAGCTTCTCGAACTCTTTTTGCGCCCGATCGTACTGTCCGTATCGAGCATAGAGAACCCCTAGCTCATTGGTCGGTTCTCGAGGATCCTGCGCCTTCGTAATCTGACTCTCAAGCTCTGCAACTCTGGGGAGAATCTCTTGGCCGACAAACTTGCCCACCTCTTCTTGATACGCGCTTACGATCTTCTCAGAGGGAGGAAGCTGTACCGTCACTTCGGCTCCCGGCAGCCCAACCGGCGCGTACAGTTGCCATGCCTCACGGAGGGGATACAGAAGGGCCTGGTTGCGGGAGAGATTCTCCCTCCACTCCTTAGCCCCATCCTGCCATGCCTGCAAGAACCCTGCGCTTTCAGTCACCTCCACAGGTATCCAGCTCATATCAGGGCGGATGATTAAATCATCGGCCCGGGAGAAGGTCTTTCGTGCCTCCTCGGGACTCACCCCTGTGGAGAAGGCGATGAAGATGTGCCCTGGGATCGTGATGAACGCCGTTTCAATCCCCGCCGACTCCAATAGCGCTGAATAGAGAACGGAGAAATCGCTGCACTTCCCTCCCCTATATTGAAGGGTTTGTCGCGGAAACTGGATGTAGTCCGCTACCTGCTTATTTGCCGTAAAGGTGGGAATGGGATCCTGCGAATAGGTCAACCCAAAGAGCTGAAGGGCTTCAAAAAACGCGATTGCAGTGAGCAAATTGGGATTGACCTCGCCTTGGACTTTTCCCTTCACCATGCTGATCACGTTTTTCGAAAAGGCAAGCACCGTGGGGTCCTTGGTGGTCACAAAGGCTGCTGCTCTTCGATTATCTGCCCAAGTGGTTGCGTTCCTGTCCATGATGGGGACGCTCTGCACCAGGCTCTGGTGCTGTACCTGCCCGTTGAGCGTGTACTCCACGTCTACTCTTGCCTGTGTTTTCGTTGTTTCCGTCGTCTGTAAAATGGTTGGGAGGAACAGGGCAAAGAGATCCACCGACTTTGACTGGCCAGGCCCAAGTGTCGAGGGAGCCGGACAGTTCTGCGGATCGGCCATGAATTCCTTAATCTGGAAGCTCACCTTGATGCCTGCGATGGATTGATCCGATGCGTTGTGCAGCAATAGCTTTCCCAGCGGATGGGTATCGTAGTAGGCGCGAAACACAGGATAGATATCCTCAAAGGACAGTTCTTTGAGCTCCAGGGAGGCTGCCGGCTTCTGTGGGGGCTGTTCTTCTGGAGACTGCTTATTCAAAGGCGGGGCCTTCACGGGAGGCGATTGTTGTTTTTTCACTGGGATCTTGGCACTGGAAGGAGCAACGTCATACGATAGACCGATTGAGACACCGAGGCCACCATACAGGCCAGAGTAGTAGAAGAAAGAAGCTCCAACGCAAACGTGCAAAGGGCTGGGCATAAGAATCAGGCCGGCCTCCAACGAGACAAATGAGTTGCCCCCTGAAGTGGATAAATCACTAAGGAAGCTGTAGAAGTATCCCCCGGAAATACCACCGGTTGCGGATAACCATGGCGTGAGATCGTATCTCAAGCCGCTACCCAGCGACACTGAAGTCACTGAGACGGACAGAGGGATCATGATAGCCTTTAGGTAGTCGTAGCCCAATCCGCCAGACACGAAAATCAGGGGTAGGAAGGGTAACCGGTACTCCGCTTTAAACCGTATTGACCCTCCTGCGCCGAATAGCGCACTACTCTCGCCCTGAGGGACATTAAGTCCAGGAGCTATATGCAGCGATAAAAGAGGCGGAGTTTTGGCCGGGATTGTAGCCTGGGCAAGAAGCAAAGTGGGCGTGGCAAGGAGCAATACTACTAATAGTGATCTATTCTTGATGGGCTCACCTCCCCCACCCGAGTCCTTGGACAATTGCATTATATCACGAGCGCGAAGGCAGGGAAAAGGAAAAATCATCGATGTGCGTGCAGAGTAATTACCACTCTGTATCTCGCAAGGAGATCGCGCAAGCTGATGTTCGCTATTTCAGGTTGAAAGTAGGACACAATCCACCATGGAAGGCACGGAGGGTGGATTGCTTCCCACAATTCATGGGGCCCCTTCTGGCTTTGGGCTTTCTGGACGCTCGTGGCGGGCCTACAACGCATTTTCTGGGGTGCTGCCGTGTGTCATTTCATGGGGGCCCTTGGGTGGCATTGTCCTGGCTCGCAAGCTTCTGCGAGGCGGGAGAGAATCGTTCACCGCCCACCCGAACTACGCCGCCACGCGATCCTGGGTGGCCTTTTCAAGGGCTCAGAGACGGTGTAGCATCGGTGCAGGCCGGGACCAGTATCCCCGGGATTTAAAAAGTGGCCGAACCCCGCGGTAGCTCCGGAGCTCGTCCCGGCTATTTATCTCTCAGCCTGCTCCCCTGATCATGTAACTGCTGTCCCGCCTGCCCAACCGCGTTTCGGTGTTTCTCGCTCGTTTCCTGCCTGTTTTACTGGGCTGCACTGTCCCGCTACCAGGATTCAAGAGCTCCAATTGCCTGCCTGGCATCCTCGAGATTTGCCTCTCGTTCGTAGCCATTCCTGCCCTGAATCCGATAGAGCCAACAGCATGCCGAAGCCAGACAGAGACGGAGACGGTCCTCGGGGGAATCTCCTAAGCTATCCTCGAAGACTTTCCAGAGCGCACTGAACGTCGGCCAGGTCGAGCGCATGAGATCGTGCTTGTCCGCTCTTCTCAGCTTCTCGATATGCGGATAGAGAATCGCCCCCGCGTCCATGACTGCTCGAGCCTTCCCTGCACTTGGAAAGGCAGTGAGATGCCTCTGCTTGTGTCTTTCAAGTGCTGAGCGGCTCAGTTCGTAGTTGCCCGACACGGTGCGAACCGGGATGCCCAAGGTGAGCAGGCCATCGATCAACGCCCTGCTCTCATGCCGGCAGACCGAACATTGGACGCGCTCCTCTTTCACTATCGCAACCTTCGCGGGAGCAGGATGCTCTACCTCGATCTTCTCCTGACTGTCTGTTTTCATCGCAGCATCGAGCTCCATGAAAAGCCTTCGCATTCCGCCATAGCTTCCGACCGGTCGCCCGTTCACATTCCCGCTCTCTCCCGGGCCCCATGGAGACTGGAGATTGCGCCGGCTATTGGGATGGTTCCCGCGCCCTTGATGATGCTCGTTCACCGCAATCCCCATCGAGGAGCTGTGTTCAATTCCTGTCCAACCAGAAAAGCGCAAGGGCCTCGGCAGATCCCCTTGCCGCGCATGGTGGTCCTGTAGCACATCGGTGCAGGCTTTACCATTGGGGGGAAGGCGGTCAGCCCCGCGTCCGCTTCAAGTGCTGACTCTCGCGTACGTTCTGCCGTGCCAGCGCATTGAGTGCCCGGCGGACCGTCGTTTCGTCCGTGCCCATGCCGGAGGCCATGCGACGAATAATCCCTCGAAACCGTCCGCTCTCCTGGCATGATGCATAAGTGAGCCTGTAGCCCTCACGGCTCCCGAAGTACCGGCCACCGGGTGGGAGGTAGAGCTTCCCTACTCTGCGTGGGGGTACACCATCCTGACGGGCGAGCGGGCAAAGAAACCAATAGCGGCGTCCCCCGTAGTTCGGTCGCGTCGTTTGAAGACGGATTATAAAGTCGATGGGCTCCCCCTCCGCGGTGTAGAAAAGGCGAAGCCAGGCTGCGTCCGGGTCCTGTAGATTCGATTCGTAGCTGATAGACACGCTTTCCATCCAGCTTGACTCGAAGGCAAATCGGATCGAGCCTGACGTCCGCTGCCCAGGAACAAGCGCCCGAATCCTGAAAAGGTTCGAGATTGACAGCACGAGGCCATCCTCTACCACGTACCGTTTGGTTCCTTGCCAACCGCTGCCAAAGCCACCCATAACTGCCTTTCGATTTCTCCTAAATCATTAAGGAGTGTCACGCTATCATTATGTCGCGGAGACCTCGTAGAACGGCCTGTGCGAAAGCCTGACTTACACTCGGTTCACACATCGCCGTATTCCTTCCTGTGCCTCTGCTCCGTTGCCGGGCCTACCGTAGAGCGTCCCCGCGGCCGTCTCCTGCCGTCCTCCACAAGCTGAAGCGCCTGGGCCCGGATTTCTTTCGACCATCTGGCATGGCACCGCGAGCAGCGCCAATCGACTGCAAGCGGGTCCAGGTAATCGTCATGATGTGCCCCGACAGGCACGCGCCTGCCGCAGTGGGGACACCGGTCCGGCCGCGCCAGTTGCCCGGTCCTAACGGCGTATTTCACCGCCGCGTGCGCCCTGGTGCGCAGTTTCAGAAGCGCAGCAACCGTACAGGCAGAAGCGTCGAGGGTCGTGCTACTCATGGGCAGCCTCGAATCGCTTTGTTATGCTGTCGAAGGTGAGCAGGATGGACCCGCCCGTCCCCAAGGCACGGTTCTTGTCCACGAGGACAACCTCGTTCACGAAATCGAGGTTCGCCTGCCGCTTGCGGTCCGCATCCTCGATGCGCCGGTACAGGATGACGTTGTCCGAGAGGTTGCGTATCCATGCCGAGCCCTCGAGGTCCGAGTGATCGACCTGGACTCCCTTCTCCTTGCCAGGCTTCCGAAGGTGATGGACCAGGTGAACATGGACGTCGGCGTCCTTTGCGAATTGTGAGAGAACTGCCGTGGTTTCCTTCTGCCGCAACCAATGGTCATCACGGGCGATTTCGAGACACCCGAGCGAGTCGATGATGAAGAACTGCGCTCCGTAGCGCCGGGCCACGTACCGCATGAGGTCAAGGAGTTTCTCCACGGCCACCTTCCCATGAAGGTCGAGCAGGACCAGCTCGTCGGCGTAGCACTGGACAAAGTCGGCGCGGTTCATTCCTGACTGCTGGACCATCGTCCAGACCACCGACGAAAGTTTCTGTTCCAAGTTGCACACACAAACCCGCTTGAACCTTCGCAGCGCCCCCGTTGCCTCCTGCATGGTGGCAGTGCTCTTGCCTGCGTAGGACTCCCCGCCGTGGACGGTTAGTTCGCCCAGCCGCCAGCCGCCGAGCTTCTCTGTCAGTCCCGGGATCTCGCACGACATCCCGGGGTCCGGGGCTTCTACCGTTGCGAAGTCGATGTCCCGCAGGAGCTTTATCTCCTCGGGCCCCAGCGCTCGCGCCTTCTCGATGCACCGCTTCACCGTCTCTGCCGGGATGCCCTTCATGAGACAATAGTTCATGTCCTTCTCAGGAAACTCGACACGCGAAAGGTTCCAATCCCACCCGAGCCGCTTCTCGATCGCCTTGACCCCGTCCTCTCCCGCAGGATCGCCGTCCAGTGCAAGGTCGATCGCCTTGAACCGCTTCAAGAAGTCCCATTCCGTGGTGATCCACTGCGTGTTGCTCGCACCGCCAGGGACCGATACCGCCACGATGCCATATTCCCATGCCGCCAGAGCGTCAAGCTCGCCCTCTACGATCAGGAGCCGCTCGGCATCCGCAGGAACCATGTCCCGCCCGTAGAGCACCGGTTCGCAGCTCGGCTCCTGCGAGAAAGTCTTGGGCAGCCGCCTGTACTTCAACGCAACGCACGTCCCGGCCTTGAAGTACGGAAAGGCGATCCGCCCATCCTCCACTTGCCGCACCTTGAACCTGTCGAGCGTCCCTTGCGTGATCTTCCGCCCTGCGAACCAGGCAGCGGCTACAGCATCGAGGGAGTGCGCTTTGACGTCAGGCTTCCGGTACACCTTCACGGGTGTCTTCACAAAAATCTGCTCAGGCTCGTCCCCGAGCTCCTTCTGGAGCTGGTATAGGTTTCCGCTCTTCCCGCAACGGTTCCGGTGGAAACACTGCCAGGCTCCCGAGTCCAGGTTGATCGAGAACTTCCGCTCCGTGTCTTGGCATAGCGGGCAGTTCATCGTCACCTCGCTGCCGGTGATGCGGTACGTGAATCCCTTCCCGTCGAGGTACTCTCTGACACCTGCTGTCGTAGTCAACCTGCCCTCCCGAATAACTGCGCGCCGATCTCATCCGGCGTCTGCGGCTTGCTGTCTTTCTTCTGCGCGAAGTCCCGCCATGGCTCAGCCGGCCCGAGGAAGGTGGCGGGATGCTTGATGAACCGCTCTTCGGTTCCCCTCAACCGGCAATCGGCCCCATATGCTATCGCTGCCGAGCGGAGTTCAGCCTCGCTTGCCCCCTTCTTGATCGTGGCCCGCCACTTGGCGAGAGCCGCTTTCTTTTCTTTCTGCCGGGGATAGACCTTCCAAAAAGACTCGAAGCCCGGGGGATTTTCCTCTGCCGAAGGTTTCTTCCTGGCAGACGCAGGAGCCGAAGGCGACAATGAATTCTTACTCTTATCCTCTATGCCTCTAAGACTCTTAGTCTCTGGTGGACATGAATTGGACTTCGCTTGGACATTGTCCAACTGCCCCTTTGGTGCTCGTTCAAGCCGCTTGTACGCCGCCCAGCGGGTCTCCGACCCTACCAGCTCTTTCGCCGATTCAATCCAGATCGTCTTGTCTTCCAGAATCGAGACCATGCCGAGCTTCACGAAAATCTGCATCGCACTGCGCAGAATGTCGATGTCCGCGTGCAGCACGTCCGCGAGGAGCTTGTCGTTATAGGGGATCTCGGGCCGGAAGCGCAGCCGGCCGACCGGGTCGGCTTGAATCGCCCTCGTGAGCATCTTCAGCCAGACCACAAGATAGCTGCCGCCGTTCTCCATGCCCTCGATGGCGCGGACTTCCTGGCTGTCGAAAAAGCGGTCGCTCAGCTTCAACCAGAAGTAGCGACTCATTCATACCTCTTTGTCAGACCGACGAGCTTGCGCACAGTAACGCCACGGCGCTCAGCCTCAAGCAGGATCTCAGCTTGCCAAGCGAGCAATCTCCCCCGCTCTTGCCGACGGACAGTCCGTTCCAACTCGGCGTTGTCGCGACGATCGCGCATGTCCTGTGCCCGGCTTAGAAGACCCATGGTCCGCCCTCAGCGAGAAGCGACGCCGGCGGGCTCGACAGAATTGGACTCGATCCACGCTTGAATTCTGTCTTCGCTAAAAAGAAGGCGCCCGCCCAATTTCACGAAGGGGATCTCGCGCCGGCAGACCTTCGTATATAGCGTTTTTGGCGTGAGGCGCGTAATCCCAGAAGCTTCAGAAATTGTCAGTAATCTTGTCACTGTTCCCTCCCTCTTGCTGCATTCACTTGCATCTTACAGGAGGGAACTTACGACTCCGTGTTACGGGCCGTATGTCGGGGGCTTAATGCAATTCCACTCTCAATTTACCGGTAATCTTGGCTAGGGCCGTTCGATCACGCAGTGTAGCTGCCCTATGGTCGTTGTGAATCTGGTCGCGTCGGGTAAGACTGCCCCTAAGGTAAAAGTGTGCTTCCCAAAATAGTCCGATGTCATTGGTGAGGGTAAGCAATCGTGCCTCGTGCAGTTCATTGAAGCACCCGAAGAGCCATTTGTATGCGGCTATCGAACGCTGCCAGTCTATCTTCGGGCCGGTGCATTCTCTCGCAGGGTCAAAGAAATGCCCCTCGAAGATCTCCTTCCACTGCTCTACGCTGTGCCTTGTCGTGAATCCATCAGGTTCGTGCAGACATATCAGCAAGTGGTGGAAGACCTTCTCCTTTCTTGAGGGCCACTCTTCCTGAAGAAGAATCTTGGATGACGGAGTTTCGCACTTGGCGGGTCTGACATTCACCGACTGCGTTTGAAGCAAGTCAACGTCGGCCTGGAAGTGTACGGCGAGATCCCTGTTCAGTGCTTTCGAGTCGATGCTTCCCCACGGAGAGAGGTAGGTGTGCTGCACGCTTCCGTCACCTTCGTCCTCTTTTCCAACGGTCTCATGGACCAGCCAAGGGAACATGTCGCCTCCAAGTTCGGCGTCCGTTCTTCCCCGGATGACAAACATCCCTTGCTGCGCATCATGTAACCATCGACGTGCAATCGACAGCCTTTCTCGGTCGCTTGCCGCTGCCTGCTTTGCCTTGTCGTATTTATCCAGAATCGCGTCTATCGGTCGCATGGTCGCACCTCCTGCACGGTGATCCTGCGACAAAGAAACCAGGGAAGCCGTGCAGGTCGCGGCTTGTCGGATGCCCCCTATCCCTGGTTCGATCATTGCATTGTTATCCCCCACGGCCTTCCTCATCCGATCATCTTCTCTTGGACCGCGAGCACGTCCTTGTAGTCGCCGATACTGAAGTGCGTGTAGTTCTCGAGCATCTCCTGTGTGCGGTGCCCGGTGAGCTTTTGCAGCTTCACGTCGGCAACCTTTCCGCGAAGGAAGGAATTGAAGAAGTGCCTCCAGCCATGAAACGAGATGTTCCGGCGCATACGCTCCTCGGGGGAAACCCCGATCTCCTCCAGGGCAGTGTAGAGGTGATCGAGGATGTAATTCTGCGAGAGCGGCCGATCGCGAGCCTCGCCCCAGAAGATTAGGTCCTCGGGGTCCTGGTAGGGTGAGAGCTGCATGAGCTCACATAAGCGGAGTTGTGTTTTCGAGGGAAGCGGAATCACCCTCTTGGACCCGCGCTTCGGCTCCTTCAGTCCAAAACGTGTCCAGCCGTGCTCCACTTGGACGTAGCCGTTGAAAACGAAGCGGTTCTGTAGTGCCTGACACTCGCCGAGGCGCATTCCCGTCGAGGCAGCCAAGAGATTGATTGTGTACTGCCGGCGATCCCCATCCCAAACCTTCTTGATCGTGCGGAGGTTGAAGAGCTTCCGAACCTCCCCGGGAGCGAGGAAAGAGCGTTCGCGTGGGCGCTCCTCAAGCGGCTCGACGGTGCGCGTGGGATCCACGGCGAGCCTGCCGAGGCGGACGCTCTCAGAGAAGATGATCTTCAGGCAGGCGAGGATCTGGTTGACGGTGGTCGGGCACAACGGCCCGCCCCGGTGCGATTCCTTCTCGGACAGGTCCATAACGAGCTGCTCGATCGTCTCTGTCGTGATTTCGGAAATGCGGAGCTCCCCGAGGGCTGGCATGATGTGATTGTCGAGGTAGCCCCGGCAGATCTCCACGTACGTCCGCCCGATGGTTCGCCCCCGGGCGAGTCGCCGCAGCACGTAGGGGCATTCGCCCCACTTCCACCAACTCGCGGTGTAGTCCTCGAAGAGCGGATCGCTGCCTCGCTGCAACGTCCCCGCCTTCAGCCGCTCCTTGAGCCAGGTCTCAGCAGCAGAGCTCGAGGTCTGCCCCGTGCTGCGCGCCGTGGTCCGGCGCGTGCCATTCCACAGACGGTAGTACCAGACGAAGACAGGCTTGCCGTTCTTTCTCTGCTTGGTCTTTCGGCGGAAGAGCTGGAAATCATCACGTTGACGCATAGATACCCCCTCCCTGAGAAAAGCACCTGGAGAGGGAAGCCAGGTCACACAACAGGTCACACGGGCTGCTGCCGAGAATCGGCAGATCACGGAAATGCCCTGTTTTGCTGGCTTTTCTTGTCGGGCTGGGCGGGTTTGAACCGCCGGCCTTTCGGTCCCGAACCGAACGCGCTACCAACTGCGCTACAGCCCGTGGGCGACGGCCCTCCGCGTCGCGAAGCGACGCGGAGGCGAGAGCCCCGTAGGAGGAACTCAGGAACTACCGGAAAAAAAGAGCGGGAGCGACGGGACTTGAACCCGAGCGGAAACCCTGCCACGGGTTGCCGTCTCATGCCATCCGCCCGCCATTCCCTTACTCGGCAAAGACCTGCGGTTTCCCTCCCTGCCAAGTGTTGCCAAGACTTGCCCAGGAATGTACGGCATTTTCAGAATATTGTCAACAGTGCTGGCTACCGGGCATTGAAAAACCCCCCAGGGCGGGGGGCTTGTACCAGGCAGGCCGGTCAGTCGGGCAGCTTGACGCCGAAGGCATCGGCGCCGCCCTTCGGTCCTCCACGCTTCCTGCACAGCCACGCCGGCTCGGGGAGCTCGCACGTCGGCGCGTGCTGCTCCTCGCTCGCCATCTTCAGGAGCGCATCGAAGCTCTCGACGCCGATCGGGACGCCGGCGGCGATCTCGCGCATCTCCTGCGCCAGGATCTGCACCGCTTCGATGCTGCAGGCGTAGGCCGTGCTCGCCTTGCACTCTGCCTCCTCGCATCGCGCCGCGGCCGCGCGCGCCCTGTAGCTAGCCTCTTCTGCCTGCATGACCGCCCAGGTTGCATCGTCGAGCGCCCGCTTGGCGCGCTTGCGGAACTCCTTGGGGGACAGCTGGACGGTGACGGCCTTGCGGCCAAGATGGAAATGAAGAAAAGACATGGTGCACCTCCCGTATTCGGTGCCGTCCGTGAAATGAGTACCGGGGAAACCGCCACGGTCGCGGCTTTCGGTGATCAGCCTATCCCCGGCAAGCCTATGCTACTTCGGCTTGCCTTTCCTTTCAACCTCCTTTCGCCTCGTGCTGAGTTGTTTCTGATTCACCGGCCAGTCGCGAGAGTCCGTTGTCTTCCATGCTGATACGGCTTTCTCGCAAGCCACTGTCACTACATCTTTCAATGTGCCGCCTCCCCAGGCTGCGTACATCTTCAATCTGCGGAAAAGTTCATCGTCGAACCCCTCAATGACAAGTCGCGCCATTTGGATACCCTCCGATAGTGACAATATCGCATAGATCGAAGGTACTGTCAAGGGGTATTTCGGGGTCGACCAATGACACGGCAGGGCTCCCGCGGATCGCACCACGGCCCGCCAGCGTCACAGATTTTGGAGATTCGACGAGAAGGGGGTCAGGGAGCCGAGAGGAGCGCCTCCATCGGGTCGACCTCGGGGGGCTTCGGAGGCTTCAGGTCGATGCGGTTTCGCGAGCTCAGAGTGAGACCGAACTCCACGGCATACTGCCGATAGACCGCCCAGGCCGACCGCATCACGGTCCACTCGGCCATCAGCCGGGGCGGACGGTCCTTGAGATAGGCCGCCAAGGTGCGGCGCCGCCCGCGGGGGCGGTAGATCGCGGCTCGGGCCTCCTCCGACATCTCGTAGGCCGAGCAAAGGATCTCGAGGGCAGGAAGATCGACGACCGAGAGCGAGGCGTGTTCCACGAGCTCCGCCGCGAGCCTGCCCCAGAGCTCCCGCCCGATCTTGCCGAGGCTCTTCGGGGCGGCGGGGACCGTCTCGACTTTCGTAGGCTCCGGCTCGTCCTCGGGATTGCGGTCGTGACGAAAGGTGCCGCGAATTATCTTTGACTGCCGAGGCACGCGCCTGCCGCTCATCCTAGTGCCCATTGCCACTCCATTTTTCGAGTTTCATTCCTGACATCGCTCATGCGAAGGTGACCCTCGCGGTCTATGCTCAGACCACCTCGATTTTGCCGGCCCCTTCCCTCGCCGGCCTCAAAAGTGCCCGGGGCGCATCGGAACCCGAGACCCCGGGCATGGAACCGTGAAACGAACCAGGCGCGTAGACGCATCGCGCCCGAATCCCTATGCGAGTGCGCTCACAGTGGGCGATCCTGCATAGCGAGCGCCCGAGAGAAGCACGACCACCGCGCCCAGTTGTGCGCCGGCTGATGTCAATTTGCAGCACATGAACGGATGGTCGGCGCGCAGCTCTGCGGCGTCCACCGATATCAGGTACATGGTGTCGGCCACGGTCGCGGATTCGCTGTTGAATGTCGCCGCATCCGTCTGCCGATCAAGCACGTCGCCGTTCGCATCAATCTCTTTGTAGAACTTGAAGGTGAGCGCGTGTTCTCCAGCGCCAGCCGCGTCCGTGCTCTCGAAGACGGTGACCGCACTCACGTTCACCGCGGCGCCCAAGGTGACGAGGATGTCGGCGTGTGAGTAGTTTTTCATGCTCCAGTAGTCTGATGTTTTCCCGCCCGCGAGACTGATGGGCGCCAGGGCGTTGATCCAGTGGCCCTGCTCAGCTGATGCAAAACCTTTCATTTTGATGCTCCAGAAAATAGGGGGAGAGTCGCCCCTCCCCCGCTAGTTGTGAAACTAAGTCCTTGCCTCGAGCGTCACGAACGGAGAAACCGTCCCTCCGTGTTCAAGGGTGATCGCCGCATCGAGCAGCGGCTGCCCGTCAACGCGAACCTTGCACCTCATGTCCACCTGGTCGGTGAGCCACGCGACAGCGTTGCTCTTCTCGAGGGTGAAGTCCTGGCGCAAGGCAATCGCGTACTGCGAGAGGTCGCAGAACATGATGTCGCCCTTGTCGCCGAGGAGCTGCGCGTGCTCGCTGAAGACCACGGGGCGGGTGAGAATCTTGAAGACCCCGCCGCTCTCGGTCATCACGGGCACGGGCGTCGAGGCCACACCGCCAATCTGCGAGAGGGAAAGGAGCTCGGGGACCGCGCTCGGGTTGACGATCCACACCGAGCCGGTCGGGTTGGAGCTCCTGCCGAACATGTCGCACAGGTTGCGGTACTCGATCGTATCCGCGTCCTGGCCGGCAGTCTTGTCAACCGTGATCAGAGCGGGGCTGGACATGATGCCAAGCGGTTTGCCCGCACCGTCGCCGTTCAAGAACGCCGCGTCCAGGTACCAGCCCAACGCGCGCGAGAGCATCGTGCCCAGCATGTTCACCCCGCCGTTGAGATCGTCGCTCAGCTCGGAGCTCGTGCGGAGGTACGTGATCAACTTGTTGACGGTGAGAGTCACCATCTTCAGCTTCGGGTCGGCCGGCGTTCCCGTTCCGCCTTCCGCGAGCCAGGTGCCGGTGATCCCTCCGTAGACGGTCGAGGTGTGCGTGCCGTTGTCCCAGGCGGGAATCGAGAGGCGATCGCTCCTCGGTCCCACGGGGAACACACGAGCGCGCGGCATGACCACCATCTGTTCGAGCGCGTTGTCGAGCACCTCAGCGACCTTGGTCTCGCCGATGAAAAATCCTCCGCCGGATGGGACACTCTCGCCCATGGCGCGCCGCTCACCTTTGTCGAATATCGCGCGGAGCCGCGGGTCTCGCGATTCCACCGCGCGCTGCAGGGAGCGGAAGTCGGCGAAGTCGTCAGCCGCGGGAGGTCCGAAGAGGTCAGCTGCCCGACACTTCCCGGGGATGCCTCCGCGCTGCTCGCCGGCTGCGGTGTTGTAGCCCCCGCCGTCCACGTTCATGCGCGCGCCCTCGGGAGTGCCGGCCTTCGCGCGGATTCCGTCGATCGCCTTTTTCATCGCCTTGATCGAGCCGATGCTCTGCATCACCTGGTCGTTCTCGTTCGGGGTGAAGTCGCGATTCTCGGCGATCGCGGCCTTCTGCATCGCATCGATCTTCCCGTCGAGCGCGCGGATCTCGCTCTGCAGCTTCTCGATTTCGGGGAGGTCCTGCGCGCCCTTGATAAAGGTCCCGCCCTGCGAGCGCTCCTCTTGCACCGCCCGTGCGGCGGTTTCTGTTTTCGTACCCATGTCGTTCTCCAATTCTTCCGATTTTCCGTCTCGCCTCGAAGTGGTAGCTCGGCAGTCGTGTCGGCAGGTGCCGCCGGGTCGCCGCCCGTTCTCGAAAGCGCCACGCGCGCGGCCGCGTTCATCCCGTGAACCCGGAGGGTCGCAGTGCGCGCACGGTAACACAAGCCAGCTATGCTGGCGTCGATTCCAAAAACGGGGCAGGAAGTCGGGGTGGATAAAGCCCCGACCTCGTTGACCTGCCCCTCGGCCAACCGCGCCGGAAAGGAAAGCGACGCGGAAAGCTTCACCATTGTTCCCAGCCGTTCTCGAGGCTCTCGATATCGAGCCCCTAGTCTTTGGCGCCCTGGAGCGAGCTCGCGATCGCCGTGGTGGAGTGCCGCTCCTTGCGCCCGAATAGCATCTCAAGGCCGAGCGGCGACCAGCCAGGCGGCCACACGCGGGCCGCGGGGGGCGGGACTACGACAGGGATCGTGAGGATCCCGCCCGTGGAGGGCGCCACCTGCGCGCTCGACGGCGAGCTCGCCTGCGGATAGCGTCTCCCGCCCTGCTTGTTCCAGTGGAGAATGGTCGCGGTCATGGGGTGGGCTCCTCGGGGGGGAGGGCTGCGAGCATCAGCTCGATCAATTGCGCGATCTCATCTCGGTCGCGCTCCGAGAGGGCCACATCATCGTCGAACACGATATCATATCCAGGTGATACTATCAAGGTGATACCTTCCCTTCCCCGTGCGTCACCTGTGCGGCCTGGTAGGTGTGGATCTCGCACCGCACCACGGGAACCCGCATCGCGAGCAGCTCCTCGCCCAGCGAGTAGGTCTGATGGCACAGGCCGCACAGGACGGTGAGGTCCTCGGGCAGCTCCTCGCCCAGGCGCTCGTAGCTTCGATGGTGGACCTCCAGCGGCACCCCTTCCCGCGGGCACAGCGCGCAGCGCCCGCCAGCTCGCGCGATCGCGGCGGCCCGGGTCTCGAGCCAGTGCGGGGAGGCGAGGTACTCGGCGTAGCTCATGTAGTCAAGGACCCTGGTCATCAGAATATCTCCTCTGGGCGCTCGGGGGGCGGGGAGGCTGTCCCCTTTGCTGTCCCCTTTGCTGTCCCCTTTGCGTCCCCTTTGTCCCCATCGCCCTTCCCCTCCGTGTCGCGTTTGTCCCCCCTTTCTTTAGAAAGGGGACAATGCGACAGCGGGGAGGGGACAAGGGAGACGAAACCGCGGTCGAGGGTCACGTGACCCTGTCCGACGAGGCTTGCCGAGACCTTGTAGAAGGTCTGCCGTATCATTCCGCGTTCCAGGCACGCCCTTCGCCAATCCTCTTGTGTGACTCGCGCGGCGTCCGGGTCCCTTCCGTCAGCCTCGATGTTCGCCCGGTAGCTGTCCAGTAGGGTCGCAAGAGCCTGTTGGGCCACCTGCTGCCACTTGCCGTGCCCGGCCTTCCCGGGCGTCTTCCGCGGCTCGTAGTCGGCAGGGACGAGCACCGCCGAGGTGATCGGTTCGCCCTCGTCGGTGCGGCCGATCTCTACCTGCTTCAGGCGGAAGGCTCGGGGCTCCGCGGGGACGCTGTCTTTGCTTTTCGTGCACTCCACACGGATCGTGCCGTCGGGGTCCACGTCCAGCCTATACTCCGTGTCCAGCGCGCCCTTCCAGGAGGAATGACCGCGAGAGCGTTCCTTTGCCGCGTGGCCGGGGTGATGGAGTACCAGCGCCGTACAGTGAAACCGCGCTCTCAGGCGGTCAACTCCCTTGATGAAAGCGCCCATGTCCGGGGCGCTGTTTTCGTCACCCGCTAGGCATCGAGCAAGCGTGTCAAGGACAAGGAGAGCGGGATCCCCATGCTCCTCGGCGAGCTCTTCGATCGACCTGATCACCTGATCAACAAGGTCCTCGTCGTTCATAGGGGCGGCGACGAGACTCACGAAAAGCGGCAGGTCCTCCAGCTTTATCGAGTGCTCCAGGCACCAGGCCAAGAGACGGCGCTTGAATCCGCGCTGCCCCTCCCCGACGATGAAGAAGACGGCCTGCCCTAGGGCGGCAGTCTTGCAGGCGATGTCGACCGCGAGGAATGTCTTCCCTGAGCCCGACTCACCGAACAGGGAAGCTAACGTGTCGCGCTCGAGCCAGCGGTCGGGGTCGATGTGCTCGGGATTTGTCGTCTCCAGGTCCGAGGCACGAATGAAGCGAAAGCCATAGGGCTTGCCGTTGCCCCCCTGGGCGGTGCTCAACTTCTCGCCGGCAATGCCGACGAGGGCGGCAGCTCGCTCTGTCTTATCCATGAGCTGCCTCCTTCCCCATCCGGCCTAGCAGTTGTAGAAGGCGGTGCTGGACCTGCCAGCGGGTCTCGCGCTCGCCCGTCTCCTCCCGAACGAGCCACAGCGCCGCCATCAGCTCGCTGTCGTCGCTGAGTGATTCGGCGATATATTCGAGGGTGAAGATAACCTCGACGGCCGGCTTCTCGATGAGACCGTGGTCGAGGTAGCAAAGGTCGGCTGCAGCGAAGTACTGCAGGTAGTCGATGAAAACAGCCAGGCGTTCGCGGAGGGGACGCTCGCGCCTGTAGTAGGCTTCCCACTCAGGGAGAGTCCGCGGGCGATCCCATTCTTCGAGCACCTTGTTGCGGGGTAGATCGGGGACGGGCCTCATCGCCGCACCTTCGCCCGGATGTGGGGCGGCGCCTGGCGCACGGGTGAGCCGGTCGTGTCGGTACGAGCTGCTACGAATGCTTCGAGGGAATTGCGGGGGACAAGGACGCGGCCGCCGAGTCGGGCTACGGCGATTTCACCGCTGCGGATCCATCGGTGGAGAGTCCGCTCGCCGATTGAAAGGGCGATCGCGGCCTCGGAGATCGAGAAGCAGATACGTTCGGGCATCGAGCCCCTCGCTTACGGGCCAGGCATCCCGTTTGTCCTCCTCCTGTGTTTCCTATGGATCGAGAAGCCTCTGCCTCGGCCACTCCCAGCCTCGGATTCGCCAGGTCATGCTTTGACGACTCTCGCATTCCAAGGACCCCATCCGCGCCGTCGCCTGAAGCGCGGAGGGGACCCACTGCTAGTTGCTTCCTACTCGCATTCGCCCGGCCACGACCGGGATCCTTGTCGCCTCGGCGTACTCAGAGAAGGCCACGCGGGCCTTCGTTTTGTCCCCGGCGGCCAGGGCCTTCTTCACCTGCTCCGCCTTCGCGATGACGCGATTCCAAACGTCCTGCAGCGGGAGGAACTCGACGGCGGCCATCAAGGTTTCTTGCAGGCTCCCGCCCCATGAGCGGCAGAGCTCGGCGAGACGATCGGTGTCGCTCGCGCCGAGCAGCTCCTCGATCACCCTCTTCGCTTCCGCCTCGCGCTCCTCATCGCTCTGCGCGAAGTCTATGCCGTCCAGGGTCCTCGGCAGCGCAGCCAGGTCCGCCATCGTCACGGTGTCCTTCGCGGGGGCATATTCTGCCAAGGCCTTGTACACAGTGTCGAAGGTCGACGCGTCAATTTTGCCATCAGAGCGCAGTTTGCCGAACAGGGACGCCAGCCGCGTCATCGTCGCATCCCGCCGCTGTACCATCGCCGAGACAGCACCGATTGCGAGCTGAGCGCGGAGGCGAGCCCGCTCTTCTTTCGTGCGCTGTATTTTTGTGGGAAACGCCACGATCGCGGACGCGATGATCTCATTGACCGACATGCCGAAACTCGACGCGAGAATTCTGACATGCTCGCGGACTTCCGGCGTGAGAGAAAGTCCCAGGTTTTCTTTTCTTTCTTTCATAGCAGGTAGGAATATATCAGAGAAATATTATTAAGTCAAGCCCCTCCGGAAAGATTTTATTTGGTAGCTTTCTGTATCCCCGCGGCGAGCTCCTCTTGGATCGCGGCCACGTCTTTGAAGTCCTCGGCCCGCCACGCGCTGTAGTGTTCTGTCATCTCCTCAGAGTCGTGGCGCGTGATCTCTCGCACCTTCTCCCCTGTGACACCGCGCCCGCGAAGCGTCGTATTCAGCCAGTAACGCCAGCCATGGAAGGTGACATTTCGACGCGCTCGCTCCTCCTCTGTGATCCCGATCTCCGCGATGGCAGCCTTCAAAGCATCGTTGACGCGGGAGGCCTCGCAAGGCTTTCGTCCCCGGTTGTAGGAGAAGATGTAGCCGTCCCAGGTGCACCATGCGTCGATAGTGCGAAAGACGAATCCAGGAATCGGAACATCATCGACGCGCTTTGTCTTCGTCGGCCCTTTGCCGTAGCGGCGCCCCCAGGACCCGCCGACGTGGATATGATCGGGGAAAAGATCCCCGCGCGTCAGGGCGAGGACTTCCCCCAGCCTGCAGGCCGTGAAGGCCGAGAGAAGACTCGCACAGTAGTACAGCATGTTGCCGGCCCAAACAGTGGCCACGGTTGCGGGATTGAGAAGGGCCCGGGCCTCTTCCGTGGACAAGATCCCTTTCCGCCTCGAATTCGGCTTGAATGCTTCGACACGGTCCCAGGGATTGCGCTCGATCTTGCCCAGGCGCTCGGCCTCGGCGAGCATGATGCGTTCGACGCTCACCTTGTTCAGGATGCTTTTGTCCGAGAGGCCCTGCTCCTCCAGGCTGGTGAGGAGGTCCTCACAGTCGCCCGTGGTGATGCGATCGAGCGGCTTCGCGCCATGCGCCGGGAGGATGTACGTGTGAAGATCCCGCAGCGCATCGTCAGCATAGCGCTGAGAGACCGCGGGCTTGGCTTTGTCGCGGCGCAGTCGACGGTGAATGTACTTGCACTCATCCCAGACCCACCACTTCTCAGACTCCGCCCACTCGCGGAGCGTGGGGATGCGCCCGCGCTCGATGATCGCGGCTGGAATGAGCTTCCCGTCCTTCAGGAGCTTGTTGCAGTGCTTCTCGGCTTTCGTCTTCAGGGTGCACCCGGTGCTGCAGCCCGGGGTGCGCCTGCCGTCCTCGGTGTACGTGCGGTAGTACCAGACCATGCGGCCATCGCGGAGCTGGCGCCTGTAGAGTGTGAAGTCCTTTTTGATTCTGCCCATGGATCCCTCCCGGAGACCGAATAGAGTGTACACTATTGGCTACCGGGAGGGAAGTAGCTCAGAAAAGCCCGCAAAACACGGCAAAAAAAGAGCGGGAGCGACGGGACTTGAACCCGCGGCCTCCGGCTTGACAGGCCAGCGCGATAACCAGCTTCGCCACGCCCCCGTTGCTGTGGAATGTACCAGCCGAGCCGCGAAGTGTCAAGGGGACACGATGCGCGTCTCCGTTGACATTTCCCGCGCCGGATGCTACGGTGGCGAGTCGAAATCAACCACCCGGACAGGAAAAGGCAATGGCGTCACGAGAATTGAGAAGAGCGAAAGCGAAAAAGGGAGAAGCCGTCTCCGAGACCATAGAGAAGAAGAAGGAAGCCCATCCCCTTCTGTACGTGTTCAGCATCATCCTCCTCATCGTCGTCGTGGTCACCTTTGTCGGCTCGCCTGTCGCCGGAACCCTGAGCGGCGGCGGGTCGATCATCTTCGGCTCGTACGAGGGCCGGGACATCGCATACTTCCCCGGCAACTACTTCGCACAGCAGCGGGATCGGATCGCCGCCCAGGTCCGCGACACCGCCGACCCGAACCAGGATCTCGCCGTCCTGACGCAGTGGGTCTGGGCCCAGGCATACAGGCAGACCGCAGTCCACATCGCCGTTCTGATCCAGGCGGAAAAGGCGGGACTGCACATCTCCGAGGACGCCGTCGACAAGGCCCTCATCGCGTACCCCGCCTACCAGGAGGGGGGAAAGTTCAGCGAGGAGCGCTACAACAAGACCCAAAACTCCGAAAAAGCCGCGATCCGCAAGCTCGTGCGCGAGGAAGCCATGAGCAACCAGCACCGCATGGACTTGTTCCTCGGCCTGAACGGCGGAGCCAAGGAAAAGGAGTTCGTTGCGGCGATGGCAAAGCCCGAGCGGAGCCTCACCTTCGTCTCATTCCCCTACTCCGGCTACCCCGCCGAAGAGATACGGAAGTTCGGCGAGGCGAATGCCGCGTTATTCCGCAAGGTGAAGGTGAGCAGGATCCTGGTGAAGTCCGGCGAAAAAGAGGCCAAGGAGATCCGTAAAAAGATCTCAGAAAAGGCGAGCAGCTTCGAGGAGCTGGCGAAGACCCACTCGAAGGACGGCTACGCCGACAACGGCGGGGACATGGGCTTTCGGTACGCCTACGACCTCGAGGCGGACTTCGACAAGAAGGAGCTCGCCCAGGAGGTGTTCGCGCTGCGTGCGGGGGACGTGAGCGAGGTGCTCAAGGGCAGCTTCGGCTGGCTGATCTTCCGCTGCGACGCGGAAGCCGTCGACGCGGACTTCTCCGATGCCGCCGTCCTGGACACAGTCAAGGCCTACCTCGGGACCTACGAGAAGGGCAAGATCGAGGACTACTTCGTGGCCAAGGCCGAATCGCTCGCGCGTCGGGCCGGCGAGGCAGGATTGGCCGCCGCGGCCAAGGCGGCGGGGGTCTCCACGGTCGCGACGGATTTCTTCCCGATCAACCTCCAGAGCGTCTTCTCCTTCACCCCGCTCAAAGCAATCCCCGATTCGGCAACCCCGGCGAACGCGGTCAATAGCGAGGATTTCTTCCTCCGCGCCTTCTCACTCGGCAAAGGACAGGTCTCGGCGCCGATCGTGCTGGACGACCAGGTCATGGTTCTGAGCCTTCTCGAAGAGCGCCAGCTGCCCGAGGCCACAGCCGCTGTCCTCGGCTCCTGGCTGGACTACGCCGCCTACCAGGACATGGATACCTACCTGCAGGCTCAGATCATGGATCCCGGAAAGCTGAAGGACAATTTCGCGGAGTCCTTCTCGAAGCTGTACGGGCTGCCGAAAAAGGGATAGATGTCAGGCGAGGAACCCCTCCTCGTTCATTCGGACAAGGGCGCCACGGTCCTGTACAAGGGGATCGCTCTCTACCCGGCCGAGAATCCGCTAGGCGCCGCGCGCGCCAAGGCATGCGCGGCCCAGCTCGCTCCCCGCTCTCTCGTCTATGTTCCCTCCGTCGGCCTGGGTCACGGCATGGCCGAACTGCTCGCTCGCCTGCCGGAAAGCTCTGCCGTGCTCTGCGTCGAGACCGACCCGAGGATCCTCGCCCTCGCCTCGGCCCAGGGACTGCCGCGCGACGAGAGGCTGATCGTCCTTGGAACTTCTGATGCCGAGCAAATTGCGCGGGTGGTCCGGTCCCTCGGGCTCTCCCGTTTCCGCAGGGTCGTCGAGGTTCCCTTGAGCGCGGGCTACCGTCTTGACCCGGGGGGCTACGGAGGGGTGCGCACGCTGCTCGAGAGCCTCGTGCGCGCCTATTGGCAGGACGCCATGACCCTCATCGCCATGGGAAGCCTTTGGATGCGGAACCTCTTCGAGAATCTGGCCGTGCTGCCCGGCTCCCGCGATTTTTCCTGTCTCGCCACGGATGCCCCCGTCGTCGTGGCGGGGGCGGGTCCTTCCCTCGAGGCGGGCTTGCCTGTACTGCGGGAGGCTCGCGATGGATTCGTCCTGGTGGCCGCCGATACGGCCCTCCCCCGGCTCATGGCTGAATCCCTCCGCCCCGACATCGTCGTCGCACTCGAAAGCCAGGTCATGAACATCCAGGATTTCCTCACCGCGCGCGATCCCGGGATCCTCCTCGCGTGCGAGCTCACCGCGCACCCCTCCACAGCGCGGCTTTTTCCCGAGAATCGCTTTTTCTTTTCCTCTCGGTTCGCTCCGCTCGCGCTCTTCAGGCGGCTCGAGCAAGCGGGAATCCTCCCCTGCCCTTTCCCCGCGCTGGGATCTGTCGGCGTAGCAGCGGCGTACGCCGCCCTTCGGCTCACGGCGGGCGAGGTGTTCCTGATCGGCCTCGATTTCAGCTTCCCCGGTTCCCGCACCCATGCTCGGGGAACCCCGCGCCACATCGCCGCTCTCCTCGCCGCCTCCCGCACGCACGGAGTCGCGCAGGATTCCGTCCGCGCGCTGGCCTCCCGTCCCTCGATCCGAGAGCGGGGCAAGGATGGAGCGCAGGTCGCGACCGATTCGGTCCTGCGCTCCTACCGCGACGGCCTTCGAATGGAAGCGGCGGGTGAAGCGAGCCGGATATGGGACCTCGGGCGGACAGGACTGGACCTGGGGATCGGAAGAATCAGCGAGGATGAGTTCGTCCGGCGCGTCCACGACGCTTCAGGCGTCCACGACCCAGGGCGGCTCGAAGCGCGGGAAGGTCCGATCTTCTCGTTGCGCGCGCTGGAAAGGTTCCTGCGCGGCGAGCAGGAGCTGCTCGGTCGGGCTTTCGAAAGGATCACGGGGCTGCTCGCCAGCCCAGGCCCGGCGGCGGAGATCGCGCTGCGCGGGGACGATGCCGCTCTGGTGGCCGACATCGACTACGCGTACGTGCATTTCCCGGATCAACCGAACCTCCCCAACCCGTCGCGAAGCTTCCTCGCGCGAACGCGGGTCGCGGCGTCGTACTACAGGCAGCGGATCGAGAACCTGGAGCGCGGAATCAGTCGTCAGAGGTCTTGAGCACGGCGAGGAAGGCGGATTGGGGCAGCTCGACCTCGCCCACCATCTTCATCCTCTTCTTGCCCTCTTTCTGTTTCTCCAGCAGCTTGCGCTTCCTCGAGATATCCCCGCCATAGCACTTGGCCGTGACGTCCTTGCGGAAAGCGTTGACGGTCTCGCGCGCGATGATCTGGCTGCCGATGGTGCCCTGGATCGCGATCTTGAACTGCTGGCGCGGGATCTCGTCGCGCAGCCTCTCGCAGACCCTGCGCGCGGTCTGGTAGGCGTTGCCGCGGAACACGAGCTGCGAGAGGGCGTCCACCATTTTGCCGTTGATGAGGATGTCCAACCTGACGAGCTGCGTGTCACGGAAGCCGATGAGCTGATAGTCGAAGGAAGCATAGCCTCGGCTCACCGACTTCAACCTGTCGTAGAAGTCGAAGACGACTTCGCCAAGAGGCATCTCGAAGATCAGCTCCACCCTCTTCTCGTCCAGGTAGGTCATGCTCTTCTGCACCCCGCGCTTCTCGAGGCAGAGTGCGATGATGCTTCCCAGGTACTGGGATGGGGTAATCATCGAGGCGGAGATGTAGGGCTCCTCGGCCCCCTGGATCTGCGAGGGGTCGGGAAAGTTCACCGGGTTGTCGATCAGGACAACCTTGCCGCCATTGAGCGAGACCCTGTACTGGACGGAGGGGGCCGTGAACACGATGGACATTTCGAACTCGCGCTCCAGCCGCTCCTGCACGATCTCCAGGTGCAGCAGACCGAGAAAACCGCAGCGGAAGCCGTAGCCCAGCGCCACGGAGGAATCCTTCTCGTACATAAGTGAGGCGTCGTTGAGCTTCAGCTTCGCCATCGCCTGCACGAGCTCCTCGTAGTCGTTGGCGTCCACGGGGTAGATCGAGGAGAAAACGACGGGTTTCACCTCACGGAATCCCGCAAGGGGCTCGGCGCAGGGCCGCTCGTCGTCGGTCACCGTATCCCCCACCCGGGTATCCGCCACGGTTTTGATCCCCGCGATGAGGTATCCGACCTCGCCGGGACCCAGCGAGGGCCTGGGGACAAGCGCGAGACGGAAAATCCCCGTCTCCTCGACCTTGTACGCGGAGCCGTTCCAGTGGAACCGGATGGTCTGTCCCCCTCGGAGAGTGCCGGTGTACACCCGCACGTGGACGACGACGCCGCGGAACGTGTCGTAGTGCGAGTCGAAGATCAGCGCCTTCAGCGGCTCCTCGGGATCTCCCGTCGGCGGAGGCACGCGCTCTACAATGGCCTCGCACAGCTCATCGACGCCCGTCCCGAGCTTTCCCGACACCAGCAGCGCTCCTTCGGCATCCAGCCCGAGGTCGTGGGATATCTGCTTCTTCACGCCCACGATGTCGGCGCTGGGCAGGTCGATCTTATTGATCACAGGGATGATCTCCAGATCGTGCTCGATGGCCATGTACATGTTCGCCAGGGTCTGCGCTTCCACGCCCTGGCTCGCGTCAATGAGCAGGACGGCGCCCTCGCAGGCGGAGATTGAGCGGGAGACTTCGTACGAGAAGTCCACGTGCCCCGGGGTGTCGACCAGGTTCAGGATGTAATCCTCCCCGCTGCGCGACCTGTAGGGGATGGCGACGGCCTGGCTCTTGATCGTGATGCCCCGCTCGCGCTCGATGTCCATGTTGTCCAGGATCTGGTCGTGGAAGTCCCTGTCGGAGACCAGCCGGGCGCGCTGGATGAACCTGTCGGCGAGGGTAGATTTGCCGTGGTCGATATGGGCAATGATGCAGAAATTGCGGATCTGTCGAGTGTTCAACGAAGGCGCAGTATAGCGGATGAGGCCGCCTGTTTCAATCCGGCGCCGAAGGCGCATTTCCTACGACCCGTCGACCCGGCCCTCGCGCGGTGCCCTTGCGCGGAGCGATATTGACACGGCGGAGGACCGGGCATAGGCTCCAGGGCAGTGGATGACCAACAGAAGGAGCGGGTTCTCATCGTCGACGACCAGGATGCGTTGCGGGCGATGCTCGTGCGCATGGTCGAGCGCGCCGGCTTCGAGCCCATCGAGGCGAAGGACGGCGAAGAGGCCATCGAGCTTTTCAGGACGTTTGCCCCGATCGTCGTCGTCTCAGACATCATGATGCCGAAGGTGGACGGCCTCGTCCTCCTCGAGCGTATCAAGAGAATCGACCGCAGCGCAGCCGTCATACTGATGACGGGACTGGGCAATGAGGAGGTGCTCCTCCAGGCCCTCCGCGGCGGGGCGACGAACTTCTTCAAGAAACCGTTCAACGTGAGCGAGCTGATCCAGGAGATCCGCGCGGTGGCCGAATACCGCCGCGAGGCCGCACGGGTGACGTTCTCCACGCCGTTTCTCGAAGAGGAGACCAAACGGTTTCGGATCCCCACCGGCGAGGACCGCTACCTGCCGCTCATCAACCAGGTCACCCTCCAGCTCCCCAGCATCCTTCCCGAAGAGGAGATCCTGAACCTCAAGATCGGGATCGAGGAGATGATCGTCAACGCCGTCGAGCACGGCAACCTCGGCATCACCTTCGCGGAGAAGGCCGCGGCGATAGAGGCGGGGACTTTGCGGGAGCTCCTCGCCGAGCGCCTCCGAGGCGAGGGCGCCGCGAGGGTCGTCACCATCGCCTCCCGGCTCACTCGGGAGCGCTTCGAGATCACGATCAGCGACGAGGGGGCGGGTTTTGACTGGCGGGCGCTGCCCGGCGTGGAGGCGGAGAACCTTCTCGCGTACAGCGGACGAGGGATCTTCCTCACGAAGATCTACTTCGACGAGCTGCGCTACAACGAGCGGGGCAACGAGGTCACCCTCGTCAAGCAGCGCATGATCTAGAGAAAGTTGTCCGTCTCGAGGTACGAGGCGATCTGCACGACGCTCTCGATGAAGCCCGATTTTCGCTTCTTGACGTACAGCTGGAGCACGGCGTAGCCCTTCTCGTTGTCCACCTTCCAGTCCTGGATCGTGAGCGGGTCGTTCTCGGACAAACCCGCCTCATCGGCGATCGATCCGCGGGTCACCCTTTTCACGACAAAGGAGTTGCGCCGCAGCGCTCCCTTCGTCCTCTCGAGCTGCATGCCGAACAGGGGGTACAGCACATTGTCGCGCGTGTCCTTTGTCAGCGCCGTCTCGATGGGACTCTGCGGGCGCTCGACCAGGCAGAGAATGGCTTCCGTGACTGCCGCCCCCCTGCGGAAGCCGACGCGGATGAGCGACGGGGGGGAGAAGGAAAGGATCGCCTCCTGCGCGTCGCGCAGGGTCGCGTACTGCGCCCCGTTCATCGTCACAAGGACATCGCCGGAAGCGAGACCTGCACGGGCCGCGGGCGAGCCCGGAAGAGTGTACAGGACCTCCAATCCCTTCTCGGTCTCCGCCAGCGCCGCACCCAGCCACGGGTGGACCGCTTTCCCTCCCCGGAACAGCAGCGGGAGCGCCTTCTCGATCCAGAGGTAGGGAACGGCGAAGTTGATGCCCTCGAACTGCTCCAGGCCGGCGAACGCGATCCCGATCAAGCCGCCCTTTTCGCTGAGCAGCGGCCCGCCGCTGTTGCCGGGGTTGAGCGGCACGTCGACCTGCATGGCATCCCCCATCTGGAGGAAGCGGCGTCCGGTCGCCGAGACGATGCCCGAGGTGATGGTCTTCTCAAGGCCTCCGGGCGAGCCGATCGCGAAGACGCGGTCGCCGGGGTTCGCGCGCTCGTCGGCGCTTCCTCCGAAGGCGTATCTCGCCGTGGTCTCCGCCTTGAGCAGGGCAAGGTCGAATACCGTGTCGTACCCGACCACCTTCGCCGGGATCTTCTCGCCCGTCGTCTCGTTGAACCGGACGAACAGGCGCGAGTAGCCCTCATAGGTCGGGTCGACCTCGCTCTTGATCACGTGGTAGTTGGTCAGGAGATACCCGCGGGGATCGATGAAAAAGCCGCTGCCGATCACTCGGTCGGGGTACCCCACTCCCTTCTCGATGCGAATGCCTCTGTTCACCCAGATCGTCACGGTCCCTTCGAGCATCTGAGAGAATGGCGGGGCCTCCTCCGCGAGCGCAGGCAGCTGCGGCACGGCGAACCCTCGCTCCCGCATCCGTTCGGCGAGGGAACGGGCGATCGGCCGATTGCCGAGCGCTGAAGCCTTCTCGAGCGCCGCCGACAGGTCAGCCTCCGTCGGCTCGCCGATCGCGATGCCCCGCTGCCGGGCGAGGAGGGCGAGCAGCGTCTCTCCCGCGGCGTCGAACGATTCCGCCTGCGCATCGAGGAGGGCTTTCTCCGTCCAGCTCGCGGTGAGGTCGGTCCGTGCCAGAGCGGAGGCGGAGCGCAGGTAGCGCATCGCATCGTCCCACCCCTTCTCGGTCACGGCCTTCTGGAATGCGGCCGAGAAGGCCTCGCTCGCTTGCCCCTCGATGCCCTCCAATTCGCCCAACGGGAGGCCCGCGGGCGCCTCCCTGCGCAGAAGGGAGATCTCCTGGAAACCCTGCAGGACGGACCCCGAGGAGATCAGGTCCCTCACCTCTTTCAGCCGCGCGTCGGCGAGCGAAGGCGCTGCCGAAGGGGACCACCCGCCGCTCGCACAGGAAAACGACGCGAAGGACAGGGCCGCAAGCGCGAGCAGGCGCAGAGGTTTCATTTCAGCTCCTCGGCATAGATGGCGCCCGCGTAGCGGAAAACGAGGTAGCGCTTCCCCCCGAGCGAGTGAAGGCCATCCGGCGTCGCGTCGTCCAGTCCGGCTCCCTGGGCTGGGGATCCGATCCACGTCAGGCCCCGCTCGGGCGCCGCGCCCACCGGCACTGGCCTTCCCGATCGGCGGACCTCGACGATCCGCCCAGCGCGGAAGACCACGGTCAGGTCGAACACCCCGTCGAGCGATGTGCAGAACTCCCGGATCTCCGCGCCGCCGGGACCCTCGGAGGCGCGGCTGTCGTCCTTCCCGTCCTCGTTGTAGTCCCAGAGCCGCACGGGCGAGACGCCGAAAACCTCGGTATAATCGGCGACGCCGCTGCCGTCCGTGTCCACGGCGCTCTTCCAGAGCTTCCCGTTCCGATAGACTTCCGTCGCCTCGAAGATGCCGTCGCCGGTGAGGTCGCGGGCGCCTCGCGCAGGGGAGCCGTTCTCGTACCAGACCCTGTGATCGAGCCGGCCGTCCCCGTCCAGGTCCTCCTCCACGAACGTCGTCGCCCCCTTCACGCTGTCAATGCGGCGCACGAGCGCTCCGCCGTCGACCGAGCGCTCCTCCACGCGCCAAGCCGCTTCGGCGAGCCGCTCACGGGTCGGCAGCGTCGGACGCAGGAGGGGGCGCGGCACCATTCCAGGGGTTGCGGGAGCCCCCGCGCGCCCGGCATCCAGGAACGGCGCGGCGAGGGTGTACGGGACGAGCAGCAAAGTGCGGGCGAGCCCTGCCGAGTTTTCGCTCACGGAGTCGAGCGCGGGATAGCGGCTGTATCGGTACATGAGCGGCGAGCCGGCGTCGAGCTCGACGCTGAGAGCGGCGGGTGAACCCCGCTGGAAGTCAGCCGCGAGCTCGGGCACGCCGTCCTGGTCGCGGTCTCGCACCCACCGCGTCACGGTCCCGTCAGAAAGTTCCCACCTCTCCTCGTAGAAGCCATCGCCGTCGCCATCGAGATCGCGGAAACCCGAATACCGGGCAAGCGCCCCGGCGAGGCTCGCCGAGAGATCCTTCCTCCCCGCGGTCGCCCGCGAGGCCCTCATCGCGATATCGACGCTTGCGAGCCCGCCGCGCTCGACAACGAGGGCGAGGTATCTGCCGGCGTCCTTGGGCTTCGCCTCCAGGGCGAGCAGAGGCGCAAGAGGATCGGCTCCCCCCTTCGACAGGTAGAGCTCGACGGCTCGGAGGCGCAGAGCGATCTTTGTTTCTAGCTCAGCGGCGCGCAGGAGCAGCGCGAGGCTGTCGGGCATCTCCTTCAGCGCCGTGGCGACCACTGTCTTTGCGGCGGCGGCCTTTTCCGCCTTGTCGAGGGAGCGGGAGAGAAGGAGGGGGAACTGCTCGACCCCTGGGAAGCGGAGAACGCCGTCGGCGAATGCCCGCTGCGCAAGCGCGGCTGCCCCCTGTTTTTCCCGCAAGCGGGCGAGCAGAAGAAGGGAACTGTACTCCTCGGTCTTCTCCCGCGACAGCCTCTCGATGAGGGGCTGGGCTTCCGCAAGCGCGCTTGTGCGGAGCAGGACTTCGGCGAGCGCAAGGTCGGCCTCTCCTGGATCCGTCCGCCTCCAGCTCGCGGATGCGACGGCCCTGCTCAGGTCCCCCCGGACTGCGCGGGTCCTCGCCCGGTCGCCGGCATCGACTCTCGCCCGCATGTACAGCGCCTCCGAGTATTCGGGTGCGAGGGCGAGCGCCGTCTCGGTCAGGCTCCGTGCGCTCTCGCTGCTCCCGGCTTCGAGCGCACGGCGAGCCTCCGCGAGATACGCATCAGCCTGCGTTGAGGCTGCATCGGAAGTTTGTGCGAAAACCGGCGCAGCCGCCAGCAGGCCAGCCATGACGATGGCCGCGGCATGCCGGAGGCGTCGTTGGAAGCTCACCTTTCCTAGTATAGGAAACGAGCGGGTCGGGTGCCAATGCGCCGGGTTAGGCATCCCGCTTGCGGGGCTCGAGGCCGATGAGAGCCCTGATCTCGTCGTCGTCCATGTTCTCCTTGGTGATGAGCGTCTCGGAGAGCAGGAGAAGCTTGTCCTTCTGCTCTGTGAGGATGCGCATCGCTTCGGCGAGAGCCGCCTCGACGATCTTCTTGATCTCAGTGTCGATGGACCGTGCCGTCTCCTCGGAGTAGTCCTTATGACGCGCGATCTCCTTGCCGAGGAAGATCGGCTCCTCCTTCTGACCGTACGCGACGGGTCCGAGAGGTTCGCTCATCCCCCACTCGCACACCATTTTCCGCGCGATTTCCGTGGCCTGTTCGAGGTCGTTCGCCGCACCCGTCGTCGTTTCATGGTAGACGAGCTTCTCCGCGGCATAGCCGCCCATGGCGATCGTGATCCTGTCCAGCAGCCAGCCCTTGTTGCGGGAATACGCATCGTCCTCGGGCAGCGAAAAAGCGATGCCCAGGGCTCGACCGTGGGGGATGATCGTGATCTTGTGGAGCGGATCAGCGTTTTTCAGGAAGTAGTGCAGCAGGCCGTGGCCGGCCTCGTGGCAGGCCACCATCTTTTTCTCCTTCGGAGGGATGATCTTCGACTTGCGGGCGACTCCCATGAGCGTCTTGTCCCGCGCCTCCTCGAAATCGGCCATGTCCACCTTGTCTTTGCTCGTGCGCCCTGCGAAAAGGGCCGCCTCGTTCACGAGATTGGCGAGATCGGCTCCCGAGGAGCCCGGCGTCGCCCGGGCGAGCCGGGAGAGGTCGACATCGTCGGAGAGGGGGAGCTTGCGCGCGTGCAGCCGCAGGATGAGCTCCCGCTCCCTGATATCCGGCATGTCCACGACGACCTGCCTGTCGAAGCGGCCGGGACGCAGGAGGGCGGGATCGAGGACGTCGGGCCTGTTGGTGGCCGCGAGGATGATGACCCCGTCCTTGGTGTCGAACCCGTCCATCTCGACCAGCATCTGGTTGAGGGTCTGCTCCCGCTCGTCGTGGCCGCCGCCGTAGCCGGCCCCGCGGGTGCGGCCGACGGCGTCCAGCTCATCGATGAAGAGGATGCACGGCGCATGGCGACGGCCCTGCTCGAAGAGGTCTCGCACCCTGCTCGCCCCTACACCGACGAACATCTCGACGAAATCCGAACCGGACATATGGAAGAAGGCGACGTTCGCCTCGCCCGCGATGGCCTTCGCGAGGAGCGTTTTGCCGGTTCCCGGCATGCCGACGAGGAGCACGCCCTTCGGGATCTTCGCTCCCAGCCGCGAGAACTTCTGCGGGCTCTTCAGGAACTCGACGACCTCCTGCAGCTCGTACTTCGCCTCTTCCTGGCCAGCGACGTCTGTGAACGTGATGCGCCTGCTCGAATCGAGATAGCGCTTGGCCTTGCTCTTGCCGAACGAGAAGGCCTTGTTGCCGTTGCCCTGGACCTGGCGGAACATGAACCAGATGAAGAAGAATCCTATGACCCATGGAAGGAATTCGATGATCACACGCAGCGGCGAGACGGCCTTGGCCCCGCCCGAGACGTTCACGCCCTTCTCGCGCAGGCTCTTCATCAGGTCGGGGTCGGGGTACGGGATCGTGGTCTTGAAGCTTGTGGCCTCCCCGGACTTGTTCCTGATCCTCCCCTGGATCTCGTACTGGTCGACGATCGTGACCGTGTCGATCATGCCCTCGGTGAGGTAGTTCTGGAACGCCGAGTAGGGCAGGTCCTGCGCCAGACCGCGGTTGTTGGACACGAAGAACACGATGAAGAATCCGAACACGACGAGGAGCATGATCAGCGCGATGCGATTGTTGAAATTGAACCGGGGAACCCGCGGCTCTTTGCCCTTGTCGTCGCGATTCTCAGAATTGTTGCTCACTCGTCCCTTCCCTGTCCTTCCGGGTGCGGATCTCGAGCACGGCCTCGCCGCGCCGCGGCGCCGCCGTCGCCTTCCGCGCCAGCGTCCGGTAGCCCAGGGCCCGACCGAGCACCGCCAGCACGCCGCTCCTGTCCGCGAGGATCGGCACCTTCCACCGGTCCCCCTCGGGGACCCTCCAATCCGTCAACACAGCTTTCAGGGTCTTCGTCCCCTGCTCGAGAACGAGACGGTCTCCCTTTCGCCTCGATCGCAGAACAAGGGGGGGAACAATCTCGCGTTCGAGTATCGACGCGTCGGTGTCCGGAGAACAGCCGTCCTCCTCCGCGTTCACCGCCCGGCGGGTGATCCGCACGAGTAGCCCCGTTGGTCGGATCCGCAGATCGCAGCTGCCGGTACCGTTTGCTTCCATAAGATAACTACTTTTTCCCCCCCTGACAATATCGGCTTCCCAGACCAGACGGCCGCCGCGAACCCCGAGACGCACCCCGTGGCCCCTCACAATCGTCGCGGATCCCGCGGGAGGGTGGTCCCGCCCCAGAGCGGGCAGCAGAAAGCGGTAGGGCAGCCTCCGCGGAGACGACGATCCGCGCAGGGCATCCGAGAGTCTGAGGAGCGAGAAGGAGCGCACGGCGGAAGGGAGTGAGAAGAAAAGATCGACTGGAATCGAGAAACCCTTCGCCGTCCGTTTCCAGGGAATCGCCCTCGCATGCTCCCGCAGCATGTCCGTGACGAGAGCGCTCTTGCGGGCGAGCGCCAGCAGCCCGGTTTTGAACCCGGGGAATCGCTCGGAGAGAAGGGGGATGAGCAGCCCGCGGATGCGGTTCCTGAGCATCGCGGGGTCGACGTTCGTGAGGTCCGTCCGGTGGCTCAGAGAGCGCGAATGGAGGTACGAGAGGACGTCGGAACGAGTGAGGGACAGCAAGGGTCGAACGATCGGCCCCCTGCGCAGGGGAATTCCCCGCAGGCCGGCCGCGTCGGATCCCTGCAGGACCCGCATGAGGATCGTCTCGACGCAGTCGTCCTGCGTGTGCCCCAGGGCGATGGTCCGGACGCCAAGGCCCTCCGCGCGGACGGCGAGCTCGCGCAGGCGCGCCTCGCGCGCGACCTCTTCGAGGCTCCGTTTCGAGGCACGGGCCCGGCGGGCGCATTCCCCTTCGGGGATCCGCGCGACATCGAGGGGGACATCGAACGAGGCGCACAGATCCCGCACGAAAGAGATGTCCGCCTCGATCTGGGCGCGCTCTCTGATGCCGTGATCGACGATGCACGCGCGCAGGGCGAGCCGACGAGCGACGCGAAGCTCGACGAGCGCGGCCAGGAGGGCTGTCGAATCCGGCCCGCCCGATACACCGACCAGGAGCGTCGAGCCGTCGGGCACGCCCGCGGCCGTGAGGGCCGCATCGACGGCGCGCACGACGCCCTGGCGCCCTCGGCGCTCCTGGCGCCTTTCAATCGGTCGGTTCCTTCCTGTTGTGCTCATTCATGACCCTGGCTGGTCCGTCGGAAAGAAGGAGGAAGACCGCCTCGACCGCCTTCTCGACGCCTCGATGAAACTCAACTTCCTCTCCCACGGGCGGCCTCGACAGCACGTACGGGACGACCTGCCCCTTGTGCGCCGGCCTCCCGATGCCGATGGCGAGGCGCATGAAATCCTGGGTCCCCAGCGTCTGGATGATCGATTCCAGGCCCTTCTGCCCGCCCGAGGAGCCTCTGAGTCGGAGCCTGCAGCTGCCGGGAGCGAGGTCGAGGGAATCGCACACCACGAGCATGTCCGAGACTGTGTGCTCGGTCTCGCGCAGGACCTCGCGAACGACGCGGCCGGAGTTGTTCATGAACGTGAGAGGCTTGACGAGGTGAAAGCTGCGCCCGACCCGGGAACCTTTGCCGATGAGGTACGCGTGGAACAGCTTCTTTCGAAACGAGACGCCCGCGCGCTCGGCAAGCGCATCCGCCGCCATGAAGCCCGCATTGTGACGCGTCTGCGCGTACCTCTCGCCTGGGTTCCCGAGCCCGAATACCACGAGGGACAGGAACTACTCCTCTTTCTCCTCTTCGCCCTCTTCGGTCTTCTCGCCCTCCACGGCGGCCTCGCCTTCTGCGGGCACCTCACCCTCCACGACGGCAGGAGCGACCTCCTCCTCGGCCTTGCGGTGAGCAACGAGACAGACGACCTGGTCGAGCGACTGCATCGAGCGCACGCCCTCGGGCAAGCTCATGTCCTTCACGTGCAGGGCGCGGTCGAGAGCGAGCTCGGAGATGTCCAGCGCCAGCTCCTCGGGCATATCTTTCGGAAGACACTCGACTTCCAGCTCACGCAGGAGGACCTCGAGGATCCCGCCCTCCTTCACGCCGACGGGGTTCCCGGTGAGACGGATGGGGACGCGCGTGCGCAGGGCCTTGCCCTTCTCGAACTCATAGAAATCGATATGGAGGATCTCGCCGGTCAGGTTGTCCTTCTGGTAGTCCTTCACGAGGACCTCGTGGGTGCCCTCGGGCATCAGCAGCTGGACGACCGTATTCTCGGTGATCCTCTTGAACGCGCCTCGAAACTCGCGGGCGTCAACGGTGATCGCGGTTGACTCGGTGTGGCCGTAGATGACGGCGGGTATCTTGCCGGTGCGGCGCAGGCGGCCGGCCATCCCCTTCTTCCTTCCCTCGCGGGCCTGCACGTTCAAGATCTTGGGTTCCATTCAGTGACTCCTTCGATAAAAGCTGTCTCTCGTGAGGACGCTCTTGACTCCTGGGACGGCAGGATTCGAACCTGCGAAATGCCGGATCCAAATTCCGGTGGCTTACCGCTTGCCGACGTCCCAAAGAACTCCCGGCCGCGGTCTACTCCGCCGCGCTGCGGTCGGGCATCTGCGAATCCTCCGTGTTCCTGTCGAACTCCTCGAGAATGCGCGCCTGGATCTTCCTGCGGAAGTCTGGATTGATGGGGTGCGCGATGTCCTTGAACTCCCCATCCCGCGTTTTCCTGCTCGGCATCGCGACGAACCGCCCGAACTGGCCATTGATGATCTTGAGATTGTGGACGACGAAACAATCGTCGAAGGTCACTGTGACGTACGCTCTGAGCTTGTTGTCAGATTCGACCTTCTTGATGCGAATATCCGTTATCTCCATGGGTGGCCTCCCATTGGCGAATCCGCATCGGTCTATTTTACCACACGGCGGGCAGAGAGGCAAGTGGGAGGAGAACGACGGCGCGCGCCCCGGCAGGCAGCCCCGCTCGGCCTCGCTTTCCGAGCGAGCGGACCGCTGCCTGCGCCCCGTCCCGATCGTGGAAGATTCCGATCACCGTCGAGCCGCTTCCCGTCAAGCGCGCGGCGACGGCTCCTTCCTCGAGAAGACGGTCTCGGAGAACGGCGATCGACGGGTGCCGGGCGAAGACCGGCTCGTCGAAGGAGTTCGAGAACCGCCAGCCCGTCACGGGGGACTCGGCGTACATCAGGATGAGCTCCTCGCGGGACATCCCGCGCCCCGGCCGCGGTTCCTCCGAGGCGCTGGAGGCGCCATCCGGGCCGGCGCCGGAGGCGCCCTTTGATTGCTCGTCTTTCCACTTGAAGGCAAGCGCCGTGTCGACGGCAACGGGGGGAAACAGCGCGACGATCGCGAAATCCGTCCTCGGCTGAACGGCGAGGACCCTCTCCCCCCTGCCTTCCACGACCGCCGCGGCGGTCCCGAGAAAGAAGGGAACATCGCTGCCGAGCGCGGCAGCCATGACGCGCAATCGTTCGATCGGCAGCTCGCGGTCGAAGAGGACCTGAAGCCCGCGGAGCGCGGCCGCCGCGTCGCTGGAGCCCCCGCCCAGGCCTCCGCCGGCCGGGATTCGCTTCTCGACCGCCGCCTCGACGCCTCCGGTCAGACCGGTAGCGGATCTGAAAAGCTCCACCGCCTTCGCGATGAGGTTCTGGCGCGCTGGGATTTCGAACGCTCCCTTGATGCGGATCGAGCCGTCGGGGCCGCGCGCGCTGAGGCGCACGGTGTCAGCGAGGGATACGGCCTGGAACAGCGAGAGCAGGTCGTGGTACCCATCCTGCCGCTTTGCCAGGATCTCGAGATGCAGGTTCACCTTTGCCGGAGCCGTGACGCGGAGCTCTCGTCCCATACAGGGCGGGATGGTAGCGGAGCCCCCCCGCGGGTGTCAAATAGGGGTCGCTGCCCTCCGCGCGCTTGCGGCGCGAATCGGAAAATACTAGTTGACAATTTCGAATTTCTGGTCGTAGATTCAGCTAGAAGCACGGCTTCAAAGATCGCACGCGAGGTGAACTATGGTGGAGGACATCAGAAGTACTCTCTCTGATTTCGGCGACGGATTGCTCTACTCGTTCGGCAAGGGGAAAGGAAAGAGCGAAGGGGAGACCCCCGGGGAGGAGGGAGAGGAGAACCTCGACGAGGAGTTTGACGATTACGAGGATGACCTCGAGGAAGACTACGACGAAGAGGACATCAGCGAGGACGAAGAGGAAGAGGAGTTCGAAGAGGACACCGACGAAGACTTCGAGGACGAAGAGGAAGAAGAGGAGGAGTTGGAGGAAGAGGACGATGAGGAGCTCGACGAGGAGGACTTCCTCGACGAGGACGAATACGACATTGACGAAGACCTCGATTACGAAGATTTCGACGAGTAGGGAACCCGCTCGGCCCTGAACCACAGCCGCTCCAGATCGTAGAACTCCCGCTGCTCCCGCTCCATCAGGTGCACGACGAAATCACCGCAGTCCACCAGGAGCCAGCCCGACTCCTCCGCCTTCTTGTGTCTGTTCAAGGGATGGACGCCGCTCTCGCGCAGCAGGTGGAACAGCTCCCGCGCGAGACCCGCGAGGTGTGCGGAGCTGCGCGCCGTGGAGATGACGAAGTAGTCGGCGACCGATGAGACCCCCGCGATGTCGAGGACCACGGTGTCTTCGCCCTTGTGGGCGTCGACGCAACGGGCCGCCTCGAGCGCCGCTTCCCTACTCACTTGCAGTACCTGCCATCGAAATCCTTCCCTAGAATGACGGTCACGTCCACGGCCTGATCACCCTGCGGATCAAGCTGCGTTGCGACCCTCGTGCAGCGGATGAGCTCGGCGACGCGGCGGGCATCCTCGATCCTGCCCTTGCGGTCGTAGACCACGGTGGACTGGTACTGGTCGTTGTCCGCGTTGTTCGGGGCGAGGACCTCCATGTCGTAGCTCTGGAACACCTCGCGGGCTCGGTTGGCGAGCCCCGGCGTCGAGGTGCCGTTCAGGACCTGCACGGTGACGGTGAGATCCTCCGCGGGAATGAACTCGTTGCTCGCGTTGGCGGCGACCGCCTGCCGCACCGCCTCCAGGAGCAGCTCACCGTCCTGGTGCGGGAACAGCAGATCGCGTCCATCGACGGTGCGCGTGGCCCCCAGGACGCGGGCTTGGATGACGCGCTCTGAATCGTACCTGGCCAGCTCCGCGATCAGGGCGGCGAGAGCGCGCGGCGGGATGTTCGTCCGCACGAACGCGCGCACGAGGCGGAAGGGGCCGCGCTGGGCAAGCAGCTGCTTTTCCTCGCCCAGGGACTTCAGAAGCGACTGGACGAACTTTTGCTGCCTCCCGATCCTGTCGACCTCCGTCTCGAGAGGATCCTCATAGGAAAGGAAGTCGACCGTCTTGTCTCCGTCCAGGGTCACGCTGCCCGACGGCAGAAGGATCCGACGTCCTTCCCGAGTAATGTCGACGGGATTGGGGATGAACAGGTCCAGGCCCCCGACCAGATCCACGAGTTTCACCGCGTCGGTCAGGGCGATGTCGAGGACGCAGTGGAGAGGCACTCCGAGAAGCCCCTCGATCGTCTTCTGCAGCGCCGCGGGGCTGCCCCGGCGGTACAGAGCGTCGATCCCGTCAACCTTGCGCAACCCCTCGATCACTCCCCCGAGATTCGCCGGCACGTAGTAGAGGGTGCCCTTGCGCGTCTCGGGATTGTAGAGAAAGATCTCGAAAAACAGGGCCTTTTCGCCTTCCGAGAGGATGATCAGAGTGTTGACCGGCTGCTTCTTTTTCAGCGCGTCGGTGATCCTGTCCACCCGAAGCTGCAACAACAACAAGACGGCGGTCGCCGCGATGACAAGGACGATCAAGACGAGGAGGATGACGCTCCTGTCCGCCTTCCTGCTTCTCCTCTCAAGCATTCGGCTTGAGCTCCTGATACAGCGCCAGCGAGTCCGGCGCGAGGGGCGCGGAGGCGGCTCGCACGTAGTGCATTTTCCGCTCCAGGACGGCGAGCACCATCTCGTCCAGCCCCAGCCCGGACGTCCTGCGGCGGAACTCGGGCGAGACGAAGTCGCGCGTCGGCTCGAGGAAATCGGCGACGAAGAGGATCCGCGAGAGCATGCCCATTCCCCCACGCCCGGTGACGTGGTCCCGCACGGCCTGCATGACCTCGGGATCCGTGTAGCCCGCGAGCCGCTCGATGAGGAACGCCGACGCGCGGCCGTGGAGAAGCAGAGGATTCGCCTGCTCGAGCGCGGAGATCCCCTGTCCGTCGGCCTGGCACAGCCCAGCCATCTCGGAGAGATCCTTCTCACGGGCGAGGTCGTGCGCGATCCCCGCGATGTACCCCCTGTCCTCGTCCACGCGGAACCTCCCACACAGCTCGCAGGCGAGCCGCGCAACCTCGCGGGAGTGCGCGATGCGGGGACGGGAGAGGCTCGCCTCGACGAGGGCCGCGATCCTCGAGCGCCACACCGTGTTATCCATACAGAGCGTTCGCCTCGATATAGTCGGCGACCTCGTCCGGCAGGAGGAAACGGATCGTGAGCCCCGCGGCGGCGCGTTGGCGGATGTCCGAGGAGGAAAGAGGGAGGAGGAAATTGTCCAGCATCCGGTGGGGATACGGAAAGTCAACCGACGCCCCGGGGGTCCGCCGCGCGAGGATGAGGTCGGCCTCCCGCGAGAGCGCCTCGGCCTCTTTCCACGTGTGGAAGCCGGCCGCGAGGTCGTTTCCGATGAGGAAGCCGGGCTTACCCTCGATGCGGTGACGAGGCACGAGCTCGCGCACGGTCTCGATCGAGTAGGAGGGCCCGCCCCGCTCGATCTCGCACGCATCGACGATGAACCGCGCTCGTCCCCGCACCGCCCTCTGCAGCATCTCCAGGCGATGGGAGGGGGCGAGAATCGGCGCAATGTCCTTGTGGACGGGGTGGAAGGCCGGCGCGAGAATGACGGCGTCGTAGCAGAAGCGGCTCCTCGCCTCCTCGGCGAGAAAGAGGTGTCCAAAGTGCACGGGATTGAATGTGCCCCCGAGGATGAGCGCCTTCACGCGGCGCGCCCCACGAGGCCGAGCAGCGTCCGCGCGAGCTCCTCGACGCCCTCGCGCGAGAACGACGACACCCCCACCACACGGTCAGCGGGGTACGCGACCGCCAGGTCCCGCAGCCTCTCGCGCGCGCCCTCCAGGTCGAGCTTCGTTCCGACGAGGATGCGGGGCTTTCCGCGGAGGACCGGCGCGTAGCTGGCCAGCTCCCCGTCCAGCACCATCACGGCCGCCGCGCAGTCCTCCGTTCCGAGGTCGACGAGGAACAGCAGGGCCGCACAGCGCTCGATGTGGCGAAGGAACTGCAGGCCCAGTCCCCTGCCCTCCGAAGCCCCCTCGATGATGCCCGGGATGTCCGCGATGACTATGTCCCGCTCCGAGATCCGCAGCAGCCCGAGGTTCGGCGTGCGCGTGGTGAATGGGTAGTCGGCGATGAGGGGACGGGCATTCGTGAGGGTTGCGAGGAGCGTGGACTTGCCCGCGTTGGGCAGGCCGACGAGCCCCGCGTCGGCGATGAGGTGAAGCTCGACGCCGAGCTCGCGGGTCTCCCCCGCGACGCCCTTCTGGGCATAGCGAGGCGCCTGGTTCGTCGAGGTGGCATAGTGGGAGTTGCCCTTGCCTCCGCGCCCGCCGCGCAGGAACACGAAGCGCACGCCGTCCGCGGTCAGATCGGCGAGGAGCTCGCCGCTCTCGCGGTCGCGGACCAGGGTGCCGGGCGGAACGGCGATTTCAACGTCCTTCCCGTCCCTCCCGTGCATGCGCTGACCCGAGCCGCGAACTCCACCGCCCGCGCGGAAGACGCGCTTCAGCTTCAAATGAGAAAGGGTCTTCAGGTTCGACTTCACGATGAACACCACGTCGCCGCCCCTGCCGCCGTCCCCGCCGTCGGGCCCGCCCCGCGGCACGAACTTCTCGCGGCGGAAAGAAACGCAGCCATCGCCGCCGCTCCCCGACGAGACGACGATCGTGGTCTCATCCACGAAGCCGTTCACGGGGAAGTCAGGCCAAAGCTCCGGGTTGGATGCCGACGAAGTTCCTCCCCCGCCTGGTCTGGAACACGACCTGGCCGTCGAGAAGGGCGAAGAGAGTGTCGTCACGGCCGCGGCCGACGTTCTCACCGGGGTGGAACTTCGTCCCCCTCTGGCGAACGATGATCGTCCCCGCGCTCACCGCCTGCCCGGCGAAGCGCTTGATGCCCAGCCTCTTTGCCTGTGAGTCTCTTCCGTTCTTCGCAGCTCCGCCTTTTTTTCGTCCCATCGAAAAGCTCCCTTCCGCACCGAATGAATCCGGATCCGCGCCTGACCCTCAGGACGATCTGATCCGGATACTCCTTCTGAAGATCGCACAGGCCTCTCAGGAGAAACTCCCCCACCCCGCGCAGCCACGATCCGTCGAGGCCGGCCGAAGAGGGAATCGCGAACCGCATCCTGCCGGGCCGCGACGCGGACCCCTCCGCCGCTCCTTCGCGATGCAACAGCTTTCCCGCTGTCCGTAGGAGAATCGTCGCCGCGGCGCAGGCGACGTTCTGGCCGGCCGTCGCTCCCCCGACATGTCCTGATGCCCGCACGCCGTGCAAGAGCCCGTCCGGACGGAACCTCAGGACGATGCGAAGCACGGGGGGTCAACCGAGGCCGTTGAAACCTTCAACCTTGATCGTCGAGTACTGCTGCCGATGGCCCTGCCGGCGGCGATAGTTCTTCTTCTTCTTGTACTTGCCGACAATAACCTTCTTGCCCTTGCCGTGATCCTCGACGACCGCCCTGACCGCGACGCCGGGGACGTACGGGCTGCCGATCCGCACCGAGCCGCCGTCGGATATCATGAGAACCGACGGGAACTCGATCGCGCTTCCCTTCTCCTGCAGCACGTGATCTATGGTGAGGAGGCTTCCCTGCTCGACCCTGTACTGCTTGCCCAAAATGTCCACAAGAGCATACATACCATGCTACCTCGAATAGAATCCTTCGACCTCCGGCGTGACGCCCGGGTCAGGACATACAGTACAAAAATTGGGAGGCAAAGGTCAAGGGGGGCGCAGCAGAGCTGACGCGAAGATTCGCGGCCGGCCGTCTCCTACTCGTCTTCGGGCGGGGCGAAGAGGATCTTCAACTCCTCGGCCGAGACCATGTGCTCATCCTCCTGGGGACCGGTGGCTTGTCCCGAGAGCAGGGCGCGTATCTCCGCGGCATCGCGCAGGTGGGCAGCCTGCATCTCCTGGATGCCATCGAGCCTGTCGAGGAGGTGCTGCGCGAAAGGGGAGCGTTTCTGGAGGATGTCGCCGAGAGCCTCGGCGAAGGCGCGCTTCAGCTTTTGGACTTCCTTCAGGTGCTCCTGCCGTCCCACGAACGTCGGGCTGGCCCTCAGGCCCGCGCATATCCTCCCGATGGTCGCGTCGAGATACGCGAGGTCCCCGACGATGCGCTCGCGGAAGAACTCGGGATCGATCTCGAGGCGCAGCATGTCGCGCAGGCAGCGGACTTGAAGCGCGAGGGAAAATATGTCGTCCTCGTAGTTGATGCGCCGCGTCATGTGTCATTTCCATGATCGGCGCCCCGGACGGGTCACTTGACAGAAGCCGCCGGGGTCGCTATCTTGGTTTTTCCCTCTTTAGCCCCCGCCGGGTGCGCCCGGGGAAAGGGGCTCATACGTCCACAGGGAGGAAACGACAGGAATGAAGACCTACGAAGCGGTCGTGATCTTTGCGAGCGACGCCGCCCCCTACCAGGAGGGGCGCGAGTTCCTCAAGAAGGAGTTCGAGGGCGCTGGGATCGCGGTGACCAAGGAAGAAGACATGGGCGACAGGCTCCTCGCCTACCCGGTGCGCAAGAACGACCGGGGACACTACATGCTCTACACCATCCAGAGCGCGCCGGAGCCTCTCAAAGCGCTGAACAAGACTCTCAAGCTCAGACCCGAAATCCTCAAGTACCTATTCGTCAGAAAAGACGAGTAGCGTTTCGCGCGGGGGAGGGCACGATGGCAGACATCAACCACGTCGTTCTCGTAGGCAGGCTGACGCGCAATGCCGAGTTGAAGTACACGACAGGGGGCGGAGCGGTCAGCAAGTTCGGACTCGCGGTCAACCAGAGGCGGAAAAAGGACGAGCAGTGGGTCGAAGAGGCCCACTTCTTCGACGTCGTCGTCTGGGGAAAGACCGCGGAAGCGCTGAACCAGTACCTCGTGAAGGGCAAGCAGGTCGGCATCGAAGGCCAGCTCCGGCAGAGCAGGTGGGAGCAGGACGGCCAGGCGAGGAGCAGGGTCGAGATCTCGGCCACCAATGTGATGCTCCTCGGCAGTGGGAGCGGCGGCGGCCGCGCGGGTCCAGGCGCGGGTCCAGGCGCGGGTCCGACCCCAGAGTCCAAAGGCGCGCAGGAGTTTCCCGAGGGAGAGGCTCCTGCGGCTGACCATTTCGAAGACGACATTCCATTCTAGGAGAGAGGAAACCGAGCATGTCAGATACACGGCAGGACAAACCCGAGAGCACAAGTAAAAGCGCCGATGCGAAGAGCGCCTCCGGCGCCGAACAGAGGCCCGCGGAGGCAGCTCCCGCGCAAAACGGGCGCCCGGCGCAACCCGATCGGCCCACGACGGTCGAACGTCCCCCCATGGGCGACAGGCCCCCGAGGACCGATCGGCCCGAAGGCGGTTACAGGTCCGAGGGTGGAGAGCGACGCGAAGGAGGCTATAGGTCGGAGGGCGGCTACAGGTCCGACCGAGGCGACCGCGGAGAGCGGGGCGGTTTCCAGGGCCGGGGCCGGCACAAGACGTTCTTCAAGCGGAAGGTCTGCAAGTTCTGCATCAAGAAAGCGACGATTGACTACAAGGACGCCGGCGGCCTGAAGCGCTTCACGAGCGAGCGGGGCAAGATCATGCCCCGGCGGATCACGGGCACCTGCGCGAAGCACCAGCGGGAGCTCGCAACGGCGATCAAACGGGCGCGCTGCCTCGCCCTCATGCCCTACGTCGGTCGGTAGGCGGCGGAAAGGCCACTCTGTGGTCGGCCGGCGATGCGGCAGGGAACAGCGGGCGGACGGCTTCTCGAGATCTTCCTCTTCGCACTCTCCTCTTTCATCCTGTACTACTTCGGGGTCGGGATTCTTTTCTTCCTGATCCCCCTGCAGGTGGTGGCGGCGAGGAGGGGCGCGCGGGGGCTGCTCGCGAGCGCGGGCGCTTTCCTGGTCATGGTCGCCTGCGTCAGGCTCGCGACGACGCTCCCCGGCGAGCCGATGCCCGGGACGGGGCTCCTTCTCGCAATCGAGCTGTTCGGCATTGCGGTGCTGCTTCTGGGCCTGCTCGCCGTGAATCTTCGGTGGCCGGGCGGCCTGCGGACCCTGCCGAAAGTTCTCGCTGCGGGAGCCGCGACGGGCCTGCTTGCCGTGCCGCTCGTCCTGCTTCTCGCAAGGAGCGCGGTGTTCACCGATGCCATGGAGGGGCTTTTCGCAGAGGTGTCGAGGATGATCGGGTCCCTGTTCGCGACGGCCGACGGAAAAGCCGCGTCGGCCCTCTCGTCGATCCTCGAGCCTGCGAAGCTCATGCAGGTCACGAAGGCCTGGTTCCTGCGCAGCTTCATCGCGGGATACATCGCGGTCCTCGGCTTCTCGTGGTGGGCGGGCAGCGCCTCGGCGGCGCGCTCCCTCGCACTCAGAGGCGGGCTGCTTCCTGCAACGGCACAGAGGCCAGCGCGTCTCTCGGAGTTCCGCCTGGAGGCCTTCTACCTATGGCCGTTGATCGCTTCCTGGGCTGGCATCGGTCTGGATCTGTGGTTCGGGCTCTCCTTCGCCTCGTACACCGTGTGGAACGCCGGTCTCGTGATGCTCTTCCTCTACGGCCTGCAGGGCGTGGCGATCCTGCGATTCCTCTTCGAGAAGCACCGCCTGCCCCGGCTGCTGTGGTTCCTGCTCGTCGTCGGCCTGCTCGTCCTCGCCATATCGCCGCGCACGAACCTGTTCATCGTCATCGCAGTCCCCGTTTTCGGGATATCGGAGAACTGGATTCGGTACCGGGTCCGCGAGGTCCCGGGCGCCGATGAGCGAAAGGAGTAGACTCTCATGAAGGTGATCCTCAATTCGGATGTCGTCGGTCTCGGGGAAGAGGGCGACATCAAGGAAGTGACCGACGGGTATGCCCGCAACTTCCTCCTGCCGAAAAAGCTAGCAGTCCCTCACACGCGCGAGAACCTCGCAGCGCTCCAGCACAGGATGGCGGCGATCCAGAAGCGCAGGGAGGAGAAGCGCCAGGAGGCGCTCGGCCTCAAGGAGCGCTTGGAGGCGGAGGAGATCAAGTTCTCCATGCCCGCCGGCGAGAACGGGAAGCTTTTCGGCTCGGTGAGCAGCGCGATGGTGGCGACCGAGCTGGAGAAGCGTGGCTACCAGATCGAGAAGAAGCGGGTCGAGATCCCCGACCACACCATCCGCACCGTCGGCAGCTTCAAGATCAAGGTGAAGCTCTACGACAAGGAAGAGGCCACAGTGAAGCTCTCCATCGAGGGCGTCGCCCAGGGCGCAAAGGGGTAGGCGCGGGGCAAGGCCCGCGCACGGCAAGCGCCGCGATGTCCTCCGCGAATCTGCGCGACAGCGTCCCCTCCCACAACGACGAGGCAGAAGTCGCCTGCCTCGGAGCCGTCCTCATCGATCCGGAGGCCCTGCCGTCGATCATCCACCTCGTGCGCCCCGAGGACTTCTACAAGGCGGCGCACCAGAGGATCTACGAGGCGGTGATCGGCCTGTTCGACAGGGGACAGTCGATCGATCTCATCACGCTGACCGACGAGCTTCGCGCGCGCGGCTCGCTGGAGCAGTGCGGGGGGCTCGCCTCCATCTCCCGCCTCACCTCCGCCGTCCCCACGAGCGCGAACGTCGAGTTCTACGCGAAGATCGTCCAGGCGGCGAGCATTCGCAGGAGCCTGAACAGGATCTCGCAGGAGATCATCGCACAGTCGCACGACGAGCAGTCCGAGATCCGCGTGATCCTGGAGGAGGCCGAGCGGAAGATCTTCGACATCTCCGATCGCCATCAGACAGGGACCTACCACCCCGCCAAGGAGATCGTCCGCCAGACCTTCGACGCGATCGAGAAGCACTACCACTCCAAGTCGGAGTACACGGGCATCCCATCGGGCTTCAAGGAGCTGGACCAGCTCACGATGGGATTCCAGAACTCCGAGTTCATCGTCATCGGCGCCCGCCCATCGGTCGGCAAGACCGCCTTCGCTCTCACAATTGCCTCGAACATCTCGATCAGAAACCGAGTGCCGGTGGGGTTCTTCACGCTGGAAATGTCCAGCATGGCGATCATGCAGCGAATGCTGAGCATGGAGGCGCGGCTGGACTCCCAGCGCATGCGTACGGGCATGCTGAGCCCCGCGGATTTCGGCAGGATCACCGAAGCCTGCGGGAGGCTGTACGAGGCGCCTCTCTTCATCAGCGACTCCCCCGATCTCAAGCTGCTCGACCTTCGGGCCCAGGCTCGCCGGATGAAGAGCCACCAGGACGTGAAGATCATCTTCATCGACTACATCACCCTCATCGGCTCCGAGAACAGGGACCTCCCCCGCCACGAGCAGATCGCGGAGGTCTCCCGATCGCTGAAGTCGCTCGCGCGCGAGCTTGCCATCCCCGTCATCGCCCTCTCGCAGGTGCGCCGCGAGACCGAGGGCAAGAAGCCTTCCCTCGCGGACCTGCGCGAAAGCGGTTCGATCGAGCAGGACGCCGACGTCGTGATCTTCCTGCACACGGAAGACCTGAAGTCGGAGGTCCGCGAGGTGAACATCGCCAAGCAGAGGAACGGCCCCGTCGGAGATTTCAAGCTCGCCTTCCTCGCCAAGTACACGAAGTTCGAGCCCCTCGAGCGGGGCTCGTCGATGGAGTGAAAGACACAATGGCCCTGCGGGATCGATACGACTTCGAAAGCCTCGTGAACGTGGCGGAGAGCCTCGTCCTGCGCGAGCTCGAGACTCAACTCGCCAGGCTAGGCGCCTTGGATGCGAGGGGAAGCGTCTCCGGCGCCGCAGCGAAAGGCGGTGCTGTGCCCTGCGCCTGTAGGGACTGCGTGCTGGACATGGCCGCATACGCGCTCAACAATGTCAAGCCGTCCTATCGCGTGTCGCTCATGGGAAGCTTCTCTGCAGGGTCATCCGAAGAGGCGGGCTACGCAAAGGAAATCTCCCGGGTCGTGCGGGAGGCGATCGAGAAGGTCCGGGGGAATCCATCGCACGACTAGGTCGACGCCGCAGGCGCCCTTTCGGCATCCCTGCCTCGGGCGACCTCGCCCTCCCTGGCTAGGGTCGCCCTTTCGGCATCCCTGCCTCGGGCGACCTCGCCCTCCCTGGCTAGGGAATCCTGAAGGCATCTTTGTTGGGCGCGGGCGACCCGTCGATCGACACCTCCAAGTGCCGCGCTCCCCCGCTCGACACCGTAAACCTGCCGTCTGCCAGCAGGAAGCACCACTCCTCGTCCGTGAAAATCGAGATTTCCGCGAGATGGGAACCGCGCTCGTCCCATACCGAAACGGTCGAATCCCTGTTCAGGGAGAACAGAAGGCCGTCGCGCGCCCGGAGCGTCCGCGGCACCCGCGCGGTGTCGGGGAACCTCATGAGGGCGAGGGATCCCGTGTCCCAGACGCTGATCCGGCCCGAGCCCAGCGACGAGAACAGGAGCCCCGTCGAGGAGTCCAGGGCAAGGGTCGCGAACAGGTCCTCCTGGTCGACTCTATCGATAGGGATCTCATTCTCGAAACCGCGGCCCGAATGCCGCAGAAGGCTCGTGGAGCCGCCGGCGTCCAGGCCGAGGGAGTAGAGCGCCGCGACGGCCGGATCGAAGAGGATCTCGTACGTGAAGACCGCGCGCGTGGGGATGGCGACAGTCTCTCCCGTCTCCATATCGATCCGCAGCAGCGAGCCCTCCGTGGCGATCGCGGCATTGCGCCCACCGGCCAGCTCGGCGCTTCCTGTCAAGGCGATCGTCAACATGCCCGGAAGCCGCGCCTCGTAGCGGGCCGCGCCCGTCGCCGGATCGGTGAGCCGAACCGTGCCGCTCTTCTCGAGGCTCAGGAGCGTGCCGGCGAGAGGGCTGCCCTCGGGCTGCACTTCGACCTCGAGCAACGGGCCGCGGCTCTCCCCCCCTCCTCCCCCCAGGAACGAACCCGAGGCAATCTCGAGCGTGACAGGGGCGCCTGAGGCTTCGCCCTTCGGCCAGACCTGTAGGCGATCGGGTGAAAGAAAGGAGAGCCCGACAGCCGCTTTGATTGGATTGGGGACGGTGACGACGTCGATCATGGGCGTCGAGGCGACAACCGTGGTGGTGGGAGCGCTGGCGCCGGCAAGAAGACGAGAGCTGAACACCCAGATCCGCTCGCTCGTGGCGAGTGCGATGCGCCTCGTCGATACGGCTATGCCCGTGACGAAGGCGAGATCGTCGCCAGCGAGCAGAGTCCTTTCTCCCGCCGCAGACATTCCATGGATCTCACCGCCGCGGCTTGCGACGAAAATGCCCTGGCCGCCGAAGCACGCGATGACAGGCGCCGAGGGGAAAGGCGGCGCATCGCTCCTACGGATCAGCGCCTCACCAGCCACGGTCCAGAGCGAAAGCGCCGCGGACGCCCCCGCCCCTGCAGCGAACGCGAGCTCGCCGCCGTCCGGGGAGATGTCGGCCGAGAGAGCGCCGGCCAATGGCGCGCGCGCGCGAACGGCGCCGGTGAGCAGATCGACGAGCACGGCCTCCGTGCCCGTGGACCCGGCCAGGTAGCGCCTGTCGCGCGAGATGCGGATCGTCCCGAGGTAGGGGATACTCGCGAGGTCCCTCACGAGGCTTCCCGATGCGAGGTCCCAATAGGCGATCCTCCCGGCGGGCTGGTAGGTCATGATGGTCTTCTCGCTGGGGCCGATCTCCGCGAAGGTCACGATGCCGAACCCCTCGGAGAGGAACGCGAACGGCGCAGCGCTTTCGGAGCTCACGATCTTCAAGCCTTCCCAGCGCGGCTGCCCGTAGACGAGCCAGCTCCCGCCGCCGGAATACCGCAGGAAGAGCGGCGCTTCGGCGAGCTCGATGCGGAACCGCCGTTTCTCCTGCTCCCAGTCCCAGACGGAAATCGCGAAGGAACGAGCGCCGTCGGTCTCCAGGACAGCCACCCGAGGCCCCGACGGATCGATGGCGATCATGGCCACGGGGAGGTGCGTCACCTGAAGCCTGTGGACCAGTGCGCCGCGCGCAGGGTCCCACACTCGCACGGTGCCGTCCTCACCCGCGCTGAAGAGCAGCTTCCTCTCCTCGTCGTATTCGAGAGCGAGGACCTCTCCCCTGTGGCCGGTGTTGACAAGGGTCTTCACGACGGCCGGAAGATCCGCGCGGGAATTGGCGGAGATATCCGTGGCTGCCGTCCCGGAGGCCCCCGAGGGAGTCCCCGCGGGAGCCCCCGAGGGAGTCCCCGCGGGAGCCCCCGAGGGAGCCCCCGAGGGAGCCCCCGAGGGAGCCCCCGAGGGAGCCCCCGAGGACTTGCCAGCCGGTGTCGCTTTCTGAGCCTCGCCGACGCCCGAGGCGAACGAAACGCCCAGCGACGGAAGGGAAGCCAGGACAAGGACGAGCAGCAGTCGAGCGGGGAGTCCGGCGGGCCGGATCATGCCCCTGGCTCCGCCTTGCGAATGGAAACATACGGAGGATCGCAGAAGAGGCTGAAGGGCTCCTCCGAGAGCCTCGAGTCGAGATCGATCTCGATCTTGCGGTAGATTTCCCGGGAGAGCCGCGCGACGCCGATCTGCCCCTCGGCGAGCCCCTGGATGTGGAAGACCATCCTGTCGCTCTCGTCGCCTCGGTACAGGAACGTCACGTCGCGGTCCTCCCCCGCCCCTCCCGCGGCTCCCGTCAGGAGGTAGAACTTCATGATCTCGATGACCCGATCGTCCAGCCCCAATCCGAAAACGAGCACCTTCTCGACGAGCTCGGGTATGCCGATGGCGATCCTCGCGTGCCCCTCCACCCCTGGCCGCTTGCCCCTCATGCAAGCCACGCGCTCGGCCTCGGGCACGAGGAATATCCCGCGACCGCCGGACGCGCCGGGGATCTCGCGCGCGACCGAGACGAGGCAGGGGAACTCGGGGGTCAGGCGCTTCCCGCAGGCGGGACAATCGGCCGCCATGAACCCTCCCTGGACGATGAGCTGCTCGACGCCCTCGTCGGCGGCGAGGTCCACGGTATCGGGCAGCTCCGCCTCGAATGTCTTCTCGCAGAAACAGGCTATCCTGCGCGTGACCAGGTGCATGTCCTACCGCCCCATGAAGAACAGGATATCGCTGAAAGTGATGAAAAGGCTCAGGATGATCAAGAGCGAGAACCCCACGAGCTGCAGGCGCCAGATCATTCGGGAGCGCACCGGCTTGCCGCGGACGAGCTCCACGGCGAACAGCGCGATCTGTCCCCCGTCCATCGCCGGAATCGGAAGTAGATTCATGAGGAACAGTGTGACGCTGAGGAAGGAGAGAAATCGGAAGAATGACACGACCCCGATGCCGATGCCGAGCTGAAACCCGCTGGTGGCCGCGCTGCCGATGTAGTAGGTGATCCGCAGAGGTCCGGCCACTGCATTGCGCAGGCTGATGCCGCGGAAGAGCAGTCCGATGCCCTTCACCGTAAGGGATATAGTGCTCGCCGTCTCCTCGAGGCTCCTCCGAAAGGCTCCGCCGAGGCCCATACGCGGGGAGCGGTAGGAGCGGGAGAGGAAATCGATGCCGAGGTTCGCGGCGCCTTTCGGGTCGTAGCTCAGAACGAGCGGAACCGTATGCTCGACGCCCTCTCGCTCGTAGCTCAGCACGAGCTTCCCCGGCTTCGACGCGAGCGCCTGGAGGAGATCGATTACGTTGCGCGTCTCCCTCCCTGCCGCCGCAAGAATCCTGTCGCCGGAGCGCAGCCCGGCCAGCGCGGCCGCGCTGCCCGGCGCGACGGTCTGGATGAGGGGATCTGTCCACGCATAGATGCCAACCCTGCCGGCTCCTGAGCTTTTGTCGAGCGCCGGGGTCAGGGCGAGCGTCAGCGTCTCAACCTTCCCCGGCGCCTCTACGGATTCCCGCTCGACGGTGAATAGGAGGTGGCTTCCCGACGAGACGGTCACCTTTTCCAATATGTCCTGGAATTTCTCTACCGGCCTGCCGTCGATGGCCACGACCCTGTCTCCCGTGCGCAGGCCGGCGACCGTCGCGGGCGGAGGCTCGGAAAATCGATCAAGGGTGTAGTCCGTGGCGACGGCGATCCGATTGTCCGCGGAGTAGACGCGGAAGCCGACCCACCAGATCGCAGTGAATACCAGGACCGCAAAGAGCAGGTTGAAGAAAGGCCCGAACATCGCGATGGCGATGCGCCTCCAGGGTGAGGCGGCAAGGAACGATCCCTTCTCGGGCGGCTGCCTAGCGCCAGAAGCGCCCTCGGCGCCAGAAGCGCCCTCGGCGCCGGCAGCGCCTTCACCGCCGGCCAGCCCGGGCGCGATCTCGCCCTTCATTTTGCAGTAGCCGCCGATCGGGAACCAGGAGATCTGGTAGGACGTCCCTCCCCGCGTGAAGCCGACAAGCTTCGCCCCCCAACCGAGCGAAAACACCTCGACGTGGACACCGACGAGCCTGGCGGCCACGAAATGGCCCAGCTCGTGGATGAAGACCATGAGCCCAAGCCCCACGACGCCGAGCAGGATCGTCAGGATCACAATGCCCTCTCCTTCATCCGCTCGGTCGCCCGGCGGCGCGCCTCCGCGTCGATCGCGAGCACGCCCTCCACCGACGAGGGTTCACTCCCGTCAATGGCCTCCAGCACGTCCTCCACCACAGCCGAGATCGCCGTAAAGGGGATCGCATCCTCCATGAAGGCAGCCACGGCCACCTCGTTCGACGCGTTGTACACGATGGGATGCGCGGCCGAGAGGTCGGCGGCCTGGTAGGCGAGATCGAGCATCCGGTACTTCACCGGATCGACGGGCAGGAACGTCAGGCCTTTGCCGATCAGATCGAGCGAGGACACATCGTTGGCCCTTACAGCGGGAAACGTGAGCGCGTTCTGGATCGGGATGCGCATATCCGGCGTGCTGAGCTCGGCGTGGAGTGTCCCGTCGACCGTGCGAACGAGGGAGTGCACGAGGCTCTGGGGATGGATGAGAACGCGGATGCGGGCAAGCGCGATCCCGAAAAGTCGGTGCGCCTCGATCACCTCGAGGCCCTTGTTGGCCATAGTGGCGGAATCAACCGTGATCTTGGCGCCCATCTTCCACGTCGGGTGCCGCAGGGCGTCGGCGAAGCGCACCCGCGAGAGCTCGGCGAAGGGCAGGTCGCGGAAGGCGCCGCCGGAGGCGGTGAGGATAAGCTCGGAGACCTCATCTGCGGCCTGGCACTGGAGCATGCTGAACAGGGCGGCGTGCTCGGAGTCGACGGGCAGAACGTTGCGCCCCTGTGCGATGGCTTCACGCTGGACCAGGACGCCCGCCATAACAAGGGACTCCTTGTTCGCCAGTGCCAGGTCTTTGCCCGAACGGAGCGCCGCGAGGGATGGCAATAAACCCGAGGCGCCCGCGATGCCGTTCACGACAACATCGGCGTCGGTCTCTTCGACCAGGCGGAGCAGCCCCTCGCTTCCCCTATAGATCCGAAGCCCGGGCTGGCCTTCGACAACGAAATCGCGCCCATCGTCCACAACCGCCGCGGCCTCGGGGTGGAACTCGGTCGCCTGCTCGGCGAGGCGCACCCGACGCTTCTTGCATGTGAGGGCGACAACGCTGAAGGAATCCCTCAGCGACCTCGCTACCGCGAGTGTGCTCTCACCGATCGAGCCCGTGCTGCCAAGGACGATGAGCCGTTTCATTGCGCGGTCCTACCGACCGACCAGGAGCAGGAAGCCGTAGAGAAGGGGGGCGGCGAGCACCATCGAGTCCACGGAATCCAGAATCCCTCCCCGGCCCGGGATGACCACGCCTGAGTCCTTGACGCCCGCCGAGCGTTTCAGCCCGCTCTCGATCAGGTCTCCGAGGATGACGGCGATTCCGACGACGGACGAGAGCGCGATTTCGGCGCCGACGCTCAGCCCGAGAAAACCCGGGGCAAAGAGGCGGAACCCGAAGACGACGATGAACGAGCCGCCGATGCCCGCGGCAAAGCCGACCGCGCTCTTCTGAGGGCTCACCGGAAGGTGGAGGCAGGTCGAGCGGCCCCACAGGCTCCCCGCGAAGTACGCCGCCATGTCGTTGCCGAACACGACGCAGAGGAAGAAGAGGATGGTCAGCGATGGATCGGGAAGCCCGCTCAGGCGCACGATGTAGGCAAGGGAGAGGCCGGGGTACAGCAGGACGAACACCGAGGAGGCGGTGAAAGAAAGCAGCGCCGGCAGGCTTCGGTTGGTCTGGAACAGGATCGATCGCACGAGGAGGATGGCGAACGCGGCGACGGGCCACAGCCCCTGCGCGGACTGCGGAATGATCCTCATGGTCTCCAGGTAGGCGGCGACGGGAAGCGTCCCCGCGAGAATAGGAGCGAGCCACCTGGCCGTGCGGATCCTCTTCGTCCGAAACAGGCCCTCCGCCTCGAAGGCGCCGATGACGGTCACGGCAACCACGATCGCGTTGAACGCGAGGTGTCCGAGCTGGGGCAACAGAAAGATCAGCGCACCGAACAAGGGGAACGCCACCGCCACGAGAAGGATGCGGATGAGAAAATGCTTCCAGTTCACTCTGCGCCGCCGAATCTCCGCGACCGCCCGCAGTAGTCGACGAGCGCGTCGACGAGGTCTTGCCTGTCCCAGTCGGGCCACAGCTTCGCACTGAAGTATATCTCCGCGTACGCGGATTCCCAGAGCAGGAAGTTGCTCAGCCTTTTCTCGTTGCCCGTTCGGATCACCAGGTCCGGATCGGGCATCTCAGGCCTGTCGAGGTGGGCTCGGAACGATTCCTCCGTCAGCGAAGAGACCGAACCGCTCGCCAGCGCACGGTGCACCCCCCGCAGGATCTCGTCGCGGCCGCCATAGTTGATTGAAAGGTTGAGCGTAAGGCCGCCGAAGCCTTCGGTGTCACGCGAGATCGCGTCGATATCGCGGACGATTTCGGGAGGCAGCCGGGCGAGGTCGCCGCTGTGCACGATCCGGATCCCGTTCTGTTTGTAGAACCCATACTCACGGCGAAGGTACGAACGGACGAGGAACATGAGATAGGACACCTCGTCGGCCGCCCGCGACCAGTTCTCCGTGGAGAACACGTACAGGCTGAGGAAGTCCAGGCCCAGTTCGGCGGCCGCGGTGACGACCCGCTTGGCCGCCTTCATGCCCTCGAGGTGGCCTTCGGACCGGGGCCGCCCCCGCTGCGTCGCCCACCTGCCGTTGCCGTCCATGATGATGCCGACGTGTCGCGGGAGCCTCTCCGTGTCGAGAGTTGGCGCGCTCACACCTCGAGAATTTCCTTTTCCTTGGACTCGAGGACCTTGTTGATCTCCTCGATGTACTTGTCGGTGAGCTTCTGGATCTCGTCGGTGGCCTTCTTCGCCTCGTCCTCGCTCAGCTCCGCGTCGGTCTTTGCCTTCTTGATCTCCTCGTTGGCATCACGGCGGGCGGCGCGCACCGCCACGCGGGATTGCTCGGCGGTGTTCTTCGTGACCTTCACGAGATCTTTCCGCCGCTCTTCGGTGAGCGGCGGGATGTTGATCCGGATGACCTTCCCGTCGTTGTTCGGGTTGACGGAAAGCTCCGACTTCTGGATCGCCTTCTCGATCTCCGTGAGCACGGAGCGGTCCCAGGGCTGGATGATCACGAGGCGCGCCTCGGGGATCGAGATGGTCGCCACCTGATTGAGCGGCACCTTCTGGCCGTAGTACTCGACGCGGATCTTCTCGAACAGCGCCTGGGACGCCCTGCTGCCGCGGAGAGTCTTGAACTCATCCTGCAGGGACTGGATGGCTTTCTTCATCCTGTCCTCGGCCTGGCCCCTGATTTTCTCTCTGGTCATACCCCGCTCCTCCTTCAGGAACGATCGTCGCCCAGTTTCATGTACACGTAGTCGATGGCCTCGATCTTCGCGCCCGTTTCCTTTCCAAGGTCCTCGAGGACCTTCGCGACCTTGCGCTTGTCGTCCTTGACGAAGGGCTGCTCGAGGAAGCAGACCTCGGAGAGCATCTTGTTCACCTTGCCCTTCGCGATGCCGGCACGGACATTCGCGGGCTTGTCCATGGCCTCCACCTGCTTGGCGAAGATCTCCTCCTGCTCCTTGAGGAACGCGGGGGTGACCTTCTCCTTCGAGAAGAACAGGGGCGCGAAGGCGGCGATGTGCAGAGCGCAGTCGAAAAGGGTCGCCTTCACCTTCGGATCGTCCTTCGCCTTCTCGCCCACGCGGAAGCGGGCCATGACGCCGATCCTGTTCTCGTGCACGTAGTCGACCAGCACCTCATCGGAGGGGACATCCACGACGACGATGCGGCGCAGCTCCATGTTCTCCTTGATCGTGCCGACCGTCTGCTTCACCATGACATCCATGGCAGGGGTCTTCTCCGTCAGCCCCTGGTCGGCCACCAGCCCAACCAGCGCCTCCCCGAGCTCGAGGAACAGCGAGTTGCTCGCGACGAAGTCCGTTTCGCAGGTCAGCTCGAGCAGGATGCCCTTGCCGGGGAGGACTTTTGAAAAGATCTTCCCCTGATTGGTGACGCGCCCGCTTTTCTTGACAGCGGCGGCGAGCCCCTGTTCCTTGAGAAGGCGCTCGGCCTTGGTGAAATCGCCCTCGGCCTTCACCAGGGCGTTCTTGCAGTCCAGCATGCCGGCTCCGGTCTTCTCCCGGAGCAGCTTGACGTCAGTTGCCTGTATTTCCATGGGTCTTCCCTCTCATTCCTTGTAGAGCTTGTCTTCGTCGATCTCGGGCTCTTCGGGGGAAGACGTCTCTTCCTTCTTGCCGGCCTCGTCGGGGTTGTAGTTGGAGTAGTCCTTGTCGGTGAAACCAGTGGCTGCCTCCTCGGCGGCGGCGGCGGCGCCGAGGGCCGCGGCGACCGCTACCTTCTCGACCTCCTCCTGGTCGTACTTGGACTGGGAGGCGAACTCGCCCTTGTCGATCGCCTCGGCAAACTCCTCCTCGCCCTTCTCCTCCACCAGGGTCTCGACGACCTCCAGGCCCACCTCGTTCTCGGCCTCGATGACGGCGTTCGCGATGATCTGGGCGAAAAGGTTGATGGCGCGGATCGCGTCGTCGTTGCCGGGGATGGGATACGTGATCCCCTCGGGATTGCAGTTGGTGTCGACCACGGCCACGATAGGCACGCCGACCCGGCGCGCCTCGAGGACGGCGATGTCCTCCTTGCGCGTGTCGATGATGAAGACCACCCCGGGCAGCTCCTTCATCTCCTTGATGCCGCCGAGGTTCTTCTCGAGCTGGGTCCGCTCCTTCAGCAGCCGGGCGATTTCCTTCTTCGTCAGGTTCTCGAAGGTGCCGTCGACCTCCATCTTCTCCAGCTTCTTCAGGCGCAGGAGCGACTTCTTGATCGTCGCGAAGTTGGTGAGCATGCCGCCCAGCCAGCGGTTGTTCACGTAGAACATGTTGCAGCGCTTCGCCTCGCGCTCTACGGTCTGCTGGGCCTGCTTCTTCGTGCCGACGAAGAGCACTGACTTGCCCGCGAGCACGGTCTTCCGCACCGCCTCGTAGGCGTCCTTGATCGCCACGATGGTCTTCTGCAGGTCGATGATGTGGATCCCATTGCGCTCTGCGAAGATGTACTTCTTCATTCGCGGATCCCACCTCTTGGTCTGGTGCCCGAAATGGACCCCAGATTCCAAGAGATTCTTCATTGTGACAACAGCCAAAATTGTCCTCCTTCCCCCTCTACTTGGCTTATACACCACGGCACCACGGCCGGGTGAGATAGAAAGGGTCAAAAATGGTATTCGTGCCCCTTCAAGATGCCATAAAACGCCTCTAGAGGCAAGCCTACGACGTTGCTGTAGGAGCCCTTGATCCATTCGACGAAAAACGCCCCCCTCTCCTGAATCCGATAAGCCCCTGCCACCCCCGCCCATTCCCCGGTCTCGAGGTAGTATCGAAGCTCCTCGGGGGCCATGTCCCGAAACTTGACCTCCGTGCTTACCGTTTCGAAGACGATCGGCCTTCCCCTCTCCACGAGCATAGCGATGCCGGACCAGACCCTGTGGACCTTCCCCGAGAGCGAAAGGAGCATCGACTCGGCCTCTTCGGGCCCTGAGGGCTTGCCCAGAACCCTGCCGTCGATCTCCACGATCGTGTCGACGCCGAGGATCCAGCGGGGGGACACGGACTTGAACTTTTCGAGTACGGCCTCCACCTTGAGACGGGCGATGCCTGTCACGATGTCGGCAATCGTGGAGCCGGCAGGATACTCCTCGATGATGTCCGGCGAAATAACCTTGTGCGGGATCTTCACCCGAGTGAGGAGATCCCGTCTCCGCGGCGACCCCGAAGCGAGAATGATTGTCTCCATGCCAACCTCACAGGAAGCGGAAGATGAGAAATCCTCCCAGAAGCCCCAGGAACGTGCCCGGGTTCACGAGAAAGTGCAGCGCGATCACATGCAGGTCGAAACCGATGGGGCCGACGCTTAGGTCGATCCGGAGCCCCAAGCCGGCGGCAATGCGTTCGAAAAGCTCCCAGGAAAGGCCTCCGACCAGGGCGCCAAGTGCTCCAAGGACGAGGAACGATGAGACCGTTTTGCCGTTTAGTTTCATACTAATCCCATTTGGCCCAAAAGATAGGATTTGAGGTCGCAGTTCGATGTGGGTGCGCCCTTGAAGGCTCCGGAAGCCTCGCGGTTGCTCCAGAGCCCGAGGACTGCCTGGATCCAGGGAGTCGGAGAAAGCGGCGAGAGGTGGTGCCCTCCGGCCTTTTCCGCGTCCAGCGCGGGGCGCCCGCGACGCGGTGGACGGCCGGTAAAATACCGGTCCCCAAGAGGGTAGAAGAACGCGAGGTAGGGCGCATCAGACCCTCCCTCGATCATCCCGACGCTCTTTGGCGTCTCGACGCTCTTTGGCGTCCCGACGCTCTTTGGCGTCTCGACGCTCTTTGGCGTCCCGACGCTCTTTGGCGTCCCGACGCTCTTTGGCGTCCCGAGCCCGGCTTGGCCAGCAATCGCCCGCACGCGGCGCATCAGGTCCGGTCTGCCCAGGCCGCGTCGATCAGCCTCGTCCTCGTTCACGACCACCTGGCCGCAGTCCGAGGGATGATAGTACGCGGCGGATCGCCGGAGGTCGTAGCCGCCTGGGCTCGAACCCGCGGGAGTCCTCCGAACCAGGCCGGCCGCGGCGAAAAGCTCGTTCACGTGCAGGACGCTGCGATGTGACATGGCTCCGTGATCCGAAGAGACAACCAGAAGCGTGTCGGGCTCCGCGGCCGCCATCAGACGGGCGAGCAGGTCATCGACTAGAGCCGCGCACCCGAGAAACACCTCGATTGCGCGTCCCGCCGTCTCGACACTGTTCCTTCCCAACGCGGGTTGTCCGGCTGGGTCCGGCCACTCCGATTCGAGCAGATCCATGTAGGCATGGTTGAACTCGTCGATCAGAGGGAAATATCCGACCACGAGGCGCGGGTGAGGGTTTCCCACAGCGGCAAGCATGAGATCGGATTTCTGTTTCATGCTCACTGCGCTCAGGAGCATCTCTGCCGACAGCGGGATGCGCTCGGCCGGCGTCCGGCCCTCGTTCAACCCGCGCGCCGCGCGGAAAACGTTCGCGTCGAGAAACCCGTCCAGCGCCTCACCCGAGCCGGCGAGAGAGCCCTCGACCGCGCCGCGTACCATGGCGACGTTCAAGGGGTTGAGGACGAGCAGGGACTGGTCGAGCAGCAGCGCATACGCGCGTGTCCGCCGTGTCAGGCTTACGATGGCGCCCTGCCCGGGAGCGAGCCTCGCCCTGATCTCGCTGCCCTTCGTGACGCAGACCTCGCCTCCGCGAGACATCGTGCGGAAGCTGATCCCCCTGTAGGAATGTTCCGCCGTCCCGCCGTCGAGGCTGAAGGTGGTGGGCCGATCCCAAAGCCTGTACCCGTCGAAGCCGAAATCCAGGCAGGAGGAACGCCGCGCCCAGAGCGGATCGTTTCGGAAGATCACGTTCATGAGCGAATAGCCCACAGCGCGGGATTCCAGCTCCTCCCAAATGAGCGAGCCCCCGGTGGGCTGGACCGAGAACCCGCTCACCGAGCCTTCCCGCCTGCTCGGGTCGGGCATGTGGTAGCCCCAGATGCCGTTCTCGGCGGGCTCTGTGCCCGAGAACAGCGCGAGCAGGGCTGGGGGCGTCTGGCAGACAGGTGAAGGGGGCCGCGAAGAGGCGAGGTATCCTTCGCGCGCGACGCGGGTGAGCGCGGGGAATCGACCAGTGGCGACAAGGCGGCGCACATGCTCATGGCCCATGCCATCGAGCACGACCCAGAAGATCCGTTCGAAGCGGCGCCCCTGCGGGGCGCATTCGCCGCGTTTGGTTGACAAACTCATCCCTTGCGAGTAAGGTATACGCGTCCGCGCGCGGACACGAGAGTCGCACATTCGGTGCGTTTGGGCAATTAGCTCAGTTGGATAGAGCGATGGCCTCCGGAGCCATAGGCCGCGCGTTCGAATCGCGCATTGCCCAGGAAACAACCCCCTTCCATTGCATTCAAACCCCGCGTGCCGTACAATCCCTGCTATGGACCAAAAGGTGTTGTTCCTCGATGCGGCGAGCGGTTTTTATCGTATTAGGCGGTACAAGGTCGGAGACTTCTTCGGTCCCATCGACCTGGGGCTGCACCTAGCGGCGAAGCATTACTCCATCAACATCGGAGTGGGACTCTTCGCCGGCTCGATCTTCCCGGGGTCAAACAGGCTGTTCTTCACGGGCTTCTCACCCTGCTGGCGCGGTTTCTACGTCTCCTCCATGGGCGGCGCGGGGCTCGTGTTCGACAACCTCGGTTTGAACACAGTCTGCATCCTCGGCAGGGCGCCCGTGCCCTCTGTGCTGTACCTCAACCGCACCCATGGCGAGGAGGTCGAGGTCGAGCTGCAGCCCCTCGAGCTGTCATCGATCTGGGAGCAGGGTCGACAGGGCGTCTATTCCCTGATGGATCACGTCTATGAACGCTTCGCGGCACGGTACGAGACCGACCCCCGCATTCTCGCTACGGGCCCCGCCTCCCGTTCGACCGACATGGGAGGGATTGTTTCCGTTCCCATCCAGCAGGGGACCCTCTCGCACGTCGACACCTGGGCGGGCCGGGGCGGCATGGGCAGCAAGATGCTCCAGGAGCACGGAATCGCCGCAGTGATCTACGGCGGCACCTTCGTCGACGAGGATTTCCGCGACCGCAAGGTGGCCGACGAGTGGTTCGAGGCGAAATACAAGCAGAAGCTCCTGGCCAAGGACATGGAGGCCACGACGAAATACCGCTTCGATCCGAAGTTCGGGACCGGCGGCACTTTCGGCGTGAACTATGCCAACGTGAAGGGCCGGATGCTCGCCTTCAACTATCGCAGCATCTTCGATACCGAGGCGAACCGTCTCTCCCTGCACGAGAAGCTGGTCGTGAACCACTACCTGAGGCAGTTCAACGAGGAGACGATCGCCGCCAAGCAGCAGCACAACTGCGGCGAGCCCTGCGTCGCCGTCTGCAAGAAGATGAACGGCGCTTTCAAGAAGGACTACGAGCCCTACCAGACCATGGGTCCCCTCTGCGGGATCTTCGACCAGCGTGCTGCCGAGGCGCTCAATCATCGCGCGGACACCCTCGGGTTCGACGCGATCTCGGCGGGAGGCGTGATCGCATGGATGATGGAGGCACTGGCGGAAGGGATGCTGTCGAAGGAGGACCTCGGCGCCACCCGGCTGCCCCGATGGTCCCTCGAGGGCTTCGATCCCGTTGAGGACTCCGCCCACAATGCCGCGTTGGGCATCGAGCTGCTCGATGCGATCATCGGGAGGCGGGGCATTGTCGATCTCGGGGACGGGGCGCGCAAGTGGGGCAGGAGGATCTCGCGCGATCGGGGCATCCGCCTCCTCGACCTTTTCGTCTACAACGCCTTCGGCAGGCAGGGCTGGATGGTCCCCAACCAGTACTGGACCCCCGGCGTGCTCGCTCCCATGGCCATCATGGGAAAGTACTACATGCACTACGGGCATGAGTTCCTTCCGCCGCGGGCGCTCGGCAGGTCGTGCGCAGAGCGATTTCAGAAGGAACTGGTGATGGACAATGCGGGCGTCTGCCGGTTCCACCGCGCATGGGCCGAGGAGCTCCTGCCCGAGATCTTCGGCAGCATCCACGGCACGAAGGAGCAGTTCGTCAAGGCTGCGGCTGTCACCGCGAGCCGCATCAATTCCAGAAATGCCTCGGTCTACTGGGAATCCGAGCGCGACATCGACTTCGTTCTCACCTTCCTCAAACGCCTTCGGGACGTGGAGAAGGGAACGAACCCCGAGCTGCTGGCCTGGATCGATCGCTTCGAGAAGGAGAGAAAGGAGGCGGGCCTCGATTGGTGGTTCGAGATGAGAAAGGGAATCGATGAGAGCCTGCGCGAGTTCGATCGAGCCTGAGCCGGGAGGTGCGCGATGAGGCGTTCCCGTTCGATCGTCGTAGCCGCCGGACTGATCCTCATCCTCGGGGCGCAGCTCCTCTACACGCTCCTGCTCGCCTCGCCTGACGGCATCCGCATCCGATCCCCCGAGGCTGCGGTGCCCCTCGGCCGCTCCTTCATCGTGTCAGGGGATGCCTGGATGCGCGCGGGCATCGAGAGGATCGATGTGACGATCGCGCCGGCCGACCCGACAGGTTCGAGCCCGCTCGGTTTCCCCGCCCAGCGAGACCTCGTGCGCCATCGGGGAAAATCGATCTTCCCGCTCTCAACATGGTCGGCCAGAGTCGAGCTTCCCTCGGACGGCCGATGGGAGATCCGCGCAGCGGCGAGCGCTCCCGACGGCAGGCAGGCGACCACGGCGGGGCGAACCGTGAGCGTGCGAGCGGGCGCCATGCCGCGTGAGTTCAGGTCCTGGTCAGTCGAGCACCTCGTCCCCCTGGGGATCATCCTCGTCGTGTCGATCGGCATGGGCTTGATTGCGCGCGGGAACCGCAGGGGACAGACGCCGGCACTCCCGAAAGGCCCTCGGTTCGACAGAATCGCTCTCTGGATGAGTCTCGTCCTGTGGGCGAACGAGCTCGCCTACCAGCTCTACTGGTTCATGATCGGGGGCTGGTCGGTGGCCACGGCGTTGATGCTCCAGATGTGCGGCTTGTCCATCCTTCTGCTCCCCGTGATGCTTTTCTCCGAGAACGCGCGCACCCGCCAGTTCCTCTTCGACCTGTTGTACTTCTGGGGCATCGGAGGCGCTCTGCAGGCACTGATCGCTCCCGACATCGGCGCGAGCGGGTTTCCCGCATATCGCTACTTCTCGTTTTTCCTCTCCCATGGCCTCATCATCGCATCGACCGTCGTCATGGCTATTGCGGGGGGCCTGAGGATCACGGTCCGCTCATTCCTGCGGGCGCTCGTCGTCACCAACGTTCTCCTCATCCCGGTGTACGGCATTGACAGGCTGCTCCGTCTCGTTCCACCGTACGATCCCGGCAACTACTTCGTGCTGGGCTACCCTCCCCCGACAGGCTCGGTCGTGGACCTCTTCGCCGAGATCTTCGGGCCCTCGCCGCGCTACGTCGTCGGCCTCGAGCTGATGGGATTGGCGGTGTTCGGCCTGCTCTACCTCCCCTGGCCGATCAGCCGGCTCGTGCGCCGGAGAAGGCCGAATGAACAATGAACGACAGGGAGAGATTCCTCTCGATCGCCCGGTTTGACAGGAAGGATGACCCATTCGACTTCTACCAGTGGATCTGGACTGAGACGATCGAGCGCTGGCGCGGCGAGGGGCTCGCGCCGGAGGCGCATCCCCTGCGCGTCGTTTCACTCGGCCAGGATCACCCCGAGTACCTCCCGATCCAGAACATGATCCGGTGCGCCCGGCCCTACTTCAATCCTCCCTACCTCGTGTCTGTCGTTCCCCCGTTCCCTCGCGAGATCGTCCGGGAGGAGGGCGGGACCAGGGTCGTGCGGGAGGAGGACGGGGTCCTCTACCGGGTCTCCGCCACGAACCCGAGCGTCCTTCCCCAGTACCTCGAGTACCCCGTGAGGGACAGGCGCTCCTGGAAGGAGTACAGCAAACGCCTTGATCCGCACACCCCCGAGCGCTGGCCCGAGGGCTGGGACCGCATCGACCTCCGGCGCGCGATGTACGAGCACGACCACGGCCTCCATGGCAGGCCGTGGAGCGACCGGGACTTCCCTCTCGGCATGACAAGCGTGAGCCTTATGGGGCTGCCGCGGAACATGATGGGGCTCGAAGCGTACAGCCTCGCGCTGCACGACGATCGCGCGCTCGTGGAGGAGATCGCCGACCACATGCTCTGGTGGAACATGGAAATGGCAAAGAGGGTCTTCGCCGCGGGAATCGTCCCGGATTTCTGCTACTTCTGGGAAGACATCTGCTGCAAGACCGGTCCCCTGTTCTCCCCCCGGCACATGCGAGAAATCATGGTGCCGCGCTGGAGGACGCTCACGGATTTCCTGAGATCCAATGGTGTGCCCGTGATACTTGTCGACTGCGACGGGAACGTCGAGCAGTTCATCCCCCTCCTCCTCGAAGGCGGCCTGAACGGCCTGCTCCCCTTCGAGGCAGCCGCAGGGAACGACGTTCGAGGGGTGCGCAAGCGCTACGGGAAGGAGCTCGTGATCTTCGGGGGCATCGACAAACGCGCACTGGCACGGGGGAAGGCGGCGATCGACGAGGAGCTTACGACGAAGGTCCGGCCCCTGCTCGCGGAAGGCGGATACTTCCCCATGCTCGATCACTACGCGCCGCCTGACATCTCCTTCGAGAACTACTTGTACTACAAGATGAAGCTGAAAAGCATGCGCGGATCGGGCTGATCGCGTTCACTCCGCTCAGTCCGGTTTCAGCCCCTTCTGAGCCTCCCGCCTTCTCCGCAGCGCCCGCCTGATGGGGTATGGCAGGTAGATCAGGGCGAAAACCGCGATTCCCATGAGCTCCAGGCCGAGCAGGTACCGCGGGGAGGGCCCGAAGACATCGGCAAACACGTCGATGACCGATCCAGTCGGCGGCGGGTAGCCCATGGCGAAGTAGTTGCCTACCTCGTACGGCGGGACAAAGCGCAGCAGGAGATTCAAGCCGTAGGCTGCGAGCGTGAATGCGTTCGTCAGGACGACGACCCGGATCCACGACCTCCAGGTCAGCTCCACGCGGTAGAGCACGGCGGCATAAACCATCGCGAGGACGATCGTGCCGTGCGAGATGAAATAGCAGAAATACTTCGGCTCCGGGAAGCCGTGAAAGCCGATGTCGGGGGCGAACAACGCCTGCACGGCGCCGCCCAGCCCGAAAAAGTACAGAATCTCGAAGAGGTACTGGCGGTATTTCGGGCTCTCTGTGAAATAGAGCACGGGGATGAACAGGATCGCGAGGCCGCACATGTGGAGCATAAGGGAGTTGCTCACAGTCCAGGCGCCCTGAAGAAACCACCAGATCTGATAGGCAATCTCGTCGACCCAGAGCACGAGGGAGATGACGAGGGCCCCCCGGTCGCGCACGGCGTCGCTTCCCGTCCGCCTGACGACGAGCGGCACGACGATGCAGAGCAGCACAATGATCAGGATGGGGATGATGTACAACGTCGAACCGAAGACGAACTCCCTCGACCTCACTGAGGGTGCTGCCCTCACCGTCCGGGGCGCCGTCTCGAGGATGCGGCCGTCTGCCGCGGCCGCGACGACCTGCAGGGAGTACGTCCCTTCCGCCGGGAACGCGAGCCGGGCATGATATGCCGCGAGCGGGGTGACGGGAATCCCATGGTATTTGACCGCGTCACGCTCAGCGGGCACAACGAGCACCGCGGCGCCCGCCGCGTCCCTGACGCGGACCTCGATCCGCGAGATTCCCTCCCTCATCCACGCGTCGCCCGCGACAACGCTGCTCATCGGGAGGGAAGCTCCCTGCGCGGGGTGATGCATGCGGATCCCGTCGGGTCTCATGAGGAGGATGAAAAACACGGCCTGCATGCTGAAGATCGCGCAGAGGCCTCCAATGACGAGCGCTCTCCTGGGTGCAGTCATACGAACCCCCCTCTCGACTCCCGTCAGGCCGCCTCGCGCGTCTCCTTCCTGCTCACTCTGTAGACCTCCGCAGAGCGGCCGGTGTAGCGCGCCATGATGATGATGAGGATCAACGACAGGCCGAGGATGATCGTAGAGATCGCGTATACCTTCGGGGAGAGGCCGAAGCGAAGCATCCCGTAAATATATACCGGAAGCGTCATCCAGGCGCTCCCCGTGAGGAAGAAGGAGATGACGATCTCGTCGAAAGACACGGTGAAGGCGAGCAGCGCGGCGCCGATGATTGCCGTGCGGATCATCGGCAGCGTCACATACAAGAATGTCTGGACTGGGTTCGCGCCGAGGTCCATTGCGGCCGACTGGTAGTTGGGTCCCATGCGCGCGATTCTGCTCATGATCTGGAACATCACGATCGGCACGGTGAACGAGACGTGGCCGAGCAGAACCGTGAACCAGGACAACCTTATGCCGAAATTGCGGATGAAGATCAGGAGGCTGATGCCCATGATGATGCCCGGCAAGATGTAGGGCAGGAGCACCAGAGTGCGGAACACCCCCTTGCCGGGGAAGTGGACGCGCGTAACGAAGAACGCCCCCGACACGCCTAGAACGACCGCGACGGACACCGCGCCCAGGCCGATCAGGATGGTGTGGAGGAACGCAGTGAGCAACCCTCGATCACGAAACAACTCCTCGTACCACCTCAGCGTGATCCCCTGCATGCCGACCAGCGTCTTTGTCGGGCTGAAGGAGAAAATCAGGACGATCACCAGCGGGAAGTACAGGAACAGAAAAACCAGCACCCCGTATGCCTTCAGCCACGCCCCGCGCTTTCTCGGCCGGCTACTCACTGAGGAACCCTCCCTCAGTCGTGCCGAAACGCGAAGTAGAGGTAAGCACCACCACGGATATGCCAAAGAGGATGAAGCCGAGGGCTGCGCCGAGGGGCCAATTGAAGGCGAAGCCGAACTGATTCCAAATCAGGTTGCCGAACATGATGCCCTGCGTGCCGCCGAGCTGGATGGGGATGATGTAGTCGCCGAGGGCGATGATAAAGGCAAAGATGAAGCCGGTCACCAAGCCGGGCAGCGAGAGCGGAAACACGACGTTGAGGAACGTACGCAGCTCCCCTGCCCCGAGATCGCT
>CAYGXO010000064.1:0-7273 GCA_964353885.1 uncultured Spirochaetaceae bacterium
AAGCGATGTATGAGATCCAGGTCGAGAATCCGGACGGCTGCCAGCGAGGCGTATCGTGGGTCGAGATGGACGGCCGGCGCCTGCGGGATGGGGTGATCCCGCTGGAGCGAGCCCTCGTCAAACACCGGATTCTCGTGCACACGGGGGCGCCGAAGCTCGATGCTTGAACGCCTCGAACCCCTCCCCCATTCCGGCTCCGGCGGGCTCTTCAGCCCGCGATTTTTTTCATCTTGGTTTCCGCGCCGCCCGCTTTAATGGGAACCTTCACAGCATCTTCCATAGGGTCTTTGAAGGGCACCTCGATTCGAAGCAGGCCCAGCTCGTAGGTCGCTTCGGCCTTGTCGGGTTTCACCGGCCAACCCAATGCCAGTGATGCAACATACTCGATGTCCCTTGCCGGGGCTGCCAGGTGGACGCTGTCTTCCAAGATCTTCACATCGACGGTATCCGCAGGCGCTCCGGGGATGGCGAACTCCACCACGAGCTTGCGGCTCTCCGCGTCAGCATACGCTACTGTATCGGGCGCAACCTTCATTCGATTTTCGGGCATTTTGGCACTCTCCTTTTTCTTCTAGGACACAATGTAACCATTGCGGGCGCAGAAAGATAGGAACATCGATTCGCGACCGCATCGATGGTGGCCATAATTTCTGGAACCCGCAGATGGGATCTTTCTAATGTATAAAACGAAAGGGCTGCATGGTAGACTTCCCTCTGACCGGTTTCGTTGGGCAATGATGGTCAGTGCCGTGCTGCGACCTTCGTGGAGCGAGTGGACAATGGAGAACACGATGAGAACGAAAGCAGGTTTGTGGATTGACCACAGGAAGGCTATTGTCGTGGCGATTACTGTCAAAGGAGAAGAGACGGGACTAGTAATATCTACAGTTGAAAAACAGCTCCGTCGTTCCCGTGCTTCGCGCCCGAAGGGCACGTATGAACCACAGCAGGTACCGGCAGATGATAGTCAACAGAGAGCCTTTACAGGACATCTCAACATTTACTACGATGCGGTCATTGCATGCATTCGTGGCGCGGAATCCATTCTGATATTTGGTCCTGGTGAGGCAAAGGGTGAACTGAAAAGGCGTCTGAAGAGGATCAAGCTGGGCGGGCGGATCGTAGGTGTTGAAACGGTTGACAAGATGACGGATCGACAGATTGCGGCGAAAGTTCGACAGCACTTTGGAGAATAGCATGCGGTGAGAGCATCCCTCCTCGGCATATCGGCGGTTTCGTGTCATACCTATCCTCTACCTGAAGACGCGCAACCGCAGGCTCGTCGCGCATCAAAAAAACCGACACGTTTCCCGTGGAACGCTATTTTCCCTGGACAGCGAGGAACGAGTCGACCGCTGCCTTGTCGACCAGGCCAAGCCCGACCGCGATTTCGCCGAAGGTCCGCCCGTCGCCCGCTTTCTGGGCGCGGATCACCTGCTCCGCCTGGGCCTGCGAGAGCTTGCCTGTCCTCACCAAGTAGTCTCCGATTCTTTCTGCCATGCGGCGGCCTCCTTCCCGAGTATAGGCCCGGGAATCGCGCGGCGCAACCTCAGGTTTCCCTCGGCGTCCCCGCGGCCACGCTGCTGCTCGTGCGCATCTGCCTGGCAACGCAGTGATGGTTCAGATTGGGGGCAAAGGCGGGGCTGCACTCAGCTCTCCAAAACGTTCTGCCGTTCAACGAATAAATGGATTATCTGAGATCTTTTTTTTCGTCATACAGATACTTGCTTACAGATACTTGACAGCGGGGTATAATGGCACAATCTAGGTACGAAAGGAGATTGAGTATGAAGAAGCTCGTTGTGATCCTCGCGGTCTTCCTCCTGTTCTCTCTCGCGATGGCCGGCGCTCAGGCCAAGAGAGTGGTGGCCTACACGGCGCACGAGGACAACATCATCGCCGGCATGGTGCCACGGTTCAAAGCTGAAACCGGCTACGACCTCGAGTTCGTAAAGCTCGCATCGGGCGATGTCATCAAGCGCGTGAAGGCGGAGGCCGACAATCCGCAGTGCGACGTGATCTGGAGCATCGGCGGCGAGCAGCTCGAAGCCGACTCGGCGCTCCTGGAAAAGTACATCCCCAAGGAGTGGAGCAAGATCGCCCCTGTTTTCAAGGTCGGCACCAACTGGCTTCCGTACACGGGAATCATGAACGTGTTCATCGTGAACACGAATCTCCTCACCCCCGCCGAGACGCCGAAGGGGTGGGCGGACCTCGGGGACCCGAAGTGGAAAGGCAAGGTCTGCTCGGCCACGCCCGACAAGTCCGGCTCGGCCTACATGCAGATGAACAATGTGTTCCTCGCCTTCAAGGACAAGGGGTGGGATATGTACACGCCCATCGTCGCGAACTTCTTCATCGCCACCTCCTCGGGCGCGGTCCCCAAGTTCGTGAACGACGGGGAGGCGCCGATCGGGATCACCCTCGAGGACAACGCGTTCCGCTTCGTTCAGGGCGGGGGCCCGGTCAAGATCGTCTACCCCGTGGAAGGGGCGATCGCGGCGCCCGACGGCATCGCGCTGGTCAAGGGCGCCCCGCACGCCGCCGCTGGCAAGGTCTTCATCGACTGGTGCCTCTCGAAGCCGACACAGGACTACCTGGTGAGCCAGATGTTCCGCAGGCCCGTGCGCATCGACGGCTCAAGCCCTCCTGGGCTGCCGGCGCTGTCGAAGATCAAGACCATCCCCTACGACTTCGTGATCGCTGCGGGGTACAAGAACGCCTACTTGAAGGAGTTCAACCGCCTGAGGATGCGCCTCGGGCTTTAGTCAGCCGCAGTGGGAGGTGTGCGCCCGCGGCACACCTCCTTTTTTTTGACCGCGCACGGGGGTCCTCATGACATCGATCAGGCTGGAAAACATCTCGAAGAGCTTCCCGGGCGTGAAGGCACTGGAGGATGTGAGCCTTACCGTCGAGCCGGGAGAGTTCTTCACCCTGCTCGGCCCCAGCGGCTGCGGCAAGACGACGCTGCTTCGAACGATCGCCGGGTTCTATCAGCAGGATGCCGGACACGTGCACCTGGGCGACCAGTGCATCGACAGCGTTCCGCCGCACCGGCGCGACACCGGCATGGTGTTCCAGAACTATGCAGTCTTCCCGCACATGACCGTCTTCCAGAATGTGGCGTTCGGCCTGGCAAACCGCGGCATCCGGGGCGAAGCGGCCCGCGAGAAGGTCGCCCGGGCGCTCGCAATGGCGAGGCTTTCAGGCTACGAGAAGCGCACACCCGACCAGCTTTCCGGCGGCCAGCAGCAAAGGGTGGGCCTGGCCCGTGCCATGGTGATCGAGCCTCGGGTTCTGCTCATGGATGAGCCGCTGTCGAACCTCGACGCGAAGCTCCGCATCGAGATGCGCGCCGAGATCCGCGACATCCAGCGCCAGCTGGGAACCACCACGGTCTACGTCACCCACGATCAGGAAGAGGCGCTCGTCATCTCCGACCGGATCGCGGTAATGAAGGCGGGCATCGTGCACCAGATCGGCAAGCCGTGGGAGATCTACAAGAACCCCCGGAACACCTTCGTGGCAGCCTTTGTGGGGAACACCAACTTTATCGATGGAGAGGTCCTCGGCAGGGGCGGCGTACAGCTCGCCGTTCGCCCCGAGGAGCTGTCCCTTGCCCCCGAGGGGAGCGACGCGGCAGACGCTGCTACCGCGGCCACCCTGCCCGGCACCGTGCAGAAGAGCACCTTCACCGGTTCGCTCGTCACCTACACAGTCTCCTGCGGCGACGGGGTCTCCCTCGCCGTGGAACGCCACAAGCCCGCTCCGTCGGACATCCTGAGGCCGGGCGCCCGGGTGAAGGTCATTATTCCTGCCGAGGCGATCATCGCCTTCGACCCCAAGACGGGAGAACGGGCATGAGCCGGGGCGAGCGCATCAACGTCTGGACGCTTGTCACGATCATCGGCTACGCGATCGTCGCTTTCTTCCTCGTCTACCCGCTCTTCAACATCTTCAAGTTTGCCGTCATCGACAAGGAGACGGGAATCCTGTCTCTGTCGAACTTCGCGGAGTTCTTCGGAAGCCCGTACTACACGGTTTCTTTCCTCAATACCCTGGTCGTCTCGGTCGGCGGGACCCTTGGCGCGCTCGTTCTCGGGGTCCCCCTTGCCTTTTTCACCACGCGCTACCGAATCTTCGGCAAGTCCTTCCTGTCGACTCTGGCGGTGCTCGCCCTCCTCTCGCCCCCGTTCATTGGGGCATACTCCTGGATCATGCTCCTGGGCAGGAACGGCTTCCTCCGCACGGCCCTCATCGGCATCGGCATCCAGCTTCCGCCAATCTATGGGCCCATCGGCATCATCCTGGTCTATTCTCTCCACTACTACCCCTACGTTTTTCTCCTTGCTTCAGGAGCGCTCACGACAGTGGACCGTTCGCTCGAGGAAGCCGCGGAAAACCTCGGCGCCACGGGTTTTCGAAAGTTCTTCCGGGTCACCCTTCCGCTCGTCTTCCCGTCCGTGACCGCGGGGGCGCTGATCTCCTTCATGATGTGCCTGTCCAACTTCGACACGCCGATGCTCATCGGCGGCAACTACCGGGTGCTGCCGACCCTCGCGTACAACCTGTTCACGAGCGAGATCGGAGAGCGGCCCGGCCTCGCCTCGGTGGTCAGCATCCTCCTCATCGTCTTCGCTTCCCTGGTCATCTTCCTCCAGCGCTACGCCGCGGGCAGGCGGAAATACTCCAGCTCGCTGATCAATCGCCCTCTTGTGAAGAGACTGAAGGGTTGGAAATCCGCTGGCGCGCACCTCGTGAGCTGGCTCATCGTGGCGCTCAGCACCGTGCCCCTCGCGATCGTCGTCCTGTTCTCGTTCAGGAAGACCAGCGGCCCGGTCTTTCACCCCGGCTTCGGCATCGAAAGCTACCAAAAGGTCTTTTTCGAGGTGCCCAAGACGATTACGAACTCGCTCATCTTCTCGGCTTCTTCCGTCGTGCTCATCGTGATCGTCGGGACGCTGCTGGGCTTCGTCCTCGCGCGGCGCCGGAGCGTGCCTGCCAGGGTCCTCGACCCGCTTCTCATGATTCCCTACATCATTCCCGGGACCGTCCTCGGCATCGGGTTCATCGTCGCGTTCAACCGCAAGCCCCTGTACCTGTTGGGCACGGGGCTCATCATCGTGCTGGCCTACTTCATCCGCAGGCTCCCCTACTCGGTTCGCTCGGGTGCGTCGATCCTCAAGCAGATCGATCCGGCCCTCGAAGAAGCGGGCATCAACCTCGGCGCGGCCCCAGGCCGCACCTTCAGAAAGGTCACCCTCCCCCTCATGCTCCCCGGCATCCTCTCGGGGGCCATCATGAGCTGGGTGACCGCGATCAACGAGGTCTCCTCCTCCATCCTCCTCTACGTGGGAAAGACCATGACCATGCCCATCCGAATCTACCTCTCGGTGATGGACGGATACTTCGGCCCCGCTTCCGCCATGTCGACGATCCTTCTCGCCGTGACGGGCCTGGCTCTCTTCGTCCTGAACAGATTCTTCGGGCTGAAAAAAGAGAGCCTCGTGGGGTAGGCGCAAAGGAGGCGCACGCCAATGATCGGCCAGCTCGAGCTCATCATCATACTCGTCGTCGTATTTCTGCTGTTCGGGGCGAAACGGCTCCCGGATATCGCGCGGGGAATCGGCAAGGGCATCCGCGAATTCCGCAGGGCGCTGGAGGGCAGGGACGCGGAGAATGAGAAGAACGGAAAGCCGCCCGCCGGTGGTGGAGACGATGGAAAGGAAGGTTGACGGGTACTCGTTCTGGGAACACCTGGAGGATCTGAGGAAGAAGGTCCTCTGGGTGCTCCTCTTCGCCGCGCTCGCGTTCCTGGCCTGCTACTTCTTCCTCTCACGCGAGATCATCGAGGCGCTCGTGTCCCTGTCGAAGCGCACGCCGTACTACCTTTCGGTGTTCGAACCCTTTTTCAGCAGGCTGCGCGTTTCGGCCTGGTCGGCCGTCTTCGCCTCGGTCCCCTTCCTGGTGATCCAGATCGTCCGTTTCGTGGCCCCGGGCCTGCACCGCGGGGAGAAGCGCCTCTTCCTCGGTGTGACGCTCACCTTCACCCTGCTTGTGATCGGGGCGGGGTGGCTCCTGTACACCTTCTCGCCCACGATCCTGTCGCTGTTCCTCGATGCCTTCGCCTCGCCCTCCATCGAAATGCGCCTGTCCATCTCGACGTTCATCACCTTCTACCTCATGCTCGCGGGCTCGGCCATGGTGATCGTGCTGATCCCCGTTGTGACCTTCCTGCTTCTGAAGCTGGGGGTCATTCGGCTCGCCGGGGTGAACAAAGCGCGCAGGTACCTCATCCCCATCTTCCTCTTCATCGCCGCGGTAATCACGCCGCCTGACCCGGCCTCGATGATCATCGTGTTCATCCCGCTGTGGCTGATTTTCGAGCTGTCCCTTCTGCTGTTTCGCTTGATGCTGCGCCGGCAGCCGCCGGACTAGGCCGCGCCCGGCTTGGTCGCTCCTCCGTGCAGGAGGGGCGCGGCCACCACGGCGATGCCCGCGCGCACCAGCGCCGCGGCGGTGCGGTTCAGGGCTTCATGCTTGTCCAGGTAGTTGAGCTGCAAAGCCTCCATGAGGCCTCTGGCCTCGATTTCTTCCTTTGAAAGGAAATAGTCCAGGACGTCGCTCGGGTGCGCGCGGGAGGCTTCCACATCAGGGTCCCCGCCCTCGTGCTTGGCCGAGATGTTCGCCACGGTTCGAGCCAGCTCCACAAGCTCATCACGGCGAAGGTAGGGCTGGCGCACGATGGACTTGTAGGTCTCGGTGATGTGGTGCTCGAAGCGCACCGCGTCGGCGAGGCCCAGAGCGGCGCGGATGCGGTCGCATTCCCGGATCGTTTCGTTGTTCACGGAGTTGGAGAAGTTGAATCCGATCAGGCTGGAGGAACCGTCGGCGCGCGAGAACAGACGCGCAGTGAGCAGCGTCCAGAGCACGGAGTAGGGATTGTCGTTGCCCATGAACACCGAGATCTTGAACTCGCAGTCGACGCCGATCTTGTACAGCAGGTACGCGGCAAGCACGGTGCCGGGATTGATGTTCAGGACCTGGCGGATCCCGTAGCGCGTGTAATAGCCCAGGTACTCCTCGATCCACTTCAGAGGATAGTCGTTGGGCTCGCCAATCCCGCCGAAGTAACCGGTGATCGTCTCGGGGCCGCCGAGGTGGACGTTCGAGCCGTCGGTTCCCTTCGTGTCCAGCGTCTCCACGTGGCTCGCCCCGAGGATGCGCATCGCGGCGGCCACGGCCAGCGTGTCGCCCTGGTCGACGGTCTGCT
>CAYGXO010000065.1:0-28650 GCA_964353885.1 uncultured Spirochaetaceae bacterium
GGGGATCAGCACGAGCTCGGCCGTGGTGGCGCACGAGATGGCGGGCGGCCTGGACAAGGTGCACAGGGTGGACGGGCGGAAGCTGGGCCTGCGCGAGGAGCTCCTTCCCAAGGGCGGCCTTTTCGAGCACACGCTGATGAGCCCCGAGGCCGAGCGCATCGTCAGGCAGGAAATGGCTCTGGACGAGGACCTGCTCCGCCGAGTTCGGGAGGCGCCCGGGGAGGTCATCATCAAGGCGGCCGGCAACATGGGCTATCCCATGGGCCTGCGCACCGAACGGCTGGCTCGTGAGGTGGAGGCCCTGGCCCGGCAGCACGGCCTGCCGTTCGAGCGGGTTGCCGGCCTGGGCGCTGACCCGCGCACGATGATCGGCGCCGCGGCTGCAGCCGGCGCGCCGGCGCTGGTGTCCGTGCCCCAGCTGGTGGGCGGCGGCGCGGTGGGGATGGCGATCGGCGACTCCATCCCGCTCGCGCAGCGCTCGGCGCAGATGGCGCGGATGCTCGCCGAAGCCGAGGTGATCATCGAGAGCGGAGTCGCCCTGACGCAGGAGATCCACGACGGGCCGCTTGAGACCTACACGGGTCACGGCATCTGGGCGAGCTGGGAGGGGGGACGGACCTACAGCCTGCAGGGCAAGACCCTGGTCCGCATCGACCTGGACCCGAACCTCGAGAAGGTCTGGCAGATCGAGAGGAGCGGCGGCAAGGTGCAGCAGTCGATCGACAAGGGCCTGCCCAAGACAAAGACATTCAAGGTGCCCTTCCGCATGGAGATGTCCGGCTTCGCGCGCCTGGAGAGCTCCATTCCGATCGTCGCCGACCTCGGCGTGGTCTGGCCCGTGCTGGCCTGGCGCGCCGCCGGGGAGCTCGGTGTTGGCCTGGAGTTTCTCTCCTACCCCCAGGAGTCGCCCGCGGGGAGGCAGATGCGGGAGTGGATCGTCGAGAACGTAGGCGTGCTGGACAGGCAGCGGATGATCGCCCGGTTGAAGGAGAGATCGGCATGAGAGTCGTCGGCGTCATCCCCGCACGCTACGCATCGACACGTCTGCCGGGCAAGCCTCTGGTGGACATCATGGGCAAACCCATGATCCAGCACGTGTACGAGAACGCAGCCCGGTCAAAGACCCTGGAACAGCTGATCGTGGCCACCGACGACGAGCGGATCATGGCGGCCGTGGCCGGCTTCGGCGGCCGGGCGGTGCTCACTTCCCGGGACCACAATACCGGCACCGACCGGGTGGCCGAAGTGGTCCGCGGCCTGGACGTGGAGGTCGTGGTCAACATCCAGGGCGACGAGCCGTTCGTGCATTCGGGGATGATCGACGAGGTCGTGCAGCCCCTTCTGGACGATCCCGAGCTGCCGATGTGCACCTCCATGCACGCGATCACGGATGCTGCGGATCACTCGAACCCCAACGTAGTCAAGGTTGTCATCGACCTGGCGGGAAACGCGCTCTACTTCTCGCGTTCCCTCGTCCCGTATCCGCGCAAGAGCGAGGGCCACCGGGCTTTCGAGCACATCGGCATGTACGCCTACCGCAAAGATTTTCTCCTGACGTACGCCGGCCTTCGGCAGACTCCCCTGGAGAAGCTCGAGTCCCTGGAGCAGCTTCGCGTGCTGGAGCACGGCTACAGGCTGCGGGTAGTGGAGACCCGCCAGGACTACATCCCTCTGAGCGTGGACACGCCCGAGGACCTCGAGCAGGCCCGGGCCCTGGCCCGGCAGCGCGGCTGAGGGCACGCGCATGGCGCACACGCCGTTGTTCCGCGGGCCCTTCGCCGCCATGGTCACCCCGTTCACTGACGACGGGGCGACGGTGTCCGAGGCGCGCCTGCGCGCCTACTGCGATTTCCTGATCAATAGCGGCATCAGCGGGCTGTTCGCATTCGGCACCACCGGAGAATGGACGCTGCTCACCGAAGCCGAGCGCGCCGACGGTGCCAGGATCCTCGCGCAGCAGGCGCGCAACCGCGTTCCCGTGATCGTGCATGCCGGTGCGCATGCAACAGAGCAGGCCGTTCGCCTGGCGACGGGAGCGCGCGAAGCCGGCGCGGACGCGGTGAGCCTGATCAGCCCACCGTTTTTCCCACTGGACGATGCCGCGCTGTTCGATCATTTCACGACCGTGGCCGGCGCGGTCGCCGGTTTCCCCGTGTTCCTCTACAACATCCCCGAGTTGGCGGGAAACGATCTTTCCCCCGCGTTGCTTCTACGCGTGGCGAAACATGCGGACAACGTGATCGGCTTGAAGTACAGCGGGGACAGCCTCAATCGCTTTCGCGAATACAGGCGCACGATGGGGTCGGGCTTCAGCCTGTTCAACGGGAACGACAGCCTTGCTCTTCCCGCTCTGTTTGAAGGCGCCGACGGCCTCGTGTCGGGCAATGCCTCGGCCCGACCCGAACTGCTGGCTGCCCTGTACGCGCTGTTCCGTGACAGCCGATACCCGCAGGCCGCGGAGAAGCAGCGCGAGATTGATGACTTCATCGCCGCGCGCGACTCGAGCTGCGAGCTTTCCAGCTTCAAGGCCTTGCTCGCCCTTCGCGGCGTGCCGGTCGGGGATGTGCGCGCGCCTCTGAAGCGCCTGAGCGCGGAAGGCAGGGCAGCGCTGATGAGGCTTCTGCCATGATCGTCGACATGCTGGCGAACGCGGGCCGCTACAGGGGTCTCTCCCCGCTGCTGGACCGGGGCCTGGAAGAGATGGAGCGCCTGGTCGCTCAGCCTCCTGCGGACGGGCGACACGAGCTGGCAGGCGCCGATCTCTACACGAGCCTCTCCTCCTATACGACCGAAGCCCCGGCTGCCAGGGGCTTTGAGGCGCACCGACGGTACATCGACATCCAGGTCGTGCTGCGCGGCGGCGAGACGCTGTACTGGGCGCCGCTCGATGCGATGAACCCGCAGGGAGAGTACTCGAAGGCCGATGACATCGCCTTCTACGAAGGGCTGCCGAGCATAGCGGTCCCGCTTGAGCCGGGGTGGTTCACCGTCCTTTTTCCCCAGGATGCGCACAAGCCGGGCTGCCTACGGGGGAGCCCTTCGCGGGTGCGAAAGCTCGTGATCAAGGTGGCGGTATGACAAGGGAGAGAGTGTTCCTGACCGGTGGGTCGGGGCGGATCGGACGGCGCGTGGAGCGGAAGCTTCTGGAGAGGGGGTACGCGGTGCGCTCGCTCGTGCACCGCGGCCGGCCGCAGGGTCCTGCGCACCCCGACCTCGAGCTCGTGCAAGGGGACATCCTGGACCAGGAGGGGCTCAAGCGCCTGGTGCCCGGCTGCTCCTTCGTCGTTCACCTGGCCGCCGCCTGGGACATGTTCCCTCCCGCATTGTACGAAAAGGAAAACAACCAGCTCTTCGAGAGCGTCGTGCGCGGCACGTACAACATGCTGGAGGCTTCCTGCGCCGCGAACAATCTGAAGTGCTTCTTGTACGCCTCGACTGACGCGACCTACGCAACTGGCCCGCGGAAGTTCGACGCTCCGATTACGGAGGACACGGAGCTTCAGCCCTCCCGGTTCTATGCCATCGCCAAGATCGTCTGCGAGGAGATGTGCCGGCAGTACGGCAAGCTCTCCAACCTGCCCTGGCTCATCGTTCGCATCTGCTGGTGCCTGGACGTGGACGAGATCCTGCGCATCTTCCAGTACGACTTCTGGGAAGCCGGCCTGAGCACGGAGGACCGCGCGCGCCTGGCTTCGATCCTGTCCGGCGGCAGGGGCGTTTTCGCTCCCCTGATGCCCGACGGCAGCTCGGGGGTGGATCATGTGTCCGATCCCGAGGACATCGCGGAAGGCATCGTGCTCGGAGTGGTCAATCACGCCGCCGGCCTGAAGGGTGTGTATAATCTGGCAGGACCCTCGAATTTCCGCTACCGGGAGCTGATCGAGAAACTGGCCGCGGACCTCGGCGTGCCCTGGGGGAGCGCCATGGTCAAGGGCATCGAACCCTATGAGCTTTCCACAGAGCGGGCCAGGCGTGTCCTGGGCTATGCCCCTCAGCACCCCATCGAGCGCATGCTCGCCAATGCGGTGAGGTACGTGAAAGAGCGCCCGCGCTGAGGTGCTGCAGGGCGTGCTCGGAGTCGCCATTGCCGATCGAGACGCCAGCCAGCAGGGGGAGCACGGATCCCTTGCCGAACCATGCGGCAAATAGTAGCATCCCGCGGAGTCGCTGGCCGCATGCGGAAAGACACTCGTCCCACACCTCCTTTCTTTCTAGGCATCGACGCCGGCGCCGCGGCGGTGAAGGCGGGCGTCTTCGACAGGGACGGACACCAGGTTTCGATCGGCCTCAAGGGTTATCCCACGCACTTTCCGCGACCGGGTTGGGCCGAGCAGGATCCGGCCGACTGGTGGAGCGCCCTGGTAGGGGCCGTGCGGGAGTGCCTCGTCGGCGTCGAGCCCGCGCAGATCGCGGGCATCAGCGCCGATGCGACGACGTGCACTGTTCTCCCCATGACCGTCGAGGGCCGGCCGCTGAGAGTGCAGCGATGAGGCGCTGCGCTACAGCCCTGCCGGCCGGCATCCCCGTGATCATGGGCGGGGGCGACGCCTTTATCGGGCTCCTTGGCATGGGGGTCACCGCGCCGGGAGACATAGGCCTGGTCCTGGGATCCTCGAATGTCGTCCTCGGCTTCTCCCGCGACGCGTTTCATGCGCCGGGCATCTTCGGCAGCTTTCCCGACGCCCTGCTCCCCGGCTTGAACCTCGTGGAGGGGGGACAAGTGTCGGCAGGATCGATCCTCAGTATCGAGAGACCTATCCGCGGCTCAAGGGCCTGATGCACGAAATGAGCGGCAGAGCACGTGCCGGTGGAGGGGCGGACGATGGAAAGAGGTAGACCGCAGGTCTGGATCGGCGACGATGCCGTCCCCCACTTGCTGCGGTTCTGCGCGGAGACGGGCAGGCGGCGGCTGCTCCTGGTGGCGGACGCCAACACCTACCGCGTTCTCGGCGCGAGAGTGGAGGCATCGCTTCGCGACCAAGGCTGCGATGTGAAGCCCGTCGTGATGGCGGACGAGGAGGTGATGGCCGATGCCCGGCACATCCTGCGCGTGATGCTCGCCTGCGACAGAACCGATAGGACATTCCTCGCGGTCGGCTCGGGGACCATCACGGACATCACGCGGTTCGTCAGTCACAGAACAGGAGGCTCCTTCATTTCTGTGCCGACAGCGCCGTCGGTCGATGGATTCACCTCGATGGGCGCCCCGCTGATCGTCGAGGGGGTCAAGGTGACCGCCCTGGCCCAGGCGCCCCTCGCCATCTTCGCTGACCTGCCCACGCTGGCTTCGGCGCCGCCGCTCATGATCGCGGCCGGCTTTGGCGACATGCTGGGCAAGTGCACATCGGTTGCGGACTGGCGGCTAGGCAGCCTGTTGCGCGGGGGCTCCTACGATGATGAGATTGCGAAACGGTCGCTGCGAGCCGTGCAGAGCTGCATGGACAACGCTGAGCTGATCGCGGCAGCCACGCCGCAAGGGGTGCGCATCTTGATGGAGGCGCTGATCGAGTCGGGTTTCTGCATGCTGGATTTCGGCAGCTCGCTGCCCGCCTCGGGCATAGAGCACCACTACTCCCACTACTGGGAAATGGCGCTGCTGCAGAGAGGCAAACCGGCGATCCTCCATGGCGCGAAAGTCGGGGTCGCCACAATTCTCGCGGCCGGATACTACGAAAGGATCAGGCAGCTGTCACGAGATCGGGCGGCGGATCTTCTTGGACGCTCCCGGCTGCCGTCGCGCGACGAGGAGCTGCGGCGCATTCGAGCCGCATTTGGAGACCGGGCTGAAGAGGTTGTCGCAACCCAAGAGCCGTACCTGAGCATGGGCGAGGCTGATTTCGGGAGGTTGAAAACGAGTATTCAGGACCACTGGGCCGAGATCCAGGATATCGCCGCCCACGTGCCCAGCCCCGCCCGGGTCACGGAGCTTCTGGCAACCGTCGGAGGCCCGACCGAGGTGCGCGCGCTGGGGCTCCCGGCGAGCGACCAGGCGGAGGTAGCGAGAAACGGTCACTACCTCCGCGCGCATTTCACCGTCCGCAGGCTCATCGGGGTGCTCTTCCCGGAGGGATGATCGCGACAAGATGGAAACCGTGGACGTGCTCATCATCGGCGCCGGCGTCGTGGGACTCGCCGTCGCCGAGCGCATCGCGAGCCGGCAAAGTGAGACGCTCCTCATCGAGCAGCACGACGGCTTTGGTCGCGAGACCTCATCTCGAAACAGCGAAGTCATCCACTGCGGCATGTACTACGAGGAGACCCTGCTGAAGACCACGCTGTGCGTGCGGGGAAATCCCCTCCTCTACGAGCTGTGCGAGAGCAGGGGCATACCCTATCGCAAGACAGGCAAGATCATGGTTGCCACCAGCGAAGAAGAGTGCGCTTCCGTCCACGGGGTTCTCCGGCAGGGTCAGATTAACGGTGTGCGCGGCCTTCGCCTCATCAGTCGGAGGGAGATGCAGGAGCTGGAACCCGACGTGTCCGGCATCCTTGGGCTGTTCAGCCCCGAGAGCGGGATCGTGGACAGTCACCAACTCATGAGCTGCCTCGAGCGCTCCGCCAGAACGAAGGGGGCCACCGTGGCCTATGGTTGCACGGCGGTGGCTGTGCAAAAGGGCGGTATTGGATTCGAGGTCGACATCCGCGACGCGACCGGTGAGCTGTTCCAGATGCAGGCCGAGCGTGTGGTCAACTCAGCGGGGTTGCATGCCGAGGGTATCGCGTCGATGGCGGGCATCGACTGCGGCGATGCGGGGTATCGGATCCATCCCTGCAAGGGGGAATACTTCCGAGTTTCGAACAGACATCGAGGGAGAATCAACCGCCTCGTGTATCCGGTGCCCTCCCCGGTCCACCTCGGCGCGCATGCGGCGCTCGCCTTGGACGGCAGCCTTCGAATAGGGCCCAACTCGTTCTACGTCGATGCCTTGGAGTACAGCGTGGACCCCTCGCACCAGAAGGAGTTCCACGAGAATGCCAGCCGTTTGCTTCCGTTTCTGAGGCTTGACGATCTCTCGCCGGACACCGCGGGGATACGTCCGAAACTGTACGGAACAGGGGAGCCGTTTCGGGATTTCGTGATCCGCGAGGAAAGCGATCGGGGGCTGCCGGGACTGATCGACCTTGTGGGCATCGAGTCCCCCGGTCTCACTTCCTGCCTGGCAATCGCCGAACGCGTCAAGGGGCTGCTGGCGGGGGTTACGATGCCTTCGATACAATAGCCTTGATGCCCTCCGCCATGGAGGCGAGCAGCAACGCGCAAGAGGACGCGCCCGCATCGAGGACGCCGCGCGAACGTTCGCCGAGACGGCTGGATCGCCCGACTTTCGCCGCCATGTTTCGGGTCGATTCCTTCCCCTGGTCTGCCGCATCGCTCATCGCCCGGAGCGCCGCACAAAGGCCCGCGCCGGAGGCGGCCGCCTGCCCGTACGCGGTCACCGCGGGTATGAGCGCATCCATCATGGTCTTGTCGCCGAGCTTCGCGCCGCTGAGATCATCGACCGCGGCAGTCGCCCGGTCGAGCATCCTGCCGAGGACTGACGAGTCGATCCTCGATTCGCCTTTCCCGGCCTCGGCCATCTCATGAAAGAACGTCCCGTACAGAGGACCGATCGATCCGCCGATCTCGGTAAGAAGAACATCCCCCAAGGTCAGGAGGCCCTCGACAAATCCCGCGGGGTTCCCTTGAAGACGCTCCGCGCACTTCAGCACACCCTTGTCCATGTTGATTCCGTGGTCGCCATCGCCTGCTGCGCCGTCGATCTCGCTCAAGCTCCTCGCGTTCTGATGGATGGACTGGATCATCAGCTGAAGAACGGGCCCGCCGTCGCGATCGAGAAAACTTTCTCCGCCCTGCCTCACCTGCTCAACTCCCTCGCAGTCGGGCCGAACTGCTGAAGTCCCATGGAATCCGCCTCGAGGTCCAGAAGCTCCTTGAGCTCCTCATCCAGCTTCATCACAGTGAGGGTGACGCCCATCATCTCAAGAGACGTGAAGTAGTTGCCGACGTAGGGACGGTAGATTCTGATCCCCGCTGCCTCGAGCAGCTCCGCCACGGTTCCATAGAGAATGTAGAGCTCCATGACAGGGGTTGCTCCCAAGCCGGAGACCAGGACAGCGACCTCGTCTCCCGAAGCGAATGGGAGGTCCGGCAGGATACTATCGACCATCATGCGCGCCATCTCGCGCGCCGGACTGAGGCCTTCCACCCTGATGCCCGGCTCTCCGTGATGGCCGATGCCGATCTCCATTTTCCCGGGCTCGATGGTGAAGTTGGGCTTGCCGACCGCGGGAATCGTGCAGGGCGTCAGCCCGATCCCCACGCTGCGGGTGTTTCGGATGGCGGTTCCCGCGGCTGCGATCACCTCGTCCAGGCTCCCGCCGAGGGCGGCCTTTGCCCCGCCGATCTTCCACATGAACACCTCACCGGCCACCCCTCGGCGCTTGCCCTCATCCCCTCGGGGAGCGGAGGCAACGTCGTCGTTGGCAACGACGGTTTTCACCTCGATCCCCTCGTCCCGCGCGAGCTTGATGGCCATTTTCACGTTCATGTTGTCGCCGGCGTAGTTCCCGTAGAGGCAGGCGACTCCCTTGCCTCCATTGGCCGCATTGAACGCGTCGGCGAACGCCCGCGCGGTCGGAGAAGAGAAGATCTCACCCACCGCGATGGCATCCACCATGTTCTTCCCGATATAGCCAATGAAAGCGGGCTTGTGGCCCGAGCCTCCGCCCGTCACAATCCCCACCTTTCCCTTGATCGGCGCTTCCGCATACCGCAGCACGCGCGGATTTGCGGTCTCGCGAATGCGCGCGGGGTGGGCCTTGATGAACCCTCGAAGCATCTCCTCCACGACGAGGGTCGGATCATTCACGATTCGCTGCATCGCCCCTCCCCCTCCGCAGGATTTCCTTCTCGTACCGCTTGATCTGTTCGACCTTCGCGGTCGAGCCGCCGCCCTCGAACTCCGAGCGCAACCACGTCTCGACAATGAGCTTTGCGAGCTCTACTCCGATCACGCGCGCCCCCATCGTGAGGATCTGCGCATCGTTGCTCTTGCGGGCCCGTTCGGCGGAGTAGGCATCATGGCAGGTGGCCGCTCGAATGCCGGGCACCTTGTTGGCCATGATCGCCATCCCCAGCCCCGTCCCGCAAATGAGAATCCCCCGCTCATGCCTTCCCGCTGCGATCGCCTCGGCCACGGCCATCGCAATCTCCGGGTACATGGAGGGCTTCTCATCAGCGGCCCCGTAATCCTCCACTTGCCGTCCCTTTGCCAGAAGAAACTTCGTGAGTTCCTCCTTCAAGCGGAAGCCGGCCTCATCAGCTCCGATCGCGATGCTCTTGCCCGCAATGTTCTTGTCCCGGTCAGCCATCCTTTTCCACCTCGGGGATGCCCTTGTTGCTCTCGCAGACATGCACACTGCCCAGGTAGTCAGCCCCGCAGGTTTCAACCGCGCCCCGGAAGCTGCTCTCCTCATGCGTCATGTGGAAACAATCCAGATGCACCTTCGTATTGCCGGTGCCGACGTCCCTTCTAGGCTTTCCCGTGATGCATCCCCATCCCGCGTAGTTGACCCCGCCGAGGATGGTGGAGCCCAACTCGTAGTTGATATCCACCAGGGTCTTGAGCGAACTCACGCCCCTCGCCCTGACAACTGGGTCCGGCGAGATGAGGTTTGTTTCCTTGTTGAGGGTCGTGGTGGTGACGACTCGTCTGCCAGCTTCCGTCACCGCTCTTCGAACCTTCTCCGTTGGAAAAGTCTCAGGATGAGCGATTGCGATATCCAGCGTCTCGAATCCCAGCGCCCTGGACTTTGGGATGATCCAAAGATCTCGCTCCGAGAAAACCTCAGCCCAGATGAACGAATCCACCCCAAACGTGAACATGCCGCTCCCTCCCGAGCAGAAGCCCGCCCTGCCGTTCGCCCCCGCGGGCAATCGGCAGAATAGTGCACGGGCATGCGCTTTTCAAGCCATTGCCGCGGACATGGAGAAGAGCGGCAGGCGGTTCGAAGGCCGGGTTGCGATAGTCACCGGCGCCGCCAAGGGGATGGGCAGGGAGGTCAGTCTCGATGTCGCCCGGGAGGGTGCGCGGGTCGTCGGATCGGACATCGATCCGCAGGGTCTCGAGCTGTTGCGAAAGGAGATGGAGGCGACCGGCGCGCAGTGTGACGTCATCATGTGTGATGTCGCCTCCCGAGCGCAAGTGGATGCGATGATCAAGAAAGCGATGGATCGGTTTGGCAGGGTGGATATCCTGATCAACAATGCCGGCTGCTCCTTGCAGGCACGATCGAGGAGACGACCGACGATATCATCGATCGAACCCTCGACATCAATGTCAAGGGAGTCCTCTCTGCCATCCGCGCTGTCACCCCGATCATGAAGAAGCAGCGATGCGAAAAGGTCGTGAATGCGTCCTCCATCACCGGCAAGATTGGTGACAACACGACGTTCTTCGTGTACGGTGCCTCAAGGGGGCCGTGATCTCCCTCGCCCGTTCCGTCGCCCGCCGACTCGGCCCATTTGGAGTCACCATAAACGCAGTCGCGCCGCATGCCATCATGACGGGCATGATGAGCGACTGGGATGAGGAGAAGAAGAGCATCTCGGACAAGATTCCCGTACGGAGCCAGTGAATATCAACGGCTGGCTGGGCTCTATTGAAATATCGGTTGCTATCGCCGATTTTTCATGGTAGGGTATCGATGTGAAACCTCGCCACGGCGAGATGGAAGTGCTTGCTGGCTTGCTCCGCCGGCACGTCATCGTGGGCATCCTCGGCGCACGCCAGGTGGGAAAATCCACTCTTGCGCGGATGTTTGCGAATCCGAGGCGGGGCTCCGTCACCCTCTTCGACCTCGAGAATGATGAGGATCTCGCACGTCTTTCTGACCCCATGCTCGCCCTGAAAGGATTGGGCGGGCTGGCCATCATTGACGAGATTCAGCAGCGTCCGGATCTCTTCCGCGTACTGCGGGTGCTCGCAGATCGGCAGAAGACGCCTTGCCGCTTTCTCGTACTGGGCAGCGCATCCCCCGGACTGTTGAGACAGTCATCCGAGACCCTGGCGGGACGCATCGTCTACCACAGGTTGGGAGGGTTTGCCCTGGAAGATGTGGGAGGCAACGAGGTGACCAGGCTGTGGTGCCGCGGAGGCTTCCCACGCTCATTCCTCGCGCGTACGGACAGCGACAGTATGGAATGGCGGCGCGGGTTCATCCGGACGTTTGTCGAACGCGACCTTCCACAATTAGGGAGCAGGATCTCCTCCAGCACTCTGCGGCGCTTTTGGACCATGCTGGGGCACTACCACGGCCAGACCTGGAACAGCTCGGAGTTCGCGCGGTCCTTCGGGGTGGCCGACACCACCGTGCGACACTACCTTGATCTGCTCACCTCCTCCCTGGTGATCAGACAACTGCAGCCCTGGCATGCGAACATCGAGAAGCGCCAGGTCAAGGCCCCCAAGGTCTACATCATCGACAGCGGCCTTTTGCACGGGCTTCTCAACCTTCCCCGGCAGACCGACGTCGAGGGACACCCCAAGGCGGGCGCCTCTTGGGAGGGGTTTGTGATCGAGCAGATCGCAACCCATCTGCGCGCCGAACCAGAGGAATGCTTCTTCTGGGCCACGCACACTGGGGCGGAACTCGACCTGCTGGTGGTAAGGGGCAGTAAGAGAAGAGGCTTCGAGATCAAGCTGACATCGTCCCCCCGGGTGACGCCCTCGATGAGAAGCGCTCTGGAAGACCTGCGCCTTGCTCAGCTCGACGTCATCCACGCGGGCGATCGCACGTTCGAACTGGCTCCGCGCATCCGCGCCGTCAGCCTGGCGCGTCTTCGTGACGATATCTACCCGCTGTAGCCGCCAGTGAGGCTGCCCTATGCCTCTCCGTCGCCCTCGATCGAGAGGATGCGCCGCGCGCTCGAGAACCTGATGCCCTCGGCCTGGAAGCGCGAGGCGACGCTTTTCATGATGGAGTTCTTCAGGTTGAGGAAATCCGCCTTCGTGAACCACAGACCGAACAGCACCTCGACCCCGCCCTCCTTGAAATCCGAGAACACGATCACCGGTTCGGGCTCATCGAGACTCCACGAGTTGTCCCGGGCGATTTCGGCGAGCAACGCGTGCACGCGCTCGAGGTCCTGGCCGTAGGCGACCTGAAGGGTGATGTCCATGCGGCGGATGGGAAACCGCGTGATGTTCGTCACCTCAGAGGTCAGGATCTTCTCGTTGGGGATGCGTACGAAGAGGTTGTCGAAGGTGCGGATCTTGATCGACAGCAGATCGATGGACTGGATGATCCCCGTGGTGCCCCCGATGCGGATCACGTCCCCCACGGCAAAAGGCTTCTCCGAGATGAGGAACAACCCGCTGATGATGTTGGACACGCTGGTCTGAGAGGCGAAGCCCACGGCGATCCCGACGATCCCCGCCGCGCCCAAAAGGGCGGTGAGCTTCACGCCCAGCTCGCCCAGCACCGCCATGAGGACCAGCACGAAGCCCGTGTACGTGATGACCTTGCGCACGATCATCTGCCGCTGCGGCGTGGACTTCTTCATGATGTAGCGCTGCGTGAGCGCGGCGAGCAGGCGCACGACGAAGAGGCCGAGCACAATCGTGATGGTGACCTTCAGGCCCTTCGTGAGGACATCCGGGGAGAGAGCGCGGAACCAGGCGGCGATCTGCTGGAAAATGCTCAACCCCAACCTCCTCCCTCTCAGAAATCCGCGAAGTACTTCAGCACGCCGAAGGTCTTCCTGATGTTCCACCCCGAGGCGGGCTGCCGGGCGCCGACGGCGAGCGAGAGGCCATCCTCGAAGTCGGGGGGGGCGTGCACGATCTCGATCTGTGTCGCCTGGTCGGGCCCCTTGAAGATCACGTTCAGCCTGTTGGCCCACAGGCGCCGGGCGCTGCGGAAGACGCTCAGATTCTCCACGTGCAGGCAGATCTTCTCGAAGGCGAGGTCGGTCTCGGAGTCGTTTGTGATGAACAGGGGGCAGACGGCGAGGAATGCGGAGGGCTCGATCGACTGCAAGCCCTGATGCAGGCGCGTGGCGAGACCATAGCACAGCTCACCGGTGATCGGGTCGCCGAACCACGTCTGCGAGAGCATGGAGATCGGCTCCTCGAAGATGCGCGTGCGCCGATTGCCCGCGCACGAGAGTCGGAACCACACCGGGATCTGGACGAAGAACAGCGCATTCTCGCCCGGCAGAAGCGTGAGCGACCGGTCGGGCCGCACGACCACGGGTCTGTCGGGCAGAACGGGAGCGGGCTGCACGGGCGCGTTCTCGGTGTGCAGGTAGTGCCGCCAATGCGACGAGATCGGCTTCTGGGTCCTCTCGACGAAGGCTGCCTCGGCGCCTTGGCCTCCGTTGGGCTGAGACAGCGCGTGCCATTCGTTGTCGACGCGCTCGACCCAGATGCTGCGGGGCGCGAAGCGCCAGACCGCGCAGCGCCTCTGCGGGATGTCCACCTCGTCCCAGACCGTGATGCCGGTCCGGGTTTTCCTGCTCAGCCTCTCACTGGGCACCGCAGAAGCCCGATCCACACCTGCCGAGGTCGCAGCCCGCCGCGCCGGTATGGCACGCGGGCACCGCTCCTTCCGCCTTCCGCGTGTGGGCGGCGAAGAGGCTGAGCTTCTTCACCACCTTTTCGCTCGCGCACGAGGGGCAGGCGACCCTCGTGTCAGAGCGCACAAGCAGCTCGAAGGAGCCGCCGCAGGCCGTGCACGCGTATTCAAAAATCGGCATACCCTATCTCCCCCGCCAGATGACGCGGATCCGCTTGTACAGCCCTTCACCTTCGCTCACGGTCTCGATGTCGCCGTGCCGGGCCAGGGCAGTGTGAATGAGCCTGCGCTCGAAGGGGTTGAGCGCCTCCAACAGCTGCGAGTCGCGGTTCCTGCGCACCTGTTCGGCGACCTGGTTCGCCATGCGCACGAGGCTCCTCTCGCGCCGGCTGCGATAGTCCTGCGTGTCGAGCACGATGCGCGTCGACTGCCCGCCCATCCTGCCCGCCGCGAGATTGACGATGAACTGAAGGGCTTCCAGGGTCTTCCCCTGCTTGCCGATGAGGATCGCGGACCCCTCGGCCTCGATGTCGAGTCCCAAGCGCCTGTCCTCGCGGAGGTTGACGACGACATCCGCATCGAAGCCCATCATCTCGAGAAGCCCCCGGGTGTACTCGACGATCCTCGCCTCGAACTCGCTGTCGGGCGCCGCGGACTCTCCGTCGGCGCTCCTCGCGGCGCCAGAAACAGTTTCTCCGCCAGAAACGCCCCTGGCGCCATCACCGCCTTCCTCGCCATCCTCGACCTCGACCGATTCCTCGCTCATATGCACGCGGATCTTGACCTTCCCGCCCCGGAAGAGGATCCCGGGGCGCTTCGCCTCGACGATCTCGAAGTCGATTTCGTTTCTGTCGAGTCCCAGCTCTTCGATGGCCCTGTCGATGGCCTCCTTCTCGGTCTTTCCCTCGAACTCCTTCACGACCATGCGAATCTCCTTGCCGGCGCTCACTTCTGCACCGCCACGGCCGCCCCTGCCTGCGCGTCCTTCACCTTCTTGCGATGGTTGATGTACAGCTGCTGAGCGGTGGAGAGAATGTTCTGGATGGTCCAGTAGAGCACGAGCCCCGACGGCATATCGTAGAGGATGAAGAGGAACACGATGGGCAGCGCGTACGTCATGAGCTTCATCTGCCCGGCGCTCTGCTGCTGGCCGGCCCCCGTGGGCTGCGTGAACTTGCTCGACAGGAGCTGAGTGCCCAACATGATGAGGGGCAGCAGGCGCAGGCTGGTCCAGTTCACGAGGGGAATCGTGAAGCCGAAGTCCAGCACGGATTCGGGAGCGGCAAGGTCGGGGATCCACCCGGGGATGAACAGCGCCCCGCGCAGCTCGAAGTGGCTGTTCAGCAGGTTATATAGCGCGAAGAAGATCGGAAGCTGGAGCAGCAGAGGGAGGCAGCCCGACAGGGGGCTCACCTTCTCGCGCTTGTACAGCTCCGCGATCTCCTGGTTCATCTTCTCGGGCTTGCCCTTCAGCCGGGCCCGGATCTCCGCCATCTTTGGGTTCAGCGCCGCCATCTTCGCCGTGGATTCCGAGCTCTTGAAGGTCATGGGGAGGAAGATGATCTTGGTGAACAAGGTGAGCAGGATGATCGCAATGCCGTAGTTGGGGATGAGGAGGTAGAAGAACTCCATCACCTTCTGCAGCAGCCAGGCGAGCCACCCGATGAGGGGCGACGTGGTGACGACCGCGTCGGCATGGAGCTCCGAGATCGCGTAGCGGTTCTTCTCGGCTGTGTTGTACCGGGCCAGGATGTCCTTCTTCATCGGCCCCATGTAGAAACGGAACGTGTCCGTGTACTTGTTCGCATTCTGGACCGGTCTCTCGAAATGGATCACGGAACGGTCGAAACCCTCGATGGTCTTGCGGGAGTCGAATACCACGCGGTACTGCGCCGCGACGGGCTGCGCGACCGCCGTGAAGTACTTGCCCACGATGGCGGCCCAGTGCATGGTCTTGTCCAGTTCCTTGACCGCGCCCATCCCGACCCGGGGGTCCTGCCGCTTGGCATCCGCCCAGTACGCGAATCCCCGTATCTCGTTCCTGCCGTCCAGCTTCTTGTACGGAGGGCCGATTTGCGGACCGAGGCTCAGCGTGTACACGTAGCCGCCGAAGTTGAGGGCGGACATGTCGTTCACCGAATTCTCGATGGTGATGCGAAGCTCGAACAGGTACTCGTCCCGGTAGAACACGTATGCCTTCCGCAGCGTGAAGGGAACCCCAGTAGGAGAGTAGTAGGCCTTCGAGAACTCGAAGATGGACTTACTTCCATCCGCGCTTTCACGAAGGGCGAATGGCTCCCGGAGCTGGGCTGCCTTGTAGTCGCCAAAGGAGATTCCGAACGGCAGGTCGGCGCTCTTGCCGTTCTTCGGCAGCAGCACCATGTCGACCAGGGAGCCGTCGACGTTCTTGAACTTCTTCAGCTGCACCGAGGTGAGCGTTCCCCCGTCGGAGCCGAAGCTCAGGCGGTACAGGTCGGTCTCGCGGACCACGACCTGCCCCGCGGAGGGGATCGCGCCCTGCGCGGCGTCAAAGGGGACCGGTGATACGCTGCCGGTCGGGCCCTGCGCCCCGGTCTGCCCGGTTGCTGCGGGCGCGGTCGCCGCCTGGCCCTGCGCCGGCTGCTGCCCCTGTGCCGGCTGCGTCGAGGGCTGCTGCGTTGCGGGCTGCTGGGTCGTCGTGGCCGCGGGCTTCTTCGCGGGGAAGAACACCGATTGGATCAGCATGCCGCCAACGATGATCACGACCGAGAACACGACTGCTAAAAGCGTTTTCTTGTCCATTTGTCCTTCTCTTAGGGTACGGGGTCGTAGCCGCCGGGGTGAAAGGGGTGACAGCGGAGGAGCCTCCGCGCGGCGAGGTACGATCCCCGGGTGATCCCGTATTTCTCGATCGCGTCCTTCGCGTACTGCGAGCATGTGGGGTAGTAACGGCAGGATGGGGAGAACATCGGAGAGACGAGCTTCTGGTAGAGGGTGATGAAGAAAACCGCGATCGCTCTCACTTCCTTCTCATTCCGCCCGAAAGCAGAGACCGGCACGCTCGAGCAAGTGACTCAAGGCGGCTTTGCGCTCGGAGAACACAGCGCCGAAGCGTCCGACCACGAGAACCACATCGTGCCCGGGCGCCACTCTTTCCTTCAGCGCCCGCCATGCTTCCCTCGTGATCCGCTTCTCCCGGTTCCTGCGCACCGCCCCTCCGCAGCCCCTCCCGACCACGACGGCGATCCTGCTCATCGGAGTCCCGTTCGCCTTGTACAGCAGCCGCAGGCCCCTTGACTCGACCTTCCTGCCGTCCGTGAACAGCCCCCTGATGTCTCTGCCCTTGCGGAGTCTCTCTTTCCTAGTAAGGCTTCTTCTCATCTGAGGCGGTCAGCTTTGTCCGTCCCTTTGCGCGCCTGCGTTTCAGCACGAGCCGCCCGCCCTTGGTGGCCATGCGCGCGCGGAACCCGAACTTTCTCGTCCTCTTTGTCTTGCTGGGCTGGTAGGTCCGCTTCATGGGAAAATGCTCCTTGGTTATCCTGGATGACCAGGGGTTTTGTCGACGGGTATGTCCCTGTGAATATAGGAATTATGCGCCGCCGTGTCAACGGGCGATCCGCCCCCGCACGCCCTCGATCCGGGCCCTCGGCGCCGCCTTTCGGGCAGCCTCCAGCACGGCCTGCCTCCTCATGGAGAGCATCTGCAGCCACCCCGGGTGGTCCACATCGACGATCAGCACGCCATCCTCAACTTCCGCCAGCCAGGAATGTCCGGCAAGAGGCTCTCCGACGACCTGCTTCCATCCCGTAAAGAGAGGCGAGTACGGATCTCCCGACTCCCATCCCCTGTCCTCCAGAAATTGCCGCACGAGGTCGCCGATCCGCTTCACGCCCGGAAGTCTCCCCTTTCCACCGTCATCACGAGAGTGTCGGGCCCGCGGAAGGACTGCCAGCTCTCGTCGGGCAGGAATGTGAAGAAGGCCTGCTCATAGGCCGGAAACCGGGAGACGAACGCCTTCTTCCTGCCGGGATCCAGCTCGAGCAGAACGTCGTCGAGGAGCAGCACGGGCTTGCGGCCCGTCCGCTCCGAGAGAAAACGGGCCTGCGCCACGCGCAGGACGAGCGCGCACAGCCGCAGCTGGCCCGTCGAGGCGAGCTGGGTGAAGTCCCTCCCCGCAAGAGCGTACCAGAACACGTCGCGGTGGGGTCCGGTTGTCGTGACGCCGAAGGCGAGGTCGCGTTCCCTGCTGGCCGAGAGGCGATCGATCACCTCCGCCGGCTCCGCAAGCCCCGCCCAGGAAGGCCGGTAGCGGATCTCGACGCCTTGCTCGGACCCCGAGACGTCAAGGAAAAGCGGCGCGAACACGGCGTTGAACTGCTCGGCGAGGGCCTTTCTGCGCGCCTGGATCTCCAGTCCGAAGCCGGCGAGCTGGCTGTCGTAGACGTCAAGAAGGTCTTCCTGCCTGGCGCGGAGGCTCAGGTTGCGGGACCTCAGGACCTGCCGGTAGCAGCGCAGAAGGTCAAGGAAGGGCAGGTCGGACAGGATGAGGGTCTGATCATAGAACTTCCGCCTCGCGTCGGGAGTCCCCGTCACGAAGCCCATGTCCTGTTGGACAAAACAGATGCACAGAGCCTCCGCGAAGAGCTCCTTGCGCTCCGCAACCGGCTTGCCGTCAAGCTGGATGTCCTTCCTGCGCCCGGGAGCGATCTGCAGCGAGAAGGTTCTGCTCGACGACTGGCCGTTCGCGTATCGCCCGAACAAGCCCGAGGGAACGGCCGGGTCCCGAACAAGGGCGGCATCGCGGCTTTCGCGGAACGAGGAGCCGACGCAGAGGAGGTGCACGGCCTCGATCAGGTTCGTCTTCCCCTGGCCGTTCTCCCCGACGAGGAAGAGCTCCCGCGCGCCTCCCAGCGCGAGCCCGCGATCGGCGAGGTTGCGGAAGTTGAAGAACCCCAGCTCTTCGAACCCCATCAATCCAGCTGCATGGGCATGATGATGTTCAGGTAGCCGTCCTCGGGCTGGGGCTTCAGGGTGATGGCCTTGTTCACGTCGCTGAACTCGAGGCTGACCTTCTCGCAGCCCAATTCGCGAAGAGGCTCGCTCATGTACAGGCAGTTCACCGCAAAGGACATCTCGGGGCCCTCGTAGTCGCAGGCCAGCTCCTCGGTGGCCACTCCGAGCTCGCTCTCCTTCGAGACGATCGTGAGCGCGCCCCGCGTGAGGGAGAAGACCACTTTACGCGATTTGGCCTCCACGAGCAGCGAGACCCTGCGCAGCGCATCCTCCAGAGGCTTGCGCTCCACGAGGGCCTTGTACTTCTGGGCATCGGGGATCACGCGCCTGTAGTCGGGGAACTGGCCGTCGATGAGATTCGAGGAGAGGTTCTTGTCGCCCATGCGGATGAAGACGTTCTTGTCCGTCAGTGCCAGCGAGAGGCTGCCTTCGCCGGATGCGAGCTTGCGCACGATGGAGAGGATCTTCGGCGGAAGGATGATGCCGCGCAGGCTCTCGATCGCGACGGGGATCTTCCGCGAGACATAGGCCAGACGTCGCCCATCGGTGGCCACCATCACCAGCAAGTCGTCCTTCTTCTCGAGGAAGATGCCGTTCATGAAGTAGCGGGTCTCGTCATCGGAAACAGCGAAGAGCGTCTTGGAGACCATCTCGATGAAATCCCTCTGCGGGAATGCGAAGTAGAGGCTGTCGGCGACCTTGGGCATCTCGGGGTACTTTTCGGAGGGGATGCACCGCAGCTGGAAGTCGATCTTTCCCGCCTTCGGCTTGATGCGGAGCATCGTCGCGTCGGCCTGCTCGAGCTCGACGTCCCCTTCGGGCAGGGAGCGCAGGATGTTCAGCAGCTTGTCGCAAAAAGCCGTCGTGGTCCCTTCTTGCACGACCTCGACGGGGATGCTCGTCTCGAAGCCGACTTTCAGGTCCGTCGCCTGGATCTTGAGGCCGCGCGCGCCGACGGTCAGGAGGACGTTCGAAAGCACCGAGAGGGAGTTCTTCGACGAGATGACCTCCTGCGCGATGGATATCTCCTTCAACAGGTCGTCGCGAGAGCAGCTGAGTTTCATGGTGTCCTCCTCCTCTTCTTTACACTATAAGAATACCGGTGGTGGTAGTAAGCGCTGTGAATATGTGGGAAACCCCCGCAGCTCCTTGCACCTGAAGGATCTGGGGCCCGGAACAAACCTTCGAGGTTTCGCATCGATTGTCCACTTTCTCCCCGAGAGGTTGATCCATGCCCGGGTTTCGCACAATGAGCGCATCCCTGTCAACAGCGTCGGAGGGGCACTTGTCAACAGCCCGCCCCCAGGGGCTACACATTGTTTTCCTTGACCTTCTTGATGAGCTGCTGGAGGCTGGGCTCGAGGTTCGGGTCGAGCTTCATCCTATCCTCGATTTTCTGGCAGGCGTGCATGACGGTGGTGTGGTCCCGGCCGCCGAACTCCGCTCCGACCTCCGTCGTCGAGTATTCGGTGAGCTCGCGGGAAATGTACATCGCGACCTGCCGCGGGAAAGCGACGGCCTTCGTCCGTCTCTTGCCGCGAAGATCCTTGTAGGACAGCCCGAAGTAGTCGGAGACGATCTTCTGGATGTGCTCGATCGTGATGTTTTTCTGGTTGGGCTGCGAGAAGAAGTCCTTCAGCTGCTGTCGCGCGACCTCGAGCGTGATGTGCCTGTTCACCAGCTCCGCGTAGGCGATGAGCTTCGTGAGGGCTTTTTCAAGATCTCGGACATTCGTGTTCACATTGCGGCAGATCAGCTCCACCACCTCGTCGGGGATCTTCACCTTCTTCTCTTCGATCTTCCTGTTGAGGATGGCGATGCGCGTCTCGTAGTTGGGGGGCTGCAGGTCGACGTTCAGGCCCCTCTCGAACCTGCTGCGCAGCCTGTCGGACAGGCTCCGGATGTCGGAGACGGGTCTGTCGGAGGTGAAGACCATCTGCTTGTTCGCGTCGTACAGCGCGTTGAAGGTGTGGAACAACTCCTCCTGCGTGCCCTCCTTGCCCTCGAGGAAGTGAATGTCGTCGATCAGCAGGACGTCCACAGAACGGTACCTGTTCTTGAACTGGTGGCCCGTCTTCTTCTGGATCGAGAGGATGAACTCGTTGGCAAAGGTCTCCACCGTCAGGTACGCCACCTTGAGATCGGGAAGCTCGCGGTAGACCGAGTTGCCGATGGCCTGCACGAGGTGGGTCTTGCCCAGGCCGACGCCGCCGTAGACCAGACAGGGGTTGTAGCCGGTGCCGGGGTTTCTTGAGATTGCCAGGGCGGCGTTGGCGGCAAAGGAGTTGGACTCTCCGATGATGAACCGCTCGAAAGTGTATTCCTTGTTCAGCTGAGGGTGCTGGCGCTTCCTGGAGGAGGAATCATCGGGCCGCGCCGCTTTCGCCCCCTCGTCGTGCGCAGCCTTCGCGCCCGCCTTTTTCTGTATCGTGAACTTGACCGTTACCGCGTGACCCGCCAGCTCGGCGAGCTTTTCCTCCAACCGGCCGAGATAGCGCTGCGTGATCTGGTCCTTGTAGAAGGAAGAGGGCACGGAGAGCACGACGTGCGTATCGCCGCAGCCGGCATATTCGATGCCGCGGAACCAGGTGGCCAGCTCCTGTTCGGAAAGCTCCTGCGCGATGTCCGTGACGGCCTGCTTCCAGAAGGCCTCGTAGCTGCGCTTGCCCGTCTCCATCCCGATTGTCCCCTTCTTATCGCCAGTTTATGCACAGGTTGTCCACAGCCCGGTTTGTTCCCGGACCGTGCAGAGGATGGAAAAATCTCTCGCGAAAGGCAACGGGAAGATCGACGGGAAAGAGGGGCGCTCCACAATTGCTTTGATAGTAAATAATTGGAGACCGGGCGTGCGGAGACGCATAACATATTGTATCAATGCGAGTATTGGATGCGATCATGCCCGACCTGACGAAATTCCTCGTCCACTATCCACAGTTTATTCACACAGCCTTTCAGCGCCAGTGTAGCCCATCCGAAGTCATACCGCAAGGGGACGCTCTGCGCCCGATCCCGATTGATTTTCCCCTGAAAAACCGGTATCGTCAAGGGTACAAGCGTCTTCATTTCCATGCACGACACCTACAGCGCACATAACATACAGGTTCTCAAGGGTCTGGAGCACGTTCGCAAGCGGCCGAGCATGTACATCGGCTCCACGAGCCTCGACGGCCTGCACCAGCTCGTCTTCGAAATCGTCGACAACTCGATCGACGAAGCCCTCGTGGGCGCCTGCACAGCGATCACGGTGCACCTTGGCAAGGGCAACATCGTCACGGTCGAGGACGACGGCCGGGGAATCCCCGTCGACATACACCCCACCGAGAAAGTGAGTGCCCTCGAGGTCGTCATGACCAAGCTCAATGCGGGCGGGAAGTTCGACAAGGCCACCTACAAGGTCTCGGGAGGCCTGCACGGCGTCGGCGCCTCGGTGGTGAACGCCCTGGCGGAATGGTGCGAGGTGTCCGTCCACAAAGACGGCAAGGTGCACTTCCAGCGCTACGTCCGCGGCGTGCCCGAAGCGGCCGTTGCGGTGACCGGCGAGACCGAGAGGCACGGGACGGTCACCAGGTTCAAGCCGGACAAGCAGATCTTCGAGGAGATCGAGTTCAGCTTCGACGCTCTGTCCAACCGCCTGCGCGAGCTCGCCTTCCTCACCAAGGGGATCCAGATTTCCGTGACCGACGAGAGGGCGATCCCGAAGAAGAGCCACATCTTCCACTTCGACGGCGGGGTCAGATCGTTCATCGAGTTCCTGAACAAGAACAAGTCTCTCATCCACGCCGAGCCCGTGTACTTCGACAGCGAGCGCGATTCCACCCGGGTCGAGGTCGGACTGCAGTACAACGACGGCTACTCCGAGACCATCTTCACCTTCGCGAACAATATCAACACGCGCGAGGGCGGCACGCACCTCATCGGGTTCAAGAGCGCTCTCACCCGGTGCCTGAACGACTACATGAAGAAGCTCAACCTCGCCAAGAAGCTCGAGGAGAACCTGAGCGGCGAGGATGTGCGCGAGGGCATGACGGCGGTCATCTCCGTGAAGGTGCCCGAGCCCCAGTTCGAGGGCCAGACAAAGGCGCGCCTGGGCAACAGCGAGGTGAAGGGCATCGTCGAGTCGCTGGTCTACGACAAGCTCACCCAGTTCTTCGATGAGAACCCCGACATCGTGAAGAGGATCCTCGACAAGTCCATCATGGCGGCCAAGGCGCGGGAGGCCGCGCGCAAGGCCCGCGAGCTCACCCGCAAGAAGGGCCTGCTCGAGAACTCCGGTCTCCCGGGAAAGCTCGCCGACTGCTCCGAGGACGATCCCGCCAAGTGCGAGCTGTACATCGTGGAAGGCGACTCGGCGGGCGGCAGCGCCAAGCAGGGCAGGGACAGGGTTTTCCAGGCCATTCTCCCCCTGTGGGGCAAGATGCTGAACGTGGAGAAGACCCGAATCGACAAGGTGCTGACCAACGACAAGCTCTTCCCCATCATCTCGTCGCTGGGCACGGGGGTGGGCACGCAGTTCGACCTCTCCAAGCTGCGCTACGGCAAGATCATCATCATGGCCGACGCGGACGTGGACGGGTCGCACATCCGCACGCTGCTGCTGACATTCTTCTTCCGCTACATGAGGGAGCTGCTCGAGCGCGGCCATGTGTACATCGCCATGCCGCCGCTGTACAAGGTCGAGTTCGGCAAGAAGATTTTCTACGCGTACGACGACAAGGAGAAAGAGGAGCTTCTCGCCCGGCACAAGAAGACGGAAGCCGAGGTGAACATCCAGCGCTACAAGGGACTCGGCGAGATGAACCCCGAGCAGCTCTGGGAGACCACGATGAATCCCGAGAAGCGAAGCATCATCCACGTGAGGCTCGACGACGGCGTGGAAGCGGAGGCGATCTTCACGACCCTGATGGGCGAGAACGTGGAGCCGAGGAAGAAGTTCATCGAAGACAACGCTCTCGCGGTGACGAACCTCGACGTGTAGGGGTTGAACGACCATGTCTGACGTGAAAAGCCGCATCATTCCTATGCCCATCGAAGAGGAGGTGAAGACCTCCTACCTCACCTACGCGATGTCCGTCATCGTCTCGCGCGCCCTGCCGGATGTACGCGACGGCTTGAAGCCCGTGCATAGGCGAATCCTCTTCGGGATGAACGAGATGGGCCTGCACGCGGACAAGCCCTACAAGAAATGCGCGAGGATCACCGGCGACGTTCTGGGCAAGTACCATCCCCACGGCGACATGGCGATCTACGACTCCCTGGTGCGTCTCGCCCAGGACTTCAACATGCGCTACCCCGTGGTGGACGGGCAGGGAAACTTCGGGTCCGTCGACGGGGACCCGCCCGCGGCGGTCAGGTACACCGAAGCTCGGATGAACCGCATCGCCGAGGAGATGCTGCGGGACATCAACAAGGAGACTGTCGACTTTGGGCCCACCTACGACGGCTCGCAGACAGAGCCCCTCGTCCTGCCGGCTGCCTTTCCGTTCCTTCTGGCCAACGGCTCCAGCGGCATCGCCTTTGGCATGGCCACGAACATCCCGCCGCAGAACCTGAGGGAAATCTGCTCCGCTGTCGACAGGCTCATTGCCGATCCCAATGCCCCGGTGGAGGACCTGCTCAAGATCGTTCGAGGTCCCGACTTTCCGACCGGTGGCATCATCCTCGGGCGCAAGGGCATTCGCGACGCCTACACGACGGGGCGGGGCAAGATCATCGTGCGCGCCAAGGTGACGGTGGAGAGCTCGAGCGCGGGCAAGGACTCCATTATCGTCACCGAGATCCCCTACCAGGTCAACAAATCGAATCTCATCATCCGCATTGCCGACCTGGTCAAAGAGAGGAAGATCGACGGGATCGTCGACCTGAACGACGAGTCGGACAGGCACGGGATGCGGATCGTCATCGACCTGCGCAAGGGCGTCTCGCCGAAGGTCATCCTCAACCAGCTCTTCGCGCACACGGCGCTGCAGGCCTCCTTCGGGGTCATCAACCTCGCCCTCGTGAACGGGCTGCCGAAAGTGCTCTCGCTGAAGGAGATGCTGGAGCACTTCATCGCGCACAGGAAGGAGGTCGTCACCCGCCGCACCCGCTACGACCTCGCCCGGGCCGAGGAGCACGCCCACATCCTGCTCGGACTGAAGATCGCCCTCGAGAACATCGACGAGGTCGTTGCGATCATCAAGAAGTCGAAGGACGTCGATACGGCACGGACGAACCTCATGACGAGGTTCGCGCTCTCCGAAAAGCAGTCCCAGGCCATCCTCGACATGCGCCTGCAGAGGCTCACGAGCCTCGAGGTCATGAAGATCGTGGACGAGCTGGCCGAGGTGCTCGCCCTGATCGCGCACCTGAAGGAGCTGCTGGCGAGCGAGAAGAAGATCCTCGGCGTCGTGCGGGAAGAAACCCTTGAGATCGCGAAAAAGTTCGGCGACGATCGCCGTACGGAGATCATCGAGGAGGAGGCCGAGGAGATCAACATCGAGGACCTCATCGCCGTGGAGGACATGGCCATCCTGATCTCCAACCGCGGCTACATCAAGCGCATCCCCGTGACCGCCTACAGGCGACAGGGCAGGGGGGGCAAGGGCTCCTCCTCAGCGAACCTCCGCGAAGAGGACTTCATCGAGCAGTTCTTCATCGCCTCGACCCACGACTATGTTCTTTTCATCACCAACCGGGGCAAGGCGTACTGGGTGAAGGTGCACGAGATCCCCGAAAGCAGCCGGCAGGCGAAAGGCCAGAGCATCAAGGTCCTTCTGTCCATCGGAAGCGAAGAGGAGATCACGGCGGTCGTGAGCCTGCGCAATTTCACCGACGAACGTTTCGCGCTGATGGCCACCCGGCGCGGCGTCGTGAAGAAGGTGAAGATCTCGGAGTTCGTCAACGCCAGGACCCGGGGCATCGTGGCGATCAATCTCGATCAGAACGATGGGCTTGTCACGGCGCTCCTGACCTCCGGGAAGGAGGAGGTGGTGTTCGTCACCCGCAAGGGCTATGCGCTGCGCTTCAACGAGGAAGCCGTTCGTGCCATGGGCAGGGCTTCCCGCGGCGTGCAGGGCATCAGGCTCTCGGATAAGGACGAGCTTGCGGGCGTGGCCATGGTCCGCAAGGGCGAGCAGATGCTCCTTCTGAGCGAGTTCGGGTTCGGGAAGAGGACGGAGTACGACAACTTCTCGCCCCACGGCAGAGGGACCAGGGGGCAGATCTGCTACAAGGCCTCCGAGAGGACCGGTGAGGTCATCGGCGTTCTCTCAGTCAATCCAAAGGACGATCTCGTCTGCATCACCTCGCAGGGTAACGCGCTGAAGCTCAGTCTCTCGGGCATCGCGACGCTCGGGAAAACCGCTATGGGCGTGAGGATCGTGAACATCACGAAACCCGATGTGGTCGTCGGGGTCGCCCGCGCGGTGAAGGACGATCAGCCCGCCGAGAACGGCGCAGAGGCATAGGCCAGCCCGAAGCCGCTGTTGCGCGCTCGGTGCGCGCCCCGCCATTGTTTCACGTGAAACAATGTCTCCCCAGAATCGATTTGGCAGAGGTTGCCGCGGGGCAATCTCAATTTTGCATGGCAGGCCAGTGGGTTGAGGTGTGGGGAGGCAATGTTTCACGTGAAACATCGAGGCGGCCAGGAGTTTCGCGCATGCACGGACTGCGATATCGGCCAGATCATCGCAATCGGCGTTGAACCAGAACGAAGCCCAAACGGACCTGCGCGAAGCAGAGGGGCTGGAGATCGAAAGGATCTACCTCAGGAAAAGGTTTCACGGTCGCGGCCTGGGGAAGGTGCTCCTGGAATAGGGACTGGAGATGGCCCGCGAGAAACGGAAGCAGTACGCCTGGCTGGGTGTATGGGAGCGAAACACGAAGGCGATCGGCTTTTACGAGCGGGCGGGATTCAGAAAGATCGGCACCCACGATTTCTTCATGGGAACGGAGCGGCAGGCCGACTTCGTCATGAGGAAGGATCTGCGGTAACCGGTTTGGTAGGTCTGCCTGTGGCGCCGCAGGCCGGACAGTTCGGGTCGCGTGGAATCTCCAGCTCGCTGAAACTCATCCGCAGCCCATCGAACACCGTGGAGTGCAGGCAGTTCAATTCCGAGGGCGCGATCATCGACAGCCTCCAGGAGGCTCCCGGGTGTTTTGATGGGGTGATCATCAACGCCGGTGCTCTCGCGCACTACAGCTACGCGCTGCGCAGCGCCATCGGGGCCACGCTGCTGCCGTGCGTGGAGGTGTTCATCTCCAACGTTCACGCGCGCGAGGATTTCAGGCACACGTCGGTCATCGCGCCGGTGTGCGTGGGGGTCATCGCGGGGTTCGGCAAGAAGAGCTACCTGCTGGCGCTCGAGGCGCTGGCCAATCTGAGCGAGGTCTAGACGAGGCAGCCCAGCATGAGCATACGGTGGGGCAAGCAGGTGGGAGAGCTCTCGCAGGTGGTCCAGGCCGCCGCAGAGGGTTTCGACTTCGTAGAGGCGGTCGGCAGCTTCGTTGCAGACATGAGCGGCGAGCAGTTCCTCGGGCACAAGGAGCGCGTCGCCACCGAGGGTCTCCCTTTCACGGCGTGCGCGGTGCCCCTTCCCGCGGAGGTTCGCGTGACGCAGAGGGGCTTCAACCTCTATGCATGGATAGAGAACCTGAAAAGGACGACGCACCGGATGGCCGATCTGGGGTGCAGAAAGCTGCTCTGGAGCGACGGCCGCGCCCGGGTCCTCCCGGTGGAAGGCGAGCTCACTGGCCTCAAGGAACAGGTGCTGCAGTTCCTGTTCATGCTGTGCGAGGTCGCCGCGAACTTCCAGATCACTGTGCTTGTCGAGCCGCTGGGCCCCCGTCGCACGAACTTTCTGAACTCCATGCAAGAAGTCGGCGAGTTCCTTCAGCGGGTTGGAAAGCAGAACCTCTCGTCGCTCATCAGTCTGCGGGAGCTGGAACCGATCGGCCTCCCGCTTACGCGGCTCGCGGATCACCGGGACCTGATTCATCATGTGCATATGGAGAATCCTCAATCTCACGAAGGGGCGCGGGTCTGCCCGCGACCGGCGGACGGCTGCGACTATCGCCCGTTCCTGCGCGCGCTCAAGGACTTGGGCTTCAGCGGCGAGATCGGACTCCCGAGCGACGCGGATGCTGCTGCGCTGGCGTACTGCCGGCAACTCTGGGACCAGGCATAGGCTGCATTCAGAGTTCGCAGGCCCCCCCAAGCCTGCTGGCACCCGGACCGGCGTCCCATCGAAAAGGGCTACTTGAGGAGACGGCATCAAAGAGGGGGGCTGGGGCGGGGGGCAACCCGACTGCATGATGATGAAAGAAGTTGAGTAGACCTGTTGAGCGGCAGAGGAGGAGATTCCGCCTAATAGTATGGTATGGCGCAGCATCAGCATTTGTTGTCTCAGTATTCGGTAGGAAATGCCTCGCAGCAAAAAAGCATTTGAAGAAGTCAGTTCATTATCAGACGAAGAGTGACCAAACAATCGCCCCGAAAGGCCAGGGGAAAATCATAACCGAGTCATGCACGAGACGAGTACGTAACACGTATCGATCTTCTACGTTAGGCCAGTTTTACTCCATTTTTGTACCAAGGATACTAAAGGAAACAGTGAATTCAAAAGGCCAGTGCAATTCTGCCATGAGGGTGGAGTGCCTCTGGACTGCTTCAGTGTTTGGAAATTCTTCCAGGCCAAAGTACGCCCATTTTTCACTTGACCAGCTAGAATCGCACAGTGCTATGCTACGTGCTCCGACCGTCTCAAGTAGCGAGCGGAGCTTCGCCAGAATAGTGTCTTGCTCACTTTTCGAAAGTCTATACCAACTAGGTTTTGGTGTGCCTAGATAAAGTTTGTAAATTGGTTTTGCCACAATATGCCTCCTGCTTACCGGGATGCATATTCAAAAGCAAAACTATCAGTCCGGATTAACCGGGAGTATAGCAGTGATATAATCAAATGTCGTAACTATTCAGCTGGTTTGACCCGGACTACCGGACAAATGTTGGGGCTTCCGGAAATGTAAAAACTATGTGATGCTTCTTCTCATGGGAGGGGAATCCAAAAACTGTTTGCCGCGGATCGAGCGGGCGCAGATCCTTAA
>CAYGXO010000066.1:0-140641 GCA_964353885.1 uncultured Spirochaetaceae bacterium
GATCCATATCGAGGAGGCCGAGCGAGACGAGTCGTACACCTACGGCGGCAGGAACGGCGAGAGCTTCCCCATCGTCTCGTACCTCCGCGATCCCCAGTCCGAGAACGTCATGGACCTGATCCGCATCACCTACTCGTGGAAATACGCCGAAGGACGCTTCGTCCCCGGGCCGGCCGAAAAAATCCCCGGCGAAAAGGTCGAGCAGAAACAGCTGGAGAAGCTTTTCACGACGGGGACCGTCGCCGCCTTCGAGGAGTTTCTCGCCGGCTCGTGGGTGCAGCTCTCACTCGGCTCCGCCGGCCCCGAGAGGATCGGCTCAATCGTCGACTTCCAGCCCCAGTCGCGGCGCGTTTCCATCTCGTCGGGCGACACACAGGAGGTGTACGTCTGGCGCGACACGCTGCGCACGATCTACAACCGCGTGATCCTCATCGGCGAGAACGAGGCCGTGCCAAAGATCACCAAGACCTTCTCGATCGGCGTCGAATCAGTCTCGTCGATCGCCGTCAGCATCCAGGGGAGCGATCTGGGGGACTTCCCACTCACGACCTACACCAAGGTTTCCGACGAGATCCAGTCCCGGCTGCTTGCCGAGGCCGGCGCCGCGGTCGCCCTCGATGAGCCGGCTCTCTCCGGCGCGTACACGAGCGCCTCCGATCTGGCGATCGAGTTCTCCAACCACCGCCTGACGTGGACAGAGGCCGGGAAGCGGCGCGAGGGCTCATACGTCGTGTTCTCTCTGAGGGGCCGGCGGGTTCTCGGCGTGCGCCTGCTCTCGGAAAGCCCTCACGCATCGGAGAGCAGATCGTACCTCGCGGACTTCAAGGAAAAGCGGGACACGAACCGTCTCCTGCGCACCTTGGTGCTCACACCCGTGCTCGTGACAGTGAAGGGTTTCGAGGAGGCGCTCGGCGATCCCCTCACCCTTTCGCAGACCCAGGACCTGCCGAAGAAGTGAGCGTGGTCGACAGGGAGGAAACGCGGCGAACCCTGCGCCTCGTCATCCGCATCCGCTTCGTCGTCGTTCCGGCCGTGCTGCTGCTCGTGGCAGCCTCTGCCCTGGCGGGCTTCGCTCGCGCCGCCGCCTTCTCGGCCGGCAGCCTGCCCCTCCATGCCCTGAACGCCGCGATCGTCATCGGCCTGAATGCCGTGTGCCTCGGCCTTGTCGGCAGGGCACGGGATCTGCGGCCCCTGGTCCTGTTCCAACTCGCGATCGACGCTTTGAACTTCACCTTCACCGTGTACAAGACGGGAGGCGTGGCGAGCCCGCTCACATTCCTCTACTACGGGGTGATCTTCGCCGCGGGGCTCCTGTTGGGGGTCCGGGGGACCTTCCTCGTCGCGGGTGCCTGCGCGGGGCTGTACCTCGCGGTCGTGGGATTCGAGTTCTTCCATCTCCTCCCCCACCAGAGCTACTTCCTACCCCTCGCGGGGCTCGACCTTGTGCCGGCATACGTCGCCCTCAGCGTCCTGTTCACGCTCTTCTCTCTCGCCCTGATCGCCTTTCTCGCTTCGTACCTCTCAGAGGAGCAGCGAACGAGGAGCCGGAGCTATCGGCATGCCAACGCGCGGCTCAGAAAAAACATCGCGACTCTCCAGCTTCTGCAGCGAACGACCGAGGCGCTCAACTCCTCGCGGCGGATCAGCGAAGTGGCCGATGCGATCCTCGGCGAGCTGCTTGATTTCCTGCGGCTCGACCGCGCTCTGCTGTACCTGAACAGGGACGGGAAGACGCTGCGCCTGTTCATGGTCAAGTACCGCGCCGGCCCTCCGCCGACGGGGCGGCTCGCCCCCCGCATCTCGATTCCCCTGCGCGAGGGGGCCGGACTGACCGCCCGGGTGGCTATCCGCCGCACGCCGATGAACGTGCGCAGGCCCCAGGACTCACCCCTTATCAACAGGGATCTGCAGAAGCGGATCGGCACCAATCCGTTCGCGATCGCGCCTCTCGTCGTGGGCGGAAAGCTTGTCGGCGTGCTGGGAGTCGATCGCAGCGTGGTCTCTGGCGAGATCAGCGACGAGGAGTTCCGGGTCCTGAAGATCTTCGCCGGCCAGGCCGCGATCGCGATCAACGGCCTTCGGAAATGAGGAACCCCGCGTAGCCCGCCCGCCGCAGGCTCTCGGCGAGCGAGACGGCTGCTTCGCGCTCCATTCCGATTCCCGCATAGAGCTTGAAGAGCAGCTTCCCCTGGCTCGTCTCCTCCCGGACAATTGGAGAGAAGCCCTTTTCGGCGAGATCCGCTGCCAGCTCGTCCGCGTTCTCCCGCACCTGAAAAGAGCCGGCTTGAACGGAGAATGCGCCGGCCTTGCCAGCGGGTGCGTCGGCCTCCGTCGACGCAGACGAGAATAGCGCGGGGTTCGGCCAGAGGCTCGCGCGCCCCGTGACAAGGGCTTCCTCGGGAGAGCCGGGGAACCTCCGGCTGATTGCCGCGGAAGCAGCGGCTGTCCCTTCTGCGTCGGCAGATCTCCTGGCGCACTCGTACAGGCCCCACAGAGCGGCCAGGGCGATCCGAGGGTCTGCGGTGATCTCCGCTGAACGCCCGAGCTTCTCCCGCGAAAGGTCCCACCGCTCGACGGCAAGGTCGCGATACCCGTCGACCACTTCTGCCCAGCCTTCCCCTTTTTCTCGAAGAGAATCGAGCGCGGCCACGATCGCCTCCGCGTCGTTCATCTCCAGAGCGAGCAGGACCGACGTGACCGTCGCCTCGACCCCGGCGCCAGCCAGTTGCGCCCTCTCGGCAAGTGTTCGCGCCTCCTCCAGTCGGCCAGACATCTCCGCGAGTCGGGAAAGCGCGAGAAGCGGCTCGGGACCGATGCCCCGCGCGGATGAAAGCTCGAGCAGATCGGTGAGATCCGTTTCGAGCCGAAAGAGCTCCGCGAAAACAGCATCGACTCGAGCGGGATCAGGGCTTTCGCGCAGCCAGGCTCGGTAGATTCCGATCGCTCCCTCCCGGTCGCCCGCCTGCTCCCGGCTGGCCGCCTCCGAGAGGTCCGGCGCTTCGGCTGCGACGATGGCCGTCGCTGAGAGCAGAAGCAGGAGCGCCGTGAGAGCCGCGGCGGCGGCGCGGAAGAGCGCGCCCTGCTCAGGCAAGCGACGCCCTGTAGGTGTTGCCCGACAGTGAGCGCAGCGTGACATCGGCGAAGCTCCCGATGATTGAAGGGGCGCCTGGAAAGACGGCCATTGCGTCCCACTCCGTGCGGGCAAGCAGCTCGCCCGGGTCTTTCTTGGAAACCCCTTCCACGAGAACAGCCGCGCGCTGCCCCAGCCGCTTTCCCGCCGCGAGCCTCGAAATGCGTCTCTGGGCCGCGATAACCGCGGCGAGACGCTCGAGCTTGACCTCATCCGGGAGGGCATCCTCCATGTCGTAGGCGGGAGTCCCTTCGCGGGGATTGTAGTAGTACATGAACGCGTCATCGAAGCCGACGGTCTCCATCAGGGAAAGGGTGTCGCGGAAATCCCCCTCCGATTCTCCGGGGAACCCTATGAGAATATCGGTCGTGATCGCAGCGCCGCTGAGCGATTGGCGAATCCTCTCGACAACGCGCAGGTACTCTGCGGCCGTGTACCCGCGGTTCATGCGCGCAAGAATTGCATCTGAGCCGCTCTGCATCGGGAGATGGATGTGCCGGCAGAACCGGGGGTCCGACGCCATCGTCTCGACGATCGCATCGGAGAGATCGCGCGGGTGAGAGGTGAGAAACCGAATCCATCGGATGCCTCCTGCCGCGGCCGCCACCATCCTGAGCAGACCGTGGAAGGTCACAGTCGCGTCCGGCCCGACGTGGCGGTATGAGTTCACGTTCTGGCCCAGGAGCGAGATCTCACGCGCTCCCCGCGCCGCCAGGGTCCGCACCTCGGCGAGGATTTCCTCGGGGCCGCGCGACACCTCTCGTCCGCGCACGTAGGGTACGATACAGTACGAGCAGAAGTTGTCGCAGCCGTGCATGATGGGGACGTACGCCCTTGCGCCGCCCGTGGAATGCATCGGCGCGAAGCCGTACTCCGCCTCCTCCGCGCGGAGAACGGGGGCGCCTCCGCTGCTCGCTTCCCTGACAGCGGCGAGGAGGTCTTTCTTTTGGAAAGTCCCCAGGACGACGTCGACCTCGGGGTGCTCTGCCGACAGGGTCCCCTTCAGCCTCTCGGCCATGCAGCCGGTGAGCACGAGGGTGAAGGACCGTGAACTCTTGGCGCTGCGGTAGAAGGCGAGCCGTCCTCTCACGCGCTCTTCGGCGGTTTCCCTCACCGAGCAGGTGTTGAGCACGACGAGGTCCGCCTCCGCCTCTGATCGAGCCTCCGACCAACCGTCGCTCGCGAGATCGAGCAGGAGCGATTCGGACTCCGCCTTGTTCATCTGGCAGCCGTACGTCTCAAGCCAGACCCGCTTGGACTCTCCCATGCCGCTCGACCCCGCTACGATCTTTTCTTGAGGTTCTTGAAGAAACGGAAGAGGAGCACGGCGCCTCCAGCAAGAAGCACGATGCCGCCGGCTCGCATGAGCCACGGGAAGACCGGGATGTGCGGAAAGATCCCCGTGACAAGGGTCGCAATGCCCACGGCTGCCGCGACGACGCCCACGGCGCGGTCCGATTTGCCCCCGCTCAGGGCGAGACCGGCGACCGCGATGATGACTCCCGCGATGATGCTGAAAAGACCGTGACCCACGAGGGCGATAAGGGCGATGCCTCCGCCCGCCGCGCCGATGCCCATCATGGCCTGCTTCGTGAGCGTGCCTCGCGGAACGATGTCACTCATGGCGCACCTCCAATCGGGATGCAATGTACATCGGCGGCCCCCTGGCGTCTACCGCGCGACGCCTACCGCGAGTTGACATCAGCCGCCCAATCCCACTAGAGTGGCCTCATGCATCCGCTGACCAAAAGGATCGGCCTGCTGGTCTCGCTGTTCTGCCTCGCCATCGGCCTGTTCCTTCTCGGCTACAACCTCGGCGCGATCACGGAGGATGCGACCGCCTTCGCCCTGAACCTCTGGCCCGTGCTGCTCGTGTTGGCCGGCATCATGCTTGTAGTCGATTCCGCGAAGAAAAGAAGGTTCACGCGCTCCTCGGGCATCGAAACCCGCGAGCAGCCCCTCCCGATCCCGCCCGGCACACGCGAGGTGTCCTGCGCCGTCCAGTTCTCTTACGGGAGGCTCTTCGTTGGACCCGCGGATGGGTCCGCCCGTCTTCGCACAGAACAGGTTGGCTCGGCGCCCCAACCGACGATTTCCACCGAGGTGATGGGGAGCGCGGCGAGCCTTTCCGTGGCGATGAGCCAGCCTATCTTTCCCTCCCACTTCCAGCTCAGCAACACCTGGCGCCTGGCTCTCGAGCGCTCCCTGCCCATGCGGCTGACCCTCGATCTGCACGAGGCGAACCTTTTCCTCGATCTGCGCGAGCTCGCCATCGATTCCTTGGAGATGAGAGCCGATACCGGCCGGCAGGAGATTTTCTTCGGTCGCAGGCCTCGGAAGGTCTCCGCCCGGCTCTACTCTTCGAGCGGCGACCTGACGATCGTGCTCCCCGCCCGCGCCTTCTTCAGGGTGCGCCTGCTCAACCCCTTCTGCCGCGTCGACTATCCCCAGGGCGATCTGGAAAAGCGGGAGGACGGCTCACTCGTCTCGACCTCGGCGGATGAGGCCGCGGGGAGCATCGACATCGAGCTCGACGGCCCGATCAAGAACTTGGTGCTCGACGTCGATGAGGCTGCCTCGGCCGCGGAAACTTGAAAAGAACACCTCGACGTGGTAGCATTCCCCCCAACCAGACAGGGAGCATCACCGTGAAGAAGCGTTTCCTCTCGATAGTCGTCGCAGCAGTGCTGCTCGCGTGCGCGCTCGCCCCGCTTGCCGCCCAGCAGAAGGAGAAAGAGCCGCCTCCTCAGTACACACTTGGCGACCAGACCCTGTCGATCAATGCGGGTCTGTTCATCCCACTGTTCTTCCTCACCTGGCAGTTCGGCGCTGCGCCGACCAACCTGACCCTCGGCGGCGCAGGGTCCTTGAACTGGATGGCATACGTGAACAGCTGGCTGCGGGTCGGCATCGAGGTCGGGGGAATGTTCGCATTCTCGCCAAATGGCAACACCCTGCTCGCGCTGCCCATCACCGCAAAGGCTTCGTACGTGCTCAGCGCCTATCCGTTCGAGATCCCCTTCTCGCTGGGCGTCGGGATGAACGTCGTCAAGTACATCGACCAATCCACGATTGATCTCATCCTGAAGCCGGGAGTCTCGGGGCTGTGGGCGTACAACGCCTCGTGGTCCTTCGGGCTGAACGCGACGTACTGGTGGAGCATGCAGTTCTCCAAGACCGCCGACGCATCAGGACAGAACATGGGACGGATCGGGAACTTCCTCGAGCTGTCCCTGAGCGCGCTGTATCACTATTAGAGGTCCCGCGATGAAATCACGAATCACCATTTTTCTGCTCGCCACGATCTCGCTGCTGTGGGCCTGTACGGCCGGCGGCGGGTCGATCTACCGCACGCTCGAAAACGAGGTAAAGACCACCGACAACACGCTGAAGAACGAGATCCCGATCCACGATGTCGCACTCCACGGCGACGGGAACTACTACGCCGCCGGAGGGAGGATTTGGAGGGGAACGCCGGACGCAGCCGCGCGGACTGTGAATTGGGACACGACGACGCCGGTCACGCCTCCTGTCGATGGGGCGCTCTGCAACGCTCTCGTGGAGTTCCAGGGCGTGTTGTACGGGGGGTTCATCAATCAGCCCGGTAGTCTGGGGCTGTACAAGGCGAATGGCGCGTCACCAGCCCAGCCCACCAGCTTCGCCTCGGGGCAGATCGCGGATCCCCTCGTCGCGAACAAGCAGGTCGTCCTGCTCGCCGTCGTGAACGCGGGCGCCGACCTCATCGTCGGCACGGCCTCGACAGGTGACCCCTTCACCTACGACCTGATGCGGTCCACAGACGGAACAGCGTATTCCTCCCTTCTGGCGGCGACCACGACCAAGGCATTCACGGGGGTCGCCCACACATCGACATCGGGCAAGTACTGGGCCGTTTCGGGCACCTCCCTGTATTCGGGAACGGCCGGCACCCTCGTCGAGGACACGCGGCTCGTCAAATCGACCGCAGCCGAGGTCCTCACCTCCGTGTTCAGCGACGACGGTGCATCCCGACTTTACGTGACATCGAACCTCGGGTTTGTCTACTACTCGATCGATGAAGGCGCCACGTGGACGAGCAATGCGGCCGCCCAGAAGGTGGGCGACACCGTGGTGAGCTTCCTTACGGTCGCGGGGGGATCAGGCCAGAGCAAGATGCTCGTCGGCTCGGACGGGGTCGGGTACTATATTCTCGACACCGCGGTGAGCCCGCCCACCCTCGCGCGTTTCGCCGAGAGCACCATCGGGTTGTACACGGCCTCCATCCGCCGGTTCCTCATTGATACGACAGTCACGACAGTCGTCCCGTACCGGCTGTTCGCGTGCACGACCGCGAAAGGCCTCTGGCGCAATGAATCGTTCGACCCCGCCAACTGTTCGGTGGGGAGCTGGGTCCAGGAATAGGCGAGCCGGGCCTACGGAGCACCGCCGAAGCTGAGGTCCACGTCGGTGTAGTATTTTTTCTTTTCCGCTTCTGTCAGGCCCACCAGCTCGTGGCTGAGGTAGTGGATCCAGAAGTCGTCATCCGGCGAGGCGAGGTCGTGGAACCTGCACCAGTAGTCCGGCTGCACGGGAAGCTGGGTCTCCAGGTAGCGGCGCAGCTTGTAGTCGTGCACGGCGACCCGCACGTCGCCGCGCGGAATGCCCTTGTCCATGATGATCTCCACGAGGGCGTTCACCGTGCGGCCGGAGTCGAAGATGTCGTCGACCAGAAGCACCTTGTCCCCCGTGCGCAGGTACTCGGGGTCGTAGGTCCACCCGTCAACCCGCACCCTGTCCTGGAGGCCTATGTCACGGTAGGAACGAGCCACGACCGCGGCGTAGTAGGCGGGCCGGGTCCCGCGTCGGACCACCTTGAAGAACTCGCTGATGACATTGCCCATGTACGCTCCGCCCCGCAGCGACACGTAGATCACGTCGGGTACGAAGCCCTCTCTGTTGATCCTCGACGCCAGGGCAATGGCGTTGTTGCGGACCGTCTCGTAGGGGAGGAACTCCTTGCGCATGCGTCGGGGATTCTACTCCAGAAGCGTGAGAATTTCCACACCATCGCCGCGCACGGCGACGGTGTGCTCGAAGTGGGCGGAGTCGGCGCCATCGGCCGTCACGACGGTCCACCCATCCTCCAGCAGCTCGATGTCGCCCGTTCCGGCATTGATCATTGGCTCGATCGCGAGGACCATACCGGGCTTGAGTCGAGGATTGGCTCCCGAGCCGACGTAGTTGGGGACCTGGGGGTCCTCGTGCGGCGCGAAGCCCACGCCGTGGCCGCAGTACTCGCGCACGACGCCGCACGACCTGCCGACCGCGTGCTCGTAGACCGCGCGCGAAATATCGCTCACCCTGTTGCCGGGCACCGCCTGGGCCACCGCCCGCGCAAGGCACTCCCGGGTCACATCGAGCAGCCTCCTCCGCGCCTCCGACACCCGTCCCACCGCAACGCTGAGCGCGGCATCCGAGAAATAGCCGTTCAGCTCCACCCCGAGATCGAGGCTGACGATGTCCCCCGCGCGCAGCCGTCGGGAACCGGGTATTCCGTGGATGACCTCGTTGTTGATGGAGACGCAAAGGGAGGCGGGATAGTTCATGTAGCCGAGAAACGACGGGCGGCCCCCTCGGGATGTGATGGAGGACCGCGCAAAGGAATCCAGCTCCAGCGTGGGAACCCCGTCGGCGACCATTTGGGAGAGCGCAGAGAGTGTCGCGGCGAGCACTCGAGCGGAAGCGCGGATGCCATCGAGCTCGCGCTCATTCTTGAGACGGACCACGGCGGGCTCTACTTGCCCGCCTCCTCCTTTTCCTTGCTTCTCTCCCTCTTCTTCTCCTTGACGATGGAGGAGAAAGCATCCTCGGTCTCGGTGCCGAAGGACTCCTCGATGACCTTCTTCGTATCGTCGGTCTGCCCGGAGGTGATCGTCACCTTCCCTTCCGTGATGACGCCGGGCTCGACGGTCAGCCGTGGGGTGCTGATGTTGCCGAGGACCTTTCCCGTGTGCAGGAGGCTCACCTCCTCGGAGGCGACGATGTTTCCGATCAGTGTGCCCGCGATGGTCACCCGACGCGCGACGATGTCGGTCTTCACCTTCCCCGTCGGGCCGACGACGAGCTGATCGTCGGTCTTGATGTCGCCCTGGAACTTGCCCTCGATGAGGATCGACCCGTTCACGTAGAACCGTCCGTCGAAGATCGATCCTTCCCCAATCACGCAGTTGCTCGTCTCGTTCTTGCTCGGCATGGCTTCTCCCCTCGCGAATGATATCACCGCTTGCCTTCCGCGGCAAGATTGCCCTTGCGCACGGCATCCAGAACCCCGTTCACGAACCTGTAGGAATCCTCCGTGCCGAAGCTCTTGGAGATGTCCACCGCCTCGTCGATCGTCACAGTGGGCGGGATATCGGGCTGGAACAGGAGGCAGTACACGCTCATGCGGAGGATCGCCAGATCGACCTTGTTCAGCCGGGCGAAATCCCAGTTCTCAAGCTGCGAGCGGATGGCCTCGTCGATGCGGGGGAGGTTCTCCAGGGTCCCTTGGATCAGCAGGCGCGCGAAAACAAGGGTGTCCGCGTCAGTCGCTCCCGGCTTCTCGCCGTCCATCCACGAAAAATCGAACAGCTCTTCCAGCCCTGCGCCCCCCACCTCGGCGCGGTACAGCGATTGGAATGCGATGATCCGCCCCTTCCTGCGCGCGCCCATAGCACCCCTCTCGCTGCGACCCCCGTCACCAGGCGAGATTGTCCTCGATGACCTTCACATCGCCCTGCTTGCGAAGGTCCTTCACGATATCCTCGAGGGCCTTTGTCAGGGCGGTGCTGGCCGCCTGCGCGGCGAGGTTCTGCCGGATGAACTCCTTCACGGTGAACTGCTGAGCGGGGGGAACCTTCTCGTCGAAGGCAAGCAGCTTCGCGTCGAAGCGCTCTTCCGCGCGCACGATGTGGTAGCCGATGGCCGACTGCAGCGCATCGCTCGTTTCGCCCTTCTTCAGGCGGAAGACGGCGTCGAAGAACTCCTTCCCCAGCAGCTGCTTCCTCTGTTCGTCGGCGCGCGAGACGTATCCGTAGTCGCCCTGGCGGTATTTTGTCACCCCGTCGTCGGAGTATTTCAGAACGAGATCGTCGAAGGAGGCCCCTCCCCGCAGCTCCTTCACGATGTCGTCGGCGCGCTTGGCCGCCTTGTCGCGGTCCTCCTTCGACGTGAGGGCGCGCGTGTCGATGAAGATGTGGCGGATCTTCACGTAGTCGTCGATGAAGAAATCCTTCTTGTTCGCGTCGTAGTACGCCCGCAGCTCTTCATCGCTCGCCGGCTTCACCGCCTCCAGATCGCCCTTCTTCTTCGCGCGGGCGTAGTTGGCCAGCAGCACCTGGTACTTCAAGTTCTTCAGGTAATCGTCCCAGCTCACGCCGCTTCCGGTCACCATCTGGCGCAGGTCGACGTCGGTCAGGTCGCGCCCGAGGCCCAGGGACTGCGCCGCCGTCTTCTTCATCTGGTCCAGCCGCGCGTTCACCTCCGCGTCAGAGGCGTAGACCTTGTCCCTCGCGGCGGCCTGCTCGATGAGCGATTTCGCGATCAACCCGTCCAGAACGAGCTTTCGCTCCTCCCGACTGAGCTCGCGCTTCACCTGCGCCTCGAGGGGGTCGACCTGCTTGCGGAGCTGCAGCACCGTGATGACCTCGGAACGCGTGAGCCTGACGGTGGCGACGGTCTTGTCGATGGGGGCCGCGCCGGCCGCGCACAGCCCGGCGAATAGGAGGATGAGGGGGATGCTGCGGGTTCTCATGATGGAATGGTGCTCCTCTACGCCCCCGCGCGAAGGCACTCCGGGAGCGTGGTCAGTAAAACGAAGTGCTCAAGGATTGTCAAGGCATGCGGTGCAGCCGATCCTCTCCTTCAGCTTCTTCACACCCGACAGTTTCCTGTCCAATTGTAGCCCTTTCTGCAGACATTCCAATGCGGCATCCTGCAGTCCGAGTGAGGCGTAGACCTCTGCGAGCTTCTTGTAGAAAAAGGCGTTGTCCTTGCGGGAGAAGTCGAAGAGGATCATCTCGTTCAGACAGGCGATGGCCTCGTGGGGAGCGAGCGAGCCCAGCATCTTGAAGCACAGCAGGGCGCGCAGCCTGTCGATCACCTCCTCGATGAAGTGGCGGAAGTACGGCTGCTCCCGCTCGTAGCGGCACAGCTTCTTGTACAGCTCGTACGCCGAGGCGAGCCTCCCGCGCGACTCGAACAGCTCCGCGAGGAGGAAGGCGCAGTCCATGTAGTCCTCCCGCGAAAGGTAGCGCTCCAGATCGAAGCCTCGCGAGCTCGTGAGCCTCTCGTAGAGGTCCATTGCCTCCTGTTGGTGGCTGGCGAGAAGGTCGTGGAAGATCAGCTTCGACTGGCTGAAGGGATCGTCTGCGCGCTTTCGCAGGAACTCCCTATAGTTGAACCCCACGGGCGAGGGCTGAAGGGTGCGGTCGTACTGGAGGCGTTTTTCGAGGTCGCCGAGCACGGCGTATGCCGCCAGGAGCATCCGCATGTCCTCCTCCGAGCGGATGCCGCCATCGCGCCGGACGTCCGGATGGAGCTCCTTCGCCCTGCGCCGGAAGGACTTCTTGATCTCCTGCGGTGTCGAGCCCTGCTCGATGCCGAGCACTTCGTAGTAGTTCGTCATCGTCGAATTATGTCTCCATGATACTATCCGGGGTCTTGAATGTCAAGGCGGGCCGGTGGTAGCGTCCGGTCATGTTCGGATTTCTCATCAAGAAGACATTTTTCGACATGTGGGACAATATGTTCCGCGTGCTGATCATGAACCTCGGGTTTCTCGCGGCCCTGGCGATCCCCTTCGTGCTTGTGCCTCTGGCCCTCCCGATCGTCCCACTGGCTCTGGCCCTCGCAGGAGTCGGCGCAGCGGCCCTCGCCGTCTACGCGGGGGGCGTGAGCCGCATGTGCGCGGACATCTCCGACTACAAGCAGCCCGGCTTCGCCGATTTCTGGGCCTACCTCAAGGACGGCGTCCCGACGAGCCTCCTGCTCGCCCTCACGGTCGTTCTCTATGTCGTGGTGGTGATCTTCGTCGACCTCCCGTTCTTCGCGAGCGTGAAGAACCTTGCCGCGTGGCTCGCCTTCGCACTGCTGTTCTGGGTGACGGCGGCCTGCGCGCTCGCCCTGCAGTACTACTTTCCCATCCGAGCGCGGCTGGACAGGAAGTTCCGCAAGCTGATCCGCAAGTCGTTCCTGCTGCTCCTGGACAATCCCGGCCACTCGCTCGGTCTTTTCATCGGGATGCTTTTCATCCTCGTGGTTTCGGTTTTCACCTTCCTGCTCCTGCCCGGGCCCGCATCGATCCTCCTCTGGTGGAACGCGGCGCTCAAGCTGCGGATGTACAAGTACGACTATCTGGAGGCGAATCCCGACGCGAACAGGCGAAAAATTCCATGGGATGCCCTGCTTGTCGAGGACAGGGAACGCGTGGGGAAGAGGACGCTGCGGGGGATGATCTTTCCCTGGAAGGAATAGAAGAGGGCGCCGGGCTCAGCCGATGCGCAGCCGGCGGCCGACCTCCTCGGCCTCGGTGGGGGAGCGCAGGATATCGGAGTTCTTGAGGAACATCCCCTCCCCCTCCATGCACTTCATGAGTCTCCCGAGCGCCTTCTCCGCGCCGAAGGTCGCCTTCGCCACGAACGCATAGCTCTTCCTGCCCGATACGACCCCCGCCGCGGCGATGAACGTCTTCACGGTGTCGGGGATCTTTCCCCCGAAGCCTCCTAACGCCTCCGCCCCGATGGCGACGTACTGGTAGATCGTCAGCTTGACGTTGAGGTCCTTCGCCCCGTCGAACGTGTCGACGCTGTGTCCCTGCTTCTCGATTCCGCGCGCGAGGGCCTTGGCGAGGCCCATCATCCTGTCACGATTCCTGCCAGAGAAGAAAACTACCGCCACTCTCATCGCTTGTCCTGGCCTCCGTTTCGGGTTCGTTGAAAAGACTCTGCAAGATCATGCGCGTCCGGCTCACGCAGAAGTACGCCGTCAGCTCCGCCGTCGACGTGCGCCGGCCTCTGGCCGAACGCCGCCCCTCGGCCGGGCCTTCCGGCGCCTCCGCCCCTTCGAGCCCGCTCACCTCCGACCGTTCCAGGCGCAATGTAGCATATCGGGGCCTTCCTTTTCTACGTTTAATCACCGTCATCTCGAAGAACCGCTCATCGACCGGCTTGAACAGCGGGATCGTCTCGTGGACCACGCTGTTGCGGACCCAGCGGATCTCATGCGCCAGGAGCAGCACCCGCCCCGACCGGATCGCCCCCTCGGTTTTTGCGAGCTCCAGCATGTCGACGAGCTCCAAGTCCAGCAGGTCGTGCCGGGTCGCGAGCCACCGCCGCGCTCCGTTCCTGTCGTACGCGAGCGGCCCGCGCCGATCGAGCATTGCGCCCAGCCGATGGATCAGGGCCTGCTCGATGACCGTTCCCGCGAGGATGCAGGCGCTCTCGGCGAAGCCGAAGTAATAGGCATGGTGCATCTGTGCGAGGAGGAACTTCACCCGGCCGCTCCCCGACGCCGCTCCGATCGCGATGCGCTGGTAGTCCAGGTGTGCGCGGCGCACGGCAGCCTCCCGCAGCCGCTTCTCGCCGTAGCGGCGCTTCAGCGTCGCGAGGTGCGTCTCTATACACTCCCCGTCCATCCCGGTAGTATACGGTCCGCCCAAAATGCAGGTCAAGGCGATCGCTTCGATTCTCGCGGTCACGCTGCTCGCGCTCGCCGGCTGTCCCGCCAGCCGCGTCCCCTTGCGCGCGCGAGTCGAATCAGCCGTCATCGCGGCGGGGAGGCCCGTGGGGCCGGTTTCGCTCCAAGCGGGCGGCGGCTCCCTCTTCGCCGTGTTCTCGGACTGGGAGACGACCTCCCTCGCCCTGTGCGAGGTCCCCATCGGCCCGCGCCTGCCGCTTTCGATTCCCTCCCCTCGCCTGATCGACAAGGTCGATGTCGCCCCTCCCCTTTCGCCCGCTTTCGGCGAGCACGCCTGCGCGGCGAGCAGTGGATCGCTCGCCATTCTGTACCTCGATCGCGAACGGGAAGACAAAAGCGTTCTGAAGCTCGCCACAAGGGCGTTGGGAGCCTCGAGCGCGGTGCGCGCCTCGAACGCCGCAGGCGCTGAGCAGTGGCGCCTGGATATCCTCGAGCCGGCCGGGCACCCCTTGGCCCTTCTGTTCGAGCCTGATGGGCGCACGGCCTGCTTTTGGGCCGCCGGATCTCTTTTCTATCGGGATGCGTCGGGGGCGCAGCGCATTCTGCAGGACGCTCTGGAGCCGGGAAGCAGGACGCTTGGCTTCGCAGCGGGGGACACGCGCGGCTTTACCGTCTTCGATGAGCCCGCGCAGCAGCTCGTCTGGTACCGCTTGACGGGAGGCGTGCTGGCTCACGGAGTGGTCGGTGGAGCGGGACCCGTGCATGCTCCGTCGATGAGCATCGACGAGACCGGTGCGGCGAGGCTCGCCGTGGCCTCCTACGATCCCTCGAAGCGCAGGATCTACCTTTTTCGGGAAACGGTCGAAACGGGGAGATTCTCTCGCGCCACTGTCACAATGGCCGACGGCACGCGGTCGCTCTTCTGCGCGCCCTGGAACAAAGGGTTTCTGTTCCTCTATGATGAAACCCGCCCTCTGGGCGGCGGGAGGAGCGCCTGCGACCTGAGCCTCCTCGCCCCGGTCGGCACGCGCTATCAGAAGATCGTGCTCTCGACGGGGAGCGCTCCGCTCCTCGGCCTGTCGGCGGTGCTCCTCGACGGCGCGTTGTACGTTCTCGCTCTTCGGCAGGAGCTCTCGCTTCTGCGCGTCGAGCTCTAGCGCGCTAGAGCTTCCGATAGACGAAATCGATGTCTGCGTCCTTCACTACGAGGATCGAGCACTTGGAGTTCTTGAGGATCTCGCGGTGCTGCCTGCTCAGGACGTCGCGGTAGCTCCCTTTTTCCTCGAACCCGCCGAGGAGGATGAGGTCAGCCTCGAACTCCTCCGCGGCTCCGATGACCTCTATCGAGACGGCGCCCTTGCGCAGGACCTTTTCGACCTCCACGCCCTTCTTCTGAGCCAGCTCTTCGACGTAGTTCAGGTAGCGCTGGCCGTTTTCCTCGAGGCTTTTTTCGTACTCGAAACTCTCGTCCTCGACGAAGATCTTCGAGATGAGCAGCTCGCGGAGGGTTGCGGTGTCGACGACGTAGACAGCGACCAGCCGGCAGCGGTACTGCTTCGCCATGACGATTCCGTACTTCGCGGCCCCGATCGAAGCCTCGGACCCGCTCACCGCCACGACGATGGTCTGGAACAGTGCTTTCATGTTCTCTCCCCCAGAAGGCGCGCCTTCAGCATCTTCTGCACGAAGAACACCTCCCTCTCGCGCTCCTCGAGCACTCCCTCGATGAAGGTCCTGGTCTCCTCCAGGTCGGGAATCACGATCTTCTCCAGCGCGTTGACCCGGCGCTGGGTCTTGCGCACCTCCTTCGCAAGGCGCCAGACCATTGTGCGGATCTCGGCCATGCGCGCGATCAGCCTCAGCAGCTCGAAGAACTCGACCATCGTCCTGTCGCAGCTCCCGTGCGTGCCCATGAATGAGTACTTCAGCTCCATGCGGGGCATCTGCATGTCGATCGTCGGCAGGGGAATGCCCATGAGCCTGCCCTGCTTCTCCCTGACTGTGAACTCGAAGCGGATGCCCGAGCTGATCTCTGCGGCGGTCTGCCTGCCGATCTGCACGATCATCTGCTTGAGCGAACCGTAGGCGGAGCTTACCCGCCTATCGAGATCCCGCTCGAGCAGCTTCACTTCCCCGACCATCCGCATAAGCTCCATGACGAGGATTTCGCGCTTCTGCTCCAGCAAATCGAAGCCTTCCCGGGCTATCCCAAGCTGATCTTTGACCGAGAAGAGCGAGGACTTGGTCGGCGGGACATCGGCACGAGCCATGCTATGCGTTCCTCGCCCCCGCAGCCTGCTTGCGGGCATCTCCGTCTCGCGACTCCGCCGGGGCTGCGTCGCCCTTGGGGAAATACTTCTCCAGCATATCCTCCCGTATCCGGTAGAGCTCCGTTCGGGGCAGGGCCGTGAGCACCTTCCACCCCAGATCGAGGGTCTGCTCGATGCTCCGGTTCTCCCGCTCTCCCTGGGCGAGGAACTCCCGCTCGAACCTGTCGCCGAAGGTGAGGTAGCTCCTGTCCAACTCGGACAGCTCCTCCTCCCCGATGACGGCGGCGAGCGACCGGATGCTCTTCACTCTCGAGTAGCCGGCGAAGAGCTGCGAGGCGAGCTCCTTGTGGTCCTCGCGCGTCATGCCGGGTCCTATCCCGTCCTTCATGAGCCGCGAGAGGGACGGCAGTCCTGCCACGGGAGGGTAGATCCCCTTCTGGAACAGCTCTCGCTCGAGCACGATCTGACCCTCGGTGATGTAGCCCGAGAGGTCGGGCACGGGGTGCGAGATGTCGTCGCTGGGCATCGTCAGAACGGGGATCTGCGTGATCGATCCGTTCGAGCCCTCGATCTTGCCCGCCCGCTCGTACAGGGAGGCGAGGTCGGAGTAGAGATAGCCGGGGTACCCCTTGCGCGAGGGGATCTCCCCGCGGATCGTCGACACCTCGCGCAGCGATTCGCAGTAGTTGGTGATGTCGGTCATTACCACGAGCACGTGCATGTCGCACTGGTAGGCGAGGTACTCCGCGGCGGTGAGGGCGCAGCGGGGAGTGATGAGCCTCTCGATCGAAGGGTCGTCGGCGAGCGAGAGGAACATGACCACGTTGGCGAGGACCCCGCTCTCCTCGAAGGTGTCGATGAAAAACCGCGCGACGTCGTACTTGACGCCCATGGCGGCGAAGACCATGACGAACGGCTCATCGGAGGTCAGAATCTTGGCCTGGCGGATGATCTGCGCGGCAAGCCGGTTGTGCGGGAGCCCGTTTCCCGAGAAGATGGGAAGCTTCTGCCCCCGGATCAGGGTGTTCATCCCGTCGATGCACGAAAGCCCTGTCTGGATGAAATCACGTGGGTACGTGCGGGCGTCGGGATTGATGGGGACGCCGTTCACGTCGTGCGCGAGCGAGCTGAAGGAGGCAGGGTACCCATCGATGGGCTTTCCGAGGCCGTCGTAGATCCGGCCCAGCATGTCCCGCGACACCCGCATCTCCATCGGGGTGCCCCGGAACTCGACAGAGGTGCTCTGCGTCGAAAGCCCTGTGTTCGAGCCGAAGATCTGGACGGCGACGGCGTTCTCCGAGATCTCGATGATGCGCCCGGCCCTTTCGCCGCGGTCCCTGTCGTAGACCATGACCAGCTCGCCGAGACCCACCTCCTCGCTGCGCTGCAGGATGATGATCGGGCCGTCCACCTTCGTGAGGCCTCTCCACTCCAGTCCCTTCATCGCTTGTAGCTCCTCTCGAGCTCGTCCAGCTCTCCTGCCATGAGCGCCCCGATCTCGCTCAATCCGGCAACGTCCTCGTTGCGGATCGAGGATTTGGCCCGCACGATCCTCTCGATGCAGGAGAGCTCGCGGATCTTCAGCAGCGGCGCGCCGAGCTGGATGATCGACAGGGAGCGGGAGTAGAAGTCCATGATCAGCTTCAGGATGCGCACCTGCTTGTCGGGAACGCTGAACATGTCGATGTCGTCGTAGGCGTTCTGCTGGAGGAACCCGTTCTTGATCATTTCCGCCGCGAGCAGCACGAGGCGCTGATTGTCCGGCAGGGCGTCCGGCCCGATCAGCTTCACGATCTGCGAGAGCCTCTGCTCCCGCTTGAGCAGCCCGATCGCGCTCTCGCGCGCCGCGGCCCAGTCAGGGTTGACTTTCTCCCACCACGGCCTGATCTCGTCGGCGTACTCGCTGTAGGAATCGATCCAGGAGATGGCGGGGTAATGTCGGGCATTGGCCAGCTCGCGGTCCAGGGCCCAGAAGCATCGGATGAATCTCTTCGTATGCTGCGTGACGGGCTCGGAGAAATCCCCACCGGGAGGGGAGACCGCCCCGATGACAGAGATCGATCCCCGTCCGTCGCCCAGGGTCTTCACTTTGCCGGCGCGCTCGTAGAACTCGGCCAGACGCGTCGGAAGGTAGGCGGGGAAGCCCTCGTCTGCGGGCATCTCCTCGAGTCGCCCTGAAAGCTCCCGCAGCGCCTCGGCCCACCGGGAGGTGGAATCGGCCATGACCGCCACGTCGTAGCCCATGTCGCGGTAGTACTCCGCGAGGGTGATGCCCGTGTAAATCGAGACCTCGCGGGCGGCCACGGGCATATTCGAGGTGTTCGCGATGAGGATGGTCCGCTCCATGAGGGGCTTGCCCGTGCGCGGATCCTGGATCTTCGGGAACTCGGTGAGCACGTCGGTCATCTCGTTGCCGCGCTCCCCGCAGCCGATGTACACGATGATGTCCGCGTCGCACCACTTGGCCAGAGCGTGCTGGGTCATGGTCTTCCCCGTCCCGAATCCGCCGGGGATGGCCGCCGTTCCGCCCCGGGAGAGCGGGAAGAACACGTCGATGACCCTTTGACCGGTGATGAGGGGCTCGTCCATGCCCATCTTCTCGATGTACGGACGGGGCTTGCGAACGGGCCAATACTGCGAGAGGGACATCTCGCGTCCACCGGAGAAGCGTGCGACGATCTGCGTGACAGTGTAGTCGCCCTCGGGGGCGATCCATTCGACGGTCGCGGGAGGCATTTCAGGCAGCGCCACAACCCTGTGCACGATCGTGGCGGATTCCTTTACCTCTCCGAGGATCGCGCCCGGCGCCGCCGCGTCGCCCTGCACGATCCTCGGCGTGAAATGCCACCTCTTATCGAGTGGAATCGGAGGAATCTTGATCCCGGGGGTGATGTAGCCCCCGGAGATCTTCTTGATCTCCTCGAGGGGGCGCTGGATCCCGTCGTAGATCTCGCCGAGAAGCCCGGGTCCCAGGTGCACGGCGAGCGGCCTCTCGAGCGACCAGGCGCTCTCCCCCACCCGCATGCCTGTGTTGTCTTCGTAGATCTGGATCGTGGCCGTGTCGCCCTCGAGCCTGATGATCTCGCCGATCAGCCTCTTCTCGCCGATCTCCACGACGTCGTACAGGCCGCTCGCCCCGAGGCCCTTCGCCCTGATGATGGGCCCGTTTATCCGGATTACCTTTCCTTCGATCATCTTCTTACGCGTCTTTTCCGAGGAGCGCCGTGACGAGCTCCTCGCGGCGCTCCTCCATGAGAATAGCGGCGATCTCACGGACGGTGCCGCGGAAGCGCACCCTGCCGTCCATGGTGGTCACGACGATTCCCTTCTGAGGCAGCTCCGTCGGGCCGCCTGCGGGCTGACCCGACGGCTCGGCGGTCACCTTCTCGACGACCGCATCGCGGATGCTCTCCTGGACGATCCTCCCCGCAAGCTCGGGCGGAAGTCCTTCGCAGGTGACCGCGAGCCGGGCGCCGCGGAACGCGGAGGCCGCCCTTCCCAACAGAAGGCCGATGAGCCGAGCAAGCTCCTCGTCGGGCATCGCTGTGAACATGTCGGCCAGGGCTCGTGACAGGGTCTGCTCAATCGAGGCGAGCCGGGCGCGCATGAAGTCCAGCGGCAGCGAGGAGGCGAGCTCCTTGCGCAACGCGGCGATCTTCGCGTCGCACTCCGAATCCAGTCTGCTCTTCTCATCGCTCGCCTTCGCCCCCCACTCCTTGTGGATCGCGGCGACCTCGCGCTCGGCGCCCTCGATGACCCTGCTCGCCTTCTTGCGGGCATCCTCGAGTATCTGCTTCTCCAGCGTCTCGCTGGTCTTCAGCACTTCCATGCGGCACCCCTTCTCACACGTGGACTCCGACGGCTTCACGGATCGCGTCGACGAGGCTCCTTCGGTTCTCGAGGTGGCCCTCGATGCCAGGGATCTCGACGATGAGGGGGTAGGAGCCGCTGAACTGCCACTCCATGACCTGCTCGGCGAGCATCGCCGAGACCTGCTCAGTCAGGATGAGGACCATGATCGAGCCGGTGGTGGTGGCTTTGCGGAACGCCTCCTCGGCCTCGGGCTTGGAGTACACGGTCGTGCCCTGCACCCCGACGAACCGGAAGCCGATGACAACCTCCTCGTCGCCGATGACGTAGAACTCCACGACCTGACCGCCCTGCTACGCCGCCGAGAGGATCATCAGCGCGACAATGAACCCCCAGAGGCAGATTCCTTCCGCCATTCCGACGAATGGGAGCGCCTTGCCCGAAAGGTCGGGGTTCTCGCTCATCGCCGCCATGGCCGCCGCGCCGATCTGACCGACGGCGATGCCGCCTCCGAGCGTTGCCAGGCCGACAGCGATGGCCGCGGCGATGTACTTGATCGTCGGGGCGGTGACCGCCGCGCCGGTGGACGCCTGCGCGAACAGGGCCGGCGCCGCGGACAGCACGAGCAGCGCCGTGGACAACAGGATTCGCTTCTTCACCTCTTTCCTCCAGATGACTGCAGACTGAACGGCTTGAACTCCTCCCCCGATTCCGTGAAGAACTTGGAGAAGAACTCGTAATATTGGAGCCTGATGACCTGGATGGTCACGATCAGGCCTTCCAGCACGATGATGATGGAGTTCCCGATGATGATGATGAGGATGCGAAGCGCGATCCCGCCCGGGGCTCCTCCCACCATGTCGGCGAGCAGGAAGACGATCGTGCTGAGCACTGTGTGCGCCAGGGCGAAGGCGGCGACGCGGAGGAAGGAGACGGAGTTCGAGACGTAGTAGATCGTGGACTCCATCAGGTCCACGATCCCCTCCATGATGAACCCGAAGATGCCCTCCTTGAGCAGGGGGCGCTTGCCGGTGATGAGATGCATGATCGGTTCGCGGAAGAACAGCACGAGCAAGGGCAGCGCGATGAACGCGAAGTCGAAGCCGCGGAGCCTCCCTCCGAAAACGAGGCGGACGGCGACAAAGAGCAGGTACCAGAAAAAGGCCCCTCCGGCGAGCCCTGTCTTGGACAGGAGCGCCTTCTCCCAGTTGCGCAGGCGGGTGTTGTTGATGATGTTGATCACGAGGCCGATCGTGTTGATGATCGCGCCGATGCCGATCGTGACGCCGAAGAAGAGGGTGATCTTCTGGAACCCGACCAGCGAGATCACGCGGTCCATCGGGCGGCCTGTGAGCAGCCCCGTGAACCATCGCGACAGGGGGACGAGGAGGTTCTCGTTGGCGAAGAACGAGCCGTACAGGAATCCCGCGACCATCGAGGCGATCCCGACGACGACAAAGACCGTCCCGAAGTTTTTCCGCCGGTACCCCTCGAACGACTTCACCCGTCCGCTGTTGATCGCCAGGCCGAGGAGCAGGCCGACGAAGCCCTGCCCGACGTCTCCGAACATGATCGCAAACAGGATCACGAACATCACGGCCACGAAGGGAGTAGGGTCGATCGTCCCGTACAAAGGGACGCTGTACGAGAAGACCATCCTCTCGAAGGAGCGGACGATCCGCCCGTGGTTGATCGACACGGGGACCTTCGTACGGCCCGCGCGCACGTCGGGCAACTCCTCGGGCTCGTAGGAGCGGATCGCGATCCTGCCCTTCGTGATGGATTCGAGTCCCTCGACGACCTCGGCGAATCGCCTGCGGGGGACCCAGCCGCCCACCCGCTGGACGCTCCCAGTCGAGGCGAGGCTTTGCTTCACCGAGTCGATCGACACATCGAGATCGAGGTCGTACAGCAGGGAGCGAAGCTCCTCCTCCCTGCGCTCGCGCAATTCGCGCTTGGTGCGCTCGATGCCGGCGAGAGCCGCGTCCACTTCCGCGAGGCGCGCCGTCACCGACGGCAGGACCTCCGCGGGAACTCCCTTCAGATCAGAGGGGAACTTCGAGTCCTGGAAGGCGAACTTCTTCAGCTCTGTATCCAGGGCCCACCGCCCCTTCTTCGGCGCGATGGCCATGATGAAACCGGGACGATTGAGCGGGATGATCAGGGCGCGCTTTTCCAGAAGGGCCTTGAGCTCTTCGAGCCGAACCGGCGCGACGATACCCAGGCGGAAGGTCAGGTAGGTGAGGTGCTCGAGCTCCGTGAAAGCGACCTTCAGGTGAGCGAAGGCGGAGAGCTCATCCACGGTCTGCTTGAGGTTGAGCCTCTGCTGGAGAAGAGCGGTCTCCTGTTCGACAAGGTCCTCCAGATCCTCGATGAGCTTCCCCGCCTTTTCACGCAGCTGTTCGCGCGTGGGGGCGGCGGCAGCCTCGTGCGTGGGCTGCCCGGTCGCGGGAACCGGGCCGATGCCGAGGAAGCGCGCAAGGGAATCGATCTTCCCTTTGAGGTCCGCGATTTCCCGCTCCTCGGGGGTGAGGTCCCTCTGCTCCCTGTTCTCGGCAATGAGCTGAACGCAGCCGGCGAAGCCGAGGTAGCGCAGGACATCGTCGGCGTCGCGCTTCAGCACGAGCAGCTCGATCTTCTTCATCCGTTCGGTGAAGAGCATCTCACGTGGCTCCTACGAGGGCGAGGACGTCCTGCTCGCTCACCGAAAGGCGCAGCGCCTCGACCGCGGTCTCCAGCAGCCCCACCTCGTATTCCTTGAGCTTGAAGAACGCGACGATCGGCGTCAGAGTGAAGGGGTCCTGGTGGAAAAGCTGGTGCGCGCGGGTGTACAGCCTGCGCGTCCCCTTCTGCTCGGCCCTCACCGTATCGGGGGCCTGGAAGGATTCGTTGAGCTGGTCCTCGACGAGCCACCCGAACCTCCACTTGCGCCACCCCTCGATCGAGTCAGCCGGAATCTCGAATGCGCGCGCAACGGCGCGCCTCTCGGCTTCGAGCATGCCGGGGATGAGCATGTCCCTCGCCTTCTCAAGCTCCATGCCGAAGGAAAAGCGCAGGCGCAGGGCCCAGAGCACCGCCGCGAGGCTGATCTCGAGGTGGACGAGGCGCGAGACCCCCGTCCTGTCCTTCTGGGGAAGCGCTGCCGTGAGGGCGAGCAGCCGGCGATAGTATTCCTGGTCCAACATGTTCTCGATGCGCACGATCGGCGTGGTCCTCGCGAGCGGGATGATCCATGCGTAGGGGCTGTCCTCGATCGAGGAGAGGGGGTTCCGTGAATGGGCGAGATCGATGCTTCCGTAGCGTCCCAGGTCCCAGACCTGGGCGGGCGGGATTTCCTCAGCGGAGCTCGGGGAGGAGCCTATGGCTGCCGGGGCGAGCCCGCGCAGCACGGACTTGACCCCCTGGTACTCGAACTTCCTGAGGATGTGGACGAGTATCTCCTCAGGCTCCCCCATCATGTCGAGGACGAAGATCATCGCCGCGATGCCGGACTGGACGATGCGGGCCTCCAGCTCCGTGGTGAGCTGGTGCTCTGGCTTCTCCTCACGCGCCCCGGGGTACAGCCTGTCGTAGATGTCCTGCACTCTCTTCAGGCGCAGGATGTCGCGGTAGTTCTCGCCGATGAAGGATCGGGCGAGCATTCCATAGATCTTCGCGAGGATGTAGGAGTAGCGGAACGTGCGGATCATCGACTGCCTTTTTCGATGAACTCCGTGACTGCCTGGCGCAGCGCGGAGCTGTCGAGAGGCCGGGCGGCTATAGACTGGCGATAGGCGCGGTTCTTCTCGCCCCGCTCAGCGGCGATGCGCTCCTTCTCGGCGGCGATGCGCTGCTCGGAACGCGCCGCCTGCTCTTTCAAGGCCTCGGCGTAGAGCTTCTGCGCCTCGACGCGAGCCGCTGTCTTCCTTTGGCTCGCCTCCGCCTCGGCGTCGGTCACCAGGACGGAAGCATCCTTCTCGACGCCGAGAAGCTTCTCGAGGATGTCGGACATCGGACTTCCCCCTATGCGTCCTGGGAGTCTAGGATCTCCTCGAATTTGCGGATGACCCTGTTCACCTGCTCGGGGTCCGCCGCTTTCAGGACCTCGGCGTAGAAGTCGGGGTTCTCGACGAGGAGGGCGATTTTTTTCAGTACAGCCAGGTGCGCACCCGCATCCACCTCCGAGCTCACCAGGAGGAACAGCAGATGGACGGGCTCGCCGTCCAGGCTCTCGTAGTCGATGCCGCGCTCGGAGATGCCCAGGACGCCGATCACCCCCTTCGTATAGGGCGTTTTCGCGTGGGGTATCGCGATGCCGCGCTTGATGCCGGTGGACATCTTCTCTTCCCTCCGGCGGATGGCGTCGAGGATCGCGTCCCTGCTGTCCAGGCCATACTGGGTGACCAAGAGATCGACGAGTTCCTCGAAGACCTCACCTTTGTCCTCCGCCTCGAGACGGCACTTGATCCGCGGTGGCGTGAGGAGGTCCTGGAGCTTGATCGACACCTAATTCCCCTGAGCGGGCGCCGGCGCGGCGTCCTGCGCGGCCGGCTGCTGAGCGTCCTGTGCAGCGGGAGCGGGCGTCTCGACCCACCAGTCCTGGCTTGTCGTGGTCTGCAGCTGCTGCTGGCGGGCCTTGCCGATGACGTTGCCGGATTCCGGCGAGCGGTTCAGCCATGCGAGGGCGAACGTGCCCACGAGGAATATCGTCGCGAGCACGGCCGTGAACCGGGTGAGGATATTGCCCGCGCGCGAGCCGAACGGAGTGGAGCTGCCGCCTCCGAATATGCCGCCGATCCCCTCCCCATGCTCGTCCTGGATGAGGACGAGAAGCACGAGAAGAGCCGCGCTCAGGACGACCACGACCAGAAGCACGATGCCGATCAAACTCATTGTCGCATACCCCCTTTACCGGTCGTACTGGACGATCGGGAGGAACGTTTCCGCCTTCAGCGAGGCTCCCCCCACCAGCGCGCCGTCGATGTTTTCCATTTTCATCAGATCGCGGATGTTGTCCGGTTTGACGGACCCGCCGTACTGTATCGTCATGTCCTGCCCCACCAGAGGCGAGTACAACCTGATGAGGACCGCGCGGATCGCGGCATGGACCGCGTCCGCATCCGCCGGAGTCGCGTTTTTCCCGGTGCCTATCGCCCACACCGGCTCGTAGGCAATGGTGACGCGCGCGAGGTCCTTCGCCTCGACCGAAGCGAGTCCCTCCCACACCTGAGTTTCCACGACCTTCTCGGTGACACCCGCCTGCCTTTCATCGAGGGTTTCCCCGACGCAGAGCACGACCTCGAAGCCCTCCGACAGGGCGAGGCGCACCTTGCGGTTCACGAGGGCATCGGTCTCGCCGTACACGTGCCGCCGCTCGGAATGGCCGAGGATGACGACGGCGACGCCGGCGTCCCGCAGCATCCGCAGCGAGATCTCGCCCGTGTGCGCGCCTTCAAGCTCGGCGCAGGCGTTCTGCGCGCCAAGGAGGATTGCCGACCCCCGCAGAGCGTCCCTCACGGCATACAACGCCGTGAAGGGCGGTGCGATCATGATCTTCCTGTCAGCATCGCGCGCAAGCGAGGCGGCGAGGCTCTTCGCGAGGGAGGCTGCCTCCCCCGCGGTCTTGTACATCTTCCAGTTGCCGGCGATGAAAACACGTCGCATGGCGGCTACTTCCCTTGAAGGGCGACCACGCCCGGCAGCTGCTTGCCTTCCAGGAGCTCGAGGGAGGCACCCCCGCCCGTCGAGACGTGCGTGATCTTGTCGGCGACCCCGAACTGGTTGACCGCCGCGACGGAATCCCCTCCGCCGACCACGGTCGTTCCCCTGCAGGCCGCCACCGCTTTGGCGATCTCGAGCGTGCCCTTTTTGAAATTGGGGAACTCGAAGACGCCCATGGGTCCGTTCCACACCACCGTCTTCGCCTTCGAGATCCTGTCGCAGAACGCTGCGATGGACTTCGGTCCGATGTCCATCGCGATCTTCCCCTCAGGGACGGCCGCGCCGTCGATGGGCTCGGCCGCTGCGCTCTCGGCGAACTCCGATCCGACGACATGATCGACGGGAAGAAGGACCTCGACCTTCGCGGCCTTCGCTTTGGCGAGGAACGCAGAGGCGGTTGCCGCGAACTCCTGCTCGACGAGGGACTTGCCGACCCCGATCCCCTGCTCCTTGAGGAATGTGTAGGCCATCCCGCCTCCGATGATCATGGTGGTCACCCGGGGCAGCAGCGCCTCGAGGACGGCGATCTTCGTGGACACCTTGGCTCCGCCGATCACGGCGACGAAAGGCTTTTCGGGGTTCTCGAACACGCCGCCGAGGAACCTGATCTCCTTTTCCATGAGAAAGCCCGCGACGCCGGGCAGGATCCGCGCGACCCCCTCTGTGGAGGCGTGCGCGCGGTGCGCGGTGCCGAAGGCGTCGTTCACGTAGACGTCGCCCAGAGACGCGAGCGAGCGTGCGAACTGCGGATCGTTCTTCTCCTCCTCGGGATGGAACCGCACGTTCTCGAGCAGCACGACGTCTCCCGGCTTCATCGCCTTCACGACGGCCTCGGTCGCGGAGCCGACGCAATCGGGAGCGAGGGTGACTTTCCGCCCGAGCAGCTCTCCAAGCCTCGCCGCGACGGGGGCGAGCGAGTTTTCCTTGTCCGGCTTTTTCGGCCTGCCGAGATGGCTCATCAGGATGAGCGAGGCGCCCTTCTGGTCGAGCACATACTTCAAGGTGGGGAGCGCGGCAGTGATGCGCGTGTCGTCGGTGATCCGGCCCTCCTTGATGGGGACATTGAAATCGACGCGCACCAGCACCTTCTTGTTCTTCAATTCGATGTCGCGGACAGTCTTTTTCGCCATTCGCATGCTCCTTCTCGGGGAGTGTCTCCAGAAGAAAAGTCTGAAAAACTATACGGATAAGCCGCGTCTCTGTCAACCGGGTCAGCGTTGCGCGCAGCACGCTGCTGGCCGTGCACCGCGGGGACCTACGGGAGCTTTTCTCGCGCCCCGATGCGGAACAGGCGCGCGAGGAGGCCGCGGACGCCCGTTGGGGGCGCGGCCGGCGAGGCCGCCGCGGGCGTCGCAACCCCGGCCGCTGCGACCGGCTCAACGGCCACGGTGTCCCCGACGTTCACCAGATCGAAGTAGCCCTTTCGCGCGATCGTTCCTTCGGAAACAGCTTCGTCGACAGCGGCGACCGTAAACTCGCCGACGACGTCCGCTGGCTCCCAGGAAAGGCCGGGCCCCTGGTTGGACAGGCGCGCGGCCCCTTTGCGCACGATGATGAGCCTGTCACCCTTCTTCACGCCATGGAGGGATCCGAGATCGATCAGCCCCTGGTCCAGGCGTCGGGCGATGAGGGCTCCCCGTGTCGGCAGCCGTGCGGCGATATCCGAGCAGATCCTGAGAAACGAGTCGCGGACCCTGTCGTTCCCCGTGCGGTACACCGGGATGCTCGCCAGGCGCGCCCCCGTGCGAGCCAGGTGCAGGTCGGCCGCGGCGGAGAAGCTCCTCTCGGACTCCTCCAGAGCGAGGATGACGAACCAGTCGCTCCCGGATTCCCTTGCCGCGCGGAATGCTTCCTCGAATCCGGTCGCGACGCGGGGAAGATCGGGGACCGAAATCGAGGGGAAGCGCGAGAGCATGGCGGCGAAAGCGCGGACGAGATCGTCATGCGCTGCCGCGTGCAGGAGGCGGTTCGCGGAAGGCAAGGTGAACACCGGCACATTGTAGCGGGAGCGCTCGAGATTGTGCTGGTCATAGCCCCACGCCCGCGAGATGCCCTCGGCAAGCTCGCTTCGCAGCCCCTCGATCTCGTCGGTCACGAAGGTGTCGGCGGCGCCGAGGGAAGCGACCACCGTGAGCTCGCTCAGGTACTTGTCGGGGAAGCCGAGGCTGCGGAACACCCTTGCATAGGCCACGCGGGCATCCCGCCCCGTCGGATCGAGAAGGAGGGCCCTGCGGTATTCGGCGAGAGCCGCCTCGAGGGAGTTCCTCTGCTCGAGCAGCGCTCCCTGCTCCAGATGGGCCGCTGCGGCCTTCTTCCTGATCGGGTCGTCGAGCGGAAGCGAATCGAGGGTGGTGTTCTCCTGGCTGATGCGCAGGATCTCGTCTGAAGGGACGGCGGAAAGCCCGCTCGCGAAGCTCGCGATCGCCTTCGCGGCGTCTCCCGCCTTTCGGTAGGCCATGCCGAGGGCGTGCCATGCGAGGGAATTGTTGGGATCCGATGCCACGGCCTCCCTCAGCTCGACGGCCGCATCGAGCGGCTTCCCCCTGTCGAGAAGGATTCCACCGAGCGCGATCCGGGCCTGGGGCAGCCCAGGAGCGAGCGAGAGAGCGGTCCGCGCGCGCCTCTCTGCCGAGTCCAACCGACCCTGCCCCGCATCCCACTCAGCGGCCGCGAGCTGCACCGACGGGTCCGCGGAATGGCTTCTCAGGGCCAGCTCGTAGTACCGTGAAGCGGCCGCCGCATCGCCGAGCGACGCCGAGAGCATCGCGAGAGAAAGCAGGGCCTTGCGGCTCTCGGGCGCCAGGCGGAGGGTCTGGGAATACTGCGAGAGGGCGGTTCTCGTCTTCCCCTCCGCGACCTCCGCCTCGGCCTGGCCGAACCGGGCCTCGAGGTCGTTGGGCCGCTGGGAAAGCACGAGCGAGAAGATCTTCCGCGCATCCGCCGGCCTGCCCATGCCGATCAGCACCCTTCCCTGCAGGACGAGCAGGCCGGGGCTGCCGCGATCGAACCGAAGAGCCTCCGTCACCCATCGCAGCGCCTCGTCATACTCCTCCAGCAGGAAGAAGCACTCGGCCATGCCCGTCATCGCCTCGAGGTACGCGGGATTGGCCGCAAGGGCGGCCGTATACTTCTCGACGGCGAGGTGAGAGTTGCCCTCCGCCTGGGCACGGGCGCCCGCCTGATAGAGCGAACGGGCATCGGCCGCGAAAAGGGCTGCCGCCGCCGCGAGAAGAATCAGGGATGCAATGATCGTTCGTCTGCTGCTCGTTTTCATCGGATGATGCGCTCCCCCGCCAGATCCTCGGCGAGCCTCGCCTGCAGGCGCAGCATCGCCCCCCCCTTTCCCCTGCCGTGATCCATGCCCGCCAGATGGAGAAGGCCATGGATGACCAGGCGCTGGAGCTCCTCGTTGCGAGAGACCCCGTAGGCCGCGGCGTTTCGCGCAAGGGACTCGAGCGATATCGCGATGTCGCCCGACAGGACGCCCTCATCGCCTCGAGGGAACGACAGCACATCCGTCGGCCGATCGAGGCCCCTGTACGTGCGGTTCAGCTGCGCGATGCGGGGGTCTCCGCACAAGAGGATCGACACATCCCCAAGCCGCCGGCCCATCCGCGCGATGACTTTCGCGCAGAAACCGGCAAGACGGGGACGCCAGGCCGGCGAACGGACCCCCGAGACCACGACCTCCACGCAGCCGCGCGCTCGCTCGGAGCTCACTGCGGCGTCTCCTTCGCCTTGCGCAGCTTCGGGTACTCGATGCGGGTGTGGAAGTATCCCTCGAGGATGTGCACGAAGCTCCTCCGGATGGACTCCAGGTCGCGAAGCGTGAGGCCGCTGTCGCCAAGCTCGCCCGTCGAGAACTTGTCCATGATGATGTCCTGCACGTCGCGCTCCAGACGGGATTCAGTGGGGCGCCTCAGGGTGCGCGTCGCGGCCTCGACCGCGTCGGCGAGCATCAGCACGGCGGCCTCCCGGGTGCGGGGCCGGACGCCCGGGTAGGAGTAGTCTTCTCGGGACACGCGGGGGTTTTTTCCCTCGCTCATCGCCCGATGGTAGAAATAGGTGATGAGCCCCCGGCCGTGATGCTGGGCGATGATGTCGATGATGGCCTGGGGGAGCATCAGCTCTCGCGCCTTCTCGATGCCGATGCGCACATGGCTCTTGATGACGGCCACCGACAAGCTGGGCTTCATTTCATCGTGGCGATTGTACGCTTTCTGGTTCTCGATGAAGTAGTCGGCCTGATCGACCTTGCCGATGTCGTGGTAGTAGGCGCTCACCCTCGCGAGAAGCGCATTGGCGCCGATCGCCTCGCAGGCCGTCTCGGCGAGGTTCGCCACGCTGATGGAGTGCGTGTAGGTTCCCGGCGCCTGCGAGAGCATCCGCTTGAAGATCGGAGAGTTGAGGTCCGACAGCTCCATGAGCTTGAATCGCGTCGGCGCGTTCAAGAGGAGCTCGAAGATGGGCAGGAAGCCCAGGGTGAGCGTCCCGCAGAGGAAGCCGTTCGCGAACCCCCAACCGATCGCCGCGAGGAACCGGGCGGGCTCGAGGTTCGCGAGCAGTCCCTGGACCGAGAGGATCCCCACGTCGATCACGGCGAGGATCAGGCCCGCCCGCACGAGGTCGATCCTCCTTTCGGCCCCGAGCACGACGGCCGTTCCCGCCAGGCCGCTGAGGAAGGCGAAGAGGAACGCGTTGACGCTCATCCCGCTCAACAGGAGCGTGAGCAGCGAAACGACGAGAGTGAAGGAGACGCCGACTGGCGAGGAGACGAGTATCGCAACCAGCATGGACAGGGAGCTCGTGGGGACGATCACCGAGGAGGGAATCCATTCCCTGAGGGGGAGCAGGCGGAAGGCAAGCGCGGACACCACGAGGTGCGCCAACCCCATGCCGAGCACGAGGAGAAGCTGGCTACGGCGGATCGGCCCTGCGGCGCCCGGCACGACGATCAGGTACAGGCCGATCGCGAAAACCGCGAAAAGGAAAAGCGCGCCTCCGGTGATTCCGTTCAGGTCGACGGTCTTCGCATACTCGCTGAGAGCGCGGATCTTGAGCGCCGTGGCCTCCGAGACGACGTCGCCCCGCCGCGCGAGCACCTGCCCCTTCGCCAGCTTCTCTGTGACGGGCTCGACCTCACCGCGCGCGCGGCTGCGCTGGATGAGGGTGTTTTCTTGATCGTACCACGCATTCTCGACCGAGAAGCCGGCCGCGAGCGCGGAGAGGATCCTCCGCTCCCTTTCCTCGCGGGCGATCTGCGCTGCTCTGCTCTGGGCCTGGACGAGCGCGTTTTCTAGGGTGACGACCTCGTCGAAGGGCTCTTCCTCCTTCTGAACCTGGCCGTCGCGCGACCGCCACAGCTCGATCGCTCCGGCGGCGAAGGCCTCTTCACGGTGCGCTGCGACGTCGACGACACCCCGCGAGAGGAGCTCCTCGAGGAGCAGGCGGGCGCCGTCAAGCGGCCGCCTCATCGGGCGGAAGGCGAGCAGTTCGCGCAAATCGCCGTCGGCGACCCTGCCGGGAAAGTCGATCTGGATCCGCATGAGAATCCTGTCGACAGAGGCCCCCTGCCCGGCCAATCGGGCGATGGTATCGGCGAACCGATCAAACCGCTGCAGGGCGTCTGTCCCCACCGCCTCGTTCAGCGCGAAAACTGGGGGCACCATCCGCTCACGGGTCTCCCGCTTGAGAGCCGTCGCCTTCTCGTCGACATACGAGAAATCGCGATCAACGACGAAATCCTTCTGGGCCACCGTGCCCGCGCCGTACAGCGACGGGTTGGCTCGAAGCGAGATGCTCGGCAGCTGCGTCGATGCCACGATGACGACGAGCGCGGCGAGGAAGGCCCCCCCCACGATGAAAGCGGTCGACTTCTGAAGCCGAAGCGTCTGGAAGGCGCTGCCGATCAGCGCGGGCAGCCGAAGGGTCCTACTCCTCATGGGCGGTTTCGTAGGCGTGCACGATCTTGCGCACCAGGGGATGGCGGACGACGTCCTGCTCCTCGAAGAACGTGAAGCGGATCTCCCGAATCGGCCGGAGGATCGGGATGACGGTCAAGAGCCCCGAATCGGATTTTCGGGGGAGGTCGATCTGGGTGATGTCGCCGGTCACCACCGTGCGCGAGTTCTCCCCGATGCGGGTGAGGAACATTTTCATCTGCTCGCGCGTGGTGTTCTGCGCCTCATCCAGGATGATGAAGGCGCCCGAAAGGGTGCGCCCTCGCATGTAGGCGAGCGGGGCGATCTCGATCACGCCGTTCTCCTCCAGGCGGCGAAAGGTCTCGCCCGGCACGAGAGACTCGATCGCGTCGTACAGCGGCCGAAGGTAGGGATGGATCTTCTGCGCGAGATCGCCGGGAAGGAACCCGAGGCTCTCCCCCGCCTCCACGACCGGACGGGTGATGATCAGCTTGCGCCGAGCCTGGGTCAGCACCTGGCGCAGAGCCTGCGCGACGGCGAGATAGGTTTTGCCTGTTCCCGCGGGCCCGACCCCGAAGGAGAGCTCGCTCGACTCGATCGCATGGAGGTACACGGCCTGGTTGTAGGTCCGCGGGTACACGGTGCGGAAGCCGTTCGGGATGGCCACCACGTTGCGCTTCAGGAACTCCGCCTTGTCGGACTCGCCCCCCGCAAGCGAGTCGTGGATCGAGCGGATGAGGTCGGGGCCGGGAAGCTGGCCCAGGCGGATATGGTCCTCGACCTGGCGCAGCAGACGGGTGAAGGTCTTCCCCACGGCCTCGTCGCTCGTATCGATGATGATTTCGTTCCCCCGGGAGAACACGCGCACGCCGAGCAGCTCCTCGATGACGCGGAGGTTTCCATCGTTGGCGCCGCAGATCTCGGGGAGGATGTTTTCGTCGCTCACAACGACGGTTAGAGGCATCTCCATGCAGCTCACACGGCCCATCGTAGTGCGTTTCGGCCGCATCCGTCAACGGGAACCGCGCTCAGCCCAGCACTGACTCCAGCGCTCACCCCCGCATGCTCACGAGCCCGGTCGCATCTTTTCCGATGCGGCTCTTCACCTCCTGCACGGGAATCCACTGCACCTGCAGGGTGAACGTCGGAGTCCACACGTACTGGCGCGGCCCGGTCGCGGGAGTCGAGAGCTGGGGGGATCCCTGGTACTCGAAGGAAAAGTCCCAGTCGTGCAGGTGATGCACGGCCTTGATCGCGAGGGTGCGGATCTTGAACTGCGAGTTGCGGCGATCGCTCTCGGACAGAAAATTGAACGACGTGAGCAGATCGGTGAAAGGGTTCACCCACGGCGCTCCCGCTCCTTCCACGGCTTCGCGCCAGCCCGGAATGTAGCGGTACGTCTTCGTGTTTGTGGACAGCGAGCTGATGGACAGCTCGAGGAACTCGCTCACCGTCGCGTTCAGCTTCAGAGAGAAGTCGAACAGGTTGTCCGTGTACTTCTGCAGGTTGAGATTCCATGAGGTGCCGAGCGTGCCGTCCAGGCGGATGCGGTCTTTCCAGAGCCACTGGGGCTCGGTCTGCGATGCATAGGCGAGGCGGATGCTCGAGGGGAGGAACTCCTTGACGGAACCAGGGACGGGCGTTCCGAGCGGATCCACGGGCACCATGCGCTCTGCCGTGAAGGAAGCGCTCGCGCCCCACCCCGACAGCTGCGTGATCGACCTGTCCAGCAATCGCTCGAGGGGATCGGTGAAGAACTGCAGCTCCTCTGAGGCGGTGAGCTTGCCGCCGAGGAGAACGGACTCCGCGGCGATGAGCGGCTGAAGCTGGACTACCCCCAACGAGTCTTTGCGCACTCCTCCCTGCACACGGGTCTTCCAGTCCCCTAGCCCGAGCGCGAGCTGACCCGATAGGTTGGGGTCGAGCGGCGGGAGCTGGTAGGACAGGGAGAGTGTGTCGGTCTGACCGAGAGCGGCGAGCTGGAAGGAGGACTGCAGAGAGTGCTCGGGCACCGTATCCTTGTCCCAGGCCAGCACAGATGGGGTGAACTCGGGAGCGGGAACGCTGCCGGTGAACTTCAGCTGGTACACCCTCCAACCCAGCTTGTACGCGAAAGAGGAGCCGGCGAAGGCGGGCGCGGCGAGGAAGGGCCGGACCGTGGCACCCAACGATGTGCGCAGCTCGAAACGGTCCTGCTGGAAGTCGCTGAGCACGAGCCCCTGCCAGTTGATCGGCTCGACGACTGACGGATCCTTGAAGCGCTCGCGGTAGTTCCCGTCCGCGCTCAGGCCCGTCGTGACCTCGGCCAGGCGGTCGAAAAGCACTGCGGTGCCCGACACTTGGCTGGATCCTCCCGTCTCTAAGGTCCGGTACAGGATTGAGTTGTCGACATCTTCATTCGTAGCCCAGGTCCTCGTGTCGAAGGTGTGCTCCAGACGCGCGCGCGGCTGAACCTGGTAGGAAACCGTGAGGCTGGATTGCGGCGCCGTGGTCGCGACGGGAAGGTCCGGCTTCCTCGCGGGGTCGCGCGTCGCGAGGCGGACTGCCTTCGGTTGCTCCGCCTTCGGTTGCTCCGCCTTTGGCGGAGCGGGCGGGAGGGGCATTCGCGCTCCCTTGCCGGGATCGGCGGCCGGCTCCCCTGGCTGCGGGGCGCCGGTAGGATTCTCGCCTGAAGCCGCCTGGGAGGGCTTGCCCGCCGTGTCGAGCTTGAGCAGGTCGCCCGTGAGCGACAGGGAGGCGATTGGCGCCGTGATGTTGTAGGGGTAGTAGAACGTCCTGCCCGGGTCCCAGTACTCCGGCGTCCACCTGTCCGTGATCGGGACCTCCTTGCTCTGCCACTCGACCTTCATGTTCAGGGACGGCACGCTGAGGCCCACGGATGCCGGCAGGCCGAGCAGCTGCGACAGGTCGGCGCGGCTCGCGAGGTCCCACGACAGGGTCCGCTTCTCGGCCACTGCCTGCGCTGCTGCCGCGGCTTTGGGCAGCACGTCGGTCAGAGCGAGCCCCTCAGTCCGGGAATAGAAATCGCGCACGAATAAGGGATCGGAGAAATACTCGAACCGCGCGCTGACGGAATAGGGTGCGTCCGATTTCTCGAGGTTCCCTTCCATCCCGAATCGGAAGGGGACGGCAAGACCGAAGAGCGAGGAAGAGTTCCATTTGCTCACCGCGGTTCCGTCGGGGTCGATCCAGAACTGGGTCCAGATTCCAGAAGCTGTGTTCGTGAGAGGGATGCTGAACAAGCTGCGGCTCACGCCGATGCCGGCCTTGAAGCTCGCCAGGGGCAGGAAATCGCCGGCGATCCCGGCGAATGCGCCCAGGCGCGAGTAGGCATCCAGCATCAGCTTGAGCGATCCCTCCTTCGTCGCGGCGGGAGCGGTCGCCGGGATCTTTCTCAGAAAGAGGCCATGAAGCTCCAGGCCGTAGTCAGTCGCATCGGTCTCGGTCAGCTTCAAGAATGACAGGGGATTGTCCGGTTCCTTCTCGCGTTTGCCGATCAGGTACGTTGTCGTCTGCAGGTAGGTGCCCTCCCGCACCCGGTAGCCGAGGGCGGGGTTGAACAGCATCCTGTCGCCAGGCCAGAAGAAGACGGGGAGGTACAGCAGGGGAATCCGGCCGACGAAGACCACGGCGCTCTGGATCGCCCATTCCCCCGGCGCGAGGAGCCAGACCCTGCGAGCCCGGACCTGGTAGTGGGGGTCACCGCTCGCGTCGCAGCTGGTGAAGCTCCCGGTCGAAAGCACGACGGTGTCGTTGGCCATCCGGGAGATCGTCTCGCCCCTGAAGAAATACATGAGGTCGGCGCCGGCTCGGTTGGCGCTCTTCGAGGTCTGCCCGTTATAGAACACCGCTTCCGAGGTCTCTATATCGAAGCTCAGGCTCTCCCCCTCGAAGAGCTCGGTTTTTCCACCCTGGGTCAGCGAATACGAGACGGCCCCCTCGGCCGTGACGATTCCGAGGGTCTGGTTGTACAGGATGCGCGACGCGCTGATCGCGTGGAGCGCTCCGTTCGATTCGTCGCGCACCTCGACGACGACGTCGCCCGTGAGAGTGACGTATTTCTCCTCGATCTCCGTGATCGTGAAATACTCCGATTCCCTCGCGGAGCGCACGCTGATCGCCTTCTTCGCCGCGGCGGCCTTGGCGGGAAGCTCCGCCTTGAGCGCCTTCGCGAGCTTCTGCTGGAGCTCCTCTCGGCTGCCGGCATCATCGATGCCAAGCTCCCGGCACCATGCCACGAGCTCGTAATAGCTCGCCGTGGCGATGTCCTCTCCGAGGGTCGAGGAAGCGAGCTGGGCCGATGTCACCACGGCGCCTTCAGGCGCCTCAGAGGTCTCGGGCGCCTCGGCGGCTTGGGGAGCCTCAGCGTCGGGCTGCGCGGGGCTTTCCGACGCCTGGCTCGCTGTCGGCTCTGCCGCTGCAGGCAGAGGAGCGTCCTGCGCGCGCGCGGCGGTCGGGGACACAAGCAGAATCGCTGCCAGAAGAATCACCATCACGGGGAGCAGGCTCCCCGCGGCTCTCGCAGCGCCCTGCGCAGGAAGCGCCCCGTGTACGAAGCGTCGACCCGGGCCACCTGCTCGGGGGTCCCCTCGGCGACGATCCTCCCGCCCTGGTCGCCGCCCTCGGGGCCGAGGTCGATCAGCCAGTCGGCGCATTTGATCACATCGAGGTTGTGCTCGATCAGCACGATCGTGTTGCCGCTGTCGACGAGGATCTGCAGCACCTCCATCAGCTTCTTCACGTCGGCGAAATGCAGTCCCGTGGTCGGCTCGTCGAGGATGTAGAACGTGCGGCCCGTGGCCCTTTTCGACAGCTCCAGAGAGAGCTTCACCCTCTGCGCTTCGCCCCCCGACAGGGTCAGGGCCGACTGGCCCAGACCGATGTAGCCGAGGCCCACCTCGGAAAGCGTCTTCAACCTTCCGGCTATCGAAGGGATTGCGCGAAAGAACCCGAATGCCTCGTCGACCGTCATCTCGAGGACCTCATGGATGTTCTTCCCCTTGTAGCGCACCTCGAGGGTCTCCCTGTTGTACCGCCTGCCCTTGCAGGCGTCGCAGGTGATGTATACGTCGGGCAGGAAGTGCATCTCGATGCGGATCGTGCCCGCGCCCTGGCATTTTTCGCACCTTCCGCCCTTGACGTTGAAGGAGAACCTTCCGGACTTGTATCCCTTCGCCTTTGCGTCGGGCAGCTGCGCGAACAGCCCGCGAAGCGGTCCGAAGAGGCCCACGTACGTGGCGGGGTTCGACCGGGGGGTCCTTCCGATCGGGCTCTGGTCGATGTTGATGACCTTGTCGATCTCCTCTGCCCCTTCGAGAGTCTTGTAGGCCCCCTCGGGCAGGCGGGTGCGCCCCACCCGGTTCGAGAGGGCCGGATGCAGGAGATCGGACAAGAGGGTGGATTTCCCCGAGCCCGAGACGCCAGTGATGACGGTGAGAGTTCCCAGCGGGAAGCGCGCGTCGATTGCCTTTAGGTTGTGCTCCATGGCGCCCGTGAGAGTGAGCCACTTCCCGCTGCCCGGCCTGTGCGCGGGCGGCCGGGCGATGGAAAGCGCGCCCGAGAGGAACTGCCCCGTCAGGGATTTCGGGTTCGCCGATACCTCATCGGGCGTGCCGGCCGCCACTACGTGGCCGCCGCGCACCCCGGCGCCCGGCCCCAGATCGACGATGTAGTCGGCCGTGCGCAGCGTCTGCTCGTCGTGCTCGACGACGATGAGAGTGTTGCCGGCGTCGCGCAGGCGCGTAAGGGTCTCGATCAGCATCGCATTGTCGCGCTGGTGCAGGCCGATGGTCGGCTCATCCAGGATATACAGAACGCCGACGAGCGAGGAGCCGATCTGCGTGGCCAGGCGGATGCGCTGGGCTTCGCCGCCCGAGAGCGTCGAGGCGCGCCTTTCGAGGCTGATGTACGAAAGCCCCACGTTCCTCAGGAACGACAGGCGCGCGACGACCTCCTTGAGGATCTGCCGAGCGATCTTCTGCGCCGTCGCGTCGAGGCCCAGCGCGCCGAAAAACGCGAGCCCATCGGCGACAGACAGGCGCGAGACCTCGTGGATGTTCCTCCCGCCGACTGTGACGGCGAGCACCTCGGGCTTCAGCCGCCTGCCGCCGCACGCGGCGCACTCCTTCTGCGACATGAAGCCTTCCATCCACTCCTTGACCTGCTCGGAGCTGGATTCCAGGTAGCGGCGCTTCAGCTCATTCAGGATCCCCCGGAAGCCCGACTCGTACTCCCATTTTCCCCTGCCGTCCGTGCTCACGTAGCGGAAGCTGATCTTCTCGCTTGTGCCGTGCAGGATCACCCGCATGACCCCGGCGGGCAGCTCGGCGAGCGGCGTATCCAGGGAAAAATGGAAATGCCGCGCCAGCCCTTCGAACTGGCACCTGTACGTGCTGGCCTGGGGGTTGTAAGGAGCCACTCCGCCCTGGTTGAACGAGAGGCTCCCGTCGGGGATGACGAGGTCGGGATCGAAATCGAGCGTCACGCCCAGGCCGGTGCACTCGGGACAGGCGCCGAAGGGATTGTTGAAGGAGAACAGGCGCGGCTGGAGCTCCGGCACGCTGATCCCACAGGTCGGGCAGGCGCTCTTCTGTGAGAACAGTATCTCTCGCTCGCCGTCACGGTCCCGAACAAGGGCAATCAGCGTGCCGCCCGACACGTCCAGGGCCCCTTCCACGGATTCGGCAAGCCGCCTACGCGCATCCGGGGCGATGGCGAGCCTGTCGACCACGATCTCGATCGAGTGCTTCCTCTTCCTGTCCAGGGCGATGGGCTCGTCCAACGTCCGCGCCTCTCCGTCGACCCGCACCCTCACGTATCCGAGGCGCTTCGCGTCGTCGAGGATCTTCTGGTGCTCGCCCTTTTTCGCTCCGACGATCGGCGCGAGGAGCGAAAGCTTCGTCCCCGCGGGCAGCACGAGCAGGGAGTCGACGATCTGGTCGACCGACTGCTCCTGGATCTCGCGGCCGCAGCTCGGGCAATGGGAAATGCCGATCCGCGCGAACAGCAGCCGCAGGTAGTCGTAGACCTCCGTGACCGTGCCTACCGTGGAGCGCGGGTTCCTGTGCGTGGTCTTCTGCTCGATCGCGATGGCGGGCGACAAGCCCTCGATCGAGTCGACGTCGGGCTTGTCAAGCCTGCCGAGAAACTGCCGCGCGTACGAAGAGAGGGATTCCACGTACCGCCTCTGTCCCTCGGCGAAAATCGTGTCGAAGGCGAGCGACGATTTGCCCGACCCGCTGAGGCCCGAGACCACGACCAGGGCGTCCCGGGGGATCTCGAGGTCGATGTTCTTCAGGTTGTGCTCGCGCGCGCCCCTTATGACGATGCTCTTCATCGCTTCGTCCCCGCCGCCCGGCGAACCGGCCGCCTTCGAGCGCGACGGCCCGCCGCGAGGAAAAAGATGATCGGCAGCAGGAACATGATGACGATGCAGGCCGCGATGACCTGCCACGACGAGAAGATGTTCAGCAGGAGCCCGGAGTCCATCGAGCGATTGTACCTAGCGCGGGGGGTCGTGGCAAGTTAGCCCCGCAGCGTGACGATCGTCTTCCCGTACCCGCCTTCTTCAGGCGCGGAGAAGCGGAAATCCTCCACCGCCGCGAGGCCGCGCAGGTGCTCGTGGATCGCGCTGCGCAGGATCCCCTCGCCCTTGCCATGCACGACGCTGAACTCCCGCAGCCCATGGATCAGGGCGCTATCGATCTGCTTCTCGAGCTGGCGGATGGCCTCCTCAACTCGCTGGCCGCGCAGGTGGAGCTCGAGAACGGGCGGTTCGATGCCCACGGCGGACGAATAGCTTACCGACGGCGCGGAGTGCCCCTGCGGATCGTCCGCGGCCGGTGCGAGCTCTCCGGGCAGCAGGGACAGGCGCAGGGTCTCGGTTTCCACGATCCAGCGCTTGCCCTTGTCCCGGCGCAGCACCCTCCCCCGCCGGCCCGATCGGCGGATCAGCACCTCCATTCCCTCACGAGGCTCGAAGCCATCGGCCGGCAGCAGCGCCTCCTGCTCCCGACTGATCCTCTCCTGCTCCTGATCGATCTTCTCCCGGACGGCCGCGGCGAGCTTGCCGAAATCCCGGCCCTCCAAGACCGGCCCCTCGCCCTTCTCCCGCAGGGATTCCCATTCTCCTCGCGCGGCTTCGAGGAAGTCGCGCAGCTCCTTCAGCCCGTGCCTGCGCAGCTCCAGCTCTTTCTGCTTCAGCGTGAGCTCGTGCAGATCGGTTGTGCGCCGCTTCTCTCGCAGATCGGTCTCCCGTGCCCGGTGGTCCTCCTCCGCCTCGGCGAGCTTCTGATGGCGCTCGGAGAGATTCGCGACGAGTTTCGAGATGTCGGTCCGCTCGTCGGCGAGGTAGGCGGTGGCGTCGCCGAGGATGCTCTCGGGCATGCCCATACGCCGCGCGATCTCCAGTGCATGGCTCTCTCCCGACACCCCTAGGAAGATGCGATAGGTGGGGCTCAGGGTCTCCCTGTCGAAGCCCATGGAAGCGTTCTGGACTCCCTGCCGGGTGGCGCCGTAGTTCTTCAGAATGCCGTGGTGCGTCGTCGCGAGGACAATGCAGCGCGCTTCCAGGAAATGGTCGAGGAGGGCCATGGCGAGGGCGACCCCCTCCTGCGGATCCGTGCCTGCCCCAAGCTCGTCCAGCAGAACTAGCGACCGCCCTGAGGCCCTGCCGACGATGCCCGCAAGGTTCTTGACATGCCCGGAGAACGTCGAAAGCGACTGTTGGATCGACTGTTCGTCTCCGATGTCGGCGTAGATGCCGTCGAAGATCTCGAGGCCCGATCCCTCGGCTGCCGGGATCTCCATCCCGAACTGATTCATGAGGGCGAGCAGGCCGACAGTCTTCAGGCTGACGGTCTTGCCGCCCGTGTTGGGCCCCGTGACGATGAGAACGCGCTCATCCCCGCCGACGGTCACGCTCACGGGCACAACCGACGAGCCCAGCAGGGGGTGGCGCGCGTCGCGCAGGCGCACCGCTCCCGGCGAGTGCTCGGCCGCGCGGCAGGCATGCAGGACCGCGTAGCGCGCGCGGGCGAGGATCGTGTCGAGGAGCGCGGAACCCTCGATCAGAGAGGAGAGCTCCGCGGCTCGCGCCGAAACGGAGGATGTCAGATCGCGCAGGAGCCTGCGAACCTCCTGGCGATAGAGGCTCTCCTCCTGCACGATCGCGTTGTTCTTCTCGACGATCTCAAGCGGTTCGATGAAGACCGTCGAGCCGCTGGCCGACATCTCGTGCACGATGCCCTTCACCCTGCCCTTGAACTGGGTCTTCAGGGGAAGGACCATCCGACCATCTCTCTGCGTGGGCTGCGGGGTCTGCCAGTAGGCGCGGGAGCTGTGCTCGTCGAGGATGCCGCGCAGGGCCCTATCCAGATCCTCACGACAACGGCGCAGCCGATCGCGGATGGCGGCAAGCTCGGGCAGGTGCCTCTCTCTCAGCATTCCGTCCCTGTCGACGATGCGGAATATCGCGCGGGAGACGGCGCTCAGATCCGGAAGACCCTCGGCGATCGCCGCGAGCTGCGGATCCTCCGTCCCATTCAGCACGAACCGGCGCATCATGAGCCCGGAAAGAATCGAGCGTCCTAGCGCAGCCAGCTCCTCGCCTTCCAGCTGGAGCCCCTCCTTGCCCAGCCTGGGCAGGATGTCATCGATATCGAGAAAATCAAAGCCCGGGAGGGCTTCGCCTGACTCGAGCAGCGCTCGGAAGGAGAGCGCAAGTCCATGCGCGCGCCGCACCTCTTCCCGCCCCACATGGATGGGCTGCGAGGCGAGCAGGGCCGCCCCTCGAGGGCTCACGCACAGGGAGGCGAGCTCCTCGAGAATCCGCGGAAACTCGAGCAGCGCGAGGGTATGCTCATCCATGCCGCAGCTCCGAAAGGATCCGGCGGTAGCTCTCGTACCGGTCGGGATGGACCTCACCGCGCTCGACGGCTGCCGCAACGGCGCAGCCCGGCTCCCCGTCGTGGAGGCACGAGGGGGCTTGGCAGGCGTGGAGGCGCGCGGTGAAATCTCGGAAATGAAAGGCGACATCCTCGGGTAGGATGTCGGCAAGCTCAAGCTCTCGGATGCCCGGCGTGTCGATGATCCGAAGTCCGCCGACGGACGGGATGAGCACGGGGTAGTTGGTCGTATGGCTGCCCCTGTCGTACTTGGCCGACAGTCCGCCGACCTTCAGGCCGAGGCCGGGCTGCAGGGCGTTGAGCACGGAGGACTTTCCCACCCCCGACTGTCCGACGAACACCGTCGTCTTGCCCGCGAGCGCGGCAGCCAGCAGCTCGATCCCCGCTCCCGTGCGAGCGGAGCAGTGCAAGACCTGGTATCCCATCCTCGCGTAACTTTCGAGCCTGCCCGCCGTCTCGGGCCCGGAGGGCAGGTCGTCCTTGTTCAGAACGATCAGCGGGGCAAGCCCCCCCGCTTCGGCTGCAACGATGAGCCTGTCGATGAACCGGGGACGGAAAGGAGGCGCCTGAGGCGAAGCGACGCAGACCGCGGCATCCGCATTGGCCGCGAGGATTTGCGGAGCCCTGCCCTTCTTGTTCCACCTCTCGAGGACGGTCCGCCGCGCCCCGAGAGAGAGGATCCTTCCCTCACTATCGACCTCCACGACATCGCCGGGGGCGATTGGATTCCAGGCGCGCGCATCAGCCCTGAGGACCTTTCCCTTGATCCGGCACTGCCTTTTCTTCCCGTCGACGAGGACCGTATAGATCGAGTGCATCCCGAAAAGGACCTCTCCCGTCATTCGAGGACCCCATCGAGGGCGAGCCGGAACCTTTCGGCGAAAAGGCGGTAGCGCTCCTCGATCGGGAGGAGACCCGTCACGTAAAACGAACCGATGGGGGCCGTGGATTCTGAGTCGGCTGTCCTCGCCCTCCCCTCGGTTGGCGCTCCGGCCAGCCGGGCGACTTGCCGGGCGACCCCGGCGCGAGAATCGATGATCCGGATGCCCTCCGCGCTCAGCAGCTCACGGAACTCCTCCTCGAGGTGCAGGAAGTGCGTGCATCCCAGCACGAGGGTGTCGATGCCCGCCTGGCGAAACCGCTCCACCTCGGCGGCAACCCGGGCCAGTCGCTGCGCTCGACTCGCGCCGAGAAGGTCCTGTTCGACGAACTCCACAAGCCCTCCCGCGGGCAGGCTGACGACCGTGCACCCCGCCGCGAATCGCCGCACCAGGTCGCGCAGGTACTTCCCCTCGACTGTCCGCCGTGTCGCGAGCACTCCGAAACGTCTCTCCCCCGACACGGCGGCCGCGGGCTTGACCGCCGGCACCACGCCAACGAAAGGAACGGGGAACCGGGCTCGCAGGGCTTCCAAGGCCACGACGGAAGCCGTGTTGCAGGCAACGACGATACACTGAGGATCCTCTCGCGCGATCAGCGCCTCAACAACGGACCCCACGGCGTCGATGATGCGCGCCCGCGGCTTCCCGCCATAGGGGAAGTTCGCCCTATCGGCCACGTAGATATAGCGCTCGTCAGGGAGCAGCCCGCGCGTGTGGGCGAGATAGGGCAGCCCGCCCACGCCGGAATCGATGAACGCGATGGGCTTATGTCTCATCCCCGAACAGCGCGTCGAGCTTCTTCTTCGCCTCGCCCACTGTGCTGGGACGGCCGCCGGGCGAGGCGCCCTTCGCGGACTGGTCCCGCATCGAGAAGAACGTGCAGAAGCTCGCTCGCTCCTTGTCGCGAACCGGCTCGTCGATGGTTTCGGAGCAGTCCCAGTGCGAGCCCGGGCTGTAGAACCTGCAATTCAGGCAGATCTTGAGGTCCCGGCCGCACTTCGAGCAGGCGGAAGTGCGGTACACAGCGCGCGGATCCTCGACCGCCGCGCCGCAGAAATGGCAGGCGTGCATGCGCCTAGAGTACCGCAAATTGCGCGAGTGAACAACGGCCGCGGCCATTGCGAATCTTCGGGCTTCGCGCTACCCTCCGCCCATGTTCGTGACCGCCCCCTGCTCGGTCGCAGGCTGCGCCTACCCTGCGGTATCCGGATCGCCGGCCTGCGCGGCTCACGCCGGGGATTTCGGCGCCTGGCGCGAGCGCCTGACTGCCAGCCCTGCCGGAGGCAAACCTGTTCAGGACCTCTGCCTGTCCGGCATCTCTCTTACCGATGCGGATCTGCATGGTTTGGAGGTTTCGGGCTGCGATCTCTCGCGCGCGAGCTTCACTCGCGTGAGCTTTACCGGCTCCTCGTTCCTCCTCTCTTTTCTCGACGATGCCTCGTTCGACGGCTGCGATTTCTCGGGCTCCTTCATCCAGAGCTCGGTCTTCGCGGGCTCCCGGTTCTCCGACTGCCTGTTCACGGACTGTGAGATCGTCCAGTGCAACCTCATCGGTCTGCGCTGCGCGCGGGTTCGCTTCGATCATTCCAATCTCTACGGGTGCCGTTTCATTGGATCGCGATTCGACGGCGTGAGCATCAGGGACTGCAACCTCACCCGCGCCCAGTTCGACAGGGCGCACCTCACGGGCGCGGACTTCCGCGGATCGAACACCAACCAGGCGCTGTTCATCGTGGCTGATACCCGCGGCGGCGAGCAGGACGAACCCGAGCGGCGGGCGGGCGCAGAGCGGTGAAGCTCTTCTCGCTTTTCTCTCCGGTCGGGCTCTCTAATGGCTACCTCGTGAGTCCCGACGCGGGAGGGGATGCCGTGCTCATCGATCCCGGCGCCTTCGACGCCCCTCTCCTGCAGGCAGTGGAGGGCAATGGCCTCACAGTCCGCTCCATCCTCGTCACCCATGCGCACAACGCCCACATCGCCGGCATCCGGGCGCTTCTGAAGGTCTACGACGCGCGGATCTACAGCAATCAGCCCAGCGTGCTCGATTTTCCCGCGCGGCACATCGCCGACAATCAGGAGCTTGCGCTGGGAGAGTTCACCGTCCAGGTGAGGGAAACTCCCGGGCACTCAATCGACTCGGTGTGCTTCCTGATCGGGGGGATGCTCTTCACGGGCGACACCCTTTCCGCCGGAGGGATCGGCAGGACCCGAGACGGCTACGCCCGGGCCGTGCTCCTCGCTTCGATCCGCAGGAAGCTGCTCGTTCTCGACGACAGGACTCTCGTGTTCCCCGGGCATGGCCCTCCCTCGACGATCGGCATCGAGCGCAGGTTCAACCCCTACCTCGGCGAGAGTCTCTGAAGCTCCTTCAGCATCGCATGGAAGCGGGGCGGGAGCGGGGCTGTGAGCACTCGCGGCTCGCTCTCGCCGGGCAGCCGGATCGTGAGGGATCGGGCATGCAGCATGAGCGTCGCCCCGGGGAAGCGGGGATCGGGCCGGCCGTACAGCGGATCGCCGAGAATGGGAGCATTCAGGTGGCGCATGTGGACGCGAAGCTGGTGCGTGCGCCCCGTGCGCGGCCGCAGGGACGCCAAGGTGTAGCCGTCGTAGCTTTTCAGAACCCTGTAGAAGGTGAGCGCCGGCCTTCCGCCCGCGAGCACGCAGGCAAATTTCTTCCTGTCGCGCGGATCGCGCGCGAGCCGGGTCTCGATCCGTCCGCTTGCGGCAGGAAGCGTTCCCTTGAGCACGGCGATGTAGCGCTTTCGCGCGGTCCGCGCGCGGAACTGCTCCGCCAGCGTCTCGTGCGCGCGGGGGTTCTTTGCCACGATGATCACCCCCGATGTGTCCTTGTCCAGCCTGTGCACGATTCCAGGCCGAGGATCGCTGCTGTCGAAAGCTCCGCCGATTCCTTTGCAGTGGTGCAGCAAGGCGTTCACGAGGGTCCCGGACCTGTTTCCGCTTCCGGGATGAACGACCATGCCCGCCGGCTTGTCGATGACGATCGCATCGTCGTTTTCGAAAAGAACCTCGACGGGAATATCCTCGGCGGCGAGCGCGAGAGGGGGGGGATCCACCCAGGTGACGGCAATGGCGTCCCCCAGCTTCAGCCTCTTGCTGAGGCGGACGGGCATTCCGTTCACGGAGGCCTCCACGATCCGGGATTTTGCCTGGCTGCGGGAGAACAACCGCAAGTGGTCAGCCACGAACGCATCCAGGCGAATCCCGGCAAGCCCGGGGTCCGAAAGGCGCGCCTCAGCGACGCGCGGCGCGCTCATGGATGCGGCCGATGATGAAGTCCGTCACGGCGATCAGGAGCGACAGCGATACCGCGGTCACCACGACCTTTTTCTTCTCGTCGTCGGTGTACACCTGCGCGCTTCCCGGGCGCATAGGCCAGGGTGTAAAGGACGGGTCCATCCCGTTCGCGAAATAGCGGTAGGTATCGTACGTCTCGAAAGTGAAGAACATCGTGAAGGGGAAAGAGCCGAAGAGAATCACCTCCGCACGGCGAAGGTCCCGCAGCCAGCCGGGGAACTCCTCTTCTTCGTACGGGGCGGGCACGTGAGTCTCCTCGCACGCCGCGGCCGGGGGAAAGGCGAGGCAGGCGAGCAAGAGAGCAGCGACCGTCGCTGCCGGAAGCCTCATACCGCGCCTCTCTCGCCGAAGAGCGCGGTTCCCAGACGCACCATCGACGCTCCCTCCTCGATGGCGAACTCGTAGTCGCCGGACATGCCCATCGAAAGGGTGTCGAAATGGGCAAGGCCCAGCCTTTTGCCGGATTCGACGAATGCCTCGCGCAGAGCGGCGAAAGCTGCGCGGATCCGATCGGGCCCAGCGGCCAGAGGCCCCACGGTCATCAGACCTCGCAGGCGCAGCCCCGGGAGTCCGGCGATCGGCTCCAGATCGCGCTGCATCTGCTCGGCTCCCCGATATCCCGACTTGCTCTCCTCTCCGCTCGTGTTGAGCTCGATGAGGATGTCGATGGTCTTCCCACGCTCTTCCGAGCAGCGCGCAAGAGCGAGGGCGGTCTCGAGCCTGTCGATGGACTGCACGCATGCGAAGAGACCCGATGCCGCTCGAGCCTTGTTCCTCTGCAGGTGGCCGATGAGGTGAAGCTCCCCCACACCCGTGAGGCCCGTGTACTTCTGCTCGGCCTCCTGCACCCGGTTCTCGCCAAAAAGGGTGAGGCCGGCGCCGATCGCTTCCTGCACAACGGCGAGCGGGAACCCCTTTGTCACCGCCATCAGGCGTATCTCGCCGGGCTTTCGGCCTGATCGCGCGGCAGCCGCGGCGATCCTGTCCTTCACCTCTGCGAGCCGGTTTTTCAGCGGGTTTCCCACGCTCACGCCGCTACCAACGCATCCTCTCGACGGGGGGATAGCCCCTCCGCACGGCCACGGCGAGAAGCCCGCCGCCCACAACGCCCACGATGCTCTGGGCGAGGTTGAATACGACCTCGGTGACTGCCTTGGCGAGCCCGCCGTAGAAGAGCGTCTCCGCGGCGAGGTACCCACCGACCATCACAATCGTCCCGCAGATTCCCGCCAAAATCCACGAGAGGACGGGCGGCCGGTTACCCCGGCCGATCAAGGCGATCAATCCGGCAAGCAGGCCCTCGAGACCGTGCACCAAGAGAGAGGTCGGGGCGTACTGGGCAGTGCCGCCGATGAGATCGATCACACCGGCGCCGAGGCCGCCCGAGATCGCCGCTGTCCACGGCCCGAGGGCGAACGCCGAGAAGTAGATCGCGATGTCGGCAAGGGTGAAGATGCCCTGCGTCGCGGGGAGTGGCACGCGGATGTAGCCGATTACCACCGTGAGGGCGGTCATGATGCCGATGGCCGCGACGCGCAGGCTGGCAGGGGGTCGCCGATCGTCAGTGCTCATGCGGATCTCTCCTCGGCACCAGTGTAGCCCAAAGTGGAATCTTGGAGAAGTCGCCTTCCCGACGAGCGCCGGCACACAACCCTCATGCGCCCAGAACGAAGGGTAGGACGAGCATGACGCACAGCGCAGCCGTGATCGCAAGCGCAACGACAAGCCTGCCGCCTCCGGGGAGGCTGCGGAAGGAGGTGCGCGGGCCGGCCCGGCCGAAGCCGCGTGTCTCCAGCGCCATTGCGAGCGAAGGAATCTGGCGGATGGCGTGAATGACGACGGAAGTCAGGACTGGTATTGTGCGGGCGAAAAACCCTCTCCTACCGGCCTGGCTCATGCGCAGCAGATGCGCATCGCGTGCGCCTTGGTAGACACCGAACAGCGTTGGTATAAAGCGGAAGGCGACCGTCAGGATGAGGGCTTCGCGGAATGGCAGGCCGAACCATCGCAGGGCCAACACCATGTCGTTCATCTCGAGGGTGAGGAAGACGGCGGAGAAAGTGAGTGTCAGCCCCGTGAAACGGGTGACCAGACGCAGCACCTCCGCGAGACCGCCCGTCGTGAGAAGACGGACGCCGGACAGGATGACCAGGGCGTCCCCTCCCCTCTGGAGCACCGGCGTGACCAAGCAGATGACCACGATTACGGGTGCCACTGTGGCGAGCATCCTGCCCAGCACTCGGGCCCCGAGGCACAATCCCAGGAACAGCGCGAGCAGAGCAGCGTATGCGGGGGCGACCCAGACAGGTCCGGGCAGGAAGAAGCAGACGGTGAGGACGACGAGGAGGATGAGCTTCGCACGGGGGTCAAACCTGTGAAGGACGCTTCGCCCGCTCAGGAAGGGACTGCTGACCATCGCGCTACGTGCTCCCGCCCGCAATCCAAGTCGGCGCAGTGAACCGCTCGGCAGGCATGTCCTCCACTATCCGCCCCTCGTCGATGACGATCACGCGGTGCGCGACAGCCCGCGCAAGGTCGACATCGTGAGTAATGACTAGGAGACCGGGCCCCGCGGAGGCGAGTTCCCCAATGAGGGACAAGAAATCGCTGTAGGAAAGCCCTGAATCGATCTCGTCCAGGATCAGGAGCCGCCGCGCGAGGAGGTGGTAGGTGGCTGCCTGGAGTCGCTTTCGAGCCCCATAGCTCATCAGGGCAGGCGGCGTGTCGCCTTCGGGGAGCCGGAAGAGCCTGCGGGCCTCCTCCACCATCCCACGGATGACATTCCCCCGCAACCCCGCGTTCCGCAGGCCGAAGGCAAGCTCCTCATCGACAGTCGGAAGGAAGATCTGGTAGTCCGGATTCTGGAACATGTACCCCACTGCGCGGTTCAGCCCCGCCGGCGTGGCGCGGCAGAATGTGTTGCCCTCACGGAGACTGATGGTCCCGGCCTGCGGTGAAAGGAGCCCGCACAGCACTTTCCCCAGGGTCGACTTGCCAGAGCCGTTTCGGCCGACAAGCGCGCACACCTCTACTGAGCACAGCTCCAGACTCCCGACGTCCAGTCCGAACGGCCCCCCCCCGGGAAACTCAAACCTGACCCGGTCGACACGGAGGACCGGGTCCGCTGCCGCCGTCCGCCGTCCAATGCTGGCAGTGTCGGGGGGCAGGCGTATCCCCTTGCGTTCCAGAACATCCCTGTCAGCTCCCGCACACCCGCCCCCGATACGCTCTAGGCTGCCGTCGTGCAGCAGAGAGAGCTCCGAGAATCCTTCATCGAACAACGGCGACCAGCGCGAGTCGAAAAACAGGGCTGACTTCGATGCGGAGCAGAGGTGCTCGAGCAGCGCGGCCCTCCAGGTGTGGTCCAGTTCCTGGAACACCTCGTCGAGAATCCACAGCTCTGGATCGGCGGCGACAAGGCACGCGATGAGCAAGCGCTTCTTCTCGCCGCCGGAAAGGGTTGCGGGATTGCGGGAGGCGAAGTCGGACAGACCGACCAGGGACAAGCTCCTGGCAACACGCTCGCGCATCGGGGCGGCGGGGACGCCCAGGGATTCCAGGGTGAAAGCGATCTCGGTGTCGCAGCGGGTCGTGAAGATCTGCTCGTCGGGGTCCTGAAACACGACCCCGACGCTCTGCAGGCTATCGAAGGGCCTGCTGTCGCGGGGGTCCCTCCCCGCCACTGTCAGGGAGCCTTCAAGAGTTCCTCCAGTGAATCGGGGCACCAGTCCCGCCAGGATGCGGGACAGCGTCGTCTTGCCCTGGTCGGCTGCGCCAAGTATAGCCCCTCGGCCGCCCGCCGAGAGTTCGAACGAAGCCCCCTTCAGAACGGCGCGAGGGGAGCCTCCTGAGAGGCCGGGATAGGAGAACGTGAGGCCGCTGATGCTGAGGGGGGACGGCGTCATGGGGTCGCATGATCCTAGACGGGAGGTTGACCTGCGTCAAGGCCGCGCTCGCGCGGTTGTGGCATCTTGAGGATGGTTTCAGTACAATCCGCGCCAGGCATGCGCTTTGGCGCGGAACAACCGAGCGGGAGGCGACATGGCTACCATCGACGCGAAAAAGAAAAAGATCGTGGCGGAGATCATCCGGCAGCTCCACAAGGGATTGCCTGTCGAGAAGGCGAAGGAGCGAATACTGTCGGAGGTAGGAACACTGAGCTCCGCCGAGATCACGGACATCGAGCAATCCCTGATCGACGAGGGGGTGTCCCCGGATGAGATCAAGCGGTTCTGCAACGTGCACGCGCTGCTTTTCGAGTCGGCGCTCGAGCAGACCATAGCGACGCCCGAGTCATCCGGCCATCCGGTCAACCTGCTTCGCCGGGAGAACAGGGAGATCGAGAAGATCGCCGCAGGGCTGAAGCTCGCCCTGAAGGAGCTGGAAGGGCCTGGGCGGAGCCACGCCCTTGCCGCGGTGAAAGCTCACGTGGACAGGCTCGCGGGGGTGGACCGGCACTACGCGATCAAGGAAAACGCGATCTTTCCCTATCTCGAGAAAAACGGGTTTCCCGGGCCCTCCAAGGTCATGTGGAGCAAGCACAATGAGGTTCGGGAGATGCTGAAGAAGGCCGCCGCCGGCCTTGCCGCGGGATCTCCCGACACGACGGCGCTTGCGGCGCTGGCGACGGAGATCGAGGGCATGATCTTCAAAGAGGAGAACATCCTCTTCCCCGCCGCCCTCGAGAGAATCAGCGTGAAGGAGTGGGTCGAGATCCTGCGCGCATGCGACGAGATCGGCTACCCCTACATCAGGGGAGCGGGCCTGCACGACACCCTCCAGGAGGCCGAGAAGCTGGAGGATCAGGCGGCTGCGATCGGCACAGGCGAGATCGTCCTTTCCACGGGCAGGTTCTCCGTCGATGAGCTCGCCGCGACGCTGAACGCCCTCCCCATCGACATCACCTTCGTGGATGCCGCGGATCGGGTGAAATACTTCTCGCAGTCCAAAGACAGGATCTTCGTGCGGGCCAAGTCGGTGATCGGCAGGAACGTCGAGAACTGCCATCCCCCCCAGAGCGTTCACAAGGTCAAGGAGATCGTCGAGGCGTTCAAGAACGGCTCGCGCGACCACGCGGACTTCTGGATTCGCCTGCAGGGCAAGCTCGTGTACATCCGGTACTTCGCCGTGCGGGACCCCGACAAGAAATACCTCGGCACCCTCGAGGTGACGCAGGACCTGACGGAGATCATGAAGCTGGAGGGCGAGCGGCGCCTTCTGGACGATCGCGGATAGCTGCAGAACGGGAGGAAAGGCATGGTGACCGAGATAGCGAAAGGCGTGTACTGGGTGGGCGTGGTCGACTGGGGACTGCGCCACTTCCACGGGTTTGAGCTCTCGACGCATCGGGGCTCGACGTACAACGCATACCTCGTGAAAGATAAAAAAATCGCCGTCGTGGATACGGTCTGGGGTCCCTTTTCCGAGCAGTTCATCGAGAACGTGCGGGAGATAGTGGACCCCTCGACGATAGACTACGTCGTCGCCAATCACGCGGAGACCGACCACTCGGGCAGCCTGCCCGCCCTGATGCGCCTGTGCCCCAAGGCAACCGTTGTCGTCTCTCCGAGGGGAAGGGAGAGCATCCCCGGGCACTACCACGACGCTTCAGGCGTCCACCACGACGCTTCAGGCGTCCACCACGACGCTTCAGGCGTCCACCACGACGCTTCAGGCGTCCACAAGCAGTGGAACTTCAAGGTCGTGAAAACCGGCGAGGCAATCAGCCTCGGTGAGACCCAACTCGTGTTCGTCGAAGCGCCCATGCTGCACTGGCCAGATAGCATGTTCACGTACGTCGCGGGAAGGAATCTCCTGCTCTCCAACGACGCCTTCGGCCAGCACTACGCCACCTCGCTTCGGTTCAACGACCAGGTCGACCGCACGGAGCTGTACGAGGAGGCAATCAAGTACTACGCGAACATCCTCACGCCCTTCAGCGACCTCGTGCTGAAGAAGATCGACGAGGTGCTCGCCCTCAAGCTCCCCGTCGACATGATCTGCCCCAGCCACGGCGTGATCTGGCGCTCGGACCCGCTTCAGATCGTGACCGCCTACCAGGAGTGGGCGCGGCAGGTGCCGCGGAAGCGCGCCGTCATCCTCTACGATACCATGTGGGAAGGGACGCGAAAGATGGCCGAGGCGATCGGGGTCGGGCTCACGAAGGCGGGGATTCCCTTTTCGCTTTTCCACATGGCCACCTCGGACAGGAACGACGTGATCAAGGAGCTCTTCCAGTCTCAGGCGGTGCTCGTCGGCTCCCCGACCGTGAACCGCGGGCCCCTTTCCACGTTGATGCCCGTGCTCGAGGACTTGCGAGGCCTTCGGTTCAAGAACAAGGTCGGCGCCGCTTTCGGCTCGTATGGTTGGAGCGGGGAATCGGTGGGGCTGCTCGAGGAGCGCCTGAAGGCTGCCGGCATCCCGCTCGCCGCCCCGGGCGTCAAGGCAATGTGGCAGCCTGCCGGCCCGGATCTCGCGGCATGCGAAGCCATGGGGGCTGCCGTGGCCGAGGCGATGAAAAAGGCCTGAGCAGGGAAGAGCGGGGCTTGGGCCCGGGACGGGATCAGGACCGCTCGCCTGTCTTCTCTGTGGGGAGGCCCTTCTTCTTGGGTCCTTTGTAGAGCTTGACCACCCAATAGGCGAACCAGAGCAGGGAGAACAGTAGGGGCAGACCGAGGATGACGATCTTGAGGAACGTGGGGCTCACGGCCTCACAATAGCCGATTCACCGCGGCGGTTCAACTCATCAGACGTCCAGCACGACCTCCGCCTCCCAGCCGCCGGAGGTAGGGGCCACCCTATAGCCCTGCAGGGTGACTGCCTTCACGTCCGTGAGAAGCTCGTGGCGGCGTGGATCGACTCTCTCGCCGCGCAGCGCGGCCGTGCATGACCACGCCGAGGGCGTCCTCCCCGCTCGCCGATCTGCTGATCCCTCGATCGACACCGCGGCGACCCGCAGCAGGAGTCTCTCCGCGTCCTTGTGGAAGATGATGGTCTGAAGGAGCTCGAAGAGGAGCATCTCGGCGCTCTCGGCAGAGAGCCTGACCATCCGCTCCTCCCGAGGCGCGACCGAAAGGGGATCGGCAACCATCGTTCCCAAGACCGCCTCGGCCGCGGAGGAGAAAAGCTCCTCGATCGTTCGCCCCTCCGCTTGGAAGGCCGCGTCCGCGGTGGTTTTTCCTTCGAGGAAACGCCAGGGCATTCGACGGCTATCCCTTGATGCATGCCACGGGGACGAGGCGCGCGACTTTCCTGCTGATGCCCGCCCTTTCCGCGACCGAGACGACCTCGTCGATGTCCTTGTAGGCAGCACCCGCCTCCTCAGCGAGACCCGAGATCGATGCCGCGCGGATGAGAATGCCCCTCTGTTCGAGATCCGCCCGCAGCTTCTTGCCCTGGAATTGCCTCTTCGCCTGTGACCTGCTCATTGACCTGCCGCTCCCATGCGCGGTCGTATTGAAAGCTGCGGCCGCCCCCTCAGTTCCCGCAAGCAGCCAGGAACCCGTTTCCATGCTCCCCCCGACGATCACCGGCTGGCCGACGCTCCTGTACGCATCGGGGAGACTCGGCGCGCCGGGCCCCAGCGACCGGGTCGCCCCCTTTCTGTGAACGAGCAGTGTGGCGCGCCTGCCCTCCACCTCATGCTCCTCCAGCTGCGCGGTATTGTGCGACACGTCGTAGATCATCCGCATGCCCAGATCGCTCGGATCCCTATGGAAGACGTCGGAGAAGACCTCCCGTATCCTGTGCAGGATCATCTGCCTGTTGGCGTAGGAAACGTTTATCGCCGCGCTCATGGCCGCGAAATACCGCCTCCCCTCGGGAGAATCGAACGGCGCGCAGGCGAGGCCCCTGTCGGGAATCCGGATGCTGTGGGCGCTCTCCATGGAACGGGAGAAGGACCGCAGGTAGTCGGTGGCGACCTGGTGGCCGAACCCTCTACTGCCGCAGTGGAACATGACGACGACCTGGTCGGGCAGATCGATGCCGAAGGCTCTCGCGGCCGCTGGGTCGGCGATCCCGTCGGCCCGCGCCGCCTGTATCTCGAGGTAGTGGTTGCCCGAGCCCAGCGAGCCGATCTGTCCCCGGCCCCGCTCGATCGCCGCCGCGCTCACGGCCCGCGATTCGGCGTTCGGCGCAAAGCCCCCATTCTCGGTGAGCGCAAGGTCTTCTTCCCAGCCGTACCCCTTCTCGACGCACCATCTCGCCCCTTTTTCGGCGATCTCCCGCATCTGTTCGACCGTTAGGGAGAGCGCTCCGCCCGAGCCCACGCCGGTCGGGATGCGGGCGAATAGCCCATCGACGAGCTCGCGCAGGTGGGGCATGACCTCCTCGAGGGTCAGGCCCGTGCGCACGAGGCGCATGCCGCAGTTGATGTCGAACCCGATCCCGCCCGGCGATATGATTCCATGCTCGACATCGAAGGCTGCCATGCCGCCGATCGGGAATCCGTAGCCCAAATGACCGTCCGGCATGCAGTACGAGGCTCCGACGATGCCAGGGAGGGTAGCGACATTGGCGGCCTGCTCGAAAACCCCGTCGTCCATGCTGGCGAGCAGCTTTTCATCCGCATAGATCCGGGCGGGCACGCGCATGCCAGCCGCACGCGATGCGGGGATCTCCCAGAGCACGTCGCCAATCCTGTTGATGTCTCTCGGCGCTCCCAACGCGCTACCCTCCATTTCGATTATACGATGAACCGCGTATGAAATCAGGGTCCAGTACGACTGCAATCCCGAGGCGAAGGTGAAGGACCTGGGAGCTCCGACGGCGTAGCCCGAACCAAAAAAAAGCCCCGGAGAACCGGGGCTTCCAAAGTGGCAGTTACACTACAGATTCATTTTCACGCCGATCCCGGCGATTGAGGTGGATCCCACATATCCGTACTCACCAAGGATGAAGAGCTTCTCCGATAGCTTCCATGCGATCCCATCAAAAGAAGCAAAACCGAAGTTGATCGGATTCCATGTGTGGTAGGTGCCTGTCGACCCGTAGAGCCCCAAGCCGAGGCCGATGTAGACTTCGAACTCCAAAGACTTGCCGAAGCTGAATCCCGAATGAAGGCTCACCAGCGGCGCAGCGCCCCAGTCGATCCAGGCGCCGCCGAGGAAAAAGGGAAACCCAATCAATCCTCTGGCCATCACGCCCCATTGGAGGGGAACTGGGCCCAAATCGAACTTGCCAATGATCATTTCTGCGCCAATTGCTGCCTGGAGACCCCAAATGCCATAGAAACCGACGGAACCGTAGAGGTTCAGCTGGCCCGGCTTGTTGTACGCCGCAAAGCCGAAATCCTGGGCGGATGCGGTCATGGCGCCGAAAAGAAGAAGAGCAAGCACCAATCCAATGACGGTCTTTTTCACGTTGGTCCTCCTTTAGATTTTAGTGAACTTGGTAACCCAATAGTCCCATGAAGGGGCGCGGACGTCAAGACCTCGCGCCCCGTCGTACGCCCCATTGCCCAGGGTTCAATAGGTTCTGTGCAGCAGCTTCTCCGCCACAGCCGCGAGCGTCCGCCGCGCCTCGGTGTCCGGCAGCTGCGAGATCTCCCTCTTGGACCTCTCCGTATATGCGTGGGCATACCCTCGCGCTCCCTCCAGGCCGCCGCGCTCCCCGATTAACCGCACGATGCGTGCGATGGCATCGGGAGCGTACGGCATGCCCGCAAGCTCGGCCGTGAGCGCACCGTCGTCCACGCGCACACCCAGGACGACCGGCAGCGTGAAGATGCCCTGCGCGAGGTCCGAGCCCACCGGCTTTCCCGTTTCCGCCACCGATCCCTCGAAATCGAGGATGTCGTCGATGATCTGGAATCCCATGCCGAGGCTGTATCCAAGCCTGCGCAGCGTTCTGCACACCTCTGGGGATGCGCCGCTCTCGCGCGCGCCGAGAGAAAAACTGATCGAGAACAGCAGCGCCGTCTTCCCCGCGATCGTGCGGAAATACCGTCGGACGCTGGGGTTGACGGAGAAGCGCTCGGCGGACTGGCGGATCTCGCTCGAGCAGATCTGCGCCACAAGGCGCGCGATTCCGCGCGCGTTCTCAAGGTCCGCCAGCTCGGAGATCAGCGAGAAGGATGCGGCGAACAGCCAGTCCCCGATCAGAACGGCCGTGCGCGATCCGCTCAGGGAATGGAGGGTCTCGATGCCCCGACGGACCCTCGCTTCGTCGACGATGTCGTCGTGCACGAGGGTCGCCATGTGCAGCATCTCGATCGCGGCTCCCAGCCTGCGCACTTTGACAGGATCGGGCGCGCCGAAGCTCGCGGCGAGCAGAAGAAAAGCCGGACGCAGCATCTTGCCGTTGGAGGCAACCAGGCGCTGGACGGAGGCGGGAACCTCCCCATCTCCCTGGTCCGCTCGGGAGAGGATCTCCTCCCTCACGCGCCCCAGCTCGCCCGCCAGCTCGGGGTGCTCTCCCCAGAAGGGCTTCATCGCCTATTTCGTCGGCTCGTCGACGTAGAGGTAGGTCTTGCGCGCGAATCGAGTCCCGTTCCACCACCGCTGCAGCCAGGGCATGACCCAGTGGTCCAGGCCGAAGCCCCTCCCCGCCCCTCCGAGCATCACGATCGAGCAGGCGATGTACCAGAGGATCTCCTTGCCGGCCATGGCGCCGATGAGGAACATCAGGCTCAGGCCGATCGAGGCGATCGCGGCAATGAACGTGAACAGGCCTCCCACCAGGGCGAGGCCGATCCCGACTTCCGCGAGGACGATCAGTGCTTGGAAGAAGAAGGGGGCCTTCGACACGAAGGTCTCCACGATCCACGTGTAGATGCCGAGAGGCTGGCTGAGCAGGGCCGCGCCCGCCGCGCCGGCTCCCGATGTCCCCGCTGCCGCGCTCACCGCGGATGCGGCTGCCCCGACCGCCTCGCTCGCAGCCGCGGTTGCGTCGGCGATTGCCGCTGGAGCCGCTGCGGCGGCGGCAGGAGAGGCTCCGGACGTTCCCTCGACCGCCACGATGAAGATCTTCGATGGATCCAGCCATCCCTTCGTGATTTTTCCGATGCCCTCGATCAGCCACATTGCTCCGAGAAAAACCCGAAGGAGAGCGATCCAGTAGCCCCGAGTCTTCGCTGAGGCGAGGCTGCCGAGGAATGAGCGACCATTCCGGATGTCGAGGAACTCGTTCTTGAGGTACTCCCAGACCTGGTTGATGCCGGCAACGCCGAGGAAGTGGAGCACGTTGATGAGATGCTTCGAACCGATAGCGAAGATGCCGGTGAGGGGGATGCCGAGGACATGGGCGACGCCCCAGAAGGCGCCCAGCGACACCATGTTGCCATGGTAGCGCGAGCGGAACGCCTTTTTCGGCTCTCCCTCGATCTCGGCGGCGATATTGTGCGCGGCCGTTTCCGCGGTCTGAATGGCCGTCTCGACGATCTGGGGGAGGAGCTCCTCCCCCTCTGAGTAGCACACGACGTCGCCGACGACATACACGGTGGGGTAGTCGGTGGTCTGCATGAACTCATTGGTGTGCAGCCTGCCGCGCCTGCGCGCGATGGACAACCGCAGGCTGGAAGCGAACCGGCAGGCTTTTATCCCCGCTGTCCAGATGAACGTGCGCGTGGCGATGGTGCCCTTCTCTCCTAAAAGAACCTTTCCCGGCTCGGCCCCGACGATCGGAGCGCCGAGCCGGAACTCCACTCCTCTGCGCTCGAGGTAGCGACGCGCCTTGGCTTGCAGCCCGGCGGGCATCGTGGGCAGGATGACATCCACGGCCTCGACGACGATGATGCGGACCTCGGCCTCGTCGATTCCGTGCTGGCGGCACAGCACGCGCCTCCAGTCCTTCAGCTCGCCCGCGAGTTCGACCCCGGTGAACCCAGCGCCTGCGATCACGAAGGTGAGCAGCTCAGCACGTTTGGCGGGGTCGCTCTGCTTCGACGCCTGGCTGAAGCTGTCCTGGATATGGCGACGAATCGCGACCGCCTCGCCGAGCGACCAGAGCGTGAAGGCATTGTCCTTGATGCCGGGGATGTCGTAGAACTCGGGCTCCGCGCCCACGCCGATCACGAGGTAGTCGTACGGGTACTCCCCTGCTCCTCCGACCAGCTTCTGAGCCTTGAAATCGATCGTCGTGATCCTGTCGGTGACGATGGTGACTCTCTTTGCGCCGAAGATCTTGCGGAAGCTGATGGCGACCGCCTTCGGTTCCACGCGGGCGCCCGCCACCTCGTGCAGCTCCGTCATGAAGGTGTGGTACGGGTTCTTGTCGATGAGGACGATCTGGATGTCACGCCGCTTCCCCAGTTTCCTGAATAGGCTCTTCGCGGCCTGTACGCCGCCATAGCCCCCTCCGAGGATCACGATCCGTGTCTGTGTCATTGATTGGCTCTCCTGGAAAAAGCAATCCTCCACGGGAAGGGTGGGTTTGTCAAGGCAGAGCGCATCGTGGTATAAGGCCCGGCATGCGTCTTTTCCCTCGAATCCCGGGCCCTCAGGCTTTCCTTGCGGCGATCTTCCTCATCGGTTCCCTCCCTAGCTTCGGCCGGGGCGCCTCGGACAGCGTTCCCGTGAGCCGCACGGAAATCGGGCTTCTCGGCACGACGTGCACGATCACGATCTACCGAGGGGACGCTGAGCCGGCCTTCGATGCCGCCTTCAAGCGACTCGCCGAGATCGAAGACAGGATGACGGTCAGCAGGGATGAAAGCGAGGTCATCGCTGTGAACAGGGCTGCTGGCGTGAAACCCGTGCGGGTTTCGCCCGACACCTTCACAGTCATCGCCAGGGGCTTGGAGTTCGCGCGGCTGAGCGGCGGGGTCTTCGACATCACAGTAGGACCGCTGGTCAAGCTCTGGGGCATCGGCACCTCGGCCGCGCGGGTCCCGGCCCCGCAGGAGATCCGCGACGCTGTGGCCCGTATCGGGTGGCGAGATGTCGTGCTTTCGCCGAAGGAGAGCACCGTGTTCCTAAGGCGGCCGGGAATGGCTCTCGACTTGGGCGCGATCGCCAAGGGCTTCGCAGCCGACGAGGCTTCCCGGATTCTTCGCGAGCATGGAATCGAGAGCGCGCTCATCAACCTCGGAGGGAATGTGCTCACGATCGGCGCCAAGCCGGACGGGACGCTGTGGAGGATCGGCGCGCAGAACCCCGAGCAGCCCCGCGGCACGCAAATCGGCATCGTCGAGACACGCGCGATGGCAGTCGTCACCTCGGGCTCCTACGAGCGCTACTTCGAGGCGGAAGGTAGGCGCTACCACCATATTCTCGATACGCGGACGGGTTTCCCCGTGTCCAATGGCCTTACAGCCGTCATGATCGTGGCTGCCGACTCGACAACCGCGGATGGCTACTCCACCCTCGTCTTCGCCCTCGGGCTGCAAAAGGGGCGCTCTCTCGTCGAGAGCACGGGAGGCGCGGTAGAAGCGCTGTTCATCACGGAACGACGAGAAGTCTACCTGACCTCGGGGCTGAAGAAGAAGTTCCGGCTGACGGATTCCCAATTCACGATGAAAGACTAACCTCGAGTCGGTCCCCGCCACCGGCATGCGCGACGCTGGACGGCGTCGATCGACTTGAAGATCGCAAGCCCGAGAAGCCCTAGGCCGAGGATGCCCGCGTACATGTCGGGGTAGGCCAGCCGCATCCAGCTCTCCATCACGAAGTAGCCCAGCCCCCGGCGGGTTCCGAACATCTCGGCGAAAAAAAGGACGGCGAGGGCCGTTCCCGCCCCGACGCGCAGGGCTGAGAGCACCTGGGGCAGCAGGGCGGGCCAGATGACATATCGCGCCGCCTGCAGCCTTCCGGCCCCGAGAGAGCGCAGCGAAAGCAGGTACTGCTCGGGGATCTCCTTCACGGCGTCGCGGGCGGCCACAAAAAGCTGGAAGAAGAGCACGAGGAAGACGACGATCACCTTGGATGCGTCCGTGAGCCCGAACAGCAGCATGATGACGGGAAGGAGAGCGATCTTTGGCACGGGGTAGAGCAGATACGCCAGGGGAGAGACCGCGCGATCGAGGGCGCGGGATCGGCCTGTCATGAACCCTGCCGGCACTGCCGTGAGCAGCGCGAGAGCAAGCCCAGCCGCGATCCGTGCGAGGCTCGCAAGCGCGTGGCGCCACATCGCGCTTGGCAACAGCACAAAGAAACGGGAAAGCACTGTTGGGGGGTCAGGAATAATCCTCCCTCCGGCGATGAGCGATGCGGCCCACCATACAGGCAAAAAGGCGATTACTACAATAATTCCCGATATATTCAACTTTAGCTTGTATCTTTTTTTAGTCATTTCCAAGAATCCTATGTTTTTTCATGGCATTTCGGAGAATGTTTGTGAAAGAGAAGAACTCAGCGGAGGTTCGATAGCCTTTCTGCCCTTGCCCAGGGTTCTCGAACCGCTGCACAATGGTGGCGGGTTTTCCTGCAAGGAGGGAGACAGTGCTGCCCAGGAATGCAGCTTCTTCAATGCTATGAGTGACGATCATGACCTTCATCGGTTTCTCTTGTAGCAGACCGATTAGCAAGTCCTGCAAAGCCTCCCTGCTGATGGCATCCAGGGCGGAAAACGGCTCGTCCATGAGAAGGAAATCGGGAGAAAGAGCGAGCGCTCGCGCGATGGCAACCCTCTGTTGTTCCCCTCCGCTGAGAGCGGAAGGGAAATCCCTGTCCCTTCCCGAGAGCCCGACGCGCGCCAGCTCAGAGTGAACGATCCGCTCGCGCTCGCTCCTGCCGATCGATCTGATTCGCAGTCCGAGCGCAGCGTTGTCTTTCACCGTGAACCAGGGGAAAAGCCCATACTGCTGAAGGACCAGCCCTATTCGCCTGTCCCCGGCCGTCACGCGAACTCCATCAAGAGCCACGGTGCCAGAATCAGGCTTCTTCAAGCCAGCGGCGATCATCACGAGCGTTGTTTTTCCACATCCCGACGGACCGATCACGCACTGGGTCCGACCCTTCCGAATCTCGAGGCGTACACCGTCCAGGACGCACCTGCTGCCGGTGTATCCCGCGCTGACATCACGGATTTCGAGCATGAGACCCCGTAAAAGCGCTGCTCACGATGTCCTGGTACTGCGGCAGCGCGGTGATGAGACCCTTTCCCATCATCCAACGAGCCACGTCCAGGACCTCTTCGACGCTCGGCAAGAACGCGGGGCGGAACCGAGGAATCTTCATGATCTCCATCACCGCGGGAGGGAACTCGCACCTCTCGACGATCGCCGGTCTGAAGGCGCTCGGCGCTTTGTTCACATCCGCCACCGCCCTATCGTATGCCCTGTAGAACCCGACGATCTCGCGCTGTTTCTCCGCAAGGGCCTTCCGCGTGAAAACGAGCACTCCAGGCGTCGTGCCAAGCCGGTCGGAGTCTCCCAGCCGCTGGGCCCCGCGCGCCACGGCAAGCGTCGCGAGAGGTTCGGGCAGGCAGGCAGCCTCGACTCTCCCCGCAAGGAGCATCTCCATCCTGACAGGGACCTGGACGATCGGCACGAGCGTGAGCCGTTCCGGATCGATTCCCGCCCGCTCGAGAATTCGTTCAGAAACGTAAAACACGATGCTGCCTTCAAGAAGACCCGTTTCGATCTTCCTGCCGTCGAGTCTCGCCACCGCTGAGAGGTCGGCGAGCGGCGACTGCGGTGAAGAGAGAAGGCTGAAGCTTCCCTCGGTGGCCGAGGTGACGACCGGTCCGAGCCCGCTGCTCCAGCCCTGGATCGCGTTGATCAGATCGGAAACGCTGCCGTCGATCGAATTGCTCTGGAGAGCAGCCTCGCGGTAGAGCTGGCTCGCGAACAGGGTCAAGCTGACCCGAACACCCTCGGCTGCGAAGTATCCCTTCTTCTCTGCGACCACGAGGGGGATCGAGTTGATGGCGGGCATCAACCCGACAATGAGATCCGCGAAAATGGATCCCGGCAGCGCAAGACCCAGAACGAAAATGGCAAGAGCCTTCCTCATGTCAGCCTCCCGGAGCGCGCAAGAGATATGCCGCGCAGTACAGCGCGCCGAAGCAGAGATGATGGAGCATGACAAGGGGAATGATTCGCGCTCGTCTCTCGGAGGGACGAAAGATGAGAACGGACGGAGGCACGGCCAAGGGCGCGGCAGCAAGCGTTAGGAGAGGCCGCGGAAACAGCCCCGCGGCAGCGAGGACCCAGGGACCGGAGTACGCGAGGCCGATCAGGATAAAATACAACGCGGCGGCGCGGCGGTATCCGATCCGCATCGCGAGAGTCCGAATCCCATGTCGCGAATCCTGCTCGAAATCGCGCAGCTCGTTTGCCAGCAGGATCAGCGAGACCAGGATGCTCACGGGGATCGATGCCCAAAGTGAAAGCAGCGAGAAGACGCCCGCCGTCGCGTAGTGCGAGCCGACAACCATGAACACTCCCATGAGGAAGAAAACCAGGATCACGCCCAGCCCCCGGCGTTTATAGTTGAACGGCTCTCCCGTATAGAAATAGCCTCCTGCAAAGCCTACGGCTCCGAGAGCGAGAAGCGGCCAACCCGTCCGCCAGGCCAGGTACAGCCCAACCGGTACGACCAGGGCGAAGCAGGCCAGGCCCGTCAGGAAGATGAACCACTCCAGCAGCTCGCGTTCAGCGCCGAAAATCGCGAGCCGGGGGATCTTGTCGTCGATCTTCCTCTGCTTGAACTCGAAAAAGTCGTTCACGAGGTTGACCCCCGCCTGCAGGACGACACCGGCGGCGATGACAAGGCACGCCGAGAGCAGGCTGCCCCTGCCGGCCCTGTAGGCCAGGGCGACCCCCAGGAAGCACGAGAAACCCGCGATCACGAGAGAAAGTGGGCGGAGAGCCTTCAGCCAGGCGCGGATTGCCCGCGGATCAAAGGGCATCCGCGCAAGGGCAGCGAGGTCCGACCGGTTCATCATGCTGGAAAGGTATCAGATCACCGTGCGACGGTCACTTCCCCCACAGAGGGTACGGATCGAAAACCGTGTAGAGATAGACCGCCCAGTTCGCAGCGACCAGGGCGAGCAGGATGGCAGCCCCGGCAAGGGTCGTGCTGCCAGTGCGCGCTCCGGGATCGTTTCCCGCCGCGCCGAAATCCTGCAGGTCCAGTAGCAGCTCGTCGATGCTGCCGAATACGTTCTTCCGGTCGATCCTGTTCCTCCGGCTCATGATGAGCTGGAAGTAGAAAAGCGACCTTCCGATCAGCCCGCCGAGCCTGCCGGGGATCTCGAGATCGGCGCGGAGAGAGAACTGGGAGATCGCGACCATGCCGATCACCGCCGTGGCCTTCTGCAGGCCCGAACGCAGGGCAACCTCCGTCAGGGGGAGGCCGAGGACGGTGAGGAGGACCCGTCCCGTCGGTATGACCAGGTTGAAGGCGACGATCCCAACCCCCGCAAGAAGAATCTGGAGAATCCTGATCCTTCTCCCGCTCACCGCATTCAGCCCGAGGAAGAGCAGGATCTGCAGACCCCGCACGAAGGGGTCCTGCTGGAAAAGAAACGCCGGCAGGAGGAGCGCTCCCGCGGCGAAAAGGGTGCGGGCTGTCACTTTGGCGCCGAGCAGACCGTCCCTTCGGTCGAGAGATCCGCTCATGCGCCCTTCCGCAGCGAAGCGAGCCAGCGCGAACCAGCCTGGAACCTTTCCGCGAACAGCCCCAGCAAGGCCGCAGTAACGGTTCCGAGGCCTAGGAAGGGCGGCGCGATGAGCCATGCCCCCTCTCCGAAGATGAGGAGCCGGGCGAGTGAGATTTGCGCCATATTGCTGAACAGGGCGCCAAGCACTCCCACCCCGACAAGGGACATCCTAGGTCCGAACAGCCGGCGCGCCCCCATCATCCCCAAGGCGCTCGCGAAAGATCCGACTGCCGAGAAGAGGAATACGTAGGACACGAGCGTTCCGCTCACCAATCCCTGACCCACTACCTTCAGCAGAACCACGAGGAAGAGGGAGCCGGGGGGGAGCAGATCGATGGCGATGAGGATGGGCAGGTTTGCGATCCCGACGCGAAGGAAGGGGATCGGTTTCGGGATGAGGTACTCGATGGTCGAGAGAAACAGGCTGAGCCCGCCGAGCAGAGCGACGAGGTTGCGGCGGGCCGCGCCGTCGTCAGTAGGCGGTATCGTCCGTTTTCTGTCCATCTGTGCCCCTGACCCTGACGAAAACCCTGTTGGGGAGGCAGGCGATCCATTGCCCGGGTTTCGACACAGCGGGCATATGGACGCAAAGCTTGTCGGGACACGGCGAATCGACGACCGCCGCCTTTCCCTCCCTGATGACGACGACAGTTGTTCCGAGCGGTCCGGGCACCTCCTCCCGGCGGTCCACGGCGAGAGAGTAGATCCAGCGTTCGCCCGCTGCCTCGATCAGGACGTCGCCGCTCCTTCCCTTGCCTGCGTACGCGAAGAACGAGAATGCCCCCACGACCGCGATGGAGAGGCTGATGGCAAGGTAGTCGAGCGGCTTGAGCTTCATGCGGTAAAAAAAGGGGTGCCCGAAGGCACCCTGAAATGGGCGGCACAAGAGTTGAACTTGTGACCCCTAGCGTGTCGAGCTAGTGCTCTAACCAGACTGAGCTAGCCGCCCCGGACGGCGATCCCCACCGTGCGAGGAAAATACCCCAAGGCTGCGGCCATGTCAAGTCGCTGGTCGATCATCGAGCTTCAAAATCCCCCGGGCGGATGAACACGAGCGTCGAAGAGCCCGAGATGTCCATCGAGAGGAAGGACACGGCGCCCTGGAATCTCTTCACCCTGTAGATGTACGTGATGGGCGGATTGAGGCGCCGGCTCGGCGCATTCGTCGGTTTCCATGAGTCGATCACGAAGGTCCATTTGTCGCCCTTCTCGGTGAGCTTTCCCGTAAAAACCGCCGTCCCGTCGGCCGACTCTCTTTCAAGGCGAAAGTCTCCCCCAGAGATGCGCAGGGTGTCCGTGAGCGTCGCGCTTTCGTACGCCCAGCTGCGCGTGTACACGCTCCCCGCGCAGGAGGCCAGGACGAGAAGAATCAGCGCCGCCGTGGGCAGCGCGAGCTTTTTCGCCATCGCATGCATCCTCCCTTTCATGGTATCTCGATCATAGTATAGCGATCATCCGGCCTTTTTCCCATGCGCCTTCGCGACCAGTCGGTGCGCATCGAGGATTCGTACCGGTGTTCCATCTTCTCGAACCCCCGCTCGTAAAACGAACTGGCTTCGCTCAGCAGCCGAGGGCGCCCCTACCGGCAGCTCGAAGGTCACGTCCTCCACACCGATATGAGCATCGGCGATCAACGCCGCGAGGCGTGATCCTGATCTGGCAACGACCGCAGGTCGTTCCCGCCGCCCCGCAGGCGCCGAGGGCGCTTGAGGCGCCGAGGGCGCCTGTGGCGCCGAGGGCGCCGAGGGCGCTTGTGGCGCCGAGGGCGCGAACAATCTGTCTAGGCGGACAAGCGGGATCTCCCTTCCGTCGCGCTCGATCCTGTTTCCGCGCAGGGATATGCACTCGACGACATCGACACTGGGGATCGCGGCGACAATGGCGCCGACCCGCGCAAGAAGGCACCTGGACATCCCCGGGACCCGGGGCAGCCGAAGCTCGAGGCCTTTCGCGGGTTCCAGGCGCCCGCCGATCCTCTCGAGCCTTTCTCCGACCTCCCTGCGCAGGTCGCGCTCGGCGGCAGGCTTGGTAGCTCGCCCTCCGCTCAGCAGCACGACAACGCAGTCCGCCTCTGCCCGGGCCGAAAGTGCGAAGCGAACGCCGCTCGCACGTCCTCTCGTGCCGGCTCCGCCGCGCAGAAGCGCATACCTCGCGAGCGTTTCCGCGAGGTCTGTGACCAAAGCTAGATCAAGCTCCGTTCTGCTCCCCTCTGTATCGAGCTCCACTCCCCGTCCGAGTTTCCGCGCAAGCGCGCGAAAGACCCCGGCCATCGGGACGAGTCTGATCCGCGCGATGGCATCGCGGAGCTCCCCGGCAGCGCGGCTGCACGAAAATGCAGCTTCGTGAATCTCGCTCGCTGCCCGTTGAAGGTCCTGCCCGGTGTCGTCCGGTAGCTTCTCGGCCGATCTGGCGAGGACTGAAGCGATCCGCATGACCTCCGATGCCGCGGAGCTGGCCGCCTCGATCCGGGAGGAGTCCACGCGCACGGTCCGTCCCTTGGCTCGCGGCGCCCTCTTCCTTCCCGCCCCGTCGCGCGCCTCCGCGAGCAGCCCCGTGAGTGCCGTTGTATCGAGCGAGATCCCCTCCGAAAGCCGGCACGCCGTGCTCGCGGCTTCGCGCAAAAGGGCACGGGCATCCTCAACCGCCGCGGGCTCTGCGGCCCGCAGAGCCTCGGCAGTGTCACGGATGAGGCCCGCAAGCTGCGAAAGGTCAGCCATGCCCGCCGCGTCGGCCTCCGCCCGCAGGGAATGCGCGCAGCGGTACACCTCGTCGAGGGCCTCCATGAGCCGGCGCGGATCGCGCAGAGCCGCCGCGTGGGACGCGAGCGATGCTGCCTGCGCGCGGGCATCCGCAACGCTGCCCTCCATGAGACGGGAGTTCTCGTGATCCAGGTATTCGCTCATTCAATCGGCATTGTATGCGCCCCAATGGCGAAGTCAAGCCACAGGCCGATGAAAGGGGATCCGGCATTGACGGTCCCCGCGCTCCCGTGTAGTATTTCCCGAGACGGAGGCGCCCGTGATCTATCTTGTGGTCGAGAGCTCCCCCTCCACTCGGGAATCTCTCTGCTACGTGCTGCTCTCATTCGGCATCAAGGGCCTTCCCGCCGCCTCCCGCGCGGCGGCCTGGGAAGTCATCGGCGCGACGCCGGCGATCGAGGGGGCGATCATCGACATCGACAACCGCGACGTCGAAGGCATCCGCCTGGTCTCCGAGCTGCGCGAGGATGCGCGGACGCGCGGGCTTCCCCTCATCGTGCACACCGTGCAGTCCGGCAAGGATTTCGTCATGAGGATGATCGAGTCAGGCGTCGCGGGCTACCTCCTGAAGCCCTACAATCCCGACATGGTCCGCGAGAAGCTCGCATCGATTCTCGGAAAGCTCGCCAGCCACAACGGTCAGCGCAAACACATTCGCGTGCAGCCGGACCCCGACGATCTCACCCGCGCGCATTTCCGCCTGGACGGCCACCCCTCGCTCATTTCCGGGAAGATCGTCGACGTCAGCCTCGGAGGCATGGCGATCGAGCTGCTGAGCCCGCCTCCCGTGGGGCTCCTCGAGCCGGGCAGGCGCATCGGACGGCTGGAGTTCTCCCTCGGTGGCCGGGAGATCGCCCCCTCAGCGATCGTCGTGCTCATGAAATCACGTCTGCTGGCATTGAGGTTCGAAGGAATCGGACCGGCGGACAAGAAATCGCTCGAGAGGTATATTTTCAAGAAGATATCGTCCTGAAGAGGAGGACCCTGCCATGGCGACACGCCCGCGCTTCCCTGCTCGAACGCTCTGCCTGCTCCTGTTCCTTCTGCCCGCGGCGCTCGCCTGGTCGGCGAGCGTCAATGCATCCCTCGAGCTGCTCACCCACGGGTACGCTGACGCGGGCTTCAAGCTGCAGAGCTTCGGGCAGATAGACCTCGCCGTAGACGGCGGCTACAAGTTCGGAGGCCGGATAGGTTTCGCGCTTCGTGAGACGAGCTTCGAGGCGGCGAACGCCAGCTTCGCCTTCGACAGCGTGAACGTCGGGATGCGCGAGGTGTTCGGGCTTCCGCTCGACATCTCGTTCTTCATCGGCCGAACCGACGTGCTGTGCAGGGGAGACGCCTTCCCCGTAGTGTTCGGCACGGAACCGATCGGCACGGACTACCGCGGCCTGATGTACTTCCCCGGCATGGACCCCCTTGCCGTCTACAACGGGGGCATCCATGCGATCAAGGGAACGGGGGTGAAGGTCGACTTCGCGCCCAAGCTCGAGACGATGCTCTTCAGCCTGTACGCCTACGAGGACACTGCCGAGGCGTTCGGCGGCGCTCTGGGATACTTCTCGGGTGACGTGCGCTTCCTGGGCAGCTTCGGCATCGTTGCCGTCGAGGCTTTCGCCGGCGCGACCTATGCGCCATCCTCACCGTTGGGCTACTACAGGGGCGGCGTGCTCGTGCGCGCGGCGATCAAGAATCTCGAGGTGCTCGCCCAGGCCGGCATCCCAATGTACGATCCGTACGGCTCCCCCGGCTTCGGCATCGAGCTGTTCTACCTTCTCTTCGAGCCGAGCCTCCATCTCGGCCTTTTCTCGATCGTCCCGACCTTCTTCTGGCACCCCGGCGCCTATCTGCAGGCGAGCACGCCCGATGATCGCGGCGCATTCGACGTGAACCTGAACATGTTCTTCGGAGACCTCGTGAAGACGAGCTTCCGCGCGGGTCTGGAAGGCAACTTCACGATTCTCTCCTCGACGGGCGTCTTCGAAGTGCACACCTCTCCCTATGTGGGGTTCGTGACCCCGGGCGTGCTCTGGACGCTGAAAGTCAACGCAAAGCTCTTTCCGTTCGCCTGGAGCGATATGTTCGAAGGCTTCATCGGCCTACGAGCCGAGCTGTAGGACTCGCATTCCCCACGCCGGCCGCGGCGCGGACACGGCTGGCAGGTATTCGCGCGGCGTGTCGCACCGCGCAGCATATTGCGCGTTCCGGCGAGGGCAGGTCTCGCAGGCCGCCCCGCACAAAAAGAAAGAGGGCTCCCTCCTGGGAGCCCTCTTCGTATCTGCGTCGTATCGTGCTGCGGCTCTATTTGACGGGCTCGACGTGCATCTTCTGCTTCTCGAGGAAGCGAAGGACCTGCAGGTTTCCGAGGCGCTTCAGCTCGGCCATCCTGCGGGCCTCGTAGCGCTGCTGGAGTATGTTCCAGATCACCTCGTCGTTGATGTCGCGCTCGGTCTCGATGATCGCCTTGTCGTAGGTGATCTTGATGTCCTTCACGTACGTGATGAAGTCTCCGCCCTCCTGGGCCGCGTCCCTGTAGATGATGATGCCCATGAGCTTCACGTGGGGAGTGCTCTTGGGATAGAGGGGGTACTTCCGCAGCTCCCTGTTCCTGACCTCCGAGATGTAGTTCGGGTTGTTCCAGGTGAGGGTCCGCCAGCCGTCGAACTGCAGGTAATCCATGAACATGACCTGCTCGTTGCCGTCCTGGTCCTGCAGCACGACGCCGAGCCCGTTGGGGAAGTTGGCGCCGTAGGCGGTGATGGAGAGGCTCTTCAGAACTCCGACGTTTTTCACGACGCCGAACCCGTTGAACTTCTCCCCTCGTCCCGCGTCCTTCGCGTCGACGACGAGCTTGTCCCCCTGGAGGGTGGTCTTGTCGGCGTAGGCGGGAATGTCGAAAGAGGGCTTGACGATCGCCCAGGAATTGAAGGACTCGACCGGGAAATGCACTCGCACACCGAGCACCTTCTTGTTTGCGATCTCCTCGCCATTGAACGGCTTGGCCTTGGCTGAAATGGGAGACTCGCGCGTCATCGTGTCGCTCTGGTTCCTCACCGAGCGCGACGAGGAGGCGAGCATCACATCCCAGTTGCCCAGCGCGAGGGAGGTCTTCATTGCGGCCTTCTCCTCGTCAGTGAAAGTGGCCCCGGCCACATTGCTGAAGTCCACGAGGGTCGCGCTGTTCTCCGTCGGGGTCGTGTTCTTCCCGACGGTCGTGTCAGCCGTCAGCTTGGTAAAATCGATCAGCACGGACTCGTCGGCGAACAGGACCGATCCTGCCAGGAGAAGGAGTCCGACGACAAGGATGAAATTCAGCCGCTTCATGCATTGCTCCTTTCGATGGTACGCAGTTACGGAGTTCCACGACTAATTATAGCGATGCCCCGGGGTTTGTCAAATTTTTTTCTCTTTCGGCCCATGGGGCGCCTGACCGTCGATGGACACGATGGTCTCGCGCAGCCGGGGGAAGTTCGCGCGGACCGACCTCGCCAGGGCTTCGGCCGCCGCGGCTCCCGCGAGGGGGGCTTCGGGATCGGGGATCGCCGCAAGTGCCGTCAGATCGACATACAGGGCCCGGTTACGCACGACGAGGGCGCGCACCATGACCCCTCGGGGAAACACCCGCGCAAGGTCATGACGCATCGGCCCGAGCAGGACTCCGTCCACGAGCTCTCGCACGTCGCTTTCGAGGGAGCGAGAGCGCGGAAGCAGACGCTGCTCAGCCGCCAGGCGGGTCCCATGGCTGACGGGAAAAAAGAGCACCCGCGAGACCTTGGCATTGCCCATCAAGAAAAAAAGGAGGATCGAGAGCACGAGGACGCCGAGAAAGGCGCCGCCAAAAATGGCCGGCCTGCCTTTCAGGCGGGCCTGGAGTATGAAGTCGAACCTATTGAGCACGGGAACTCCCGCCGCGTTCGAATCGGGAAATGAACGCGCGCAGGCCATTGTATATGCCCTCGGCCAGGTCGTTCAAGTACGCTTCCTCAGCCAGGCGCGCCGCTTCTTCAGGGGTCGAGATGAACCCGACCTCCACGAGCACGGCCGGCATTTTCGCGTTGCGCACGACGTACCAGGACTCCTCCTTCAGCCCCCTGCTGGGCGAGAGCCGGCCGACCTTCCCATCAAGTCCCTGGAGGATTTCGCGCGCGAGGACGATGCTCTCGACAGTGATCTCCTCCTCAAGCATGCTGTTCAAGATCGGAAGTAGATCGTTGTCCACCTCAGAGGCGCTTCCTTCCAGGAGGGTGCGCTTGTATGCGGGGGGAAGATACCAGACCTCGAAGCCCGTGGGCCGAGCCGTCTTGTTCAAGGTTGAGTTCGCGTGGATCGAGACGTACAGAACTGTATCGCCGGTCTTCGCAAGGAGAGCGTTCGCCATGTCCGCCCTCTTCTCGAGCGAGACATAGGTGTCGTCCGCCCGCGTGAACAAGATCTCTTTGTCGGGATACGTTTCCTTCAGGCGCATGCCGAGGGCCCGGGAGACCGGCAGAACCACGTCCTTCTCCCGGACCTCGGCGGAGGATTTCCCCACCGCGTAGCTGCCGATCGCGCCCGGGTCCTTTCCTCCGTGGCCGGGGTCGATGAGAACGTACCCGATCCGCAGCTGCTCCATCGCCCGCGCCAAACGCTGCCTGCCGACCGCATCGCCGAGCGCGGCGACAGCCTCGGCGCTGAGGTACACGGCCCCGTCCTTTCTGACGGGCGGGTCGATCGCGACCTTTTCGGCGTAGTCGACGACGGCAAAGGGAACATCGAGCTGGAACGCAATCCTGTCGTCGCCGATCGCGATCACCCCGGTTCCCCGCAGGGGATTCCATTCCAGCGTTCCTCCGAACTCGGCGACGAGACCGAGCAGCTCCTTTTGCTCCGCGCCGAGCCGAATTGCCGCACAGAGCAGCGCGGCCAAGATGACGATCAGGAGGAGGACGGGACGCGTCAACCGCATGTCCCCTCGAGGTACCGCTGCAAGGTCCCGCGCTCGGCCGCCCGGCGCGCGCTATCGATCAGATATATCCCGCCCTGAACGGAGCCCCTGACCATTGCGCGCCAGAAGGCGCGGCCGAGAAGGATCGTACCACGACTGTGATGCGCGGCGAGAAGGATCCCGCACTCGCGCTCGACCTTCCTCAGCGCTTCCTCAAGGGACAGGCCGTGCCAGTCCCTGCAGGGCTCCTCACCGATGGCCGGCAGGGGCGCAACGAACACCGCCGAACTCGCGTGCGCCTTGGAGGGATCTCCCTCCCAGGAGGGCATTGCCGCGAGCGCATCGATGTTCGCCCGGCGAGACAGCACGAATGCATCAGTGCCTTCGACAAAGAGGAAACTGTCGGTCGCCTCGCACATCGGGATCAGTCGGATCGTAATGGCCCCAACGGCGTGCTCGGCCGCCTCGACCGCCTCCCGCCTGCCCGGGTGCGCGGAAATCGCATTGCCGCACTTCTCCACGTTGTTGCGGGGGAACACGACCGGGGAGCCCGGCCCCGCGCGGAGAAACAGCTCGGCGACCCCCGGAATCTCTCGCGCCTGCTCCAGGCCCGAGATTTCAGCGACGGTGCCGGGGATCGAGATGAGCGCCCGCTCGGCTGAAACCTTCGCGAACCGAGGGCTCATATCGCCGGCAGGCATCCCGGCGGCAACGTTCAAAGCCGCTCCCGTGACGTCGACTCCGGAGGCGAGCGGGAAGGTCCAGCCCGACATGTACCCCCCCGAGAGCCGGGCCGCAATCTCTCCTATCATCGGGCCTCGAGACGTCATCTTGATGTCGCCCTTGGCCGCGCCCCTTTCGATGCCCAGTGCTCGGATGCCGGCTCGGAAAACCTCGCATGCCGCTTCCGAGTCCTTCTGCTCGAGATCGGTCGGCATCGTGTGGCCCAGCTCGACGAAATACGGCGGGAAGAAGATATGCCTGTCGGCCACGCCGCAAACGGTGATCCGGCCGGCGTCGATGATGGCATCGAGGCTGAGCTCCCTGCCCTCCATGTACTCCTCCAGGATGACGCGCGAGGAGCGCGAGAGGAGAAGCGCATCCCTGCAGGCCGCGGCGACGCTAGCAGGGTCGTCGACCCTCCGGACCCCGCGCGCGCCCATGTTGTCGACGGGTTTCACGACGAGCGGTAACTGGAAACCTTCGACAAGACCTACGGGATCGCCCTCCCCCGTCCAGCAGGCGAAGCGCGGGCTCGGGACGCCCGCGCGCGCGAACGCCTCCCGCATCAGGGCCTTGTCGGTCGCACGGAGCGCGACATCGTAGGGGATGCCCGGCAGGCCCATCTTTTCCGCCACCCAGGCCACAGAAGTCGAGAAATCAGTCCCTGCCGTGAACACCCCGTCCAGACCGTACAGTGCCCGGCATTGCCGAGCGAGGGACACGAGCCCGTCCCTATCCTTCAGATCGACGCGCTCGAAGCGATCGCACAGGCCCTTTCCCTCTGCATCGGGGTTGCCGTCAGCCACGACGACCCGCCAGCCGCGGCTTTTCGCGATCCGAATCGCGGGGATCTGCATGATGCCCGCCCCGAGGATGAGGATCGTTGTCATCGCGACCTCGTTTTCACCGCGTACGCCTCGAATGTGTCGCCGAGCCTGAACAGCCCGCTCGCGAGGAGAAGCGCCCGGCTCGCGATGCCGTCACCGCGCCCTATCCTGCCGAGAAAGCCAGGGAAGCGCTCGGGGTGGTGCCCGGTGACCCGCACAAGGCGCAGGGAGAAGCCGTAGCGCGCGAGCAGCGCCCGGAGGCCTCGAGGGGAGAAGATCGTGAAGTGATCCGCCGGGCTCGCCCGCAGGAAAGCGAGCAGGTCGGCGCGCGCGGAAATGCCCCTGCCGTTCGGCGTCGAGAAGGCGAGAACCCCTCCTGGGCCGAGCATCGCGCCGGCGCGGCGCAGGACCCCGTCGACGTCGGCAAAATGCTCGAGCACGTACCAGAAGGTGACGCCGGCGATCCGCCGTGGAAGTGTCTCCCGAGGGAGGCTCTCGAAGGGACCCCGCACCGCGGGAAAGCCCAGGACCCGGCGAACGTATCGAACCGCATCCGCGGACACGTCCACCCCGAAGCCCTTCAAACCTTCCTCGCGCAGCGCATCGAGGAACGGGCCGAAAGCGCATCCCACGTCCACGATCGCTCCCACGGGGGCTCCCGCTACGGCTCCCCCGGTTGCTCCTGCAGGATGCCGGCGGAGCAGCCCGCTGATCACGCGCGCTCGGGGAGCGCAGAGCGCCCGGATGTTCTTGAAGTCTTCGAGGTAGGTCCTGCCGTACTGTGCGCGGTATTCCGAGAAGAAATACTCCCTGCCGTACCGGTCCCCGCGCCGGGCGAAATCCTGCGCATGGACAATGCCGCAGGGGACGCAGCGCCGGTAGGTCCGGTCGGGAAACCGTGCGATCACGCGACCGGGCCCTCCTCCGCACACCGGGCAGCGGGAAGAGCCTTTGGGTTCTAGGCTCAGCAGCAGCGGAGCCAGCTTCACCGGACTCTCAGTCCCGATGCGGCGGTTGAACTCCTCCACGGAGTTCCGAAGCGCGCGGTGATCGCGCAGGAGCGCCCGCAGCCGGCCCACCCGCGGCCGGCCCACCCCTATATCGGGGATCCCCGCGTTCTTTCCCAACAACCTGTGGTACCGGCTCGGGTTGAACAGGATCACGGGCACCCCAGACGCGAGGGCCTCGAGGGAGGTGATCCCGAAATGCGTGAAGACGATGTCGTACTTCCACAGCTCATCGGCCAGGCCTTCCGCGTGCCCCCTTGCGACGACCCCGCGGGGCCAGCGGCGCTTGCCGAAAAACGCTCCCTGGACGACGGTGATCCGCGATGCGGGGAAGTGTCTCCGGTCGATGAGGCACTCGACGAGCTTTCCGCTCAGGCCTTCCCTGTCCTCGCCGCCGAAGCTGACCAGCGCACGCCGCAGTCGGGGGAAGCGCTTTCTCCTTCTCGGCGGCAGGGCGAGCAGCCGCGTTGATGCGACGTTCGCGGGGCCCCTGCTTTTCAGGCCCGGCAGAGTGTCGACCAGGAAAGGGGCTGTCTCGCGCGCCGAGCCGCCTTCATCGAGCAGGACGGTAGGGCCGAGCTGCTCGAGGCGTACAAGCTCTCGTAAGCTCGTGCCGCGCTTATCGACTACAACGAGGCCCCATGTGCGGCCTGCGGGGGGCGCCTCCAGCGCCCGCGGCCGAGGCCGGCCCTTCCACGCCGCAAGCTGCTCTGCCAGGAAAACCCGGGCGGCGGCGTCCATGAAGCGCGTCAGGAAAGCGGTCGGCCCGCTCCACTGCCGCGCAAGGAGTAAGCACCGGTTCAGGTGGCCCATGCCTTCTCCCCCGCCCCCCGCGGGCACGAGGAGGATCGACTTCCCAGTCCCCCTCACCCGCCGCCCTCCCTGAACCACCGGACGATCGCCTGCGCCTCGATCGGCGCCGCTGCGTACAGTTGCTCGAAAATTCGCCTCACCCGCTCGTAGTCCTCAGCCGTGTCGACCGTCACGCGCGCATCGGCCAGCCGCGCTTCGGCGGGAGCCTGCTCCTCGACGATCGCGAACCTGTCGGGATGCCTGTAGTGGTAGGTTGTGAGGTGCTCCCGTTCTGCGGGATCGGTTGCCGCCCGCTCGGCCTCGAAGAGGGCGCTCGATTCGATCACCTCGACCCCCGTTCCCCATGGGCACCCGAGGAAATGACTCAGATCAGCCCGCGTCTCGGCGTGGAGGGAGAGTATCCGGGAAGCCAGACGGGGACAGGTCAGGGGATTGTCGCCGGTTGCGCGCATGACCCTCTCCACGCCATACTCCCTGCTGGCCGCGCAGAAGCGGCCGAGCACGTCGTCGGGGGAACCGGTGAAAAGAAGAAACCCTTCCTCTTTGGCGACCGGGGCCAGCCTCGCCGTGCTCGCCGGATCCGTGAGCAGGGCATGCACGTCAGCGGCCACCGGCGCGAGGGCGCGCATGACGTGCTGGATGAGGCTTCCCCCCGGCAGAGGGAGCAGGGCTTTTTCGGGAAGCCGAGTGGAGCCCAACCTCACCTGCACGAAGACGCCTGTCCGCACTCAGCTCGCCTCCCACCGCTCGACGATCTCACGAGGCTCCCTGCGGAAACGAAACCGATGCGTCTTGACCCACGAGCGGGCGGCGCCGAACTCCTTGAACGCATACAGTGGGCCCGTATCGGAGCGCATCATGTACTCGAGGAGCCTCCACCAGGGCAGGATGCCTATCTCCTTCCTGATCCGCACGGCGACGCTTTTGAGAAAGAAGACCTTGTACCCCTCATCGGGAGTTGTGTCATCGGAGGGAGGGGCGCCCGAGTAGACGACGGTCATCAGCTTCGTGCCGACGATCCTCTCGCCCCACAGCCAGCAGCGAAAACCGAAATCGAGCTTCTGCCAGTAAGGATTGGCGATGCCGGGATCGAACCCACCGACCTGGGAGAACTTCTCCCTCCCGTACACTCCGCAGTAGTCGAAGGGAAACAGGCACTTCTCTCCGTCCTCGCGCGGCGTACGGAACCGGGGCGCGAACCGGCGCGCTCGCCCCGCGGGGGACTGCCAGCTCGGGATCGGCTCCCCCCGAGAGTTCCTGAGCACGGGAAGCGAGCACACGGCGGAGGTCTTCTCGAGCGCCTCCAACGACGCTCGCGGGAAGGCCGAGACGCGTGTATCGCTCCACAGGCAGAGCACGAGCGGCGCCCGCGCCTCGGCGATGGCGATGTTGACCCTTTCCCCGACCGTACACGGCGCCTTCACGAGCAGAAACCGCACGTCGGGGAAGTCCCGCGCGAGGGATTCTATATCGGCAGAGGGGACGGCGCCTTCGACCCAGATCACCTCGCCGATGCCCCGGGAGGCGAGGTCCCGCAGGAGCTCGGCGCGGAAAAGCCTGTCTCCCCTCGCCATCACGAGAATGGTGAGGTGGAAGGGGTATTTGCGGATCCTGTCCCACCGGGGGCCGCCGATGACGGTGTAGGGGGTCGCCGCGCCGGATCCCACCCGCGAGAGGTCAGAAATTGTACGTATAGTATTCATCGCACCTCGCGCACGGTCCGGGGTACTCCCTGCTCAGATGCGATCGATGCACTGCCGCTCCCCGCTGCCAGATTTCCGCAAGGTCTTCGACGAGCGCGTTGCCGAGGAATCTCTCCGCCTTCTGCTCCTCTCGGCAGAGCGGCACCGTCCCGTCGAGGAGGATCGGCATATCGCGAAGGAGGTGCCAGCACGGAAAGCGCTTCACCGGCGATAGGTCGGCGACTGTCCGATCCGGCAGCATCCCGCAGAAAGAGTCATATTTCTGGATGATCACGTTCTCCGAGCGGGATTTCCAGGACTTGAAGAACGCCTCGAGGTCCTCCTCATTCTCCTTCATCCGAACCGCCTGCACCCATGTCGAATCGGGGAACAGCGCGAGAAGGGCTTCCGCGGTGCGCAGCGCCTCGGCGAATCCCTCCCCGCGCAGCGCGCGGTAGGTCGCCTGCTGAAAGGCGTCGAGCGAGACGATCCACGTGGGGGCGCGTGATGAGGACGACCGCACCTTCTCGAAAACCGCCGGGTCCCATCCGATACCCGAGGTCTCGATCACGAGCTCGAGCCCGGTCCGCGAGAGCGTTTCCGAAACGAGGGCGAGGATGCCGGGGTGCAGCGAAGGTTCCCCCCAGAGCGAGACGCCGATGACCGCGTCTCCGACGAACCTCTCGACCTTGCCCAGCAGCGAGACGAAGCTCTCGAGCGGCATAATGCCGCTTCGTTTCGTGGGGTCTCCTCCGACGATGGGATAGGGACAGTACGAGCAGCACTGAGGGCAGCGCTCGGAAATCTGGATGGGGAAGTAGGCCGGCAGCGTGCGAAGGATTTCGGGGGACTCTTGCAGCAGCCGGCAGGTCGACTCCGCGTCGCGCCCTCCCCGTTCGGCGACGCGCGAGAGCAGGAGGAAGTTCCGCTCGGAGTCAGCCGCAAGCGTCGCTCTCAGCATGCGAAGGTCCACCGCCGAAAGCTCCGTCTCGATGTCGAAGGAGTTGATGTCCTTCTTCATGACTGTGAAGAGCGTCTCGCGGTCCGGCGCCTTGCGGGCGTCCGGGCCGTCCCCCGCGAGAGCGCGAAGGCGCCGCGCGGTCTCGCCGCGAAGGATCTCGGCCGAGAGCCCATAGGGGAATCCGTCCGCAAAGGTATAGTCGGCGAAGTACCGGCGGTGATTCCCCAGCATCCGAGCCGCGAGCGTGGGATCGAGCAGCGGGCAGTCGCCGAAGAAATACAGGATGTCCTCCCGTTCCTCCCCGAGCGCAGAAAGGACATCGAGCAGGACGGCGACCGACCAGTCGTCTCGGAGAATGGTCTTGACGCCAACGATCGACCCGCCCGGATCCGGCAGCGGCCGGGAGAGAAGCAGGGCGACCTCCTCGACACCCGGTAGGCCGCGGCCAAATGCGACGGCCCGAACAAGCGCTGAAACGCCGTCGGCAAGCGGACGCACAGCCGGCGGACGCAGACCGATCGCGTTGATGACGGCGATGTTTTTCATGGTTCTGCTGCAATTATCGACAGAATAGAAAGAAGTTCAAGAAAGGCGCCAAGCAGGGTCCGCGGTGCAGGCCCCGCTGTCTCTGCGGGGTCTGTGGACCATTGCCAATGCCGCCGGGAAAATGTACCCTCGCGCCATGGCCGGTCGGACTGAAGAGCGGGTTTTCTCGGTTTCGGAGATCACGGAGCTCATCAAGGCGACCCTGGAAGACGACTTCCCTCGAATCACCGTCCAGGGGGAGATCTCCAATTTCCGACCATCGAGCACCGGCCACTACTACTTCAGCCTCAAGGACAACGAGGCTGTGATGTCTGTTGTCATGTTCCGTGGCAGGCTGAGCGGGCTCGGCTTCCAGCCCGCCGACGGCCAGCTCGTGAAAGCATCTGGCGGCGTGTCGGTGTACGCTCGCCGGGGCAGCTACCAATTGATCTGCGAGAGCCTCATCCGCTCGGGCGAAGGCGACATCCTCGCCCTTCTCGAGCAGCGCAAGAGGACGCTCGCGGCAGAGGGGCTTTTCGACGAGCAGCGCAAGCGCGAGCTGCCCCTCTACCCGTCGCGCGTCGCAGTCGTCACGTCGCCGACGGGCGCCGCAGTGCGCGACATCCTGCGCATCCTCGGCCGGCGAAACGCCGGCATCGACGTTGTGATCCTCCCCGCCCCGGTTCAGGGGGAGGGCGCTGATGAGCGGATCGCACAGCAGATCGAGACCGCGAACCGTTTCTCGATCGCCGACGTGCTCATCGTCGGCCGGGGCGGCGGGTCGCTGGAGGACCTCCTTCCCTTCTCCTCCGAGCGCGTTGTGCGCGCCATCGCCGCCTCGCACATCCCCGTCATCTCCGCTGTGGGCCACGAAACCGACGTTACCCTTGCCGATTTCGCGGCCGACGTGCGCGCGCCGACCCCTTCGGCCGCCGCGGAGCTGGTCGCTGCCTCACGCGCTGAGCTCGCCTCGCGGATCGGGTCGCTCGAATCCGAGATCTCGGGTTCCCTTCGCCGCAGGCTCGAGCGGGTCCGGCTTCTCCTGTCGCAGTTCACAGGCGAAAACCTCGCGCGCGCGGTCCGCCTGTTCCTGCAGCCCGTCCTGCAGCGCTTCGACGAGGCGCGCGGGGACCTGTCGCGAGCGATGGTGGATGCCGTGCAGGGCAAGGCTCACAGGCTTGCCCTGGCCTCCCGCGAGCTTGCCTCCTGCTCGCCCCTGGACATCCTCCAGAGAGGTTACGCGGTGGTCAGCCTCGAGCGCACCGGCAGGGTCCTCCTGTCGACCGAGCGCGTGAAGAAGGGAGACGGGCTCAGGATTCGGCTCTCGCGAGGAGGGATGCGGGCGGTAACGGAGGAGACGTATGCCGGCGAAAAACTTTGAGGACAGGCTTTCGAGGCTCGAGAAGCTCTCTGAAAAGCTTCGGGAAGGGAAGATCCCACTCGAAGAGGCTGTTCAGCTCTACGAGGAGGGCATGAAGCTCGCAAAATCCCTCGAAAAGGACCTGTCGCGCGTGGAGCGCCGCGTGGAGATCCTCTCGCGAGAGCCGACGGCGGATGACTCGGAGCCGCCGCTCACACTCTTTCCCGAGCTTTCCGAAGAAGAGAAGGAGTAAATCCGGCCAAGGGGTGGGTCTTGCCGGTTCGATCCAGTCCTGGCTCGGGTGTCGAGCGACGCCGCTACCGGAATCCTGCCGGGAACAAGACGAAGGTTCCTTCCCCTGCGCCGATTTCTCGGAATTCCCCCTGCCGCAGCTCCAGGGCGTACCTGCTCGACAACCGCGAGCGAACGACCTTCTGCGAAAAGGGCGCCATGTCGACGATCTCGAGGATTCTCCCCTCCACAGAGAGGAATGCGATGGACAACGGGATGCGCGTGTCCTTCATCCAGAACTCGAGGTGCTGGTCCCGATCGAAAACGAAGAGCATCCCTTCCCGAGGCCCGAGTGCTGTGCGACCCATGAGGCCCTTTGCCCTCTGGGCGTCGGATCGCGCCACCTCGACGTCGAACCGCTCTCGTTCGATCGCGAGAGCGATCTTCTCGACACCGGGCGCGCAGGCAACGGCGCAGAAGGCAATGAGCGCTCCTAGAAAGGCTCCGGCACCCGCTCGAGACCTACTGCGCATGCACCATCCAGCCTTTCAAGTACTCTCCCTCGGGATGAGCCGCGGCAACCGGATGATCCGCGTCCGCGTGAAGCTCGCGCACCAGCCGGACGGCGCGGCCCGATCTGAATGCGGCCTCCATCACGATCTGACGGAAGAGCGGCCTGTCGATCGCCCCCGAGCAGGAGAAAAGGAGGGCGAAACCTCCGGGGTTGAGCGCTTTCAGGACTTGATGGAAAAGGCCGACATAACCCCGCACAGCGCCTTCGGCCTCCGCCCGCCGGCGGGCGAACGGAGGAGGATCGGCGACGATCACGTCGTGGCGCCCCCCCTTCTTGAGGAAGGAGAACACATCGGCGTGGATCCACAATAGGATCTCCGGACGGATGCTCGGATTGAGCTCGGCATTTTGCCTACTCATTTCGATCGCCCGGGCAGAGCTCTCCACCGACACGACCGAGACGGCGCCCGCCGCCGCCGCGCGAAGGGCGAACGCCCCCGTGTACGAGAAGAGGTTCAGCACGGTCCTGCCAGCCCCGAGCCGGGCTGCGAGCCGCCTGTTCTCACGCTGATCGAGGTAGAACCCCGTTTTCTGGCCCTTGGCGAAATCCGCGACGAATCTGACCCCCGCCTCCTGGATGACGCTGGTCCCGTCGCCGTCGCCCTCGAGGTAGCCCGTCGCGAGGCCGAGGTTTTCCACTCCTGCGTAGTGCTCCTCACGCTTCAGGAATAGGCGCGCACCGGGGAAAGCTTCCTTCAGGAACGAGACGATCTCGCCGACTCGCGTTTCCATCGCGCGCACATGAAGTGCGATCACGATCGTGTCGCCGTACCTGTCAGCGACAAGCCCGGGCAGGAAATCGCCCTCGGCGTTCACGAGGCGCATCGCATCCGAATCGATGCCGAGACGTGCGCGCAGATCGCAGGCCGCGCGGAGGCGCTCGGAGAGCCATCCATCGCGGGGCTCCTGCTCCCCATAGCTCACCACGCGCACGGCGATCAGGCTGTTGGACGAGTGGAAGCCCCAGCCCAGGACCCGGCCCTCCATGGAGGTGACGGGAAGAAGCTCCCCGTCGGCCGGCTCACCGATCACTCTCGCGACGCTCTGGCTGTAGATCCAGGGATGCCTGCTTCTCAGCAGAACCGCGTCCCGTCCCTGCCGAACGACGACCGCGGCGCGCTCGGGCGCGCCGACGAGAGCTTCCGGGCTGCTCGAGAATCCGCTTCTAGAACTGCTCAACGAAACTCTCGCGGGACACCCGATCGAGGTCCTCGGCCGCCGCTCCTTTCTGCACGATGCGGGAGAAGGCCTCCTCGTCGATGTACTTCACGGTCAGGGGCTTCTCGAGAGAGAAGCGTACCTGGTCCGACAGCCAAACGGATTCCTGCGGATCGAGCGTCGACGGCTCGCCGTACTTCGACGAGAGTGCGGTGAAGAGGGTGTAGTGGTCGAGCTTCTGCGCATCGAGCACGAGGATCATGATGAACAGCCTGCTGTCGGCAAACTGGAAGTACGCGCGGCGGATCCAGCTCGAGCCCCCGCACTCGATGAGGGACTGGCGGGTCTGCGGGAGAAAACTCACGTCGGGATCGCCCCGGTAGCGATACAGTGGGTCGGCGGCGAGAGCCTTCTTCACCTGCTCGATCTCCATCCCGAGTGCGAGCCCACGGAAGCCGCGGGGGAGCGCACGGGGAGGAACGGCGGCGGACTGGGCTGCGGCCGTCATGGGCAGGAGGATCATGGCGAGCAAGGCAAACAGGACGACTGTCGCGGCTCCTCTTCGAGCCGGTGCCTCAGTGTGATGCTCCGTGGATTTCATCCCTGGTTCCTTCTTTCAGTATCGGACATTTGGCTCCTCTTGTGATAGAGTCGGGACATGAGAGGAAAAAATCCGGTCTCTCTCACGCTCGCCGTTTTTTTCCTTGCCTCTGTCTGGCTCCTCGCTTCCTGCGCAACGCAGTCGGGGAGCACGCTCAAAGCCGTCTCTTCGGTCGAGGGCCGCGCCGGCGAGAAGTCCGACGACACGCAATCGGAGAAGCCTCCCGAGAAGCCCCTGGCGAAGCCTCCGGCCGACGGCAAGAAGGGCCTCGAGATCGTCTCGAACCCGTCCAGCGCGGAGGTCATCCTCGACAACGAGTTCCGCGGCCGGACGCCGCTGCTCCTGGGCGCCATCGGCGACGGACGGCACCTCATCGTTCTCCAGAAGACCGGGTACCACGCGGTTGCGCGATGGATCGATTACTCGGGCGACTACATGCTCTACGAGACCGCACTCCTGCCGATCACCGGTTTCCTGAATTTGTCGGTTTCCCCCCAGGAAACAAGCGTGACGCTGGGCGACGGCAGGGTTTCCCCGGGATTCTCGGAGCTGCCGGTTGGCGCCTACTCCGTGGTGGCGCGGGCTTTCGGCTACGCCGACTACCGAGGCACCATCAGCATTTTTGAAAAGAGCCTGACGACCCTCGATATCGCGCTGAGCCCCGTCCCCTTCGACTACACGAAGCTCTCTGCCGTCCGCGCGGTTGTGAATCCCGACAACCCCGGCGTCCTCGGGGCGCTCGAATTGACCTTCTCGGTGACTGGACCAGGGGCGGGCACGCTCACCGTCCTCGATTCATCCTCCCGCGCGGTCTTCACGAGCCAGCTGCCCGAGTTCAGCACGTGGGACCAGTCGTATCGCTGGAACTGTTCCGATGACGAGGGGCGCCCCCTGCCCGACGGAGCCTACAAGATCCGGCTCACGGGAAGGGTCGAGGGCTCCGATGTCGAAGCGAGCCGGGAAATTGGGATGCGGATCGATCGGTCCCTGCGCATCGCGCCTCGCTCGCTGTGGAGCGGGGCGGCGGGGCTGCTCTATGCTCCTTCGACCGAGGTGCTGCCCGCGGGGGCGTTCCAGAGCGCGCTCCTTGCCGCCGCCTTCGCGAACAGCACGGTGTTCCGCGCTCCCGTGGCGCTGAGCGCGCGCCTCGGATTGAGCGGCGGAGTCGAGCTCGACCTCCTCGCGGACATCATCCTCAGCGACACGGCCGCGCCTTTCGGCGGGAGTTTTTCAGCCCGCTACGCTCTCGTCTCTCCTCGAGCGCCTGTCGGTTTCGGCGCCGCCTTGCAGACGAAACTCTCGGTGCAGTACGATCCCGGGGCGGGCGTCCTGCTCTCCGATACCTTGGCCAACTTCACCGGCATCAGCCTCGGGCTGCCTCTGCAGCTTGCCGCCGGTCCCGTGAGCCTTCTCGCGGCCGTGGACGTCGTCGCCTCGCTCTGGGAGCCCTACCCCGAAGGACCTGAATCCTCCTGGCGCGATCCGCGAATCACGACATGGCTGTACCTGCGCGCAGGCCTTCTCCTCGACTTCGGCCAGATCGTCTCGGGGCTGTCGGTGAGCGCGCGCACGAGCCCGCTGCTCGTCGATCCATTCGGAATCGCGTTGCCGGTGCAGGCGGGCGCCGAAATCCACTGGCTTATCCCGAACTCGCATCTGCTGCTCTCCGGCATCCTAGCGGCGGAGGTGGGCGCGCCTTCGGGCTTCTACGGCCCGGATGTTCAGCCCACCGGTTTCTACCTGATGGGCGGAGGGGGGCTGGGATTCCTGTACTGATTCAGGGCGAGAGCAGGAGCAGGACGAGCAGGACGAGCACGAGCGCTGATAGGGAAATTCCCGCCACAAGGTAGAATCGGAAGGGAAGCGTGTGTCGTACGCCGCCCCGAGGCGCGCGAGCGCTTCCCTTGCCGCGCGAGCGGGTATCGCCGAGTGTCGGCTGCAGATGGCCGCAGGCAGGGCAACCCGCGGAGAACTCCTCCGCCTCGCCCTCGAATCCGCACCGTGGACAGCGCACGGCCGTGAACTGGCGCAGGCAGCCGGGACAGCTCACCGCTTCTGGGCGCACCTCGCGCCCGCAATTCGCGCAGAAATATCGCGTTTTCATCTCCCGATTGCCACCGCCCTCGTTCTCTTCTATACTTCGGCAGGAATGGAAACAGCGATCATCGGTCTCGCACGTTCGGGACGGACCACCATCTTCAACGCTCTCACGGGACAGGAGAACCCCACCGGCGACGCCGGCGGGGGCAAGAAACAGGCTCACCTGGCGGAAGTCCGTGTGCCCGACGAAAGGCTCGATCGCCTGGCCGCCCTCTACTCTCCCCGCAAGCTCACCCATGCTTCCGTACGGTTCCGCGACCTCGCCCTCGAGCACGGGGAGAACGGGGGCATCTCTCCCACAAGCCTCGCCGACGTGCGCGGAGCGGATGCTCTTGCGATCGTCGTCAGAGCGTTCCGCGACGATTCCGTCGTTCATCCCCTGAAGGATCCCGCGCCGCTGCGCGATCTGCGCCTGGTCATGGACTCACTCGTGTTCGGCGACTACGAGATTGCCGAGAAGCGGATCGCCAGGCTGGACAAGGAGGCCAAGCGAGACGGCAGAGAATACCACGTGCTCAAACAGGCTGCGGCGATCCTGGGCGCGGGAAAACCCTTAGGGCGCGGATTTTTCGCCGCCGAGGACGAGAAGATCTTCGCGGGCTTCGGCTTCCTGACCTCCCGGCCCCTCTTCGCGGTCGTGAACACCGGTGAAACGACCATTCCCCACGAGGATCTGCTGGCAGAGGCCAGGGCCCTCGGCATCGACGCGTTCTCGATCCGCGGCGACATGGAGTCCGAGATCTCGCGCCTGGCTCCCGAGGACCAGAAGGAGTTCCTGCGCGACCTGGGCATCGAGGAGCCCGCGCGAAACCGTTTCCTGCGGCACGTGTATGCGACGCTGAGCCTGGTAAGCTTCTTCACGGTCGGAGAGGACGAATGCAAGGCGTGGAGCATCCCGGATGGCACCACGGCCGTGCGGGCGGCGGGCGAGATCCATTCCGACCTCGCCAAGGGCTTCATCCGCGCGGAGGTCGTTCCTTCGAAGGACATCCTCGACAACGGGGGCTACCAGCAGGCGAAGAAGGCCAACAAGGTGCGCCTCGAAGGCAAGGAATACGTCGTGAAGGATGGCGACGTGCTCCTGATCAGATTCAACGTGTAGAGGCCTGCCCCTTCGACGAGGCGATGTCCGCGAGCTGGATCGTGGTGTAGAAGAACTCTTCAAACACCCCCGACTGCGCGTCGTAGCGGCACGAGCAGAGATCGATCGAGGGATTCTCGCCGAGCTCGGCGACAACCTCTGTCGGCAGGCCCGAAACGTCGATCTCGAGATCGCAGACGTTCTCCCTGACACTCACGGATCCGATGACTCGCGCCGCGGCGGACGCCCCGCCATCCCCGGCGCTTCTCTGCCACAGCACGCAGGCCCCCTTCCCTTCCTTCGCGAGCGGCAGCAGCTCGATCGTCGTTGCGTTCTCCTTGCCGAGCGTCCGGCTCGCGAAAAGGTAGAAGAAGTAGGAGACATCGCGCGAGAAGCCGCTCGCAGATTTGAGCGATACGCGCAGGGCGCCGTCACCGATCGTGCCATCCAGACCGTCTAGGCGGGTGCCCTCAGTTTCCCAGTAGCGCGATTGCGAGATGGGGAGCACTGTGAAACCGCCGCGCGATTCGCGAGTGAAAACAACGGGGCTATAGGTCGGCGAAAAGCTGGCAATTGGCGCAAGCTCGGTCGGAGCGGCCTCCTCCTCCGCTGCGACGACTTCCTGAGGAGGCGCCGTTTCGGCCCGCACCACGGGCGCTTGATCCGGCAAATCTTGCTCGACAACCGTTTGCTCAGCTGGCGGCAATCCTTCTTGCGGTTGTTCTCCTCCCGCAATTTCGGCAGGAGCAGCATCGGCCTGCGCGAGTTCAACAGCGACCGGCTCGACTCTCGCAGCCTGCTCTGTGGGAGCCGCCTCTGCAGGAGCCGCCTCGGCGGGCGTCACCTCGGCGGGCGTCACCGCCATCGCGAGGTTCACAAGTCGCCCCCCGTCGCGCGGCACGCTCAGGAGCGCCGGTCCGCTGAAAAGCGCATAGAACCGATCGCCAGGTCCCTTATCGACCTGAACGGAGAACGCGCGCACGGGAAGCGAGTCCTCGCCCTCCATGTCGAAAAATCCGACCAGCAGATGCGGACCTTCGGCCAGACCCTCCAAGGTGAGCTGCGAATCGGGGGCGAGCGGCCTGAACGGGAACGAGTCGGTTTGTTCCGCAAAAAAGGCCGCCACCTTCTCCGCGAGCTGCCGGCTTCCGATCCCGACTTCCGACAGCTCCTTGGGGTCAACGGAGAACCAGAACGTCGCCCCTTCCTGGTTCTGCAGCGTGACCGTCGAGCTTTCCGCAAAGGAGATCGCGGATGCAAGGAGGAGAATGCCAGCGATGAGAACTCTGCTCTTCATATCATTTCCTTCGTATTACGAGTATCGTCAGGTCGTCGTACTGCTCATCTTCCTTCAAGTTCGTGAAGGTGACGGCAGCGCCTGGCGGCCCGTCGACCCTGTGCGAGAAATACTGCTGGTACTGGACAAAGTGCTCTTTCAGGAACGCGTCGATCTTGGCGTCGACGACGACTTTCTGCTCGGCGCCTGCGCGAGGATCTGCGATGGTGCGGAAGACCTTCTCGACGGCCACGAGCGCGAGCACGGCCTCCCGCACTGTCCCTTCGCACCGCGAGAAGTCGAACGCGAGCTCTTCATTCGCCGTGGGAGTGTGGTGGCGGACAAGCTGGTAGCGGCCCTTGCTGAAGACGGCGTTCACGATCCCGTCCATTCGGGGAGTCCCGAACTCCTCGGAGGTCTGTCCCCTCGTGTGCGTGCCCAGGTGAGGCTCGCCCTCCTTCACCTCCGGCGCGCTGCAGGCCACGACCTCGAAACTCGCGTCGCGGAATGAGCGCTTGGCCTCCTCGAAGCCGTCGGTGAACAGGAACAGTGCATCCCCTCTATCAAGGCGTTCCTTGACTTGGCGGAAGCCTGATTTCATCTCGACGAGCATGGAGGGGAAAACGCCTGCTGCCGGTGACTCGGGGAGCTTCTTCAGCACCATCCGCTTTTCCTCAGTTTCGTACACGTGCAGGAGGTTGTCTCCCGCATTGCAGATTGTCGCCGTGCCCGCCTCCAGGTTGAGAACTCCGACGGTGAAGGCCGCAAACATCCCTTTAAAGCCGCGCTCCTCGAGCATGTCATTGACAGTGTACACGAGTGAATCGACGCGCTCGAGCTCGCTCACGGCCTCCTGCCGGGCCTTCGGATCAGCGAGGCCGAGGATGCTCTCTTTGCGCTTCTGCCAGTCGCGGAAGTAGCTGATGAAGAGGGTGGCCACCTCAACCATGATGAGCGCCGCGGACACCCCCTTGCCCGAGACATCGCATTTGATGAAGGCGTAGTGGGCATCGTCGAGCTTCTTGAAGTCGAAGTAGTCTCCCGAAACGACCTTGGCTCCTTCGTAGTACCCGTACACCTCGATGAGCGGGGTTTCCTCGCCCGCTGTCGATATTTTCATTCCCCGCTCGTCCTTCTCGAGCGGCAGGAACATCTTCTGCACTTCCTTGCCGAGGAGCAGCATCTTGTTGGCAACCGCGGCCTTGACGAGGCCCTGTGTCATGTCATTCACCGTGTCGGCAAGCAGTCCAATCTCGTCGCGTGTCCCCACATTGATCGTGTGGCTCTTCAGGGCTTCCTTGTCCTCGGTGTCGCGGATCGTCGCCACGCCTTTCACGAGCCTCCTGATGGGCGTCACGACGATGCTCGCGAGGATGATCGCGCCCAGCACGCCAAGGGCGACGGCGAGAAGCGCGATCCCGCCGGCGACCTTCAGCAGATCCAACTGAGCGCGCGCGATCGCGTCCCGGATCGCCCTGGTCCCGACGGCCAGGCGCACCATGCCGTGGTAGAAGAAGCTGTCGTCCGGGTTGAAGTACACGATCGGGTGATAGAAGATGTAGGTGTCGACGGGCGTCCGCGTCTCGAACGCAGGGTAGCTTCTGAAGGGCTTGCTCGCGGCGAGCTGCTCCTCGAGCTGCTTGTCGATTTCGCTGCCAAGCGGCCCCAGGGCGTTCAGGGCCTCGTTATAGCGCGCGATCGACGCCGGGTCGGTCTTTCCCGAAAGCGCGCGTGCCTGCGCGCGGATATCGCGGTATTTCGACACGAGAGGGTCAAGCGCGGCATTGAGCCTGTCGTCGATCTCTTTCTGGAATGCGAGAGCGACTCCCTTCTTTGCCAGCTCGTCCTCCAGCAGCTGCGTCGCGGGCCGGAACGTCCCGGCATCTCTGCGTTCCTTCCAGATCTTCTCGTCGCTCGCCCATACGAAGTCGCGGGACAGCTCGGGATTCGCGTTCACGGCCGCATCCGGGCTGGGGCCTGTGATCGTCGCATACTGCGCCTCGGACATTGCAAGCCTGCCTGCTGGCACGTCGGCGATGGATGCGTATCCCTGGTCGCGCAGCTTGATCTGACTCATGGCTGCCGAGGTGAGCGACCCGATGAGGATCTCGCTCTGCTTGTTCAGCCCCGTGGCGAGCGCCGTCTGCTGGTTGCCCGTCATCTGATACCCCAGAGGCACCGCGACGATGAGAACCACGATGATGACCAACACGACGACCAACATCGTGAACTTCAGCCGCAGGCCGGCACCCTTGCGCTTCAGTTCCTGCATTCTCCTCTTCCTTTCCTCCCAGGCCGTCGACGGTCGACCTTCGACGAGGGCGAGTACCTCCTCGGACACGAGCGCGCCCTCCCTCGCGAGAACGGTCACCCGACGCCCGGCCAGCACCGCCAGAACGACGAGGAACGCGACCACGAGGACGACGAGCAGGGCGTCGATGCCCACCGTGAGCCGGGGGATCCTGCTCGAGATCCAGGTCGGCAGCGGGAGCTCGAAGTCGCCTATCTTGACCGTCCCCGGTGACGTGAAACGCAGCTGGAAGCCGGGCAGGAACCAGGGCTCGGGCCCCCTCGTGGGGTGGAGGATCCCCACCCTGTATCGTCCCGGCCTCGTATCGTTGGTGAGCCGCGGCCCGCTGATCTTCCCATCGGCCGTGATCGCGAATCCGTTCGGGCCGGGCTCATAGGTGAGATCATACGGCGCCCGGCCGTCCTCGTCGAGGAACACCTTCTCGACCCTTCCCGCAGTCAGGAACCCCTTGCCGCGGAGCGTCAAGGAGACATTTCCGAGCTCGTCCGTGCTCTCCAGCACGCTCCACACCACCGCGAGGGGCACGAAGTTGCCCAGCCGGGCAAACACCGTCGTCGGAAGCCCAACATTGCCTGCAGCGTCGACCGCCTGGACAGTGAAAGCCCAGAAACCGTTCTCAAGGTTCTGGAACTTCTTCTCGGGAAGCGGGACCGCCTGGCTGGCCGGGGGCGGCCTGAGCTCCGGCAGGCTTGCTCGATACTCCTCCTCGCTTGCCCCCACGTTCTGCTTTTCCCACCTGTAGGACACGACATCGGGATCCGGCTTGTTCCACGCGAGGGTGAGATCGTTCGTCGGCGGTTGGATGACGGCGTTCGGCTGTAGCCCCGCAAAGCTCACGGGGCCCGGAGGCGTCGTGTCGCGGATGAAAACGACCTCCAAAGGCGCGCTGACATTGGCAGCCGTGTCGACCGCGGCGACCGAGAACGTCCATGTGCCGTCCTGATCCATCGGGGAGGTCGAGGAGAGTCTCGCGGATTCCATCGCGAGCACGCTTCCCGCGCTCTTCACGGCCTTCTTCGCACCGACGCCGAAGCTCCAAGTGTAGCGGTACTCCCTGACGCCCGAGGAGTCTTCGACCCGGTTCCAGCTCACCCGTGCGGCCTCGAGATTGGAGGGGACCGCGGGGGAGGGATCCGCCTCGACGAGCATCGGAGCCGCAACTGAGGTGTCGGGGCTCAGGTTCACGAGCGCCGTCGCCCCTGCCTCTTCGCGCTCCCAGAAGAAGAACAGGGATTCACCGAAAACCGCCGCATGCGGGAACTGGGAGCTCCCACGCCGATCGAGGACCTGGGTCTCCCAGGTGCGCGTCTTCTCGGCGAGAGTGACTCGGGAGCCGCCCGCCACGCTGTCGGCATACAGCACGAACAGCCTCTTCCTGAAGAGAACGATCCGCGCGAAGACGCTCGAAGACCCTGTGGTCACCTGTTCGATCGCGCCGGTCGGCGTTCCTGTCGGATCGATCTCGCAGAAGAAGATCTGCGGCCGGTTGTCGCCAAGGAGGTTCCGTTCCCACACCAGCCCCAGCCCGCCGGCGAGCGGTGTCAGCCGGGGCCGCTGGTTGCTGAACTCCGCGGCGCCGTAGCGCGCAGATCCGATCGTCGCGCCGAACTGCGGACCAGTCGTGATGGGCTTCGCCCGCTCCCACGTCCTGCCACCGTCGGCGCTCGCCTTCAGGTACAGGTGGTACGCGAGCCGCTCGTCCTGCGACTGGAACACCACGTAGTCCTTCCCTTGGAACACGGCATGGTCGGGCTGAAGCTGGAGTCCCGCGCTCGGCTCCCCGCTCGAAACCAGAGGCGTGAACGCCGTCCAGCTCTTCCCATCCGCGGATGTGCTGCAGGCGAGGGCGATGGGCTCGCCGCCCTTTTCGCTCGATGCCTGGGCGGCAAGAAGGATGAACCCCCCAGCGGCGGATTCGAAGAGGCTGGGTGCCACGACGATCTGCTCCGCTTCCAGCGCCGCATTGGTCTGGAAGCTCTGGCCCGCATCGGTCGACTGCAGGATCGCGACCGTCCGTTCGGAGCGGGACACGGCAATCAGAATGCGACCCTTCGCGTCGACGGTGAGGGAGTACACGCGAGGCTCGAGACCCGCTGTCATCCCCTTGTAGGGGATGGGTGGGAAGAATGTCCGGTTCGGCTTCGTCCAGGTCTTCCCGTCGCGCGATGCGGCGACGGCAAGGGATATGGTCCCCTCGTCGGCATTCTTCGTCTTCGGGACGATTTCCTCCCACGCGACGGCCAGCACGCCACCATCCGCTCCGGAGCTGGAATGGCGAATGCGCGCGCCCGCGACGAGCTCGTACGGCTTCTCCCAGAACATTGCCTGGGCGAAGGCAGACGCGCACAGAGCGCTGAGCAGGGCCGCCGCAAGCAGGGCACGCGTCGTTCTCACAGGCGGAGCCTCGCCTTCAAAGTCGCTTCGAGCTTTTTCAGCGGTTGGAACGCGGCGTACTTTTGCAGAAGAGGCTGGATCAGCTCCCAGCTCTGCCGCTCGTTCTGCTCGCCGCCGGAGTTGAGGAGGTTCTGCGCCTCGGTGAAGATCCTCTGATCCTCGCGGTTCAGCACGCCGACCGCGGGGCTGCCCATACTAATCAGCACGTCCTGCCGCAATGCGCGCGCGGCGGCGCTGTTCGAGTCGATTGCCAGAGCCTGGTCAACCAGGGCGAGGGCTCCTTCGTACGTTTCCCTGTTGTCGGGCTTGTAGCGGTTCCTGGCCTCCGCGACGAGCGCCGCTGCCTGCGCGATCTGCTCCTTCGTCAGGGCCTTCACTTTCAGGTTCAGCTCTTCCTCCAGGCTGTTCAGGGCCCTGTCGATCGACCCCGAAAGCGTCTTGTCGTCCACGAGGCCCTGGTATTCCTTCAACTCGAAGTACGCGTCGCTCGCCTTGATCGACCGCGGGCTGCTCACGAGACCCGCCAGCACAGCCTTCACCCCGTCGGAGGCGTCCTTGCCGAAGGTCGTCTCGTCGTTCAACTTGCGGATCTTCAGCTGCAGGACTTTTGCCTCCCAGTACCCGTTCACCACTCCGAGAACGGAGGCGACGTGCCCCCCCGCCTGCGCCAGCAGGGCGCTTTTGCGCGCGAGGGTCTCGCCGATCCTCGCGCTCTTCGGATCGGTCTTCCGAAGCTTCTCCGCGTCCGCCGCGAGCTTTTCGGCCTCAGCGTAAAACTCCCGGGCTCTGCTCATCAGCGGGCTGACGACGTCCAGACGGGGATCGTTCGCCGCGAGGTTCCTCCCCCCGCTCACTCCTAGAGCGTTCAACACGAGGCCGTACCAGTACTCCAGAGTCTCGTACTTCCGCGTCTTGCCCTCCGGCATCTGCTCCCAGAGGTCGCGCGCCTTGTCCAGCGCGATGCGCGCGTCCAGATACTGCGTCGCCTTGAAGCGCACCACGGCCTGGTCGATCAGCGTATCGACCTGCTTCACATTCTGCTCGTAGATCGTCTGCTCGATCCGCGTGAGTAGTGCGGGAATATCCTTCTCCAGCCGTGTGCGCGCTTGCGCGTTTTCCTCAAGGGCGAGCGAGGCGAGGTAGAGCCCGGCCGCGTCGTCGCCCGCGAGAACGCGGGCCTGCTCGTAGTCTTTGCGCGCGAGCGCTTTTCCCGCCTCCGTGAAGGCTTCAGCGGCGTCGCGGCGGTTCTTTTCCGCGTTGAAAATATTGTCCTCCGCGCGCGCGGTGAGCGCTTCGATCTGTGCCAATTGCTGGGCGATCCTCGTGGCGAGCGAATCCGCCGCCGAGACGAGGGCGGTGATCCCCCCGCTCTGCGTCACGGACGGCAGGTCGCCCCTCCATTTCGCTTTCCATGCCGCGATCGCCCTCGCGAGAGCGTCGAGATCAGATCCAGCGGCGACGAAGGCCTCCCGCGCGCTCGACGGGATTCTCGAAATAAGCTCATTCGGATCATTTGATGGCTTGCCGCCCCGGGTCGCATTCAGAAAATCCTCGCCTGTCAGCCTCCGCGCCACGGCCGCATCGAACCGCGGAGCGAAGCCATCCGACTCCCCTCTCGCCATCAGGACGGCGTAGGCGATGTCTCGCGAGCGAAGCTCGTCCGCGAGCGCCGCGAACCGCTCCGACATCTGGCGCGCGGCCTTTGAGAGCGCGACGACGTCCATTCCCGTCCCCGAAAGCGCGCTCCAACGCTGGGAGCGGGATTTCCACTCTTCGCGAAGACCGTCGACGCGCGCGGCGAGGTCCTGAGTCGCCCGGCGCGACTGCGCCGAAGCTTTTTCGGCGCCCGGAAGTTCCTTCGCAGAAATCTGGAAGGAAATAAGGGAGCGGAAGGCCGCGCTCTCGTCCGCGCTCTCCTGGCATGCGAGCGCCTGCGCGCGAAGGGCCTCGAGAGCGTCGCGGTTTTCGGGGCTGAACGCCCACCCCGCCGATTGAATGACCCTGCCCGCCTCGACCGCGGCAAGGTTCTTGTATCCGGCCGACTTGAAAGCGGCGTCGGCCAGACCGAGGCCCGAAGGATCGCCGACCTTCAGCGCCGCGTCGTAGCTTTTGAGCGACGCGTCGAAGGAATCGGAGGCAAGGCGCACGACGGTCTCCGCAGCCGGCCGCGCTGTCGTCTCCCAGAGCAACCGGATCGCCACCGCGATTCCCTCAGTCTTCCCTGCCCTCCCTCGGCACAGCTCGATCAGATGGGCGATATACTCGTCCTCTCTTCCGCCGAGCATCGACCCCGCGATGGCCAGATTGACAGCCGCCAGAGAGTCGACGAGCCTGCGCACATCGGACTCGGTGCCCGAGAGCGCGCGGAGCGGCGTCGCCGCACGGGAGAAATCTCCAACTGTCCTCTCGGTCCCCTCTGCCGACAGCACCGCCTCGAGAGCCGACGCAGCGGCGTGGGCATCCCTGTCGAGCGACATCGCCTTCGCGGCAGCGGCACGGATGGCCGCCGAGGCGCTCTGGACGCTGGCGACGTAGATCCCCGTTTCGCGGGAGGCGAGAAATTGTTCTCGCAGCGCAGCGAAGCCGGCGTGTGAGGGATCGTCGAAGGGGAGGAGGTACGCGGTGATGGCCTCGCCGTAGCGCCCCTGCGAAAGAAGTGACTCGACCGAGTCCATGAAGGCGTCGACGTCGCGCGCGGCACGGAGATTCTTGGCCTCCCTCTTCTCGGCGAGAAGCGCCTTGTGGGGGTCCATCTCCTCCAGCTTCGCGATAAGGGCGTCCGCGGTTTCGACATCCTTTTTTTGAAGAGCATCCCGCAGGTCCCGCCGGCCCGCATTGTACGCCCTCTCATGCGCCATGATCAGGTCGAGGTATTCCTGCGTCGGGTCGATCAGGTCGGGGTACTTCCGGCGGATCTCGACAAGCATCTTCTGCGCGGCCGTGAAATCCTTCGCCGCGATGAGCGCCTGCACCTGCTTCAAACCCGTCTCCGGCTGGCCGCTGCCGCGAGCGGGAACCGCAGAGAGAGCGAGGAGGCAAACGATGATCGCAAGGGCATTCTGGCTAGGCGTCCTCACGGAACCCCACTCCCCCATTATCGACAAAAACCGCCCGCTGGTCATCCCTTGGGCGGCAGCCCAAGCGCGCCAACGGCGCGCGGAGGCGGGAGCCCCTAGCGGCCCGAAGGGACGCGCAGGCGGCAGCAGCACCCCCCATAGAATTATAGCCCCGCTGGCGATATACTATGGACAGAGATGAAAGGGCTGCGTGTTCTCACCGTGCTTCTCCTCCTTGCTGCGGGCTCGACCGCGCTGTGGGCGGAAGGCGCGGATTTCTACAGTTGGTGGACGGGGCTACAGGAGCAGTTCGTCGACCCGAACACCGGCCTCACCGTCTTCCCCTCCCTCCTCATTCCCATGGGCGGGAGCTATGAGGGCATGGGCACAGCATACACTGCGCTGGCGCGCGATGCGGGATTCATTGAATCCAACCCATCCGCCAGCTCCGTGCTGAAGAACACCGAGCTCTCCTTCTCTCACCACAACTGGATCGCCGACTCCAACCTTGAGGGCGTGGTCTACACGATCCGCTTCAACGACCTCGGCATCGGCGTGGGGGGGAAGTTCCTCTCCGTTCCCTTCACCGCGTACAACGAGTGGGGCGTATCGGGCGCCAAGAGCTACATCACGGAAACCATCGCCACGCTGAATGCCTCGTACAATTTCTTCTCGAGCGCAAAGTTCTACGGGCTCGCCGCAGGCGCAAACCTGAAGGTCGCCTACCGAAGCATCCCAGCCGAGCTGGCGCCCAATCAGTCCTCCTTCGCCTTCATGACGGACCTCGGCCTGCTCACGAGCTTCAATTTCCTGAAGCCATTCTACGCGCGCACGAAGAACTTCTCCCTCGGCCTCGCGCTCAAGAACCTGGGCATCGTGACCCTCGCCGACGAGCAGCTGCCCCTCACAGCCACCGCCGGCATCGCCTATTCGCCCTGGCGGCCGATGCAGATGTCCTGCGATTTCAACCTTCCCCTCAGCCTGAATCCCGCGATCGCGCCTGCCGAGAAATGGAACCTCGCTGTTGGTGGGAATATCGAGGTGGCGAAGTTCCTCTCCATCCAAGCCGGAGTCCTGCTGAAACCCGCCAACCCGCGCATCAGCCTCGGCGCATCGATCGACCTCGGAACCATCGCGACGGTCCCTCTCGGCATCGTCGCCACCTACAACCTCGACCTGAGCGGCAAAGCGGGCCCCATCGACAAGTTCAGCGTTCAGGCTCGCGTGAATCTCGGCGACCGCGGCCGAGGAGCGCTCCAGCAGAAGGTCGAAGATCTGTTCCTTCTCGGCATCGAAGAGTACGCCAACGGCAACTACGCTCGCGCGATCGAGTACTGGAGGCAGGTTCTCGAGATCGAGCCGGCGCATCAAGCGGCGGCAGAGAACATCAGGACGGCGGAGGACGCGCTCTCGCTGCAGGGCGTCGGGACGGACGGGACTGAGTAGCCCCGTGCGAGACGGCGAGCGCTCAGAGGCCATCGAGCACCCCATCCCCGAGCAGACCCTGCGACGCATCCCGCTCTACCACCAGATCCTTGCCGAGATGCAGGCGCGCAGCGAAGCGTACGTCTCCTCCCGGCATCTCGCCCAGTTCTTCCGCATCGACGACACCCAGGTGCGCAAGGACGTTTCGCTGATCGGGTACAAGGGCAAGCCGAAGGCCGGCTACTCAATCCTCGGCCTGAAGAAGGCGATCGAGGAGTTCTTGGGCATCAACTACGAGAACACGGCGATCCTCGTCGGTGCAGGGCACCTCGGCTCCGCGCTCAGCCAGTACCCCGGGCTCGCCCAGTACGGGCTGCGCCTCGTGGCGATCTTCGACAATGACCCGGCGAAGGTCGGGAGCATCCTCGGCGCCTTCACGATCCTGCCCATGGAATCGCTGCAGAGAGTGGTGCGCAGCTTCGACGTGGGCATCGCGATCGTCTGCGTTCCCAGCGCGGCCGCCCAGCAGGTCGCGGCGAGGATCGTGTCGCTGGGCATCCGTGCAATCTGGAACTTCTCTCCGACCCAGCTCGCCGTTCCCTCGGATGTGATCGTCCGAAACGAGAACATAGCTCTCGGCCTCGCGATCCTCTCCCACTACCTCAAGCGAAGCAAGGCGAGCAGCCATCCCGCGGGGGCTGGACCGCCCCGACAGAACCCTCCCCAGAAGTTGATCGAGATCTTCACGCGCCATCAACCCAAGCGGGAGTTCCTCGTGCAGATCCTCCAGGACACGCAGAAGGCCTTCGGCCATGTCTCGCGGCAGTCCATAGGCGCGATCGCTGATTTCCTGAACGTGCCCGCCGAGAAGGTCGTCGAGACGGCCGCTTTCTATCCGGTTATTACCCTGGAGCCGCCGGCGAAGTGGCGGGTCTCCGTGTGTCGAGGGGAGAGCTGCTCGAAGAACGGGTCTCTCGCGCTCCTGGAGGCGGTCTCGCGGGAGCTCGGCATCGCGGACGGGGAAACGTCCCCTGACGGATTGTTCGCGCTTGAAACCTCGCCGTGCCGGGGCATGTGCTCGCATGGGCCAACCGTCGCCGTGAACGACGAACCGATCGCCTTCACAGATGTCGAGGATCTCCTGAGGCACCTGCAAGCGCTTCGTCCAGCAGCCCACCGGTTGTCCAGCCCGTCTTGACACCGCTCTCCCGAGCGGGTTCACTCTCCCCCATGGAAATGGACGCTGCGGCTCCTTTCGACAGGTTTCTGGGCATCGTCCGGCGCCTGCGAGCGCCGGAGGGCTGCCCATGGGACGCCGCACAGACACCGCGGAGCATGCGGGTGAGCCTCGTCGAGGAGATCTACGAATGCCTCGATGCCATCGACGGCGGCGACGACGCGAACCTGCGGGAGGAGCTAGGCGATCTGTATCTTCTCGTGACGCTCATCGCAGTGATGAAGGAGCAGGAGGGAGCCTTTGCGGTCGCGGATGTCCTGGAGGGCATCTGCGGAAAGCTCATCCGCAGGCATCCCCACGTCTTCGGCGATTCATCGGCGAGGTCTCTCGCGGAAGTTCTGGCGCAGTGGGAGGCGATCAAGGCGGACGAGAAGGGCCCTGCGCGGCCGGGTTCGGCGCTGGATGGGCTTTCCGGCTCCTTGCCCCCCCTGGAGCGCGCGCTCGCGATCCAGAAGAAGGCCGCGACAACGGGCTTCGACTGGCCGGAGGCCGCGCCGGTGTGGGAAAAGCTCGATGAGGAGATCGCCGAGCTGCGTGAGGCCGCCTCAACAGGCGACGAGACGGAGATCGAGAACGAGGTCGGCGACATGCTGTTCACCGTCGTCAACCTTTCCCGGGCGCTGGGCATCGATCCTGGACTTGCGCTGCGGGGCTCGAACGCCAAGTTCGAGCGCCGATTCCGGCAGGTCGAGGCACGGCTGCGGGAGGCGGGCATGGATCCTGCGAGCGCGGGTTTACAGCGGATGGACGCGATCTGGAATCAGCTCAAGGCGGAGGAGCCCAAGGCCTCGAAGTAGGAGACGCCTTCCCCTGAGTCGCCCGACGCAAGGGTGCGCAGCCTCCGTATCGGGGTCGACGAGTCCCCCTCCGCCTCTTCGACCGTCTTCCTGATCGACGGCCCGCCCAGCGGGAGAAGCAGGGTGCGGGCATCGACCCGGTACTCCGATCCCCAGTACAGGGACATGAGGGATCGCCTCTTCCTGCCTGAAATCTCCACGGCAAGCGCCGCACGCGTCACCGCGATCCCCAGGGGAAGCGCGCGATTCATCCGCGCCCCGAACCCCTCGGCCTGCTCCCGGCTGGACAGAATCACCGCGGCGATCTCCTCGTCGGACTCGATCCCGAGCCCGAGAGGGCTCGCGAACTCAAGCCGCGGCTTGGGATTGAACCCCTCGGTGAACCTCGCGTGGACGCCCGCGCGCAGGAGTGCGCGTTCGAACACCGTCATCAGGTCCAAGTGCGAAATGAAGGCGGCCGGTCCCTCCTTGCGGAAGCTGAAGAGCAGGCGCGGTGGCGTGACGGCGGGACCATTCGCGGCCGCGGCGGCGCACGGCCCGACAGGAGCGGGCGCGGCGATTAAAGGGGTTGCCGGCAAAGCCCCAGCCACGGGGACCTCCTCGGCCTTCGGGCCGTCGGAGACTGCGCTGTGGGAGAGCGCAAGGCCGATCTGCTCCCACGGCAGGCTCTCGTTCGGCTCCCTCCTGCGGCATGTCTCGCCCATGACGTCCCACCCCGCCTCCGCGATGACGGTCCTCCAGATGTCGGAGCGGAAATGCTCCTCCCAGGCGTCCAGCCGAGCGCCCTTCCGGTAGGCCTCGAGCGACAGCATCCCCGCCCGCCGATCGCCGCGCGAGATGACCCCCTCCAGCAGGGAAAGGAACGGCGCGTGGTAGCCGACCTTGAACCCGTCGAGCTTCAGGCCTTTGACAACCGCCATGATGCGGGCGAGCGCCTCCCCTTCGGCGAGCTGCGCCTCCCTCTCGTATGGCGTGTGCGGCTTCGGGATGAAGGAGGCCACGTTCACGTTGAGCGACATCCCCGTGGCCGCGCGCACAGCCCGCAGATACTCGACGATCGAGGAGGATTCCTCTTCGGTGAATGAGGCGGGCAGCCCGACCATGAAGTAGAACTTGGCCGCCCGCCAACCCTGGCTCTTCGCCTCGCGCATGATTCCGATGACCTTCTCCAGGCCCGCGGTCTTTCGCACTGCCGCCTGCCACTCGGGCTTTGCCGTCTCGACGGCGAACGTGATCCCGCTCTTCCTGACCTCGGATATCTCGGCCAGGATCTGCAGGCCGAGCGAATCGACGCGAAGCGAGGGAAGGGAGAAGGAGACCTTGAGCGGGGCGTACTGCGCGTTCATCTCGCTCACGAGCCCGTGGATGCCGCGGTAGTCCCCCGAGGAGAGCGAGGAGAGGGTGATCTGCCGGTAGCCAGCCTCATTGACGAGCGCGCTCGTCTCCTCGCGAATCGCCGCCGAGCTTTTCTGCCTGCAGGGACGGTAATAGGAGGCGGCATGACAGAAGCGGCAGGAGTTGGGGCAGCCCCGCATGATCTCAACTGTTCCGTGGTCCTGCACCACTCGCAGGCTCGGGACGGGGAACCGGGTGTCCGAGACCGTCCCAGAGAAGCCCCTCCACAAGGCGCGCCGCACGGGTTCCCGCTTCCCCGCATGCCAGATGCAGGGATCGCGGCGAAGGAACTCGATCATGTCGCCCCTGCCGGATCCTCTCGCTTTCATCCGGGCCAGCTCCCCGAAGACGGGCTCGATCCAGCCCTCCGCCTCCCCAATGAACAGGCAGTCGACGAAGGTGCCATAGGGCGCGGGGTTGGTCGTAGCGGGTCCGCCCGCGATGACAATCGGCCCCTTCTCCCCCCTCCGCTCAGCCTCGAGCGTTATCCCCCCCGTCTCGAGGATGGCCAGAAGGTTCGTGAGGGTAAGCTCGTATCCGAGTGAAAAACCGAGAATGTCGAAATCGGCCAGCGGCCTGCCCGTTTCAAGCGAATACAGTGGAATGGCGCCGGCCCTGAGCTCGGCCTCGAAGTCGGGAGCGGGGGCGAAAACGCGCTCGCAGGACACTCCCTCCAGCCGGTTGAGCAGGCCGTAGATGAGCTTCACGGCGGAATTGGACATCCCGATCTCGTAGAGATCAGGGTAGGAAATCGCGACGGCGAGAGCCGCCTCGGGCTTCACGATCGCGCCGAACTCTCCCCCGATATAGCGGCCGGGCTTCTGCACCCGGCCGAATGCCCCGCGCAGATCGTGGACGGGATCGATCCGCCGCATCAACGCGCGCCGGGGGCGTAGCGGGAACGCTTCCCGTAGATGTTCATGATGATCCCGATCCCGCAGAGCGCCGTCCACAGCGAGGAGCCCCCATAGGAAAGGAACAGCAGGGGAATCCCCATGACGGGCATGATGCCCATTGCCATGCCGGTGTTCACGAGCAAGTGGAAGAAGAACATTGTCAGGATGCCCGTGCCGATCTGCATGGCATAGTCCTCCCGGGCGCTCCAGATGATGCTCAGTCCGCGAAGGAGAATCGCGAGGAACAGGCCGAAGATGGCGAGCGCGCCGAGGAACCCCCACTCCTCCGCGAGGATTGAAAAGATGAAGTCGGTGCTCTGCTGAGGGAGGAACTGGTAGTGGCTCTGCGTGCCGCGCAGGAACCCCTTGCCGAACAGGCCCCCCGACCCGATCGCCGTGACGGACTGGATGATGTTCCAGCCCGCCCCCTGCGGGTCGAGGCGCGGGTTCACGAAGATCACCAGGCGCATGATCTGGTACTCCTTCAGCACGAGCCGGATCAGGAGCGAGGTGGACGAGGCGGCCATGAAGGCAATGGCGGACCACGAGATCCAGAAAAAGTAGCGCCTGCGGAATGAACGGTACCCCAGATAGGCGAGGCCCGCCACGACGACGGAAGCGAGCAGCAGGTACTTCAAAATGTCGGGGTCCGCGATGATGGCGAGCAGGGAGGCGCCCGTCGACCCTGATTTTGCCCGCAGGCTGGGCATGGCGGCGAGCGAGAGAGCGAGCACGCCGACCAACACGATGAACCACAGGTGCTTGCCTTCCGCTCCGGCGACGAAGGCCATGACGAGGAACACGGGGATCAAGACGAGCGCGGTTCCCATGTCGGGCTGCAGGATGATGAGCCCGATGGGCACGACGATGATCAGCAGGCCCAGCAGGAACCGCGGGAGCTCGCGGATGCCGTGGCCGATGCCCGAGAGATAGGTGCCTAGGAAGAGGATCGAGGAGATCTTCATGAACTCAGACGGCTGGATGCCCAGCTCCCAGAAGCCCAGCCATGACTTCGCCCCGTTCACCTCCGAACCGAACAGGAGCGTGAACACCAGAAGCAGCAGATTGCCGGCGTAGATGTACAGAGCGAGGGCGCGCAGCGTCGCGTAGCTGAAGAACGTGAAGAACAGCATGACACCGATGCCCAGCGCCGCCCAGATGACCTGCTTCACGACCTCTCTCGAGACGAGCACGCCGCTCGCGTTCACGCCGCTGGAGTAGACGAACAGGATCCCGATCGCCATGAGGGCGATTGTCGTCGAGAGGAGGATCGGGTCGAAGAACGCGAGAAGCCGCCTTTTCAATCCGTTCTCCTGATCGCGTCCGAATACCAGGGCTTCACCGCAGCGACGGCCTCTTCGAAGGTCTGGTGGGCGAAAATGGCCTGGAAGATGAGGTTCGCGGCCTTCGGCGCCCACCACTCCCAGGAGGCGGACGCTTCCGCCATGACCACGACGACGACGCGCTCCTCGAGGTTCTCGGTCTGGTAGGGCCCGTATGCGGCGAACCACGAATGCCACTCGCCCTCGATCCCGATCTCGGCGGTGCCGGTCTTCCCGGCCACCTCGACCGCCCGCGTCGTGATGACGGGCGCCGCCGTGCCCGTGGTGATGACCCCGCGCATTGCCTCCTGCACGGTTCGAAAGGTCTCCGCGCTCACCGCGGAAGTGTGCAGCACCTCGGGCCCCATTGACGAGACCACCGCTCCGGTCTGAGGATCGCGAGTCTCGCGAAGGATGTGCGGCTGATACACGACGCCCCCGTTGGCGACCAGGGCGACCATGTTCGCCATCTGCAGAGGCGACATCGTGACGAAACCCTGCCCGATCGACAGGTTGAGCGTATCGCCGCCCAGCCACTTCATGTGCTTGGTCTTCTGCTTCCACTCGGGTGTGGGGAGCAACCCCGTGCGTTCCTCGGGAAGGTCGATGCCGGTGAGCGCGCCGATGCCGAAATCCCGGGAATGGGAAACGATCGTGTCGACGCCCAGCTCATTTCCCATCGTGAAAAAGTACACGTCGCACGACTGCGCGAGACCTCCCATCAGGTCCTGGTAGCCATGGCCCTTCTTCTCCCAGCAGTTGAACACCCTGTCGCCGAACTCGAGCTTGCCCGTGCAGCGCACCGCCCTGTTGATTGGGATCATTCCGCCTTCCACGATGGCCGTGGTCATGATGATCTTGAACACGGAGCCGGGCGGGTACACGGATTGGATGGCTCGGTTGAGGAAGGGGAAGGAGGGATCCGTCGCGAGCGCGGTGAAGTACGCGGTGCTGTCGGGAGCGAAAAACCGGTTGGGGTCGAATGAGGGATAAGAGACCAGCGCGAGGATCTCGCCCGTCGACGGCTTCAGCACCACGACCGAGCCGTTGCGCGGCCCGAGGGCCTGCTCGCAGACTTCCTGGATGCGCCGATCGATCGTCAGCACCACATTGAGCCCCGGCTTCGGGGGCACGATCTCCTCTTGCCCGCCATCCATGCGCCGCTCCCGCACGTCCACTACGCGAAACTTCTTGCCCGCCGTGCCGCGCAGGACTCCGTCGTACTGCTTCTCGACCCCCGATTTTCCGAGGACCGACCCTGCCTCGTACCCCGCGTTGTACAGAACCTGCAGCTCCTCGCGCGTGATGTCCCCGACATACCCGATGACGTGGGCGAGGCCGGCGGATTCCGTGTAGCTGCGGATGGGCTTGTTCCGCCAGCTCACCCCGCGAAACTCCTCCATGTGCTCGGCGATGAAAGAGACGGTGTCGAAGCTCACCGCTCCCTTCACCTCGACGGGCTGGAATATCCGGTAATTCTTGGGCGGGATGCGCTTCTCGATCTCTCCCGCCGGCAGCGAGAGAACGCGGGTGAGCCGCGAAAAGAGCGCCGGCAGCTCCGCGGGGGCGAGCTCGCCGGGGACCACATCGATGGCGAAGGAGTCCACATTGAACACGAGAGGGTCGTCGGCGTTTCTGTCGAAGATCTCCCCCCGTTTGGCCGGCAGGGGAGCCTCCCGCTGCGAGACGTCCTTTGCCCTTTGCCGGAACTCCCCGCCCTTCACGATCTGCAGCCAGAACAGGTACAGCGCGAGAACTCCGATCGCGCCGGCGAATAGTGCGGTGAGCGCGAAGAACCGCCTCCGCAGGAGCCTCTCGCCGCTCTCCATCAGGCGCCCTCTTTGTCGGACTGCTTGAAGACCTTGAACAGGTTGAGCAACGCGAAGAGGAAGGGGGCGAGCACGCCGTTGTAGGCAAGCTCAATCCATATCCTGCCCGTGAAGGTGATGAACCCCGAGGAGGCGATGCCGAAAACGGCCGAGATGATGCCCGCGAGCACCCCCTTGAGCAGCGTGGCCACCACGGTGAGGACCATGGGCATGAGGAACGGATCAACGAAAACATTGCCCGAGAACACGCCGTACAGGTAGCCGATCACCGTCTTCAGAAGGGAGTGGAAGCCGAGGGGCGACACGTTCATCAGGTCCTCGAGAAACCCCGAGGCGAACCCCGACCACTGGCCCACCATCGAGCCCTTGCGGAGCGAGACGAAGACGAGGACGATCAGGGCGAGATCGGGACGGACCCCGCGGATGGCGATTTTCCCGAGGACGGTCGATTGAAGCATGACGCAGACCGCCAGGGCGAGCAGCGTGAAGAGGGTGACACGGAGGTCCCTGTTCACTCCCCTGCCTCCGCCGTCTCGGGAAGCGCGTCGATCAGGAAAACGTCCTCCAGCCTCTCGAAGTCGATGATCGGCTCCACGGCGAGCTCGAGGGAGCTCTCGTAGGCCGGGGCGTTGATCTCGCGGATCCTGCCGATGTTGATCCCCTTCGGGTACAGGCCGCCCAGTCCCGCCGTCACGACGAGGTCGCCGTACTCGATGAGGGACGCGGCGGTCTTCCTGACATAGCGCATCACGATGGTGTCGCGGTCCTTTCCCTGTCCGGCCACCAGCCCCTCGTGCCTGCTCCTGTCGAGGCGCGCCGAGACCAGGCACTGGGGATCGTACAGGGGGAGCACCTGCGCGGAGCCGCCTCCGACAAGCACAACCTTGCCCACCAGGCCCTCCATGTCTCCCTGCCATGCCACGACGGGCATGCCAGTGCGCACGCCGCTGCGCGAGCCCTTGTTGATCGTGATTGTCGAGAAGAGGTTGTCCGTATCCCGGGCGATCACCCCCGCGGCGATGCGCCCGGACGGCAGCGACTGCGCAAAGCCCAGCTGCTCGAGCAGGGCGGCGTTCTGCCGGCGCAGCTCAACGATCTCGCGCGTCACGCGGTCCATATCCTGCAGCCGCTCGCGGGCCGCGGCGAGCTCATCGCGCGCCGCGCGGAGCTGGCGGATCGATCCCGCCGTATCGCCGAACCAGCGAAAAAGTCCCGTGAATCCCTTCTGGAAGAATCCGACGACCGAGAGGCCGACCTCCTTGGGCCGGATGACCACCGTCCTGTTGGACAAGAGAAGGCACATGAGCGACACGACGATGAGGATCGCGAGCGTGACGCCCTTCCTCCGTTTTGCGAAGAAGCCTTCGAAAAGCCCGGGCATACGATCAGGTCTTCACGTTGAAATATCTCGCGTTCTTGTCCTTCACGAGGCTCTCGAGGAACTTCCCTGCGCCCAACGCGACGCACAGGAGCGGATTCTCCGCGAGGATCACGGGCACGCCGGTCTCTTTGGCGATCAGCTTCGGGAAGCCCTTCAGCAGCGACCCGCCCCCTGTCATGACGATTCCCCTCTCCACGATATCGGCGGCGAGCTCGGGCGGGGTCTGCCCGAGGGTCTTCTTGATCTCATCGATCACCGTGTTGATGGGCTCCTGCAGCGCTTCGCGGACCTCCACGGAATCCATCTCGAGCTTCCGCGGCAGGCCGGTGATCGCGTCGGTGCCCTTGATTTCCATCTTCTCGATCTTCTTGTCGGGCGATGCATTGCCGATCGTGATCTTCACGTTCTCGGCCGTCGATTCCCCGACGATGAGGTTGTGGACGTTGCGGGCGTGCTTGATGATCGCCTCGTCGAACTCGTCGCCGCCGACGCGGATCGCGTTCGTGACGACCATTCCGCCGAGGGAGATGACGGAGTTCTCGGTGGTGCCTCCTCCGATGTCGCAGATCATGTGGCCGGCCGGCTCCAGGATCGGGATGTTCGCACCGATCGCGGCCGCCATCGACTCTTGGATCAGGTACACTTCGCGCGCGCCGGCCTGCTCGGCCGAATCGCGCACCGCGCGCTTCTCCACCTCGGTGATGCAGGTGGGCACGCCGATGACCATCCGAGGCTTCACGAACCATCGGCGGGAGATCACCTTCTCGATGAAGTAGCGGAGCATCTTCTCGGTTGCCTCGAAGTCGGCGATGACCCCATCGCGCAGAGGTCGGATCGCAACGATGTCGCCCGGCGTCTTCCAAAGCATCTTCTTGGCCTCGGTCCCCACCGCCACGACCTTCTTCGTGCCCCGCTCCATGGCCACCACGGAGGGCTCGCAGAGCACGATGCCCTTGCCGCGCACGTGCACGAGCGTGCTGCAGGTCCCCAGGTCGATGCCGAGATCCATAGAAAATGCTTCAAACATCCTGTCCCAGGCCATCAGAAGCTCCCTCCCTTTTCTGCGTCCCTACCGCTTCCCGGAATAATAGCGGAGCTTGGCGCCGTAGTGTGACGGGTCGATGACGAGCGCGGCGCGCCACTCCGCCCTCGCCTTGATCGGATCCTTCATCCCCGCGTAGACCTCGCCGAGGAAGAAATGCGCGTCGGCGGACTGCGGATCCAGCCTCACGATCGTCCCGTACTGCTCCTCGGCCTTGAACAGCTCGCCCCTGTCGAGATAGATCTCGCCCAGGAGGAACCGCGCCCGCTTCTCGATCGCCTTGTCTTCCGTCTTGTTGAGAGTCCTCAGGAGATAGTCGACGGCGTCTCCGGTCCGCTTCATCTGGTAATAAGTTTGCCCGATTGTCAAGAGCAGGACGTCGCTCGAGTTCTCCTTCGCAGCCTCGAGGAACGAGGCGATGCCCTTCGCGAAGTCGCCGAGCTGGGCGGAGGCAAGGCCGATGTACTCGTGGGAATCCCTCTGCGCGTATCCCTTCGCGAGGGCGCTCTCAAGGTAGCGGATCGCGAGATCGTAGGAGTACTTGCCCTTGTGGAAGTACGCCTTTCCGAGAATGTAGTCCGTCTCGCCGGGGAAGGGCGCGCCGGCCAGCTTGGCCCTGCGCAGGGCCACAATCGCCTCGTCCAGCAGGGGAAGCTTCTCCTCCGCGCCGTCCTCAGAGACCGCGGCATAGAAGGAAGCGAAGCCCTTGTACGAGAGGGCGTTCGCGTTCAAGGGGTCGCTCTTCAGCACCTCGTCCGCGGCAGCAATGACCTGTTCGTATTTTTCAGCCTTCCACAGGTCCGGTATCTTCCCACCCTCGCCGCGCGATCCCGTGGAGGGGAAAAGGCGGCTCGGGAGGCGCAGGACGAAGAACAAAACGATGCACGCGACGAGGAGCGTCGAGAGCACCGGCAGGAGCGTGCGGCGCAGCCTTCGGCCGCGCTTTCCCGATCGGTAGTGGTCGTAGTTCAGAATCATCTCCCGTCTCAAATAAAAAAAGGGCAGATCGATAAGCCGGGTTCTGTCTCGAGGGTCACCATCTCTCTAGGAGCCGCGGTTTCCCGCGCCCTCGTGCGGCCTACCCGCGGGTTGTCGAGCCGCTGCGGCCCGACGGGCGAGCCACCCCCCGCTGCTTGGCCTTGCTCCGAACGAGGTTTTCCGTGCCCCGACCGTTGCCGGTCGGGCGGTGGGCTCTTACCCCGCCTTTTCACCCTTTCCCCGGCGATGCCCGAAGGCGATCGCGCCTCGCGCCCCGCTTCCGCGGCGCTGGGGTGGTCTGTTTTCTGTGGCACTGTCTGTGCCGCCGCAGGTGCGCTCGCGCGCGCCGGCGGCGACCCCGGGCGTTGCCCGGCGTTCCGCTCTGTGGAGCCCGGACTTTCCTCCCCAGCGTCGCCCGAAAAGCGATCGCGCTGGAGCGGTGACCTGATCTGCCCCCTGCACATTCTCGGCATTCCTGCCGAGAATGTGCAGATCCGCGAATCGCCCCCGCGCCAGCACCATCGCGCGCCTCGCGCGATGGTGCGATAGCCCAGGCGATTTGCGGCCCTACACCTCTTCCTCTTCCTCCTCGGCGGCCTCTTCCTCCTCTTCTTCCTCCTCCTCCTCCTCTTCGACGTCCTCCTCCATGACGGCCGTCTCGAGGCTCTCGCCCTCCTCATCCTCCTGGTAGAAGAGGATCCTGCTGCAGTAGGGGCAGAACTCGACTTTCTCGCCCAGGTGGACGGCATTCACGAACTGCGGCGGGAGGATCATGTAGCAGCCCGTGCACACCCCCTTGTGCAGCGAGACGATGCCAATGCCCGACTTGCTGCGGATGATGCGTTCGAACTTGAAGAGGATCTCTTCATCCAGTCCGGGGGTGATCTTCTTCTCCTCGGCCTGCAGCTTCTTCAGCTCCGCACTCTTCTCCTTCACCTTCAGCTTGATCTTGGACTGCTCCTCCTTGACGTCCTCCTCCTGCTTGCGGATCATCATCGCTTCCTTCTCGAGGGCGTTCTTCGTCTCCTCCTCGAGGGTCTGCTCGCGCTGGAGGTCCCTGCGCAGCCCCTGTTCCTTCTCAGTCGCGTCCTTGATCTCCTTGTCCAGCGCCTCATATTCGCGCTGCGTCGAGATCGCGTCCATCTGCCCCTCGTAGCCCTCGCGGGATTGCTCAGCATCAATGAGCTTCTGGCCGATGTCGGTGACGCGAGCCTGGGCCGCCTCGAGGCCGGCCGCTCGGTCCTGCGAGGATTTTTTCAGCCTGTTCAGAAGCTCCGTCTTTGTCGCGAGGCTCTTGGGAATCTCCTGGATCTCCCGCTCCACCTCGAACTTGCGGGACAGGACGTCCTGCAGGGCTTTCAGCTTGTCGTATATGGTGCGTGCCATCCCCACTCCCTCTCTCGTGTTCCAGTCTAGTGTTCCAGATAGTCCTTCAGCCGACGGCTCCGCGTCGGGTGGCGAAGCCGCCGAAGGGCTTTCGCCTCGATCTGCCGGATCCTCTCCCGCGTCACGTTAAAATAGAGGCCGACCTCCTCCAGAGTCAAGGAGTACCCGTCCTCCAGCCCGAAGCGCATCTTGAGCACCTCCTGCTCGCGCGGGGGCAGCGTCGTCAGAACCGACTCCAGCTGCTCCTGCAGGAGGCGGAATGCCGTCATGTTGGACGGGCTCTCCACTTCCTTGTCCTCGATGAAATCGCCGAGCAGCGAGTCCTCCTCCTCCCCGATCGGGGTCTCGAGCGAGATGGGCTCCCGCGCCACGCTCTTCACCGCCTTCACGCGTCCCGTGGCCCAGCCCAGCTTCTCGGCGACCTCGTCGTCGCTGGGCTCGCGGCCGAGCACCTGCATGAGCTGGCGGGATTCGCGCATGACCTTGTTGATCTGCTCGATCATGTGGACCGGCACCCGGATCGTGCGCGCCTGATCGGAGATCGAGCGGGTGATGGCCTGGCGGATCCACCAGGTGGCGTAGGTCGAGAACTTGTACCCCTTGCGGTACTCAATCTTCTCCACCGCCTTGATCAGGCCGATGTTGCCCTCCTGCACGAGGTCGAAGAAATGCAGGCCCCTGTTCGTGTACTTCTTCGCGATGCTCACCACGAGGCGGAGGTTGGCGCGGATCAGCCTGTCCTTCGCCTCCTTCAGCATGACGCGACCGCGGTCGATCTCATCGGCCATCGCGAGGATGTCTTCGATCTTGTTCTCGAAGACCGTCTCATAGCGCAGCAGCTTTTTCTCGTCGGCCTGGTACACCCGCAGCGCCTCGCGGATCCTCTCGACCGACATCCCCGTGTGCTTTTCGAGCCTGTCGCGCTCGGCGGCGAGGGGGATGCGGCGAACGAGGCTCCTCGTGTCGCGGGGGCCGGCAAGGTGCAGCCTCTTCTCCATGCGCGACATGTCCCTCTGGATCGAGCGGATGCGGCGGGCCACAGCGATCAACCTCTCGGCGATCGCGGAGATGTCCTCGGGCCGCAGCTCCACTTTCTTCAGCGAGTCGGTGACATCCCTGCGCTTCTCCTCGAAGGACTCGTCGAAGATGTCCCCGCCCTCGCTCTCGGTCTGGCGCTTCAGCTCCATGTAGCGCTTGACCCCGGGGAGGTGGTCCTTGAACGGCTCCTTGTAGAAGGCGCCAAGCCGGCGGCGCTCGGCAAGGAACTCTGACGCCTCCTTCTTGGAGAGATTCATGTCCCGCGGATCCTTGAGGGAGGCCGCGCGCATGCCCAGGCGGAGGAACTCCCGCACCAGCACGCCGGACTCCTTGATCACCGCCTTGATGATGTTCTCGCCGTCCTCCATCCTCTTGGAGAGCTCGACTTCCTGCTCGGCCGTGAGGAGATTCTCCTTGCCGATCTCGCGCAGGTACAAGCGGATCGGGTCGTCGACAGAGGAGTCCTTATCGCTGTAGATCACCTTCTTCCTGTCTTTGCCGGGCTTCTCTTCCTCGAGCTCGAGGCTGATCTCCTCCTCCTCGAGCCTGATCTTGTGCTTTTCGAGGAGCGCGATGACCTCCTCGATCCTGTCGGAATGCACGATCGCGTCGGGCAGAAAATCGCTCACCTCATCGTAGCTGACGCTCTTCTTGCCTTTCGCATAGGCGAGCAGCTTGCGGATGGAGGGATCGTTCCTGATGTCCGCCGCAGCCTCCACGACCTTGCCGTGACCAGCCGCGCGGACGCGCGCGGCCGCTTTTGCGGCTGCCTTGACCCTGTCGGCGCCTCTGGCCCGATTGGCGCTCTTCTGCGACGGCTTCTGCCGGGGGCTCGTCCCAGACGCCGCGGCCGGGCGGGAGGACCCCGCCTTTTTCGAGGCCGGGCGAGCCTTGGCCGCGGCCTTGCGCGCTGCCGCAGCTGTCGCGCCCGCCTTGTCCGCCGCCGAGGCTGCCTTCCCCGATGGTTCCCTTCGTCTCGTCATTTCATGCGTCTTCACGCGCCCCCCGCCTCTGGTATTGCCCGTCTCACGGCTCGCTCGTTCCATGAGATCCCAGCCTCGCAAGCTCTCCGTCCAGATGCATCTTCTCGGCGAGCAGCTCTCGCGCCCGCGCCGGATCCGGCGCTTCCTTCTCCATCCGCCGCAGCTCGGCGCCCAACCTCTCGACCTTCCGCCGCAGCGCTCGCTCTCGAACCCGTTTCACCCCGTCGGCGATAAGCCTCTCGGGATTCAGGTCGAACTCCCCGCTGGAGGCCTTGCGGATCGCCGTGTCCCGCACTACTGGATCCTCGATGCGCGCGCACAGCGCCTCGAAGCCGCTCTCGCCGTCTCGGAAGGCCTCCTCGAGCGCGACGTACAGCGTCCGAGCACGCTCGTCGTCAAGGTCGGTCAGGGAGATGCCGGCGTTGCGCACGACCGAAAACAGCTCTTGGTTGGCCGCGACGGAGAGCATCAGGAAGAGGTCGGCCGAAGCGGCCTCTTCGATCCGCGCCGAGGGAACCCCAGAGGGAACCCCCGAGCGCCGTTGCCCCGCCTTCCATGACCCAAAATCCCCTCGGACGGCCGCGGGGTCCGCGTCGATCGCCTCGGCGACGATCTTCAGGTAGTCGTCGGCCCGCACCCGGGAACCGATTCCGTCGATGAAGCCGAACAGAAAATCCCGCACCCGCTCCTTGCCCTCGGAACGGGAACGGTCGTTGCTGGCGAGCGCCCGGCTCACGAGCCAGGGGAAACTGTCCTTCGCCCCCTCGAGAAGGGGTGCAATCTCCTTCTCGCGTCCCCTCTGCACGAAATCTGCCGGGTCCAGGCCCAGCGGCAGCTCGACGACCTGCGCGATCATGTCCTGCCGTTCGAGAAGGCCGATTGCGCGATAGCTCGCCTTCTCGCCCGCCTCGTCGCCGTCGAAGAGGAGGATGCCCCGCGTGGCGAAACGCTTGAGCAGCCGCACCTGCTGCTCGGTGAGCGCCGTGCCGAGCGGAGCCACGCACGCCGTGATGCCGGCCTGGTGCATCGCGAGCACGTCCATGTACCCCTCCACAAGGACGAAAAATCCCGCCCGCCGGATGTCAGCCGCCGCCTTCTCGATGCCGTAGAGGTTCTCCCCCTTGCGGAAGAAGGCCGTCTCGGGCGAGTTGAGGTACTTCGGCTGCGCATCGCCCATCGCGCGCCCGCCGAAGGCGAGCACCTCTCCCCGCGCATTGCAGATGGGGAAGGTGATCCTCCCCGCGAACAGCGCGGGCCACCGTCCGGTCCCCCCTCCCGTGAAGAGCCCCGTCCTCGCGAGGAACTCCTCCGAGTAGCTCTTCTCCCGCAAGAAGCGGTGCAGCCATTGCCGGTCCGGCGGCGCGAATCCGAGCTGAAAGCGTTCAATCGTCTCTTCTCGCACCTCGCGCGAGGCGAGGTAGCGACGCGCGCTCTCGGCTGTCGGGCTCTCGCGAAGGAGCCAGTGCAGGCTCCCCGCGACCTTGCGGTACAGCTCGACGAAGGTCTCGCGCTTGACCCCGGCCCGCTCCTCGTCTTCCCGCTTGATTTCGACGCCCGCCTTCTTGGCGAGGATCTCGACCGCGTCGAGGAACGCAACCTTCTCGACATCCATGACGAACTGGAAAAGACCCCCGCCCTTGTGGCATCCGAAGCAGTAGAAAACACCCTTGTCCGGCGTCACGCTGAACGAAGGGGTCTTCTCATGGTGGAAGGGGCACAGGCCCCAGAACCGCCCTCCCTTGCGCTGGAGAGCGACATACTCCCCGATCACCTCCGCCAGGTCGAGGCGGTTCTGTATCTCCGAGATCGTGCTCTCTGGTATCCTCATACCCCTACGGTTTCTTCAGATAGAGGTACTTCGCCTGGTTGTGCTCGCTCAGGTCACGCGAGAAGTGGTGCCTCCCCGTCTGCGCGTCTTGCAAAACGAAGTACAGGAAGTCCGTGCGCGCCGGTCGGAACGCCGCCTCCAGGGCGATTCTTCCCGGGTTCGAGATCGGTCCCGGAGGAAGGCCCGCCCACCGGTAGGTGTTGTAGGGCGAGTCTATTTTCTTGTCCTCTATGGTGATGTACTCCGGGTGTGCCTTTCCCTGGATCTCCGTGATAATATATTCAAGTGTGGCGCAGGATTCAAGCCCAATATTCCTGCGCAGGCGATTATAGAAGACTGACGCGATCCGGGGAGCCTCGTCGGCGAGCCTATACTCCCTCTCGACGATCGAGGCGACGGTGACCTTTTCCTGCAGCGCGGCGGGCGCCATCTCTTTCCAGCCCGGGGCGACTTCCTCGAGGGTCTCGAAGAACCGTTTCACCATGATCTCGACCAGGGTCTCGGCGGGAAAAGGCGCCGGCACGAAGTACGTGTCGGGAAAAAGGTACCCTTCGAGGCTCGCTGCCGGCGCGCCGAGCCTGCGGGCGAGCTCGGCGGAGCGAACCGCCCCGACGAAGTCGGACGCCGGACAGACCCCCTCGGCCTCCAGATGAGCGGCGATCTTGCTCACCGTCCACCCCTCGGGGATCGTAACCTTCCCGAGGCTCTGAGCGCCCGAGACCAGCAGATCGTGGACGGCGGCCGTGGATGCGCGGGCGGGCATCCGGTAATACCCCGCCTTGAAGGATCCCGCGGTGCCCCGCAGCCTGCCCAGGAGATCGAGCAGCGGCGCGAAGCGGATATACCTCTCCTCCTGGAGCCGTTCCGATATGCGCGAGAGGCTCTCCCCTTTGCGGATAAGGAAAAGCCTGTCCCCCGATCCACGGGGGACAGGACTCGAGTTGAGCCAGGCGGCGATCACCGCGAGGCAGACGAGCGCGCCGAAGACAATGGCTCCGGCGCGCGCGAGAATCGCTGCGGGACGTCGCATCTAGCGAAGGAGGATGAACTCCACCCGCCTGTTCTTCCAGATGTTGTCCTTGTCGCCGAAGTCGACGACTGGCAGCGACGCCCCAAGACCTGCGGTCGTGAGCCTCTGCGGGTCGATGCCTTCCTTGATCAGCGCCTCGCGTATCGCGTCGGCGCGCGCCTTCGAGAGGGGCAGAAGTTCCGCATCCTCCTTCGCCCAGGACGCCTTGTTCTCCCAGAGCACCCGGTTCGCGTGTCCCTCGATGCGGATCTTGTACTGGCTGTACTTCTTGAAGATCTCCGCCAGCCGCCCGATCGCCCACGCGTTCTTCTCGGCTTTCTCGGGCTCGACGTTCACGAAGTCGGCTTTGTCGCCGACAAAGGTGATGCTGGCGATCTTGACCTTATACTTGTCGCCGTCCTTGATCACCAGCACATCGACAGGGATGCTCTTCGTGAGGGTGCCGGCATTGCCCAGCTCGTCGCGGATCGCGAACGTGAGCGTGTAGTCCTGCGCCGAGTCGACCAGCTCGCCCGTCTCGGACATCCCGTTCCAGATGATCTTCTCGGAAGGCGCTCCCTTGCCCGAGAAGCGGTTGAAGAAGTGCTGGGCGGGATCGAGGATCACGATCTCCCAGCTCGAGATCGGGACCTGCGAATCCACCTTCAGCTTGATGGCGAGCTCGTCGTTCACCCCGTCGTTGTCGGGGGAGAACGGAAGCCCCTCGAAGATGAGGTCCACCTTCGGCGCGCTGACGTCCAGCAGGAAGGGAGCGGTCTTCGCCTCGGCGACGTTCCCCTTGGCGTACTCGACCTGAAGGACGGCCGTGTAGGACCCCTCGGGCGCGCTCTGGAAGCCGGCCTTGTCCTTTCCGTCCCACGTGAGAGTGGCGGGGACCGGGGAGCTTCCGGCAAACTCCTTCTGCACGCCCGCCGCAGCGCCTGCCATGCTGACCTTCCACGCCTTCACCCCCTCCTTCAACGTCACGAGGATCGAGAAGGTGACGTCGTCGCGCACGCCGTCGCCGTTCGGCGAGAACCCGTTCGACGAGACGGTGATATAGACGGGTGTCGGGCGCGTGTCGATCTGGATCCCGCGCAGCTCCTTCGCCGCCCCGTTGCCCGCCTTGGTCTGGGATCGCACGACGTACGCGTAGTACCCATCGGGCGCCCGGTTGCCGTTCTCGTCCTTGCCGTCCCACGAGAAGTCCGCCGCCTTGCCTTTCCAGAACCATCCGCGGACCTTCGCCCCCTTGGCGTCCTGGATTTCTCCTTCCCAGAGGTCTTCTTCACTCGAGCTCTGTCGGATGGCGATCGCGGGGAGCCTGCTGTCGGGCGTCGGCGAGAACAGGAGCATGTCCGCCTTCACGTCGATCTGCGGGATGCGCGTGTCGACGAAGAATGGGTTGGACACGACGAGAGGACGGTTGCCGTTCGCGTACACGACCTCGAGCTCGGCCGCATACTGGCCGTCGGCCGCCCGCCTGCCCGCATCGTCCATGCCGTCCCAGGTGATCTCGTCGGGCGCCTTGTTCCTGCCCGAGAAGGCGCGCACGAGCTCGCTCTTCGCGTTCTTGACCCTGATCGTGTACGAATCAATGCCAGTGGTGACCCTGAGCGACGGGATGATCCGCACCCTGTCCTTCACGCCGTCCGCATTTGGCGAGAAGTACGTGAGATCGGTGGAGACGCGCACGGGAGTCTCACTGGTGTCGATGCGGATGCTGAAGGCCGGCGATGCGCCGGTGTTGCCCGCCCTGTCGGTGGTGGCGAGCGAGTACTGGTAGGCGCTGTCGGGCAGGGGCGATCCACTCTCGCCTCGGCCGTCCCATACCCACTTCGGGTCCGCCTTTCCACGCCAGACCGTCGCGCGCGCTTCCTTGCCCGCGGAATCCTTCACGGTGCCCGTCCAGAACAGCTCCTCCGAGGTGTCCTGGAAGATCGTGACGGTGTCCTTGTTCCCGTCGCCATTGGGCGAGAACACGTCATACTCCGCCTTTGCCGCGGCGCTGGGCGGGGTCACGTCGATCGTGATCACTGGCGATTCGGCCTTCGGGTTGTTCCCATTCACGTACAGGATGTCCAGATTGGCCGTGTAGCCGCCTTCCGGCAGCACGACCCCCGCGTCGTCCTTCCCGTCCCATACGATCGTCTCGGGAACGGAGAGCTTGCCGAGGAATGTCCTTCGCGGCCCGCTCTTGTCGGAGACGACCAGTGACCACTTCTCGATTCCCGTCGCAGGCGCCTTGACGCCGAAGCTGACCTCGTCCTTCACCCCGTCGCCGTTGGGCGAGAAGTAGGACAGGTCGATCGCGAGCTGAGCAGGGGTCGCCTCGGTATCAACGATGATGTTGATGAGTTGAGCCGAGCCGGAGTTGCCTGCCCTGTCGGTCGCCGTGATGCTGTATGCGTACACTCCGTCGGGCGTCGTGATGCCGTCCCTGTTCTTCCCATCCCACTGGAAGGCCGTTGGCGCCGCGTTCTCCCAGGCGAAGCTCTTCACCTCCTCACCCGCGATCGTGCGGATGCTCGCCGTCCATCTGTCCTCGACGCTGCCGGACTGCTCGATGGGCAGGGTGTCCTTGTTCCCGTCTCCGTTGGGCGAGAAGATGAGGTAGGGCGCGCTCACTGCGACAGAAGGCGCGGTGTTGTCCACGACGACGGCGCCGATGCCGCTCTTCCCGACGTTGTCGTTGTCGTCCCACGCTTCCACGAAATAGCGGTATGCTCCGTCCGGGACCATTGCGCCCGCATCCGACTTTCCGTCCCATCGGATCGTCGGAGGGATCGTGATCCCCTTCTTCACGTACGCCAAGCGGGCCATGATGCCCTTGAAGTCCCTATTCTCAGGCCTGTCCTCCTTGTTGAGGATCGTTCGTACGGCCGTGCCCACCGAGTCCTGGACGACGAAACGGAAGCCCTTGACGAAACGAGCGTCCGTCACTGCCAGGTCGAGCACGAGGTCGTCTTTCACGCCGTCGAGGTTGGGGGAGATGTATCTCTCGCCCGTTGTATCAACCGTGATCTGCGGCGGAGTCGCATCGCGAAGCCCGAAGGGAACGTTCACGCCCGCTCCGAATGCCCAGATGCCGGCTTGGAGAGGGGCCGCGGCGATCGTCGTCTTGAACTCGTTCACCTCGAAACTGCGGGATTTGATCTTCATGTTCTTGAGCTTGAGCGATGCTCCGAAGGTCATCGGCAGCTGCCGCGCGGGCTCCCAGCCCGGGAGCAGCTGGCGCAGGTCGAAGATGCCTGACATATCGAGGAAGAAGATATCGGCCACGGCGAATTCAGCTCCCAGGCCGAAGCGAACGTCCTTGAACGTGGGGAAGCTGATCTCGGGGGAGAAGCTCAGGCGAAGCTGGTCAGTCCTCACGAGGGAGAAAGCCGCGCCTAGGGCTGGAGTGAAGATGGGAGGCCGCGCAAGCACGACAGACGGAGCAGGGGTGGCCGTATAGTAGTAGCCCTTGCCCATGTTGCGGATCGCCGCTCCCCACCGCAGGTCCTTGAAGGCCCCGCTGTCGCCGATGACGTTGAGAAATCCGAGGTCCAGGCCGAGTCCCCAGTCGAGGGTCCCGGCACCGCCGCCGAACTCGGCGCCGAGCCCTGCACCGATCCACAGTTTCGGGAAGAGGTCCTTCGAGAAGGAAAGGTTCAGAGTTCCGAGCGTCCCCCAGCTCAGGCTGGGGAAGTCAGCATTGGCAAGCCGGCCTGATGCGCTGAAGACGCCCGCCCGAGTGGGAATCGTCACCCCGAGGTTGAAGACATTCCCCCAGCCCTGCTCCGCGCCGAGGCCGAGAAGAGGGATCCAGCTCATGTCGAGAACAACGCGCTGTTCCCCCGCGCTCACCGCCGGATTCAGCAGGACGCCCTGAGGGGAATCGAGGCTCGCCGATCCGGCGCCGCCCGCGAGAAGCTGCGCGGAGGAAAAATCAAGAAAACCGCTCTCGGCGTAGGCGCCGAAGGACAAGATGCAGGCCATTGAAAGCAGAGCAAGGGTCTTTTTCATTCCGTCCTCCCAATGAGTGATACAATACAGCCAAAACGACACACTTTCAACGATCCTTCTCGAAGCGCCCGCACAGCCGTTCCATCTCGTCGATCGTCAACCGCTCGTACAAGGATTTCTCGATGCGGAGGAGCAGCTCGGCCAGAGGTAGTGTGAGGACTCCCTCGCGCGGCTTGAGCATGACGTACAGCTCGGCGGCCTCCCCGTCCGACAGGGTGATTGAGCTCATAGTTCGATCTCCATGCCTTCCTGGGCGGTGAGGATGGACAAGGGACCCGCATCGAGCTGACCAAAGTGGAAGCGCGCCCTCCGCGCCATTCCGTAGATCTTGCGGTCGTCCGAGCGGGGCTCGTGGTGGAACAGCACGAGGGTCTTCACCTTCCACTCCACCGCGAGGTTGACCGCCATCGTGTAGGCCGTGTGGCCGAAGTCGAACTTCGAGAAGGATTCCTCGAGGGTGTACTGCGAGTCGAGGATGAGAAGGTCGGCATGCTCGAAGAACGCGCGGTTCTCCTCGCGGCTCTGGAACTCGCGGTCCGTGACTTCGGAGTCGGTGGCAAAGATCACGCTCTTCCCGTTGTCCGATATGCGGTAGGCGTAGGAGCCGCCGGGGTGGTTCATCCGTTTCCAGCGGACGACGGCGTCGCCGATGCGCACGCCCTCGCCTTCAAGCCGGCGGAAGGCGAGCTCGGCGCCCATCGCGTCCATGGTCACGGGGAAGTACGGCGCCTTCATCTGGTCGCGTAGGACGCGCTCCAGCGAAGGCATGGGGCTCGCGAAAGTTATCCTGTTGCCCTTCACCCACGCCGGCCCAAAGAACGGGATGCCCTGGAGGTGGTCCCAATGGAAGTGCGTGAAGAGGAGCGTGAAATCCCGCGTGGGATCGCGGCTTTTTTCGAGGGACACGCCGAGCTCCCGCAGCCCCGTGCCCGCATCGAGGATGATCAGCTTGTCCTCGCCGGTGCGCACCTCCAAGCATGTCGTGTTCCCGCCAATGGTGCCGAACAGGGAGGGAGGCAGGCTCGCGAGAAACAGCTCTCGGGTGCGCGCGTTCTCGAGGTCCAAAGGCCGAACGCGCTGGATGACCGAGGCTATCCTGCTCCTGACCTGCTCAGGGGTGAGCGGAGCGGGAATCGAGCCCCTCACTCCCCAAAACCTGACCTTCATCTATCCCTCCGTGAACCCTTCGCGGAAGCGTCGCCGAACCCAGCGCTCGATCTCCGCGCGTGAGTGGAGAGGCCCCTGGCCAATGCCCGGGCACTGCGCGGCGGTCTGCTCCCACTCGGCGCGGGAGGAGAGCGCCGAGCTCCAGAAGGGAAAACTCCGGCACTGGAGGGGACGCGCCTCGTACACGCTGCAGCCTCCCTCGGCCCAGAACACGCAGTCGAGGTTGGGCTGCTCTTTCAGGCTGATGCGCCGGGCGATCCCGAAAGAGACCTCGCGGCAATAGCGGGCAATGATATCTCCCAAGGGGACGCCGAGAGCAGATCCCAAGGCGTCGAGGTCACGCGGAGAAAGGAAGACGTACCCCGGAGTGTGCCGGCAGCAGCGGGAACAGCGCGTGCACTCAAACCTGAGACCCTCGGCGTAGAAGCAGTTCTCGGGGCTCACCACGGACCGTCAATGAACGAAAAGCCTTCTCCGCCGGGCGAAGAAGGCTACTGGGGAGAGAAGGATTCGAACCTTCGAAGGCTTAGCCAACAGATTTACAGTCTGCCCCCTTTGACCACTCGGGAATCTCCCCATAGGGCGGCAGCAGGTCCGAAGGACCTGCGGGAGCCCCAGCAAACTGCGCCTTTGGCGCTGTTTGCGCTGGGCGACAGCACCTTGCGAAGCAAGATGCGAGAGCCCAGCTAGAATAAAGCACCAGCCGCGAAGGCGATAGGCCCTCTACAACAAATCAACGTATCGCAGAAAAGCCCCCTCGCTGTCAAGCGGCTCAAGCCACCTCTCGGACTTGAACCGAGAACCTCGAGACTACAAAACGGAACGCCTACAGATCTGCGGGATATGTAGGGTGTTTTCCGCACCCTTTCCCCATATAATCGGATATGCAGAAAATACATTGACCTACATTTTGTCTACCACTGTCAACCAACCCGAATCGTCGAGCGCTTGAACCGAGGGAAGGTGGCAGGAGAAGATACTCAGAGTACCGGAGAAGTAGTCAAACCGTGAGGATATATGCACCAACCGACGAAGAGTCCGGGATCTGTTCGGCGTCCTTGCGCAATCCTTCCAAGTGAAAGGCGATCGCTGCCTTCATGTTCTCCAGAGTCTCCTCTTTGGTTCTGCCAGTGGTAACACAGCCTGGGAGATCGGGCGAGTAGGCTGAGAAGTTATTCCCACCTTGTTCAATAATCACAGCAAAAGTGTGTTCACCCATCAATCAACCCTGCCTGTTTAAGTATACTCCGCCATGTTCCGGGGTGCAAGTCGTCACTTGGTTTTCCTGGTATCGTCACACGACCGGGCCGGTTGCGATGTTTGTACTGCCGGTGGCTGCCACGCTGCTCCACGAAATACCATCCGGCAGCCTCGATCTTTCGGATAGCTTCCGAGACCTTTGTCGGCATGGCCCTTAAGTATTAACCATGCAGTCCGGGCCGTCAAGCACAGAATCGTACCCCTCCCCGGCCCCCCGCAGTCGCCTCGTGCATGGCGCCGAGCACGTTGCCGACTTCAAGGCAGTGCAGGAGAGAAAGTTCCCGAGTTGCCCGCTCAATTGAGTCCAGCGAGGGCGAGCTCACAGATCGGAGAGCAGTCGCACTTCCCTCCAGTGTACGAGTGGCAATGCGAGCGATGCAGCCAGGCGACCGGTGCGCGTCCGCCCCGCGGGAATTGGCGATACCGGAGCTGAGGGATGAGTCTCCAGACCGCCGCCCGCAGGGAGACGCTCAACTCGCGCTCCGGCATCGTGGTCTGATGGAGTCTCACCACACGCTTTTCACTCATCACTTTTCCTGCTGCCGGTCCGTTCGTCCGGCTGCCACGTCGTTAATATTTGCTCAGGTATCTGATGGCCTGTTTTATAGCTACGCCCTCTCGATTCGCAAAAGCAATTTTTCTCACGTTCCCCTCCCTGTCCGTTGCCGTAGTCATGGTTCACAGAACAGTGGTAACTGTAAAGCTTCCGAAAGGCCGCCCTGTTGGCTGATTACTTGGCGGTAGCTTTGTAGATACTCGACAAACCAAAGCTCCACGTTTTTTTCGTACTTTCCGAAGGGCTTTACCGATACTGACAAACTACCGCTTTTGAATCCGCCTCCCAGATAGGCGATGGGCATCCTATCGTATAATCTGTTCCAGTCATCAACCGACATCTTCTCAGATGCGTTCTCATGGTACAAGCGAAGAGCATAATCGATCTCGACTAGCTTTGATCCGAAAAGAGACTGTAGAACCGTTTGGGTGATGGTGTTGAACTTGTATCCACGGGATGACTTAATGTGTGCGAGAGGTGATTCGTTTATTGCGTTCGAGATCTGTATTATCCAAGCAATGGCATCCCGCTCGCCTCGGCACTGCATAAGGCTTTTGCCTTCGAAAGATTTGTCAGAGTAGGGGAAATCAGCAACGATTCGATCGATTTCATCAAATCTCGATATCAACCGAGACCGCCATTCTTTTTTAGTCAATGATTCCTCCTTCCGATCCTACATAACGTGCAAAATGTCACGGCTCACCGCTACTTCATCGCCGGGAACAATTCCAGTAGTCCGCTCAGCTTTTGCCGATACACGCCGAATGCGGCCCCCTGCATCGGGAGCGCGCTCTTGTAGTGCCTGACAAACTCATAGAGCTTGACGCGTTCTTCATAACGCAGCGGTTGCGAATGGAGGGACAGGTCTTCCAGGGCATTATGGTTTTGCTCTGCCTCTCCCTCGAAGGTCGTCAGTCCACCCGTTTCGCCGAGATGCCGGTCGAGCTTGTCCTTCAAGACGTCGAGGTACAGCCGGATGTTATTCCGCAGCAGAGAAGCGTTTTCAATCTCTTTTCGCTTCTCTCGACGCCTCGGTGAGATCACGGCGTATAGCAGGGTACTCAGCGCAATGGCGGCCGAGATCAGTGAAGAGAGACCTTGCCAATTCAGAGCACACAAATCCAATCTCATACTTTTCTTCCTCCTAGGGCCCAGTTCCGGTGCACCGCCGGCCCTGATCGCACATACCACCTGGAGAGTCACGGACCCTCTTCATAAACCGTCACGTTATCTCCGGGCCGCGCTCAAAAAGGGATCGGGCTGTCCTGCGCGTTGATGAGAATGTAATCGAACCCTTCGACCGTCAGGATTAAATACCTCCCGCCGGAGTCCGAGCCGGCAAAGTAATGAGACACCCAGTCTGGCCCTCCGTCGTCGAAGTGAAAGGTCACTACGCTATCTGTGTAAACGTATGTCCCGCTTCTGCTGAGGCTGACCACATCAAATGATTCATCGAGCATACAGCCGAACGTCATATCTGTCCGGAACACGAAAAGAACATCTCCGACCACACCTCCCCACCACTCACCGACCAAGGGATTCACCTCGATTAGCTTGCAGCTGGCGAGCGTCAACACCAGAGCGACTACCTCAAGCATCTTCCGCTTTCGTGTCATCCCTCGCCCCTTTCAGAACCGCAAAACATCTTTCGGAGCCAGCCCGTGCTCTCCCATGCGCCGCCGGGGAGACACATGCAGGAGACGCCGCCCCTGTCCTTGCGCTTCCAGAGCCGGAGGAACTTCCTATTTCAGCCTTTCTCGCTCATTGCCCCTCCCCTATTCATCAACCATTTGTCAACCATGGTTCCAAGGGAAAGGCGTCTGTTCTGCAATTCTTTATGACGTGGCATCTTGAAAGCCACCTCTCGGACTTGAACCGAGAACCTCGAGATTACAAATCACGTGCTCTGCCAGTTGAGCTAAGGTGGCGATCCCCACAATGAACGTACCACGTCTCAGTCCATTTCGGCAAGTATCAGGCTCGGTGTCAGCAGTCAGGGTGCCATTTAGGGTGGCGCTTCCGTCGTCCCGCCCGCAGGCAGCCGCACGCTGGCGGTCGTGCCTCCGCCCACCTGGGACTGGAAGGTGAGCGAACCGCCGTGCGCGCGGACAATCCGATCGGACACAGTCAATCCGAGCCCTGTTCCCCCCATTTCTCCTCGCGTGGTGAAGAAAGGACCGGTGATTCGCGGGAGGTTCTCCTCCGAGATTCCGATGCCCTCATCTCGGACTTCAATCCAGACGGCTGCGGTTTCCTTATCGAAAGAAGTGGAGATGCGCACGCCGCGTCTCGAATCGGGGAGGGACTGGCAGGCATTCTGCAGCAGGTTCAGCACCACCTGCTCAAGGCCCGTGCGGTCGGCCTGGACAGGCGGGAGAGTGCTGTCAAGAGAGAGGGAGAAGTTGCTCGTCGCCTTCCCGATGAGATTCCGTGAGATCTCGACCACCGCCCTGACGACGGTGTTCACGTCCGTTGGCTCCTTCTTCGCGGCAGGTCCGCCTCTGGCGAAACGCTTCAGCTCTCCCACGATGTGGTCTATTCGGGACGCGCTCGCCTCGATCTCGGAAACCGCGGTGCGAACGGCATCCTTGAACTCTCTGTACGGCATCCCGGCCAAGCGCACGCTCTCGTCAACCTCCTCGCCGGATTCGGCAATGGCGAACAACCCCGGCAATCCCTCAGAGAGCAGTCGGGCGTCCAGCGACACGACCTGGTTGGGATTGTTGACCTCGTGGACGACCCCCGCCACGAGCGCGCCCAAGGAGGCAAGCTTGTCCGCCTGCCGCAGCTTCTCCTGCTGCGAGCGAAGGAGTCCCTCGGCCTCAACGCGATCGGATACGTCGCGGATCACGACCACATTGGCTGCCTCGTCCTGCCAGACAGTGTTCGCGCCCGTGATCTCCACGGGGACCGCGTGGCCGTCTCTGTGCACGATCCGGCTTTCGAGGGACCGTTGCGTGCCGCGGCCTGCAAGAAGCGCCTCGAAATGCCGCGCCGGCTCCCCCTTCTCCTCCGGGCTGACCATCTCCTGGAAGTCCTTTCCCCTCAGCGCGGCTGCGCTGTATCCCGAGATCTCCGCGGCGCGGGGGTTCACGTAGAGAATCCTGCCTTCCCTCGAGAGAATGAGTATCGCGTCGTTCGCGTTCTCTGCCAGGGCCTTGAAGCTGCCTTCCGCGTTCCTGAGCGAAGCAAGCATAGAATTGTATCCCCGCGCGAGCCGTCCAACCTCGTCCTCCGATGTCGCCGTGACCTCCGTCCTGTAGTCTCCCGCGGAGACCCGCTGAACCGCGGCTAGGAGCGCGGCAAGAGGCTTGAGCAGGCCGCGCCTGAAGGCGAGCGGAAATCCGAACACGACGATGATCGAGACCGCCAGCACGATGAGGGCTATTTGGGAGGCGAATCGATGCACTGCCAGCCTGTAGTCCGCGTAGGGGAATCCTACGCGGAATGATACGCCCTCATGCCAGAAAGTGTAGAAGAAGAAGTAGCTCCGCGTATCCCGCAGGTCGCGGTACGCGAACTGAGGGGCGAATCCCCTCCCGGCCGGCAGCAATCCTTCGACTTCCTGCGAGCTCGCGAGCAGCGTCGCATCCTGGTCTGCAGCGCCAGGGCCTATGTAGGCGAGAGGATCGGATCCGACGGGAAAAGGCAGGAGAAATGCGAGGTCCTCCGACACAGCGGCGAGATCCCGGCTGCGGATCGCGTTCTGAGCCTGACCGACCTCGCTTCTGTACCGATCGGAAAGGGTCTCATTCACGACGGGCATGATCGCGGTGGCCGCGACGCCGAACGCCACGAGGATGATCGCGAGCGGGATGCCGACCAGCCTCGTGAGAAGGCTCGTCGGCCGGGGCGCATTGTTCATGTACACGATGAAGATGAAGAGACAAATCAGGAGCGAGCCAGTGTTGAAAACGAGGGAGTAGGCGGCGCGCGATACTATCCCCAACTGGAAAAGGACATACTGCAGCGGAATGGGAATCGTAGCGACCGTGAGCAGGGCGAAGCTCCGCGCGGAAGCAGCGGTCCGCCCAGAAAGGCGGCCGATCTTCCGGATGAACACGATGCAGGCCCAGACGTAGCCGATGAGCGTCAGGATGCTGATCTGCGGCCCGTACACATACGTGAAATACTCCGCTTTGAAGTCGTAGACCGCCGGCCGGTCTCCCGGAAGGAAAAGAGACGCCCACACGAGGAAGGACGCGACGAGCGAGAGTATGAGCACCGCGCGAGATTCACGGGGACTGTCGTTCCCGCCGAAGTGGTACGCGAATTGGATGAGGGAAACAACCCCGAACACCACGAGATTCGACATCTGGCCGGTGGCCAGGGCGGCGGGCGAAAACACGGAATAGCGGATGGTATACGAGAGAAGGAGGATGAAAAGCGCGGAGATGTAGCCGGCAAGATACCAGGTATCAGCCTGTTTTTTTCTCTGAGCGAGCATGTACCCTGCGATGACCCCCAGCAGGATCGTCGTCGTAAGGGAACCGATGGAGAGGGTGCTCAGCCTGAGCCAACTCATGGGACGTCTCCTCTGCCGAGATTCGCGTGCGAATCTTGGCTTTACGGTGAGCGCGATAGTCCTTCCGCGTTCCGCGTCCTGCGGCCGAGTCTCTTGCTGAGAGCCTGCGGGCTGATCCCAAGGAGACCGGAAGCGATGGCCCGGTTTCCCTTCGAGCGCGAAAGGGCCTCCTCTATCAGCTGTGCGGCGACCTGCTTCAGCGTCGGCAGCCTGTCCGGAAACGCGAGATCGCCGCCCACTGCAACTGGACGGAGATCCAGCTCCGCTCGTCCCATCGCATCCCGAAAAGTTTCCAACGAGAGCATCCTCTCCCGTTGGCGGCTCACGGCGCTGAAAACCATGGAGCGGAGCTCTCTCACGTTGCCGGGAAAATCGTAGGTCTCGAGGAGTGTGAGAAGCTCCGGCGGAACGGCGAGCCTTTTCTTTCCCAACTTACGCGAGGCCTCCTCGAGGAAACGATCCAGCAGGAGCGGCAGATCGTCCCTGCGTTCGCGAAGAGGGGGGATCCGGATCTCATGGGTCTGGAGCCTGAAGTACAAGTCGCGGCGGAACTGCCCCGACGCCACGAGCGACGGCAGATCCCTGTTGGTGCCGATCACGTATCTGGCGCTCGTCACGCGAGGCAGATCCGATCCCAGGGGATAGTACTCAAAGGATTCCACCAGGCGAAGCATTTTGATCTGGCTGGGAGCGGACAGGTCGCCTATCTCGTCGAGGAAGAGCGTTCCTCTGTCCGCCTGCTGGACCAGACCCTTGCGGATCGCATCGGCGCCGGTGAATGCCCCCCTGGCGTGCCCGAACAACGTGTCGGCGAAGACGGTGTCGTCGAGGCCGGCGCTGTTCACCCGCACGAGCTCGCCGCGGCGGCCGCTTGCCGCGTGGATCGCTTCCGCGAAAAGCTCTTTTCCGGTGCCGGTCTCTCCCGTGATGAGGACCGTCTCCGCGGTCGGCGCGATCGACTCGATAAACCTGAAAATGGCGCGCATTCGGTTGTTGCGCGTCAGTATCCTCTGGAACGCATCGGGATGATCGACCGTGTCGGAGAGAATGCTCTGGCGCAGCGTGGAATACTGGCGGGCGAGACGCCTCATATCAATGGCTCGCTGCACGCCGCTCGTCAGCCTGCTGGGCTCCACGGTCTTGACCATGTAGTCGAAGGCCCCTTCTCTCATGCAGCGCACCGCGACGTCCACATCGTCGGAGGCTGTCACGATTATCACGGCGATCTGGGGGAATCGCTCACGGATCTGCGTCAGGAGCGCGTCTCCCCTGATGTGGGGCATTGCTAGATCGAGGAGCACGACCTCGATCTCCGTGCCCTCGAGAATCCCCATTACGTTTCTGGGATCCGCGCACGTGAGCAGTCGTTCGATGCCGGCCGCCTTGAGGATTCTCGACATGCTGGAGAGAACTGTCTCTTCGTCGTCGACGAGAAGAACTGGCAGATCGGGAATCAGGCTGCCTTTCATCCGTCCGTCAACTATACGCCCCGCTCAGTCGCGGGGTCAATGGAGCGGATAGGGCATGGAGCGGATAAGGCCTTGACCCCCATCAACTTTCCTCTCGGCATGCATCTCTAGAAATCGCTTATTTCCTTGCTTTGCAAAGACTTGCTCGCACACCGAGGCAGAGCGCGGATAGAGGTTGAGGCCATTCGAGACGAGCCTGAGCCGCATAAATATCGATGCGGCCTGCAATTAGCCCAATCGCGCCTTCTGGCACGCCTTGTGCAAATTGAAGGTCATGAAAATCAGAAACCTCTTCCGAAAGCGCACGCTGGACACGAATGGAATCTGGGCGATTTTCTACGGATTCCTCGCCGTGGCTGTCTCCGTGCTGGAGCTGCTCCTCTGCTTCAACGGTCCCATTGCTTTCACCAGGAAGCCGAGCCTCATGCTTTTCCCCCTGCAGAGCACCGGACTGACGGAAAAGGAAACCACACGGGCCGAGGATTTTGCTGAACGGCAGATTGCCCTCACCCGGTCCTATGCAATCGTCAGCCGGCGCTTTATTCGAGAGCGCGCTCTTGGCACAGATCCGAGTTCCACTGGCGCGCAACTGGACTCTGTCGACTTCATCCGCGCCCAGTCAGTCGCGAAAGAGCTGGGGCTGGAGTTTTTCGCGCTTGCGACGATCATGGCCTCTGAGAGCGGGTGCGAAATGACGATCCAGATTCGAAAGACGGAGTACAACGAGATCCTGCACAGCGAGCGCTTCGACTCGAGCAGCTTCTCTCTCATGATGAGCGGCATCGGGCGCGGCGGCGCGCGCATCGATTTTCGTGGAGCCCTTGCGTCGAAAACAAAGGGAATCTCCTTTGCCGATTGGCTGGTTCTCGGGCTCCTCTGCATCCAGGCCATGGTCGGCCTGTGCGCGCTCGTCGGGCGAGAGCCGGGATTCCTCGTGGAAATCGCCTTGGCGCCGGCAATCGTGATGTTTCTGTTCGCCTACATCCACGCGCTCAGCGCGAATCTGGACTATGTGCAGCGTTACATCGCGAGCGGCGGTCAGCTCCGACTCGCGGAGAGCACAGCGCTCGAACAGGCCCATGCAATCCTGCGCTACGGCCCTCTCCTGCTCTTGAACGGCGCATACTACGTGCTGCACACGATCCGCGGGATCGAGCGTCCTGCCGTCGCGACTCATTGGGTGCGCCGCTTGGTCACCCGGTGGTCACTCCCCTGGGTGATGGCGTCCGCGGTGCTTTTCGGTTTCTCTTTCCCTTCTATTGTCAGCCTGGATGGAATGGGGTGGCTGGCATGGCTGGCGCTCGTGCCATTCTTCATAGTTCTGATAACGGTGAAGCCCGCGCGCGGGATCTTCTATGGGGTTCTCTTCGGGGTCCTTCAGGCCCTGATCGTGAACTACTGGCTCGGCACCTATGACTATGTCTCGCTGCACATGATCACGATCGCGTTCGCGGCGGAATACCTGGCGTTCATGATCCCGCTCGTCTTCCTCATCAGGGTCAGCGGCAAATGGGGATTCCTCAGCGCCTCGCTTGCGTGGGTGCTATTCGATTACTGCCGCTCCGTCGGTCTCCTTGGCTTCCCATGGGGTCTCATCGGCACCACGCAGTATCGCTTCCTGCCCCTCATCCAGATCGCCTCGGTCACAGGGGTTTGGGGGGTCGACTTCATCGTCCTCCTGTGCAATGCGTCCATCGCGTGGGCGCTCGCCGCTCCGGCGTTCGCGCTTCCGGCGTTCCCGCCTCCGGCGCGGAGATGGAACCGGCGCGAGCGCCGCGTGCCGCTCCTCAGGGCATTCCCTATAGCTGTGGCGGGCGTGGTCTTCATCGCATGCCTTGCGTCGGGCGCCTTCATTCTTCGCGCGACCCGGGCGAGGCTCGCGGATTCATCGAAAGTCCGCACCGCGACCATCGTGCTCGTGCAGCACAACGCGGATCCGAGGAAGTGCGGGAATGACGAGAACCTCGACAAGCTGGTGAGCCTGACCGACAGAGCACTCGCGAGCCTGCCTGCAAAGCCCGATATGATCGCCTGGCCCGAAGGCGCATTCATGATCGACACCAGATACTGGGGCGATCCGGAGAGGAAAGACTCCGCATGGGGAGTACTCGTCAAGCGATTTCTCGACTACCAGCGAAGTCTCGGCACCTGGCTCGCGACAGGCACACAGGACCACGAGCTCGTGACCGCGGAGAACGGCGAGATCACGCAGAGAGACTTCAATTCCTCGGTCCTTCTGGACCCGGCCGGCCAGACGAGGGGCTTCTACCACAAGATCAACCTCGTGCCCTTCAGCGAACGCTTCCCGCTGGACAAGAAGAAATTCGCCGGACTGTACAGCCTCCTGCAGACCTACGACATCTCGGATTGGGACGCCGGATCCGAGAGGGTTGTGTTCCAGCACGAGAAGTTCCGGTTTGTGACCCCCATCTGTTTCGAGGACGTATTCTCCGATCACGTGCGGCGCTTCGTGCTGAACGATGTCGATCTCATCGTCAACATGAGCGAAGATTTCTGGTCCCTCTCCCCAGTCGAAGGCCGGCAGCACGGTATCCTTGCCCTCTTTCGGGCCGTGGAGAATCAGCGCCCGGTTTTGCGCAGCACGTCCTCGGGATTCACGGTATCGATCGATGCAACAGGACGGATCCAGCCCGGCGCGCTGCAGGCGTACACCGCAGGATATGTGATCGCCACGGTGACATTGCCCGAGAAACGGTTGACCCTCTACACGCGGTGGGGAGACTGGTTTCCCCTCTCGTGCGCCGCGGTCCTTGCACTGGCGGCGATCTTTGACCTGGCCCGGATCCTATTCAGAAAAGAAAAGAGGCTATTCCAGCCTCAGAAGATAGGGGGAAAGTCAAGGGAGGCGAAGATGTCCCCCTGCGGGAACGTGAGCACCTCCGTGGAGTCGCGGAAGATCGCGACGGTGTGCTCGAACTGGGCCGAGAGGCTGCCGTCGCTCGTCACCAGGGTCCAGCCATCGCTCGAGACATGCGCCTCCCTCCCGCCGAGGTTCAGCATCGGCTCGATCGTGAAGACCATGCCCGGCACGATCCGCGTTCCCGTGTCGTGCTGGCCGAAGTTCGGGACCATGGGGTCCTCGTGAAGCGCCCTGCCGATGCCGTGGCCGACGTAGTCCTCGATGACGGAGCATCCGAATTTCCTTGCCACATCCTGGACCGCCTCGCCCACGTCTCCGAGCCGCCCCCCCGCCCGCGCTGCGCGGATGCCCGCGAGGCTTGCTGCCCAGGCCGCCTTCACCAGCCGCCGCGCATCGGGGCCCGCCTCTCCGACGAGGAACGTCCACGCAGCATCGCCGTGCCACCCTCCCACGCGCACTGTGGTGTCGAGCGTCAGCACATCCCCTTCTTCCAGGAGGGCGTCCGTGGGCACTCCGTGCGCGGCCACATTGTTCACAGACGCGCAAATGCACCCGGGGAAGCCCCTGTAGCCCCGCAGAGCAGGCTCAGCCCCGTTTCTCGCCAAGTACTCTCCCGCAAGCTTGTCGAGATGGATCGTGGAAACCCCTGGCGCAATCTGCCCCGCGAGAAAGCGCAGGCACCCTTCCGCGGCCCTGCACGCCCTTCGAATGCGGGCGACGTCGACAGATGTCTTGAGGTTGATCCCCTCGTCCATTAGACCCCCGTGAGAGTGGATTGGTACAGCGGCATATATCCGGTTTCGAGCACCCTCTCCCACGTATATCGGCTGAGAATCCTTTCGAACGCCTGTCGGCGTATCCGGGCAAGCAAATCGGGGTCGCGGCGGAAAATCCCGGTCGTTCGATGGATCGCCCGCGCGAGCGCCCGCGAGCTGTGCTCATCGTACGAGAAGCCCGTCACGCCATCCTCGACCTTCACCAGCCCGCCGACCCTGTGGACCACGGGAATGCTGCCCAGGAGCTGCGCGTGGAAATCCGTGAGCCCGCAGGGCTCGTAGATCGAGGGGATGAGCAGGAAATCACTCGCCGCATCGATGAGCTTCGCTAAGCCCGGATCGTAGCGCTGCTGGAAAAGAAGGCGACCTCGTGTGGCGGGATCCGCGGCAAGGGCGCGGAAGGAATCCTCCGCCCACTTCTCACCCTCCCCTAGAATGACGAATGCGGGCCCGCCATCCCCGCGCTGGAGCTGGCGAATAGCTGAGGCCAGGACGTCGACTCCCTTCTGGCTGGTGAGCCGGCCAATGAACGCATAGAGCGGAACGGCGGGATCTTTCAGAAGCTCCCGCGCGTCGAGCCGGTCCGCGAGGGCTTCGCGGCAGCGCCGTTTGCCAGCGAGGTCTCCCACCAGTGGGTCGAAGGCGAACGGAAGGCCGGTGCGCTCAGGGAACCTCGGATCGTAGGGCGCCGGGTCCACTCCGTTGGTAATCCCGTCCAGGCGGATGCTCCGCTCCCGCAGGGCCCTGCCCAGCCCCGCCCCGCGTTCCTTGTCCCTTTCCTCTAGAAGCTCATGGGCGTACTGCTCCGAAACCGTGTTCAAGCGAGCGTACGATCCTGCAAGCAGGAACGGGTCGATCGTCCCATCGAGGAGCCCCTTGTCCAGCGCGGCCGCGTCGAGACCAGTCAGCAGGCGAGCGAAATCCCTGTCCCAGATCTCCTGATGGTAGCCTGCCCCCGCGTTGTGGATCGTCACCACCGCGCCCGCGCCGCGGCAGGGTCCCGCGTAGCGCGGGTGCTCCCGCATGATGGCGGGGAGCAGCGCGGCATGCCCGTCATGGCAGTGGAAAAGCGAGGGCATCTCGTCGAGGAGGATCGCCCCCTCGAGGGCCGACTTTGCCAGCAGCGCGTTCATCTGGTGGAAGTCCCAGTGGCCCGTCCCCTTCTTCTTGTGAGGGTTCTCCGCCTCATCTGCGGGTGTGTAGGTATAGATGCCCCGCTTTTCGGCGAAGCGCGGCGAATCCACGAGGAGGATGCGGACGCCTTCATGGAGCAGAGGACGCAGGAGCACCTGCTCTTCCCGCATCACGCCCGCATCCACGTCCGGCATCGTCAACGAGAACGACACGCAGGGATCGGGAACCTGAAAATCTCGCGCCACGAGCCCGTACAGCGGCACGACGACAGTCGGCGGGATACCATAAAGCGAGAGAGACCGGGCGAGCCCGCTCACCACGTCCTTCACGCCCCCCGCCTCGGCGATGCCGGTATACTCCCGGGACACGTGCCAGACCGAATGGAGGGGCGCCACCCTATCGCTCCGCGAGGTCCGGTCGCAGGGCGCGCGCATCGTCGAGATAGACGGCAACCGGATGCTTTCTCCAGCGCGCGCGAAACGTGACGAGGACGCGGATGACGCGCGGCATCCCGCCCGCAACCCTTGCCTCCTGAACGCAGAAGAGAGGGGTCGCCGAGAAGCCGGTCTGACGCAGGCCTGCCGCGGGATTGCCCGAAGAGAGGTCGTCGGTCATCGAAAACACGACGCTCACCAGCCTCCGCTCATCAAGACGGTTCGCCTGCATGATCTCCCGCAGGAGCCGGGCCGACGCCGCCCAGATCTCGTCGCGGCTGTCCGCCCCGACCTGAATCGCTCCCCGCACCGCGCGTACCATGGCCACCCTCACAGAACGGAGGAGAGGATCGCCTGCCTCTCTTCTGCCGAGAGCTCGCGGGGGTTGCCCTTCATGCTGGAGCCAGAGGACTTCTCCGAAAGCTCCGCGATCATCGAACGGGGTATGTCGAACCCGCGGAGATCCTGGGGGAGGCCGTAGGCGACCAGCAGGCCCCTCACCTCGGCCGCGAGCCACGCCACGGGGTCGTGATCGGTCACGCCCGCAGCTCGGACAAGCTCAGCAACGCTCTCTCTGATGCATGATGCATTGGCCTCGAGCACAGGCGGCAGGAACATGGCGCACAGCAGGCCGTGAGGGATGTCGTACATCCCGCCGATGCCCGCGGCGAAGCCATGCGCCGCCCCTAGCCCCGCGTTCGCCAGAGCGATCCCGCTCACCAGGGCGCCCCAGCTCGCCGCGGATCGCAACTCGAGGTCGTCGGGAGCGCGCGGAAGCTTCCGCAGGGCATCGAGCATCGGGGCGAAGGCGCCTCTCACCAGCGCGCGAACATAGGGATTGGCTTTCTTCGACACGTATGCCTCGAGAAGCTGGGTCAGAGCATCCAGGCCGCACGTGCCTGTCGTCCGCAGGGGGAGCGACAGCGTCAGGCGCGGGTCCACGAGGACCGCGGCCGCCAGCAGGTGGGCCGAGCGCATGCTCCGCTTGACTCCCAGGGCGGTAGCCCGGATGACGGCATTCTTCGTCACCTCCGCGCCCGTCCCGGCGGTGGTGGGGACGGCGATCCACGGAATGCATGGTCCAGGCACGGGCACGGCGCCTTCGACTCCCTCGAGGTAGCGCCCGACAGGCCCCTCATGCGCGAGCAGCGCGCTCAATGCTTTTGCGGAGTCGAGCACGGATCCGCCGCCGATGCCGACGATGCACTCGGCGCCGAAGCTCCTCGCGGCGTCGCACGAGAGGGCGAGCGACTCGGTTGTCGGCTCTCCGTCGGGGCAGGCGACGCGCAGGAGCTCGCGCCCGGCAAGGAGGCCCTCGAGAACGCCGGCCCACGGCGAGTGAGAGAGCCAGCGCGCGCCGCTCACGACGAGCACCCTGCGCCTGTCGGCGAGCAGCGAGGCGAGAGCCTCGAAGGAGCCAGCTCCCACCTGGATCGATCGTGGCATTTCGATGCTGAAGGGGACCATACGGTGGACTCTATCAGTTTCTCAAGATCGCAGCCATGAGTCCAGCCAGCGCAGCACGATGAGTAGGCTGCCGCAGACGAGCATCGAGAGAACGAGGAGCACCCACCGCACCAGGAAGGCCCTGCGCTCGCGGACGACGCGGCGCACGAGGAAGACCCCGAGATACACAGCGCAGACCAGCTCGAGAGCCAGGGAGAGCGAGAGCCCCGAGAGGAGCATTGTCTGAGTCGAGTCGAGGAAGTCTTGGTCATTGCCCAGCAGATAGAAGAACAGCAGCAAGATGGACGTCGAGAAGAAGAACACGACAGCTCTGCCCGCGAAGCTGGACAGGTGCGTGAGAAAGGGGTACTCTTTCATGCGAATCGAGTATAGACCATGAGACGCCACTGGTACATACTGGCCGCATTCCTCCTTGTCCTGCTGATCGTCGGATTCCTTGCCGGCTGGCTTCAGCTCTCGCTGGGTCCCGACATCTGGGGCGTTGTTGCGCTGCGCGGCGGAAGCGTCGAGCGGGCCGTGATCGGCCACGGCGCCTTCTCCTGGCGCCTTCGCAGGCTTCTCCCCGGCGCGATGAGGATGCACCGGTTCACCCTCGCCGTTCAGAAAACCGACAGGATAGTCTCCGCCGTGCTGCCCTCGGCCGACATCTACTCCTCCCTGACCGGTGAAAACGCAGACTTCTCCCTGGAGATCAGGCTCTCGATCCGCTACCGCATCCGGCCGAGCGCGCTGCCTGCGCTCGTGGACACCGGAGGGCTTCGGCCCGAGAACCTCGCGGACTGGTACCAGTCGGTGAACGTGGAGATGGAGAGACAGGCGCGCGACGTCGCCCTCGATCTCTCCCGCGCGCCGCTCGCGAGCGGCGCGGCTCTCGCGGGGGCGATCTCCTCGGCGCTGCCCGACCGCTTTCCCTACCTCGAGCTGCTCACGGTGACCCCCACCGTCGTGCGGGCGCCGGACCTCGAGCTGTACCACACCCTGAAGGAGGCGTCGCTGCGGGTCATCACCGCAAAGGAGGAATCGCTGAAAGCGCTCGCCCCGCGGCTCGCCGCGGAGGAGGCGGCCCAGCGCACGGCTCTCCAGAAACACGAGGCGAGCATCACCGTGCTCACGAAGTACGGAGAGCTGCTCGCGAAGTACCCCAACCTGATCAAGTTCCTCTTTCTGACAACGACGCAGAGGGTCGCGGCAAAGGACCTCGCGGGATTGGACATCCTGAACGCTCTGAACGCCTTGGACGCGCTGGACTAGGCCGGTGTCGGACGGATACTTCTTCAGCTTCGACAAGCTGCCCTATGTGCAGGGCAAGCGCTCCGCGGGGTGCATCCTCTGCATGGTGCGCGATCGCAGCCCCGACGTTGTCGATCTCAGTGTGCACCGGGACGACCTGTTCATCGCCGCCGTGAACCTGTACCCGTACAACCCAGGACACCTCATGGTGTTTCCCTGTCGTCACCTGGAGGATGTGCGCGAGTACACCGCCGATGAGGAGCGGCACCTGTGCGCCCTGCAGAGGTGGCTATTCGCGCTCCTGGACAAGGCCTGCTCGCCGCACGGCTACAACCTGGGGTACAACATGGGCGGGGCGGCCGGCGCCTCCATCGAGCACCTGCACCTCCACATCATCCCCCGCTACCCGCGCGAGACGGGAATCGCCGACCTGATCGCCGGCAGGCGCGTGTTGGTGGAGGACCCGCGGGACACTGCGCGCCGCCTGCGCGAGCTGGCCGCTCAAGAACCCTTTTCGATCTCCAGGACCTGATCGATCAGCTTCAGGAAGGCGCCGATGCCCTCGGAACGCGCGTTGAGGATCTGGCCGAGGGTCTGGGTTTTCCCGCGGTACAGATGCAGGACCTTCAGCAGCGAGCGAGTGTTCTCGAACGTGCTCGTTCGGATCTCGTCGAAGATCTTTCGGATCCCCGCCAGGTGCTCCTTCACCTTGTCCACGAGTTCCCTGACCTCCTTGTCCTTCTGGGCGATGAAAGCGCGATAGCTCTTTTGTAGGAGGAGGTCCGTGGCGACGCCGAAGCGGAACCGTCCCAGCTGCTTCCCGTCCTCCTCGTCAGGCGACAGCGACCTGTCGAAGAGAACGATGCGCGCCTCGAGATCCTCTAGGGCCGATGCGTTCTGCATCAGGCGGGTCTGCGTAATCCTATTGTTCGCGAGGGCCGTATTGCTCACGACCTGCACCGCCTCTTGGATCGCGCCCTTGTATTGCTGGAGGAGATAGTTGTATGCGAGGGCGAGGCTTCGGAGGTGCGTGAAGAAGGGGAGTGAGAGCTTTCGGAAGTCGAAGTCGGGGTTCTCCTTGAAGTAGGAAAACTCGATGAAACGCTGGCCTTTCAGCAGGTCCTGGATCTTGCGGGCGATCACCCTCTCCCTGATGCTGCCAAGCCTCTCTTCCAGCTCTTGCCCGACGCGGACCTTCAGCGTCGAGAAGCAGAGGCTCTTCAGGTACAGGCGGGGCGGATTGAACATGAGCTGGTACCATGGGTCCCGCCGGAAGTAGCGGATCAGGTCGAGCAGGGGCACGGTCTTCTCGAAGGACTGCACCTCATTCGCCAGCTCCAGTGTCTCGGCGCGCAGGCGGCCGAGCTCCGCCCCGACCTTCGAGAAGTCCTTCTCCTCGGCCGGCCGCAGGCCCGAGCGGACCAGGGCGTAGAAGGCGACGGGCTCTTCCGCGGCCAGGTACTCGGGGGCGGAGCGGCCCAGGAGGCTGATGGCGAGGTGGAACTTCTCCAGCAGATCGAGGGTGAGCATGACGGGGGCGTGCTCGAAGGACGGATACTTCGGATCGGAGGTGTCGGGCAGCAGATGGTTGAAATAGCGGAACAGGCTCGCGAACGGGAAGGAGGCGAGCTTCGAGAGCGAGAGGTGCAGCCGGCACTCTTCTTCGAGCTTGAGGATCAGGCTCTCGGGAACCATGCGGATGTAGTCGTTCAGCCGCAGGGAGAGCTTCTTTCTGATCTCGTCGGACTGGCCGGTCTGGGCGAAGATCTCCTCCATTTCCTCGCCTGTGACGAACTCCTCGATGCTCTTCTTCGCCTGCGCGTAGCGGCGCTCCAGAAGGAACGTGTAGGCTGCTCCCTTCACGGCCTTGTCGGTCCCCAGCGAATGGTAGACGGGCACGAGCGGCTGGAGGCGGAGGTAGATGTCGTACAGCCGGCGGGCGAACTTGGGCGTCAGGTCCCGAGTGTCGAAGCCGGTGAGGTTGGGATTCGCGCCGCGAATGCGCGCCTTCAACTGGCGCAGGCGGATGTCCAGGTACACGTCCTTGCGCCTCTTTCCCGAAAAGAAGGTGCGAAGCCACAGGATGAACTGGACCCACCACCCCGCGCGCTTCATCTCGTAGGAGATGATCTTCTCCCTCTCGTCTTCCTTCAGCTCGACGGGGACCGCATCCTCGCCTTCCTCCTGCTCCATCCGCCGGGCGATCCTGTCCAGAAGCTCCTTGCGCTCTTTATCCGGAAGCGCAGTCGAGAGCTCCTCCAGGCGGCTCTTCTCGATCATCGCGAAACCTCGCCCAGGATCCGTATCATCAGTAGCTTTCCTGTCCTCACCTCGACGCGCGCTCTCCGCGCTGTCACCCTGTTGCTGATCCCGCCATACCCCCTGCGGAAACAGAGTCCGTCCAAGGGCCAGGCGAGCCCTTCCGAGCGCATCCGGCTGGCCTGGGGGCCGAGAGGGAGGAAGGAGACCGTGCTCCCCTCACATCCCACCACATCGCACTCCCCCTCGATCAGGCGGATGTCCGCGCGATCGGTCACCCACCGGCGGGGCGGATTTTCCCTCTCGAAGAGCGCGGCGATCGCGAGGAGGTGGTCGACTCGCCCGCCCCCGCCTCCGGCAATCGTGACCGCGACGCAGCCCCGCTCGCGCAGCACGCGAAGCCCGATCTCCGTGTCCGTCTCGTCCTTATCCGGCGGAAAACGGAGCACCCGATCGGGAGGGAACCGGTCGAGGAGGCTCCTGTCGGCGAGCGAATCCATGTCGCCGACCACGAGATCCGGCTCGATTCCCAGCTCGAGAGCGAGGAGCAAGCCCGCGTCCGCGGCGACCACGAGCGATACCTCATCCCGCCGCTCGCCGAGCGATTCTCTGTCGGGGCCCGCCCCGCCGATGAACAGCAGGCCCCTCTTGGGCGATGCGCCGTCCCCTCCCCTCACGGAAGGCAGAATACCCGTTTTCCGGGTTTCGCGCAATCGACGAAAACTCTCAAGCGCTCTGTCATTGTTCCGACCATTATAAGGGGACGCCTCCGGCGTCACCGCCCCGCGGGTTTCCGCCGGGGCAATCGGCCGGACATGGATGTCCGGCACACGGGGTCAAGGAGGATTCGATGATCATCAATCACAACATGAGCGCCCTCTTCACCCAGCGGCAGTTGAAGTTCAACAACATCGCCGCTGACAAGGACATGGAGAAGCTCTCGTCGGGGCTCCGCATCAACCGTGCGGGCGACGACGCGTCGGGGCTTGCCGTGTCCGAGAAGATGCGCTCGCAGATCAGGGGCCTGCGGATGGCCTCGATGAACGCGCAGAACGGCATTTCCTTCATCCAGACGGCCGAGGGGTACCTGCAGGAGAGCCAGGACATCATCCAGAGGCTGCGCGAGCTCTCCGTCCAGGCCTCCAACGGCATCTACTCCACCGAGGACAGGATGCAGATCCAGGTGGAGGTCTCCCAGCTCGTGGACGAGATCAACAGGATCGCGTCCCATGCCCAGTTCAACGGCATGAACCTGCTCACGGGCCGGTTCGCGCGGGCGATGGGCGAGAATGCCGTCACCGCGAGCATGTGGCTGCACATCGGCGCGAACATGGACCAGAGGATCCAGGTCCATATCGGCACGATGACAGCTCAGGGCCTCGGGGTGCAGGGCACAAACGGCCTGCCCAGCAGCGCCACCTTCATCTCTCTATCCTCGCCCGACAGGGCGAACATGGCGATCGGCCTGATCGACGCGGCCCTCAAGAAGATCAACAAGCAGAGGGCCGACCTGGGCGCGTATCAGAACCGGCTGGACTACGCGATGAAGGGACTGGACGTGGGGGCCGAGAACCTCCAGGCCGCGGAATCGCTGATCCGCGACGTGGACATGGCGCAGCAGATGGTTGACTTCGTGAGGGACCAGATCCTCGTGCAATCCGCCACCGCGATGCTCGCGCAGGCCAACACGAAGCCCCAGACCGTCCTGCAGCTGTTTCGATAGAGCGGACCGCCCTGCTGAAGGGCGCCCGGATGAAAACCGCCCCCTGGGGGGCGGTTTTTTTTATTGACATCCCTCGTCCGATCCCGCTTTACTCTATGCCGTGATGCGCATCCCCCGAGTCGCGAAAAGCCTCGCCGCCGTCTTCGCATCGCATGGGTTCCAGTGCCACCTTGTCGGCGGAGCCGTGCGCGACTTGCTGATGGGCAGGAGCCTCGCCGACCTCGACATCGCGACCGACGCCCTGCCCGAGCAGGTGAGCGCGCTTTTCAAAAGGGTCGTCCCGACAGGGATCCGCCACGGCACTGTCACGGTCCTGTTCCAGGGCGCCCGATTCGAGGTCACCACTTTCCGCACCGAGTCGGGCTACAGCGACGGCAGGCGGCCCGACAGCGTTTCCTTCGCTCCGTCGATCCTCGATGACCTCTCGCGGAGGGACTTCACCATCAACGCGATGGCCTACGACCTGCTCGCAGGGCGGATGGAAGACCCTCACGGAGGGGCGCGCGATCTCGCGAGCCGGCTCATCCGCGCGATCGGGGTTCCCGAGGAGCGATTCCGCGAGGACGGGCTTCGCCCGCTGCGGGCCTGCAGGTTCGCCGCGCAGCTCGGCTTCAGCGTCGATTCCGAGACCCTGCGGGCCATTCCCCGCACCCTCGACGTCGTAGCGGGGGTTTCACCCGAGCGCGTGAGGGACGAGGTTCTGAAAATCCTCGCCTCCCCTGTTCCATCTGTCGGCCTGGAGCTGATGCGTGGGACGGGAATCCTCGGAGTGGTTCTTCCCGAGCTCTGCGAAGGCGTCGGCGTCGCCCAGGGCGATCTGCACTGCTACGACGTGTTCACCCATTCTCTGCGCGCCTGCGATGCGGCGCCCCGCTCCTCAATCGAGCTTCGTCTTGCCGCGCTGCTGCATGACGTCGGCAAGCCGCGCTCCCTGCTCATGGACGAGGGCAGCCGGCCCACGTTCCACGGCCATGAAAAGCTCTCGCGTGAGCTCGCCTCGTCGATCCTCCTGCGCCTCCGGTTCCCGACGGCAGTTGTCCGCAGGGTGACGCACCTTGTCGAGCACCACATGTTCAATTACCAGGAGGAATGGTCTGATGCCGCCGTGCGCCGTTTCATCGCCCGGGTCGGTGAGGATGCGATCGACGATCTGCTCGCCCTGCGCCGGGCGGACCAAATCGGGATGTGCGCCGAAAACGCCGATGCGTTCCCTCGGGGGCTCCCGCTCGGGCTCTCGCAGCTCGCAGCGAGGGTGCGCGCGGTGCGGGAAGGCGATCGTGCTTTCAGCGTCCGCGAGCTCGCGGTGGACGGCTCCGATGTCATGGCTCGGCTCGGGATCGGACCCGGGCCGGCGGTCGGCACGATCCTCGCGGCTCTGCTGCAGGCCGTCCTGGAGGATCCCGCGCTGAACGAGAAGGAGAAACTCCTCGATATCGCGGGAAGGTTCTACACGGAGAGAATGGGGGGAGTCTAGCCTCGCGGTCGGCGAATCTCGCGCTGCGCCGCGGCCTGCGGCCGGTCCCTGTGGGCTCCCGCCTCCGCGCCCCGGTGGGGCGCGAGGGCTGCCGCCCTAGGGGCTCCCGCAGGTCCTGACGAACCTGCCGCCGCGTGCATGCCCTCGTAGGCCAGTCGGGCGGCGTCCTGCTCGGCCTCCTTCTTGTTCTTCCCCTTGCCAGCCCCAAAGGACCGTCCCCCGACGTGCACCTCGATCCAGAACGTCCGATCGTGGTCAGGCCCGGCCTTCTGCACCACCTTGTAGTGCGGGTAGGTCTTCATCCGCTTCTGGACGTATTCTTGAAGCAGCGTCTTGTAGTCCTTTGCGTGGCGGTCTTCGAGGACTTTGTTGATTTCAGGGATGAGGAGCTGGCGGACGAACTTGCGGGCAGGGAGGAACCCGGAGTCCAGGTAGTAGGCGCCGAGGATCGCCTCGAGGGCATCGGCGAGGATCGCCTTCTTGGACCTGCCGCCCGAGTACTCCTCGCCCTTGCCGATGAGGATGAAATTGTCGACGCGCAGCTTCTTTGAGATCTCCGAGAGGCTCGCCTCGCTCACGACGAAGCTCTTGATGCGCGCGAGCTCCCCTTCGGCCTGGTCGGTGAGGGTCTGGTAGAGGTACTCGCTCACGACCATGCCGAGCACGGAGTCGCCGAGGAACTCCAATCGCTCGTTGTTCTCGCCAGTCTCGGCTGCTTCGTGCGCATAGGAGCGGTGGGTGAAGGCCTGATTGAGGGACTCCAGCTCCCGAAAGCGTATGCCCGAATGCCGTTCGAAAAGCTGGAGCTCCTTCTTTCTATCCGGCCGCATCGCCGCGGCCGTCCGTCTGATCTTCTTGAACAAAAACTTCCTATTTCTTCGTCTGCGAGCGGATGTATTCCAGCGCGTCGCGCACCGTTTCGAACTCGTTCGCCTTCTCGTCGGGAATGCTGATGCCCAACTCCTCCTCGATAGCGTACACCAACTCGTAGGTGTCAAGACTGTCGGCGCCGAGGTCCTGGCGGAAAGAAGAATCAAGCGTGATCTTCGCCTCTTCGATTTCGAGCCTGTCGGCTATGAGTTTCTTCATTTTCTCAAACAACTCGTCCATACTGCGCAACCTCCTGTAGAATGGTATTGAGAGAGTGAAAACGTCTCAGGCCGCGGATCAGGATATCTCCTCGGGCTTGAGGATCTGCTTGCCGCGATAGAACCCGCACTTGGGGCAGACCCTGTGGGGCATGACCCTGTTGCCGCAGTTGCTGCATTCCACGAGCGTCGGGACGGCCAGGCGCATATTCGCGGCCCGTCTCTGGCGCCCTCTCGCCCTCGATTGTCTTCTTTTCGGCAAAGCCATTGCACATCACCTCGAAAGTGGATTGATTTGGTAAAGTACGCGAAAACTACACTATCGGTCCGAGAATGTCAAGGCGCGCCAGCCCTCGATGCGGGGCTCGAGGAGGCCGTCGTGGGGCTGGCGGCGAGCTTCTCCTTCAGCGCTCGCGCGACGATCGGCGGGACCATGCCCGAGACGTCCCCCCCGAATCGCGCAACCTCCTTGATCGCGGAGGAGCGCAGGACGGAGTATTTCTGGTCCGTGGGCAGAAAAATCGTCTCGATTTTCGTGTTCAGGGACCTGTTCATGAGGGACAGCTCGAACTCGTAGTCGAAGTCCGCTAGCGCGCGCACGCCGCGCAGGATCACGGAGACTCCGATCTTCTCGGCGAAATCCACGATCAACCCGCCCCATATCGTCACGGTCACATTCTTCATGTCCTGAGCGAGGGCTTTCATCATCGCCAGCCGCTCCTCGGGTGTGAACAGGTGCTCTTTCTCGAGGTTCGCCGCGATCACGACCTCCACCTCGTCGAAAAGACGCGACGCCCTTCGCAGGATATTCAGGTGACCGTTCGTGGGGGGGTCGAACGTCCCCGGCAGCAATACCTTGAACATGGATACACAATAGCGGAGCCGGACAGCCTCATCAAGGGGAGGGCGGCGGACGGGAAATATCTTTGACAAATGGGAGTCCGATCGATAGAATTGAATCGGGATGAAAGCGGGCATCCGGAAGCTTCTCGTTCTGATTCCCGTCCTGCTCACGGCGCTTTCCTGCGTCACGCAAAGGGGAGAAGAGCCTGCCCTGCAGCAGGCGGAGCCGCCGGAGGCCGAGCAGAGCGCCGCGGTGGAGCCGCCGCGGATCGAGCCCCCCGTGGAGGACGCCTCGCCGAAGGAGTTCGTGGTC